>NZ_QAJJ01000028.1:0-125661 GCF_003852455.1 Rhodococcus sp. KBW08
CGACGGTGCGCGTGCGTAGCCCACAATTGGACGCTCTCCATGCCGCATTGACTGCCCACGGACTGACTGTCCGCGAGGAGCATTCAGGATCGGAGCCGGTGTTGGTGGTCGTTGATTCGACCACCGATGTGATCGGTGGTCTGGCTGGCTCGCAGGGAATCGTGTTGCACGAGTTGGCGTCCCAGCAGGGATCGCTCGAGGACGCGTTCATGAAGTTGACCGGAGACGATGTCCAGTACCACGCATCCGGTGTCGATCCGGGTGCCGGAGCCCACCACGCAAACACACAGCAGGCTATGGGAGGTGCACTGTAATGGCTGTTCTCAGTGCTGAACGAATCAAGATCACCACGACCAAGTCCCCGCTGTGGTGCACGATCACCATCATAGTCCTGGGGTTGGGCGTCGCCTGGATGATCGGGCGTTCGTCGAGTTCGAGCATTCAGGCGTACAACGACGAAGCCGCATCAGGAACTCCTGATTTCGAGAAATTCCTCCCCACGTTCAACGACGCGGGGCTTGGAGTTTCCGGCTTCGGCGTCATGGTCCTGATGATCATGGCGGCGCTCGCGATCACCAGCGAGTACCGCTTCGGTATCATCCGCACGACCTTCCAAGCCATCCCGGGTCGGGCGTCGGTTCTGATCGCGAAAGCCGGCCTGATCGGAGCCTTCGGAGCGGTGCTGTCCTTTGTCCTCATGCTCGGCGCAGTCTTCATCACCAAAGCTGCTGCAGGCACTGAAGGTTCCACCAACCTGGCACTCGACAACGCCGATGCCTGGCGCGCCGTCTACGGCGTACCGATCTTCGCGTTCCTCTGCGTCGTCCTCGCTATCGCCGTCGGAGCACTCCTCCGTCAATCTGCCGGAGCTATTGCACTACTGCTGCTGTGGCCACTGCTCATCGAGAGCCTGTTCGGCATGTTCGGATCCTTCGGTAGAAACGTCACACCGTTCCTCCCGTTCGCCAACGCCGACCACTTCCTCTCTTCGGGTTCGAGCGCCAATTTTCATTGGGGCCCTTGGGGAAGCCTGTTCTACTTCGCCGCATTTGTTCTGGTGGTTTTCGGAATCAGCATCGCCGTCGTCAACAAGCGCGACGCCTGACCGAACACCACGACTGGCCGTACCGGAGATGGTTCCGGTACGGCCAGTTTCTCGTTGCCACAACCGAAGTTCACATAACTTAGGATAGGCTCACTTCTATTCGATTCGGCAACGAACTGAGGCAACGGACAGCGATGCAGACTCTGACAACCCAGACGATTTCCACTCCGGGCACCGAGATGCGTGTGTGGCGCACGTCGGCGCTCGACCGGAAATGCGTGGTCTTCCTGCATGGCGCCGGAGTTGATCATCGAATGTTCGACGACCAGGTCGCGGAACTCGCGGGGGCCTATTCCCTGGTGCTACCCGATTTACGCGGTCAAGGGCTGTCTATCCTGAAGGAAGGCCACCGCGCCACTCTCGACACTGTGATCGACGACGTGAAGGTCATGTTCGACTCGCTCGGAATCGATCGGGCAAGCATCGTCGGACACTCGTTCGGCGGAAACATTGCGCAGGAGTTCACCCACCGCCATCCGGATCGAGTCGACAAACTCGTCATGATCGGCAGCCCTGGACAGCACCGGGAAATGAGTGGCGCCGCTGCCTCGGCGATCAAGATCGGCACACATCTGTATCGACGAATTCCGTGGGGCCCCTTTGCCTTTTACAGTGGTCGGTGGTCGAGTCGAAATCCCGCAACTCGCAGATACGTTGCCGACTGCATGCTGGCCGCCGGACGGCAGACATGGCTGGATTTGGGAACAAGCGGGTTAACGTCACTCTGCCCGGTGGATACGGCACCCCGAAAGGAGACCCTCCTGATGCGGGGAGAGGTAGACATGGCGCGCCAACTCGATCGCATCTACGACGCGCTGAGTGAACAACTCCCCGACCTGACTCGCCGGGTGGTGATCAGCGGTGTCGGACATCAATGCACACAGGACAACCCGGAAGAGGTCAACCGCGCGCTGGCCGAGTTCCTGGCAGACTGACCCTACGTGTCAGCGTTCCAGTTGCGCGGCAAGCTCTTTCATCCACTCCAGAAACGCCTGCGGGCCGTCGAACTGGACGCCGTCGACAGCAGCCACCTCCGGTGCAATGTCATCGCCCTTGACCACCAACGCTTCTCCACCCGAGGCAAGGACAGCAGCAAAGGCGGGTAGGTCACCCCGGTCGTCGCCCGCATACGCGACGACGTCGACCCCTGCGGCTGCGATCGCGCGAAGGAGGCCTGTTCCCTTGTCCTCCTCAACGGGTGGGCGCAATTCCTCGACCAACTTGCCGGGCTCACGACGCAACCCGGTCCGGCTCGCGATTTCTGTTGTCGCCGCTTCCACCAGGCGCTGCGCGGCCGCTCGATCCGCGACCCGACGCCAATGCACTGCTACCGCAAGGCCTTTGCTCTCGACGTGGATGCCAGGAACTGCCTGAGAGTCGAACAAGCGGCGCAGTTCGGCTTCTGCTTCGGCGACAGCATCACTGAACGCAGCGACGGCCGGAAGCACTTGGATTCCGTCGTCCGTCCAGGTCTCGACACCGTAGGAACCCATGAGCACAACGGAATTCAAGCTGAGCCGCTCTCGCAAGAACGACACCGGCCGTCCCGAGAGCAAGCCGACCACACCGAGGTGCTCCGCCAGGGTCGCGAGCACGTCTTCGGCGCCGGGCAGGAGTGCACTCGCCGACGGATCGTCGACGATGGGTGCAAGCACGCCGTCGAAATCCATCACCAGTCCCGCACGAGCTGGATCGGACGTGAGTCGGAGGATGACGTCCGAAGCGGTTCGCATGGTTCGAGTGTGCCAAATCGATCGCACTCGCAATACCAACACCGGAGCCGAATGTAATCTCTGCCACTTCGTCCAGGTTGTCCGGAACCGCTGAGTAGGTCGCGTCCTCTCCCTGCACGGGCCCACAGTGGTCCGCTAAAGTTCTCACGACGCTTACCAAACTGGGGGGTAATGATGAGCGAATTGACTGTCGTCACTGACGACATCCGAAAGTACGGCTCGACGTCGACCGAAGCGGCAGGACGCATCGCGCAGGCCGCCGCTGTCGATCTGGATGCAAACATCGCAGCAGTCGCACCGGCCGTGGGCCCCGTCGGGATCGAATTTCTCGAAGCATTCGCGCGCGCTCAGGTCACACACACCAAAGATGTTGCAGCACTCGCCACGTTCTACGCCGGCAACGCCGCAACGGCCGGTGCAGCCGCGCAGGCCTACGACACCACAGATCAAGCAATCGCAACAGATCTGACCGCTGCGGCTGGATCGACGGGCGCGACCGCGTGAGCACCGAAGACGACTCGACGACCGTCATCGAATTCCTTCACGGTGGTGCTCCGGCCCCGGTACTGCCGAACAACGCGGTCGAATCGATGCTCGCCGGCATACCGGTACCGGCGCTACCCGGAATCGAAGATCTGTTCGCGCCCTTGATCGAACTCGGGAAGAGTCTCGGCACAGGCACTTTTGCGGGCATCGATCCCGTCGGCATCTTCAATCAGGCGTCCACTCTCATCGACCACGCCATGGGACTGTCCCAAAGCGCGGTCGCCGAGGTGGGCCAGACCTGGAACAGCACCGGCAGTGAAGCCGCGACCGAACTGTCGCGATCCGCCCAGAACAGCGGCGCCGAATTGAGCGAACGCGGAACCGCGATATCGAAAACTGCTGCCGCCGCCGCGGAATCGGTGCAGCGAGGCAACGCGAATCTCGCGGCAATCGCGCAGTCCTTCGCCACCACGGTTGCAGCTGCTGCGCCGATCGCGTGGACACCACCAGGACAGGCGATGTTGCTTGCCTCGGCAGCTGAACACATGCAGGCAGCCGTCGCGTCGGTGACTCGGACTCGTGGGGAGATGCTCGGGCACACCGCAGCCATGAACGCCCTTGCCGGGTCGATCCCAGTTCCGACTCCACCGACCAGTGAGGCACTATCCAACCTGGTCACTCCGGAGGCAATCAACAACGCCGCCCGTCAGATCGCCCAACCTCTGTCTGCCTCAACCGATGCCGGTGAAGCGTACTCCACCCACCAGGACTCCACCCACCAGGACTCCACTCAGCCAGTCACCGACGCAGTCCGGACCTCGGCGGCGCAGGCAGGCGCCGGACTTGCGACCGGCGTCGACAAGCTGTGGGGCGCGGGCAATTCGTCGACGTCACTCACAGCTGGCGGGTCGCCGTCACCCAGTGCGACGACTAGCTCCGGTGGAGCATGGGTGGGTGGAAGCGGCACTATCGGTGGAATTGCTAGAGGCGCAGCGGGAGTTACTGCGGCTCAACCGGTCCCGATAGCAACGCCCGGCCTGGGTGCACCATCGTCGGCGGCCGCCAATGCTGGCATGTCGCCGGGCGGCATGTTGGGCGGTGGACCCCGCGGATCTCGTGACGACGAGTCGTCACGCACTACCCCGGGGTATCTCGTGACTGCCGGCGACGAGAATTCGATGGTCGACGACCTACCGATGGTGTCACCGCCCGTGCTCGGTGCCGAGAATCCCGATCAGTATCTGTTCCGAGATCTTTGATCGGGACTTCCCGACCGGGGCGGCATTACGACCTCAGACGAAGCCCAACTCCCGTACCGCCGCGCGCTCCTGCTCCAATTCGCTGACGGACAGGTCAATCCGTTCGCGTGAGAAGTCGTCGATCGCGAGGTCGGGAACGATAGTGAATTCACCATCGGCACAGGTCACCGGGAAAGACGAGATCAATCCTTCGGGCACTCCGTAGGAACCGTCCGAACACACGGCCATGGACACCCAGTCGTCCTCGGCCGTTCCGATCACCCAGTCGCGGACGTGGTCGATAGACGCGCTGGCCGCACTTGCCGCCGAGGACGATCCACGCGCAGCGATGATGGCGGTGCCTCGTACCTGCACAGTCGGGATGAAATCGTTCTCCACCCAGTCGCGGTCGTTGATCACCGCGAGCGCAGGCTCACCCGCGACGGTCGCGTGGGAGAGGTCCGGGTACTGCGTCGCCGAATGGTTTCCCCAGACGGACACCTTGCGCACCGACGACGCACGAACGCCGGTCTTCTTCACCACCTGCGCAATCGCTCGGTTGTGGTCGAGACGCGTCAACGCACTGAACCGAGTATCGGGTACATCCGGCGCGTTGTTCATCGCGATGAGAGCGTTGGTGTTTGCCGGGTTTCCGACGACCAGCACCTTGACGTCCGAGGCGGCGTTGTTGTTGATCGCCTTCCCGTGCGCTGTGAAAATCGCACCGTTCGCGCTCAGCAAGTCGGCGCGCTCCATGCCCTTGCTCCGCGGACGCGCACCGACCAGCATGCCGACGTTCGCACCGGAGAAGGCGACGTCGGGATCGTCGGTGATGTCGATGGAGCTCAGCAACGGAAATGCGCCGTCTTCGAGTTCCATCGCAACGCCTTCGGCAGCGGACACGGCGGCGGGAATCTCGAGCAGTCGAAGTTTGATCGGTACGTCAGCGCCGAGCATCTCCCCCGCAGCTATGCGGAAAAGCATTCCGTATGCGATCTGACCCGACGCTCCGGTCACCGTGACGGTTACGGGCGCGATACTCATTGCCGACTCCTCACCTGCCGTTTTCACGACTGTCCGTTCTACAACGCTGTAAGAACGGTTTCCACGCTAGTCAAGTAATCCGGCCACTTCGTGGTCTGTCAGTGTGGTTCTCGGCACTCGTCCCGCCGCCGTCACGAGTTCGACGGCGCGGTACAGCGGACGCTCGTCCAGCCCGGCGCCGCGGGCTTCGGCACGCAACTGTTCGATCAGGACCGAAGACAACGCGGCCGCCGGTACCAACTCGCTGGCTGCCAGGGCGTCGGCGAGTTTGCGGAGCGCAAGGATCTCCAACTCGCGCCCGCCACCCGCGGTATACAACGCGAGCGGGATTCGCACGGTGGACCGCCCGTCGCCGAGCGTCAGGCTGACCTCGCTGATCCGGCCGGATCGCACCGTCAGCGCCGCCGTGAGTACCTCGGCGACGTCGACGTCGTTGGTTCGGAAGCCGGCTTGCGCCCGTATCCTGTTGCCGTACAGGGTGATGTGTCGGCGCAACGTCATCAGAATGGCCAGCGCCGTCGGCACCGCGATGACGGCACCGACGATCGCTCCCACGGTCGCCGTCGAGAAAACACTGACGATCAACCCGACGACAACACCGAACACCACCACGACAACAGCGAACTTCTTCAGCCGCGGCGCGATCAACGCCACGGGAACCAGATCGAGCGAAACCGGTTCGGCCTCAGTGCTCAACGAGATCCCCGAGCTTGTCGACGACCTGGTCGAGTGCCACCGACTCCTGCTCACCTGTCGCCAACTGTTTGACGACGATCACGCCTTCTTCGAGTTCACGCTCGCCGAGAACCAACGCGATTGCGGCACCCGAGCGGTCGGCCGCTTTCATCGAGCCCTTCACACCACGATTTCCATAGGCGATGTCGACTCGAATTCCGTTGGCACGCAGCTGGTGTGCAATCTTCACCAGCGCTGCCTTCGCTTCGGTACCCATCGGCACACAGAACACATCGACACGTGCCGGTGGTGCTACCGACTTACCCTCGGCCTCGAGCGCGAGAACAGTGCGGTCGACGCCGATTCCGAATCCGATCCCCGAGAGCGGCTGTCCGCCCAGTTGTTCCATCAGACCGTCGTAGCGACCACCGCCACCGATTCCGGACTGCGCGCCCAGTCCGTCGTGCACGAACTCGAAGGTCGTCTTGGTGTAGTAATCGAGGCCGCGAACCATGCGCGGGTTGACGACATAGGGAACGCCCAAGGCGTCCAGGTGCGCGAGTACCTCGTCGAAGTGTGCCTTGCAGCTCTCCGACAGGTGATCGAGCATGAGCGGTGCGCCCGCAGTCATCTCACGCACATCCGGGCGCTTGTCGTCGAGCACACGGAGCGGGTTGATCTCGGCGCGTCGACGCGTGTCCTCGTCGAGCGGGAGTGCAAAGAGAAACTCCTGCAGCAGTTCGCGGTACTGCGGTCGGCAGGTGTCGTCGCCGAGCGAGGTGATTTCGAGGCGGAAGCCGTCGAGCCCCAATGACCGGAATCCGGCGTCGGCGATCGCGATGACCTCTGCGTCGAGTGCGGGGTCGTCGATCCCGATGGCCTCGACGCCGACCTGCTGCAACTGGCGGTAACGACCGGCCTGCGGACGCTCGTAGCGGAAGAACGGGCCCGCGTAGCTGACCTTGACCGGCAACTGTCCACGATCGAGGCTGTGCTCGATGACCGCACGCATCACACCGGCGGTTCCCTCGGGACGCAACGTCACCGAACGGTCGCCACGGTCGGCGAACGTGTACATCTCTTTGCTCACGACGTCGGTCGACTCGCCGACGCCGCGCGCGAACAATCCGGTGTCCTCGAAGATCGGCAATTCGATGTGGCCGTATCCGGCCAATCTGGCGGCGCGCGTCAAACCGTCACGAACGGCGACGAATTCGGCTGACTGCGGCGGAACGTAGTCCGGAATACCCTTGGGTGCAGAGAAGGTGCTGGCTTTACTCACGAGAGGTACTTTTCCTTATTCTTGTGCGCTGAGTCCAACGAGAAACGGGTTCGAGCTTCGCTCGGCTCCGATCGAACTGTTACCACCGTGCCCGGGCAGGACCACTGTGTCGTCGCCGAGTACCAGTAGCTTGCGGGCGATCGAGGCGAGCAACTGCTCGTGATTTCCGCCGGGCAGGTCGCTGCGTCCGATCGAACCCTGGAACAGCGTGTCACCGGTGAACGCCAAGTCCACGGGTCCGTTCTCCGTGTTCGCCTGGGTTCGGAACACCACGGATCCCTGCGTGTGCCCGGGTGTGTGGTCCACGAAAAAAGATATTCCGGCCTCGGTGATCTTGTCTCCATCGGCCAGTTCGATCACCTCGTCCGGCTCCACGAACGTCATCCCCTGGATGAATTCCTTCATTGTCGGGCCGATTCCCCGTGCCGGATCACTGAGCATGTAGCGATCCTCGGGATGGATGTACGCGGGTACGGAGTACCGCTCACAGACCTCGCGGGCCGACCACACGTGATCGAGATGGCCGTGTGTCAACAGGACCGCGTTGACCGTCATGTCTTTGGAGTCGAGATATTCGAAGAGCGGCTCGGCCGCGTCCTGCCCTGGATCGACGACCACACATTCGCACGCGTCGTCCTGGGCGAGTATGTAGCAGTTGGTTTGGAACATCCCGGCCGGAAAACCAGTGACGAGCACGGGGGCAACTCCTCTTCGAAGGGTGGAAAGGAACAACACGGTGTCGGTTACAGCCTAAGCTGCTGCCCCGCCAGTAAGTTCTCAGGTTGCAATGGGAGACTCTGACGACGAGTAGAGCCGCTTGCCGAAGCCGACCCCAGGGTGTCGCTCGGCCGGCCGACCACGATCCACCCGCGATACGGAGGACTACAGCAGTGCCGAGTAACGAGCAACGCCGCGAGGCGGCGAAACGCAAGCTCGAGCGTCAGCTCGAACGCCGCGCAGAACGTGCCCGCAAGCGCAAGCAGATGACGATCGCCGGAACCGCGCTCGGCGTGGTTGTCGTGGTCGGTGTCGTCGGTGGACTCATCTGGCTGAGCAACCGCAGTGACGACGACGCGAACACCACCAACACTGCTGCCGACGACTCGAGCCTCACGCCACAGACTGCGGGTGCCATGCCTGCCGGACTGTCGACGCCGCTCGCCGACACGGTGTCCTGCTCGTACCCGGCTGACGGCGCTACCGCGTCCAAGGCCAACAATCCGCCTCGTACCGACGGAATCCCCACCACCGCGCCCGACGCGACGCCGAGCATCAGCGTCGAGACCTCGCAGGGAAACATCGGGCTCACGCTCGACGGAACGAAGTCGCCGTGCACGGTCAACAGCTTCGTGAGCTTGGCGCAGCAGGACTACTTCAACGACACCACCTGCCACCGTATGACGACGAGCCCCTCGCTCCAGGTTCTGCAGTGCGGTGACCCGTCGGGCACCGGCACCGGCGGACCGGGCTACGGATTCGACAACGAGTTCCCCACCACGGCCTACGCCACCACCGACCCGGCAGCGCAAGAGCCCGTCACCTACGCGCGCGGCACGGTTGCGATGGCCAACACCGGGGCACCCGGTAGCAACGGCAGCCAGTTCTTCCTCGTCTACGGCGACTCACAACTCCCGCCGCAGTACACGGTTTTCGGCACGATCGACGAAACCGGGCTCGCCACTTTGGACAAGGTCGCGGCCGGCGGATCGACGCCAGAGGGCGACGGCAAGCCGAATCTGACCACCGACATCAAGACAGTAAGGCTCGACTGATGCGACGTAATCCCGTGATGCGCTTTCCTGTAGTCATTGCCGCTGCGAGCGCCGCGGCGCTGCTTCTGGCTGGTTGTTCCAGTGATTCCGGTAGCTCGGACTCGCCGTCCAGTACCTCCAAGGCGAAGACGACAACGGCTGCCATGCCGCCGCTCGACATGTCACAGTTCGACGCACTCCCGCCTGTCCCGACTCCGGCGTCGGCGACCGTCGACTGCTCGTACCCGAGCGCGGCGGGTGCAGCCAAAACCGTCAATCCGCCGAACTCCACGGGTGTGTCCACCGAGGGAACCGTCAACGTCGCGCTCACGACTACGGCCGGCCCGATCGGGATGGAACTGAACCGGGCAGAAGCCCCCTGCACGGTCAACAGCATCGTGAGCCTGACCGAGCAGAAGTACTTCGACGACACTCCGTGTCATCGACTCGTGACCAGCCCTGGGTTGCAGATCCTGCAGTGCGGCGATCCCTCGGGCAAGGGCACGGGCGGACCGGGCTACGGCTTCGACAACGAGTACCCGACCACGGCCTACCCGGCTAACGATCCGGCACTCTCCTTGCCTGCCGTCTACCCCCGCGGCACGCTGGCAATGGCCAACTCGGGTGTACCGGGCAGCAACGGCAGTCAGTTCTTCCTCGTCTACGAGGATTCGGTCTTGCCGCCCAACTACACGGTCTTCGGAAAGATCGACGACGCCGGCCTGGCGACAATCGAGAAGATCGCGGCCGACGGCGACGACGGTGGCATGGGCGCAACCGGCGGCGGTGCACCCAACACCCCGATCACCATCGAGACTGCAGTAGTCGCCTGACCCACTGTGCGCCTTTATTAACCGCCCGCGGTTAATAAAGGCGCACAGCAGTTACGAAGCAGAGGTCACGCGGTAGACGTCGTAAACGCCTTCCACATTGCGAACCACATTGAGCACATGACCCAGATGCTTCGGGTCGCCCATCTCGAAGGTGAACTTGCTGATCGCCACTCGGTCGCCGGACGTGGTGACCGAGGCGGACAGGATGTTCACCTTCTCGTCGGCCAACGCCTTGGTGACGTCGGAAAGCAACCGATGACGATCGAGCGCCTCGATCTGGATCGCGACCAGGAACACCGACGTCGCTGACGGTGCCCATTCGACGTCGATGATTCGCTCCGACTGATCGTGGAGCGAGTTGGCGTTGGTGCAGTCGGTACGGTGCACACTGACCGCTCCGCCGCGCGTGACGAAGCCCAGAATCGAATCGCCTGGAACCGGCGTGCAACACTTTGCCAGTTTAGCCACCGTGCCCGGCGCTCCGGGAACGAGAATTCCGGAGTCGCCCGTACTGCGGGTGCGTACCGGCATGGTCGACGGCGTCGAACGCTCGGCCAATTCCTCCTCGACGGCGCCGACGCCGCCCAGATGAGCAACGAGACGCTGCACGACGTGGTGCGCCGACACCTGGCTCTCGCCTACCGCCGTGTACAACGCCGAGACGTCGGGATAGCGAAGTTCGTGCGCGATCGTGCTCATCGATTCGGCATTCATCAACCGCTGCAACGGAAGTCCCACACGGCGGACTTCCTTCGCGATCTGATCCTTGCCGGACTCGAGCGCCTCTTCGCGGCGTTCCTTCGCGAACCACTGACGGATCTTCGCCTTGGCGCGCGGCGAGACGACGAACGTCTGCCAATCTCGGCTCGGCCCGGCGGTGGCAGCCTTCGACGTGAAGACCTCCACGACTTCGCCGTTCTCGAGAGTTCGTTCCAATGCGACCAGTCGGCCGTTGACCCTGGCACCAATGCATCGGTGGCCGACCTCGGTATGCACCGCATACGCGAAATCAACGGGAGTCGATCCGGCAGGCAACGTGATGACGTCACCCTTCGGCGTGAAGACGAAGATCTCCTTGACGGCGAGGTCGTAACGCAACGATTCGAGGAACTCCCCCGGATCGGCCGCTTCACGTTGCCAGTCGAGTAGCTGACGCATCCACGCCATGTCGTCGACCTCGGCGATGTCGCCGGCGTGCTTGCCCTTGGTCTCCTTGTACCGCCAGTGCGCGGCGATACCGAACTCCGCGGTCCGGTGCATGTCCTGGGTCCGGATCTGGACCTCAAGGGGCTTGCCTTCCGGTCCCACGACGGTGGTGTGCAGCGACTGGTAGACGCCGTAGCGCGGCTGCGCGATGTAGTCCTTGAAGCGTCCGGCCATCGGCTGCCACAGCGAGTGGACAACGCCGACCGCGGCGTAACAGTCACGCACTTCTTCACACAGAATACGCACGCCGACCAGATCGTGGATGTCGTCGAAATCGCGGCCCTTGACGATCATCTTCTGATAGATCGACCAGTAATGCTTGGGCCGGCCCTCGACGATGGCATTGATCCGCGAGGCGGACAGAGTCGAGTTGATCTCGGCGCGAACCTTGGCCAGATAGGTGTCACGAGAAGGTGCGCGGTCAGCGACCAGTCGAACGATCTCGTCGTACTTCTTCGGGTGCAGGATTGCGAACGAGAGGTCCTCGAGTTCCCACTTGACGGTCGCCATTCCGAGCCGATGCGCAAGTGGCGCAATGACTTCGAGAGTCTCTCTGGCCTTACGTGCCTGCTTTTCGGGCGGCAGGAATCGCATCGTGCGCATGTTGTGCAGACGATCCGCAACCTTGATCACGAGCACGCGCGGGTCCCGCGCCATCGCGATGATCATCTTGCGGATGGTTTCGCCCTCGGCTGCGGTGCCCAGAACGACCTTGTCGAGTTTGGTGACTCCGTCGACGAGGTGAGCGACCTCGTCACCGAAGTCCTTGGTCAACTCTTCGAGCGAATAACCGGTGTCCTCGACGGTGTCGTGCAGAAGGGCTGCGACGAGGGTGGTGGTGTCCATACCCAACTCGGCCAAAATGCTCGCGACGGCCAACGGATGCGTGATGTACGGATCGCCGGACTTGCGCCGCTGGCTCGAATGTCTGTCCTCGGCGACGTCGTACGCACGCTGGAGCAGCGCGAGGTCGGCCTTCGGATACAGCTCACGGTGGAGGCTGACCAACGGCTCGAGTACCGGGCGGATGGTGGCATTGCGCTGACCGGTGATGCGCCGCGCAAGCCGGGCACGCACCCTACGGGAGGCCGAAGCGGGCACGGCCAGATTCTGCCCACCCCGATTGCCGGGAGTTTGCGCTGATCCCGAAACGTCAGGAACCGCGGACTTCGATGGTGTCGTCTCCGGAGCGGGAACTGCACCCGTCTCCTGCGACACTGCACCCGAGTTCTGTGATCGATCAAGATTCGACGTCATGTCGCCACCTCCTACCACCGAGTTGGATGAGGCAACCGCCCTGCATCGGGTAATTGCCCTGGAGGTCTAACTCGACCCCCAGGAGACAACTTTAATACTCAGACCTTCACCAGGGATGTCAGTGGGTACTTCAAGAAGCGATCACGGCCGCGCAATTCCTCGATCTCGAGCACCACTGCGACGCCGACGACGTTAGCTCCACCCAACTCAACCAACTGTACAGCCGCCTCGAGTGTCCCTCCGGTAGCCAGAACGTCGTCGATCACCAGAACATTCCGTCCGGTGAGATCGAAGCCGTTTGCCGGGATCTCGAGTGTCGACGATCCGTACTCGAGGCTGTACGAACGAGACAGCACGGGCGGCGGCAGTTTGCCGACCTTCCGCACGGCAACTACTCCCGCGCCCATCTTCGCGGCCGCGCCGGCACCGAGCAGGAAACCGCGAGCATCGACGGCGGCGATCGTGTCGGCGTCCGGAGCGCAGGCGACAAGGGCGTCGAGCACGGCTCCGAATCCCTCGGCGTCGGCGAACACCGGAGTCAGATCGGCGAACCGAACCCCGGGACCGGGAAAGTTGTCCGCCCAGCGGGTCAGCCGAACAACGGCGTCTCCGGCAGCCCGGCGGATTGCGATCAATTCTTCAGTCGTGTGCAAGGCAACACCGTTCGAGACGCTCATCTGCGTAGTACCCATCTGTCCATGTTCCAGCCGGTAGCGGCCCGAGTCGGATTGACCAACACTGCCGACATGCCTGGGGCTACAGCGACAGTTCGTAGTTGATTGAACAGTGGAATCGTAGGCACCTGGGTCCACAGGATGTTCTCCGCCTCCACCGAGAGTCCCAATTGCGCACTGGTGCTCGCATCCACGTTCAACTGATCGATGATCTGATCGATCCTTGCGTTTCCGTACGTTCCGAGGTTTGCGCCGTTGCCCGATCGCAATGCTCCACGCGCGTCGATCATGCTCGCTGTGCCGCCTGCACCGACTTTGCCTGCCATGCCGGAAAGCACAGCGTCGACTCCCCCGGACTGCAGACTCGCCGGATCGAAGCTGTCGCTACTCGCGTCCTCGATCGTGATTCCCGCCGGAGCACACGCGGCTTTCGCCTCGGAGACGATCTGCGCCCGCACCGGGTCCGGTGCGAGGTACCCGACCCGGACGGTCAACTGATCGAGGTCGGCTTCCGACAACGACGTCTTCGCGGCCTCGACGTCGGCATTGGCGTACCGATCACCGTCGACCGCGGCGGCGTCGCCGTAGACGAGTGAATCCGGCGCCATCAGTCGTGAATCAACCACGCCGGAACCCAGACCGGCCCGCGGCGCATTCTCCGTCTGTCCGAACTTCTCGAAAAGTGTTGTCCGCGGAACGCAATGCGCGAAGGCACGGCGCGCGGCCTCGTCCCCCAGCGCGCCCGAAGTCGCGAGAACGAACTGCTCGATCGACCGCGACGGAATCTGCTGGACATCGAACCCGGACGGAGTGCCGAGTTCGCCTGCCGACCCGGAAGCAACGTCGACGACCTCGATCGAGTTCTTGTCGAGGTCCTCGGTCAGGTTCACACCACGTGGCCAGACGACGATGCGATCGGTCGCCGGCTTGTTGCCCCACCACCGCTCGTTCGCGACCAGCACCAGACCGTCATCGGCACTGTACGAGTCGATTCGATACGGACCAGCGGAAGGCAGTACGGAGGTGTCCACTTGCCCGGGAGTCAGGTTCCACCCGGTGTTCCAGAAGTCCGCGATCTTCGACAACGCTTCGGTGTCACCGGCATTCACCGCACTCACGACGTCGCCGACGCCGGCGCGCTGCGTCACGATGTGTGAAGGCATCAATGCAGTCGCACCGAACAAAGATCGCCAATCGGTGAACGATCGCCCGGGTTTGAAGAAGACAGTCGCGTCCTTCGACCCGCTCTGGCAGTCGATCCGGTCGATGTCCGCATATCCGAGATTGTTCGCCGTGTCGAACATGGGCTTCACGACCCCATCGACGTCTTTGGTGAACTTGCCACTCGACGCCGCCCAGGTGAGGACCAGATCGTCACAGGACATCGGAATTCCGTCGGAGTACACGGACGCCGGGTTGAGCTTGTACGAGACCGTGAGGACGTCACCGGGCAACTCCGACGCCGTTCCGATGTCGGTGTCCGACACCGGTGCCCCGGCCGGGCCCGTGAACGTGAAGCCGGGAAGCACCCGGCCAAACGCGGCCATCGCCCCGGACACCGATCCGGCTGTCGTGTTGGCGTTGTACGTGGAGATGGAGTTGTCGATGGCGTATCCGATGGAGGGAACCTGCTCGGAGCTTTCCGAGCAGGCCGCCAACGAACCCGCAGCCACCGCAGTGGCTGCAACGAACGTCATCGATCGAACCAGTGTGCGTGTCCTTGGGAGCATGTTCAGTGCCCCTTCTTGTTTCGCTTTCCGGTCGGCCGCGCACCCGGCTGCGGAGCAACCGGCGCACGACGTGCAACTGGTGCGCCGACGGCAACCGCCTGCGTACCCTTCTCGGCCAGCGTAGCCCGGCGAGCGAGCACCTTACGAGTGTGTGCGGCGACGGGTCCCCAGCGTTCCTTCATCGACACCAGGAGCGGCGTCGCGAAGAAGATCGAGGAGTACGCACCGACGATGATGCCGACGAGCTGAACGAGCGCAAGGTCCTTGAGCGTGCCGACGCCGAGCATCCATACCGCGACGACCATCAGCGCGATCACCGGAAGCACACTGATGACGGTCGTGTTGATCGATCGCATCAAGGTCTGATTCACCGCAAGGTTGGCCTGCTCGCCGTACGTACGACGCGTCAGATGCAGAACACCGCGGGTGTTCTCTTCGACCTTGTCGAACACCACCACTGTGTCGTACAGCGAGAAGCCGAGAATGGTGAGCAAACCGATCACCGTCGCGGGCGTCACCTCGAAACCGACGAGCGAATAGACGCCGGCAGTGACGATGATGTCGAAGAACAACGCGACTATGGCGGCTACCGCCATGTCGCGCTCGAAGCGGATGGCGATGTAGATACTCACGATCACCAGGAACACAATCAGCGCGATCAGCGCCTTCTTGGTGATCTGGCCGCCCCAGGTTTCACTCACGTCCGCGAAACTGATGGCTTGCGCCGACGGGTTCCCGTTCTTGTCCTTGGGCTGGAACTCGTCGAAGAGAGCCGACTGAAGATCGTTGATCTGCGTCGCGTTCAACGTCTCCGACCGGATCTGGACGGTGGCGCTGGCACCCGAGCCAACCGTCTGCACGCTGACGGGATCGAAGCCGAGTGTGTCGGAGTACACGGTTTCCACCGCCGACGTCTCGACTCCGCCCTCGGCCGGGAACTGAATGCGCGATCCGCCTTCGAAGTCGATACCGAAGGTGAAGCCGCGCAGAATGATGCTCAGCAACGCGATCGCGACCAGAGCGCCGGTCAGTCCGTAGTAGAAGCGACGCTTGCCGACGACCTCGAACGCACCCGTTCCGGTGTACAGACGCGAGAGCCAGCTGTGCTTGGGCATCGCGCCCTGGTCGACGCCGGAGTCGGTGATCTCCGATCGGGCTGCGGCATCGGAGGACGCGGCCGAGGAACTGTTGTCGGACCCCATCGGGGAGTTGTTGGACTCGCTCATGCTCGTGTCTCCTTAGCCGACGCAGCGGCGGCAACCTTACGTTCGCGGGCAACCTCTTGCACTGCGCCGAGACCGTTGACGCTGGGCTTGGACCAGAACGCCGAACGGGACGCCATGCTGACCAGTGGCCACGTCACGAGGAACACGACAATCACGTCGAGGATGGTGGTCAGACCCAAGGTGAAGGCGAATCCTCGCACCTGTCCGACCGCCAGTACGTACAGAACTGCAGCGGCGATGAAGCTCACCGCGTTGCCGGAAAGAATGGTTCGGCGCGCTCGCGCCCAACCGCGTGGCACCGCCGAGCGGAAGCTACGACCCTCACGCATTTCGTCCTTGATGCGTTCGAAGAACACGACGAAGGAGTCGGCGGTCATACCGATACCGATGATCAGACCGGCCATGCCGGCCAAGTCGAGCGTGAAGCCGATGTATCGACCGAGCAGAACCATGATCGCGTAGACCATGACTCCGGACAGAATCAGCGACAACGCCGTCAGGACGCCGAGCATGCGGTAGTAGACGAGGCAGTACAGCAGCACGAGTACGAGACCGACTGCTCCGGCGATCAACGCCGCCTGCAGTGATGCCAGGCCGAGCGTGGCCGAGACCGTCTCCGCCTCAGAGGCTGCGAACGACAGCGGAAGCGAACCGTACTTCAGTGTGTTGGCCAGCTCCTTCGCGCTTTCTGCAGTGAAGCTGCCGGTGATCGAAGTGGCACTGCCCGCAGGCGTTGCGCCTTGAATCGTGGGAGCGCTGACGACCTTCGAGTCGAGGGTGAACGCTGCCTGCTTGCCGATGTTGGCTGAGGTGAACTCGGCCCAGGTGTTGCTGCCGGTCGTCTTGAACGAGAGGCTGATCTCGTGGCGCGACTGCTGCGAGTTGAAGACCGACGACGCGTCGGCAATCTCCTGGCCGTCGATGATCGAGGGGCCGAGAAGGTAGATGTTCAGTCCGTCTTGCGAGCATGCGACCAGCGGCAGGGTCGGGTCGTCGTTGCCACGAAGTGGATCTGCAACCGAGCAGTCGAGGTTGGCCAGTGCCTGCTGCTGCACGGTTTGGTCGGTGCTCTGTCGAAGGGCGCGCGCTGCGGCGATTTCCGCTGCTGCTGCGTCGCCTTCGTCGGTGCCGTCGCTCGGCGCGTCTCCGGTGGGAGCCGGCGTTGTCGTCTCCGGCGCCGGGGTGACCTCCGGGGTAGTCGGGTCCTGAGCCAGGAACGGACGGTTCTGCGGAGTCTGGGTCCCGTCAGCGGGCGCTTCGGGAGCCGGAGCATCGGTGGCCGGAGTTTCGGTCGCCGGCGCCTCGGGCGTAGCTGTCCGATTCGCGTCACGGGTGGCGACATCGATCGAACCCGTCACCGGGCGGATGTACAGACGGGCGGTCTGGCCGAGCGAGCGAGCCTGCGCACTGTCGTCGCCGGGAACGGTGATGACGAGGTTGTCACCGTCGACGACGACCTCGGAGCCGGAAACGCCGAGACCGTTGACGCGGGTCTCGATGATTTCCTGAGCCTGCTTCAGACTGTCCTGACTGGGAGCGCTGCCGTCCGGGGTACGAGCGGTCAACGTGACGCGCGTTCCACCCTGCAGGTCGATACCGAGCTTCGGCGTAGTCGACTTGTCGCCAGTGAAGAACACCAGGGCATACAGTGCCACCACCAGGACCCCGAAAAGGGCCAGGTAGCGGACCGGATGCACCGTTCCGGTGGAAGGTGCCACGATCTTTAAGTCTCCTCAGTAGGTGCAGAGCTTCAGTAAATGCAGGGCTCGGGCGGTCGACAACCACCCGAGCTGCGGCGTTCGAACTGCAACGATTGATCAACGGGATGAACTGAGCTGCTGGTCAAAGAACGGCTCTGACGAAAGAACCATTCTCACGAAAGAACTACCACGGACAAACTGACCTGGACGTGTGTCCGAGTTCACAACTCTAGAACACGTACCAGGTCGACGAAGTCAGGACTCCTTGGTGAGCCGGATTTCGGTGTCGGCAGCAGACTCTTCGATCTCCGAAATCGAGTCGTCGTCGTACTCGTCGGTCTCGGTCGTCTCGACCACGCGCTCACGGATGACCAGACGCGACCAGGTGGTGATGACGCCGTCGGCGATCTCGAGGTCCACGGTGTCGTCGTCCAGAGAAGCAATCGTGGCATAGAGCCCGGCCGTGGTCTGCACTCGATCGCCGACCTGCAGCGAGTCCTGCATCTCGGAAGTGGCAGCCAAAGCCTTCTTCTGCTTGCGCATGCCCAAGAACATGGGCACCAGCAGTGCGAGGATCAAGAGTGGGAAAAGCAAACTCGACATGTGTTGATCAACCTCGGTTGTGTTGCACGTTTTACGCCGCGATGGTCCCGGATGGACCTACGCAATACACCAGTGTGCCATTAGTTGCTGAGGATTCCTGACAGATCGACAGTTCAAGTAGGCATTTCCAGTCGAAATTCACTCTCCGTTCGGATCGAACAAGGTGGCCTGCGGTTCGTTGACACGAACCTCGATACCGCCCGCTGCGGCATCCGGCGGCGGTGTCATTCCGAGTTGCGTCCAGGCAGCGGCGGTAGCCACACGTCCTCGCGGCGTCCGGGCGATCATCCCGGCACGGACCAGGAACGGCTCGCACACTTCTTCCACCGTCGACGGTTCCTCGCCGACGGCCACCGCAAGCGTCGACACGCCGACAGGCCCGCCGCCGAACGACCGCACCAACGCACTCAGAACGGATCGGTCGAGACGATCCAAGCCCAACTGGTCCACGTCGTAGACGGCCAAGGCTGCCTGAGCGACGTCCATGGTGACGATTCCGTCGGCGCGGACCTCGGCGAAGTCACGAACCCGGCGCAGCAAGCGGTTCGCGATACGCGGCGTCCCGCGCGAGCGTCGCGCGATTTCGGCCCCGGCGTCAACTTCGAGATTGACGCCCAGAATTCCGGCCGATCTCATCAGAATCTGTTGCAGCTCTTCGGGTTCGTAGAAATCCATGTGCGCGGTGAATCCGAAACGATCGCGCAACGGACCGGTCAGCGCACCGGATCGGGTAGTCGCACCGACCAGCGTGAACGGTGCAACCTCCAGTGGAATCGACGTGGCACCCGGCCCCTTGCCGACGACGACGTCGACACGGAAGTCCTCCATCGCCAGGTACAACATCTCCTCCGCCGGACGCGCGATACGGTGAATCTCGTCGATGAACAACACGTCGCCTTCGACGAGATTGCTCAGCATCGCGGCCAAGTCTCCAGCGCGTTCGAGTGCGGGCCCGGACGTCAGCCGCAGTGAAGAGCCCAACTCCCCCGCGATGATCATCGCCATCGACGTCTTACCCAGCCCGGGCGGACCGGACATCAGGATGTGATCAGGCGTGCTGCCACGAAGTTTTGCACCGGTGAGCACCAACTGCAATTGCTCACGAACACGAGGTTGCCCGATGAAGTCGTCGAGACTCTTGGGACGCAAACTCGCTTCGACGTCGCCGTCCCCTGCCACCAATTCGGCGGAGACCTGCGACTCGTCCTCGAAATCGTCGATCGGGTCGAAGTTCATCGAGTCTTACCGAGCAACGACAGGGCAGAACGCAGCGCGACCGACGTGGTGGCCTCGGGTGATTCCGCCAGAACCGAGTCCGTGGCCTGCTCGGCCTGCTTGATCGGGAAGCCCAGACCTTCCAGAGCCTCGACGATCTGATCGCGGATCGAACTGCCGGCGACCACACCGGAAGCCGCGCCGGCCGTCGTCGCGACCGCGTCCACCTTGTCGCGCAATTCGACGACCATGCGCTCAGCGCCGCGTTTTCCGATACCGGGGACCCTCGTCAACGCCGTCAGGTTGCCTTCCGAAAGTGCCCGCCGCAATGCGTCGGGTTCGAGAACTGCGAGAGTTGCCATCGCCAGGCGCGGCCCGACACCCGAGACCGTTTGCAAAAGGCTGAACAGATCCTTCGACTCGGTATCGGAAAAACCGTACAGCGTCATCGAGTCTTCGCGAACGATCATCGTCGTGAACAGTCGCGCTTCGCTTCCCCGGTGCAGCGCACCGAGAGTCACCGGGGTGGCATTGACCCGATATCCGACGCCCGACGCTTCGATGACCGCATGGTCGAGCGCAATATCGAGTACCTCGCCGCGTACCGACGCGATCATCGTGAACCTGCCTTCTTCGTCTCGGCCAATTTTGCCTGATATTTACGCATTTGTTCAGCGGCCATCGCCTCGGCTCGGGCCATTCGCTCGATCATGGGAGCTCGCCAGCAGTGACAGATCGCCAGCGCCAGCGCGTCGGCGGCATCAGCAGGTTTCGGCGCAGTCTTCAAATTCAGGATTCGAGTCACCATCGCGGTGACCTGCGCCTTGTCTGCGTTACCGCTACCGGTGACGGCAGCCTTCACCTCACTGGGCGTGTGGAAACACACCGGGATTCCGCGCCTGGCTGCCGCGAGTGCCACAACACCGCCCGCTTGCGCCGTTCCCATCGCGGTACTGACGTTGTGCTGCGCGAACACTCGCTCGATCGCAACCACCTCGGGCTTGTACTGCTCGATCCACAGTTCGGCCGCATCGGAAATCCGCAGGAGCCGAGAACCGAGGTCCATCTCTGCCGGGGTCCGCACCACGTCGACTGCAATCGGGCGCACTTTCCTGCCGTTGCTCCCGTCGACCACGCCCAACCCGCAGCGAGTCAGCCCTGGGTCCACTCCGAGCACGCGCACTTTGTCACACCTCTCCATACCGAACAGCTGTTCGATAGCTTAGCGGTGTGCGGTACTACTGCCCCGCATCAACACGCAACCCGGCCCAGACGCGGACGTCAGGGCCGGGTTGAGTTGAAAAGCAATCAGTCTTCGAGAGCCGCGAGAACCTCGTCGGACAGATCGATGTTGGTGTAGACGTTCTGCACGTCGTCGGAGTCCTCGAGCGCGTCGACGAGCTTGAAGATCTTGCGTGCGCCGTCGACATCCAGGGGAACCTCGACGGAAGCGCGGAAATCAGCTTCGGCTGAGTCGTAGTCGATACCGGCTTCCTGCAGCGCCGAACGCACTGCAACCAGATCCTGTGGCTCACTGACGATTTCGAAGGTTTCACCGAGATCGGTGACCTCTTCGGCGCCGGCGTCGAGCACAGCCATCAGGACGTCGTCCTCCGACTGGCCGTTCTTCTCGAGCGTGACGACACCCTTGCGAGCGAACAGGTAGGACACCGAACCCGGGTCTGCGAGGTTTCCACCGTTGCGGGTCATCGCGGTGCGAACTTCACCGGCTGCGCGGTTGCGGTTGTCAGTGAGGCACTCGATCAGAACGGCGACGCCGTTGGGTCCGTAACCCTCGTACATGATGGTCTGCCAGTCTGCGCCGCCCGCTTCTTCACCGGCGCCGCGCTTACGCGCACGCTCGATGTTGTCATTGGGAACTGACGTCTTCTTCGCCTTCTGGATGGCGTCGTACAAGGTGGGGTTGCCCGTGGGATCGCCACCGCCGGTTCGTGCCGCCACCTCGATGTTCTTGATCAGCTTCGCGAAGGATTTGCCACGACGTGCGTCGATCACAGCCTTCTTGTGCTTGGTGGTGGCCCATTTTGAGTGGCCGCTCATGCGATTCAAGCCCCTTTCCTGCTGCGTTGCGCACGCCGAATGCGCGTCTTTCAGCTCTGCCGATGTTACCCGTCCCACGTCACAACTCGCTGCATCCCCCGACACGAATTAGTCAAACCTCGCATTGTTTGCATAGAATGCAAACATGTTGGTCCGAATAGATCACGCCTCCACAACTCCACTCGCGGAGCAGATTGCAGCCGGGGTTCGTGGCTCGGTCATCCGCGGTGAGATCGGTCCAGGTGACCGCCTGCCGTCCGCTCGCGCCCTTGCCGAGTCGATCGACGTCAATCTCCACACGGTTCTTCGTGCGTACGCAACACTGCGCGACGAAGGCCTGCTCGATCTCCGACGCGGACGTGGCGCCGTCATTCGCGCCGAATTCGACTCGGGAAGAACAGCTCTCAACGAATCTGCGCGCGAGTTCGTACGGCAAGCGCGAAATCTCGGACTCGACACCGCGCACATGCTCGACCTCATCAAGGAGACCAGCACACAATGACGACCAGCAATATCCGACTCTGGACAGCAGCTTCGCTGACTCTGATCCCGACCCTGATCCTGGTTCTCGCACACTTCGCGTGGGGTGACCGCCTACCCGAAACCGTCGCGAGCCATTGGTCCGGATCGAACCCGGACGGGTTCAGCACCACGACGACCTTTTTCTCCATCGCGCTGGCGATATCACTGGTGGCAGTCGTTATCGCGTGTGTTGTCGCGGCCCGTTCGAGTGACAACGCCCCCCTGTTTCTCGCCGTCACCTCGATCTCGAGTGCAACGCTGGCGACGATCTGGATTCTGAGCGTTGCCCTGACTATCGATGCCGGAACGCCGGAAGACGCACGTATCGGCTGGTGGATTCTTGCGCCGATCGCGGCGGTACTCGTGGGAGTTCTGGCATACGCGCTGCCTGACCAGCAACGAAACGGCCCGAAGTCGCCCCTGCCGACTCCGACGCTCGACACTCCGCTGACGTCCTCCGAACGTGCAGTGTGGGTCGGGCAGGTCCGCAGCGTCTGGCCGTGGATCGCTACCGCCGGCCTCGTAGTTCTCGTCATCGCGACTGCCGCGTACTCGGATTGGTGGGTTGCCGTGATCCTGGGTGTATCCACCCTCGCCGTCACAGCATTCGCGTCGGTCACCGTGCGCGTCGACCGTCACGGTGTCGGCATCAGTTCCTGGGGCGTTCGATGGAAGAAGATCCCCATTTCGAAGGTGAAGTCCGCGTCGGTCGACGCGATACGTCCAGCCGAATGGGGTGGATGGGGTTACCGGATCACACCTCGTGGAACAGCCGTCACGCTCCGCTCGGGTGAGGCCATCGTGGTCACTCTCGAGAACGGACGACTGTTCGCCGTGACCGTCGATCACCCGGAAGACGGTGTGAAACTGATCAATTCGCTGGTTCAGGCTGGTTGATTCACGAACGACGTCAATTCACGAACAACACGGCAGCGGCATTGCCGGCGAGGTAGAAGCCGGCAATGCCGAACACCCAACCCATTGCGCTGTCGCCGTGGTGAGAGATGAACGAATCCACTCGGCGCAGCGGCTTGTCGAGGCGGTGGCCGGCCACGACCCGCCCGAACAGAAGAAGAACCGCTGGCGCGGCCATGATCAGACAGTAACCGGCAAGTATCGACGCAGACGTGACTGCGGACAACCCAGCAGCGGTGATCATCGCGATTGCCGCCAAGTAAGGCAGCATCGTCACCAATTCGGCGGTTCCGGCAGCAATCGCCAGAAGTACAACACTTCTCGCGGAACTCGCCGAGCCCAGCACCCGCTCTCGCCAAACATGAGTTCGATCGGCCTGACCGGATGTGCGCCTCTTCTCGGAATCGAATCGAAAGCTCCACGCGAACAACGTGATACCGAGAATCAACTGCACACCGCGGGCTGCGGGGGTTTCGAGCAGCGGGGCGACGACAGGCATGCCTGCCCGTGCCGTCGTCCAGACTGCCACCCCGACAACAAAATAGAACGTCGTGATGACCACCAGATAGATCAGCAGCCTGCGAACGTGCGGTCGTCCCGGCATCAACAACATCCAGACCGGGACGACCAACGTTCCGATGCTCGTACTGTCCAGCAGGGCGAGTCCACCCAGGGTCGCGAGTAGGACGAGTTCCACGTCAGTCGTTTCGTCGCTCGGGTATCGCCGTCTCCCTCGTTCGGACTGCATTCACGATGTCGAAAGCACCGATGATCGCGAGAATCACGCCGAGTGGCCCGCCGCGAAACCAGAAGAACTCGGCGTCACGCGCGAACAGCCACAGGCAGCCACCACCGACGACCAAGAGAATGCCGATCATCAACTCGAATCGAATTTTCATGCCTCCAGCGTGTCTTCACTCTCGAATCCGCACATCAGTCATCGGAACAACACCGACCTCATCATTTGGTATGACAAGTCGAGCGCCCCGATGTGCTCTGATAAGTCTGTGGTGACCAGAAGTCGGAGTGTCGGCAAGTGGAACGGTCCGCTCATCGCCTTCGGCTTGTTCGCGATCGGGGCGCTCCTCTACCTCGTCGGCTTGTACGAAATGTGGACCGATGTCGGAGCTGTCGCCGACGTCCCCGTCGGAGTCCGGATCGGGATGCTGGCTCTGCTGTGTGCAATCGACTCGTTCCGGCGGGTGCGCCCGGCCACGGCCCTGGCGGCGGGGACCGTCATCGTCGCGGTCGACGCCGCCCTTGGCCCCACGCTGCCGATGTGGCTGGTTCTCTCGGATCTCACCTACGCCGCAGTTCTGTACGGGACGGCTCGGCTGGGCCGCGTGGTGTGTTCTCTGACCGCGGTGACGGTTGCCGCACTCGCCGCCCTCGTTTACCTGTCCACCCAGGACGTCCGCGCTGCAGCCGGAGCAGGCGTCGTGACCGCTCTGTTCTTCGGTACGCCGGTGTGGTGGGCACTGGTCATCCGTCGACAGGTCGAACTGACCGAGGCCGAACGTGAGCGTTCCCGAGTCCACGAAGCACTCGCCGTTCTGGACCGCGAGGCCGCGGTCGCTCACGAACGCGCGACCATGGCGCGCGATCTGCACGACGTGATCGCGAGCCACCTCTCCGCCATCGCAATCCACTCGGAGGCCGCACTCTCCACCGCAGCCCTCTCCGCTGAACGGGGCGAACCCGACGCTGAACGACAAACTGGCTTGCGGGAGATGATCGGGGCGATCAGATCGAGCAGTCTCGCGGGCCTTTCCGAGATGCGGTCGATGATCGAACTGCTCCACGCCGGGGACGACGAGACCCCGGACCCGCGTTCCTCTCCCCCGAGGCTGACCGAGTTGCCCGTCGTCCTGGACGCAGTTCGGGCAGCCGGCGCAGCCGTGCACGTTGCGATCGACATCGATGCTGCCGACCTGCCGAGCGTCGTCGATCACACGGCGTATCGGATCACCCAGGAGGCGTTGACCAATGCACTCAAGCATGCGCCTGGAGCGCCGATCTCGATGTCGATCTCTCTCCAGCACAATGTATTACAGATCGAGATCCGAAACCCCGTCGGTCGCGGCACATCCAATCCGCGGGTAGGAACGCACGGACTTGCAAACATGCGTCACCGCGCCGAGCTGCTGGGCGGTTCACTCGACGCACTTCCGGTCGACGGAGAATGGACGGTATGCGCGCAGCTACCAGTCCCCGCACCGAGCGGAACGGATCGGTGATCACCGTCGCTCTGGTCGACGACCACGCCGCGATCCGTTCCGGCCTGTCGCTGATCCTGCGGCAGCACGACGACATCGATGTCGTCGCGGAGGCCGGTGACGGAGCGTCGGCGATCACCGTCACTCGCACGCACCAACCCGACGTCGTGCTGATGGACATCCGGATGCCGGGCACCGACGGCATCGAAGCGACACGTCAGATCGTCGGCACTACCCGAAGCCACGTACTGGTGTTGACCACCTTCGATCTCGACGAATACGTCTTCGCGGCCCTGCGCGCTGGTGCGTCGGGATTCCTGCTCAAGACTGCGACCGCGGACGAGCTGACCAGCGCTATCCGAAATGTCGCAGCCGGAGATGCAGTGCTCGCTCCTCGCGCGGCGCGTGCACTGATCGGCGAGTTCGTCCAGCGTGCACCCAAACCCACCGAACCGATGGGATTGAGCGAGCTCACCGACCGTGAACGTGAGGTGCTCGCGCTGCTGGGGACCGGTCTGTCGAATGCCGAACTGTCGCGGGAACTCGGTGTCGGTGCTCCGACGGTGAAGTCGCATGTGTCGCGAGTTCTGTCGAAGTTGCACCTCACCTCACGCGTCCAGGCGGCGATCCTTGCCCGCGAACTGGAGCTGTAGGTTCGGCCGAGGCTGAGTGTGCGTCGTTATCCGCGCACCAGATCGACGAACATCTCGTGCACCCGACGGTCACCGGTCACCTCGGGATGGAATGACGTGGCGATCACCGAGCCCTGCCGAACCGCGACGATCCGGCCCGCGGCCTCCCCCGCAGCGGCGGGAACCTGCGCAAGGACCTGAACGCCCGGACCGACTCGCTCCACCCACGGGGCGCGGATGAAGACGGCGCGGATGGGATCACCGATGATGCCCTCGAACTCCAGGTCGGACTCGAAAGAATCGACCTGCCTGCCGAAAGCGTTGCGGCGCACCGTCATGTCGATGGCGCCGAGATGTTCGGCGTCCGGCCGGGTGTCGAGTACCTCGCTGGCGAGCAGAATCATGCCGGCACACGAACCGTAGGCCGGCAGCCCGCCGCGGAGTCGCTCACGAAGCGGTTCCAACAGTTCGAACACCTGCAGAAGCCGGCTCATGGTGGTGGATTCGCCACCCGGAATCACGATTCCGTCTACCTTGTCCAACTCCTTCGGCCGACGGACACCCACGGCATCGGCACCCGAATCATCAAGTGCGGCAAGGTGCTCGCGAACATCACCCTGGAGAGCGAGTACACCGATCAAAGGACGCGTCATCACACAGTTCCTGTCTTGTTCTCACGGCTGTTCTTGCTCTCATGGCTGTCGGGTTCGCGTTCCAGACGCGTCAAACCCTCCTGAACCACCGCTGCCACCATGTTGCCATCGCGATCGTAGATACGCCCCTGAGTGAGCGCGCGACCGAAACCTGCCGACGGTGACGTCTGGTCGTAGAGCAACCACTCGTCCGCCCGGAACGGACGCAGGAACCACATCGCATGATCGAGCGAAGCAGTCTGCGTCTTCACGCCCCGGTGCGGGACTTTCGAAGTTCCGAGCAGGGTCATGTCACTGAGGTACGCAAGCGTGCAGATGTGCAGCAGCGGACGATCCGGCAGAGCCTCGCGGTAGCGCATCCACACGCGTTGTTGCGCGGCGAGATCCGGCGCTGACGCGCTCTGCTCAGCGGGCACAATTCTGATGTCCCAGTTCTTCCACTCCTGGTAGAACTGCGATTCAGCCAATTTGGGAACAGTCTGGGCGTCCGGCAAGTCCTCCGGCGCCGGGACGGAGGGCATCCGATCCTGGTGCTCGATACCTTCGTCGTCGACGTGGAACGAGGCCGACATCGTGAAGATCGTCTTGCCGTCCTGGACTGCGTTCACCCGGCGGGTGCAGAACGAGCGTCCGTCGCGGATGCGGTCCACCAGGTAGACCGTCGGAATCTTGGGGTTGCCCGGACGCAGGAAGTATCCGTGCAACGAGTGCACGTGGTAGCTCTCGTCAACGGTGCTCACGGCAGAAACCAACGACTGCCCGGCAACCTGCCCGCCGAACGTCCGCTGAAGGGCGGTGGGATGGACTGCACCACGGAAGATGTCCTTCTCCAGGTGTTCGAGCGCGAGGATCTCCTCGATACCAACCATGAGTCCTCCGAAAACATAGACCGCCACACTGGGCGCGATGACGGTTCACAATATCGCCTCGGCGAGCGGGCACGGCACCATGGTGGGCGTGAGTACATTCATCCCGTCCACTCCCCTCGCCCTGGCCGAGCAGATTGCAAGGCTGAGCGGATCCCTTCCGTCGGTGGCGCTAGTAGCGATCGACGGACCTGATTGTGCGCAGCCGTCTCGGCTCGCGGAACTGGTCAGCGCCGCCGTCGAGTCCCACAACAGACCGAGTGCTGTTGTGTCACTGCACGACTACGTGCGACCGGCCTCGCTGCGATACGAGTTCGGCCACGAGGATGGGTTGAGTTACCGCACCATCTGGTTCGACTATCCGGCACTCGATCGCGAAGTGATCACCGCGGCCCGCACCAAACGAACGCTGTTGCCGAAACTCTGGGACGAACCCACCGATCGATCGGCTCGCTCGATCCGGGTCCCCGTCCATGAGCGCGCGGTCATCGTGATCGCCGGTCCGATGTTGCTCGGGCGTGGGCTGGAGTTCGACGTCAGCGTCCGCCTGGACATGAGCGAGGCTGCCATGCGGCGGCACACGCCGGAGGCGGATCTGTGGACCGTCGACGCACTTCTCGAACACCGATCAGAGGTGTCCGAGGAGGTCGATTTCGAGGTCAGGTACGACCATCCGGCTCGGCCTGCGGTGCGGTCTCGCCCCTGAAGGGTCTCACTGCGATGGGCCTCACTTCAGGCGACGTCACTTCGGCCGATAGAGCCTGGTCAGGCCTTCCTGGACGACTGCAGCAACCATATTTCCTCGGCTGTCGAAGATTCGTCCCTGCGTCAGTGCGCGACCGAAGCCCGCTGACGGCGACGTCTGGTCGTACAACAGCCACTCGTCGGCCCGGAACGGACGCAGGAACCACATGGCGTGATCGAGCGACGCGCTTTGCATGGCGACGTCCATGTGAGGGCCGCGGGAAGATCCGAGCAGCGTCATGTCGCTCATGTACGCAAGCGTGCACACGTGAAATACCGGGTCGTCCGGGAGAGCCTCGCGGGAACGGAACCATACTTGCTGCTGCGCGGCAGCGCCCGGACGTTTGTTGATGTCGGCCTTCGGCACCATTCGCAGGTCCCAGTCGGACCACTCGCGCGCCAACCACGCAGTTTCGGGGTCTTCCGAATCCTGGGCGATGGCCAAGGTCTCGGGGTCGGGGACCGGTGGCATCTCGTCCTGGTGCTCGATGCCTTCGTCCTGGACGTGGAAGGACGCCGACATCGTGAAAATGGCTTGTCCGTCTTGGATTCCGGTGACGAGTCGGGTCGCGAACGATCGACCGTCTCGAACTCGATCCACCAGAAAGACCGTCGGTTCCATCGGATTGCCCGGACGCAGGAAGTACCCGTGCAGCGAATGTACCGAGTAGGCCGGATCGACCGTGCGTACCGCCGATACCAATGCCTGGCCGGCGACCTGGCCACCGAAAGTGCGGGTCAGGGTGGTCTCCGCGATGATTCCTCGAAAGATGTCCCGCTCGAGGCGTTCCAACTCCAGAATTTCTTCGATCCTCGCCATCGATGCTCCACATCTTCCCGTGTACCGACGTCTACCGACCTTCACACAATGCCTGACGCACCCCCGGCCACCAAAGTGGGCATCCAAAATCAAGGAGTCACACGCCGACCTACTCAGAATGGGGGTGGATCCTCTCCGCCGTCGAAGGTCCTCCTCCGGGCCTTCGTCTTCATTCGCAGATGCATTCGTAACCGCTGCCGCCGGCGTTCACCTTTGACGCGCGCAGCCTTGTTTTCCAGACGTGTGCGCCGACGCCGACCGCCCTCGGGCGGTACTGGCTCGAGCATTCCCGCCAGCAGACCTGACGGCCTCGTTCGGTAGCAATGCCCGGTCGGCGAGGTCAGCATGGCGCTGCGGTCCGGGTTCGAGGTGTGCATCCACTGACCGGAATGCTTGAGGCGGTGATGGTTTCGACAGTAAGCGTTCATATTCGACGCCACGGTCTTTCCACCACGAGTGGGATCGCGATGATCAAAAGGTTCAGTGTGATCGAGATCTGAATTCCATGCCGCGACATCGCAGTGCAACCACTGGCAGCTTCCTGCGATCACCCGCAACCAGGTGTCGAGGACAGCGCCCGGGCGGTACACGAACGCCGAAGGGGTTACGGGCGAAGGTGCTTGCTCGCTCGCACCGGCAGACTCACGCTCCGCGTCGGCTGGAACCTTCACCTTCCGAATCACCGCACCCCCGGCGATGTCACGCGCATGCTCCGCACTGATCACTCCGTACCCGTCGAGGTGAGCGGGTTCGTCTGCGCCTGGTGCTTCACCACCTTGAAGCGCGGACTCAAGCACGACCACATGAACCAACGGCCGACGCACCACAACAATCCCGCTTCGATCTTGTGGGCAGTCGGCCCGGCCGCAATCACACGGCAGAATCGTCGACCCTGCTACCAATGCCCCCAATGCGTCGGCTCGTCGCTGCTCGTACTTACGGGAATCATGTCGACACACCGACAGTGCCAACTCCCGCAACCGACCGTCGAAAGCCCGTGCGTTCTCCGCCGGAATACTCCCCAAGATCCGGGCCATTCCGTCCTCGGCAGCGCTCACACCCACGAACCGATCGGCCAGGGCGCGGCGTCGACGTTCCCTCATTCCCTCGGGATCCACCACGGCGACGATCCGGTCGATAGCCGCTGTCAATCGGCGACCGGTCAGGCCCGTACCGCCGGGAATCGGTGGGGCCGAAATCTTCTCGAGGAGTTGCCGTTCCACCTCGTCGATCACATCGTCGGCGACGTTGGCCGTTGCGGAGTCGATCAAGCCCACTCGATAGAGATCGAGTTCTCCACGCGCCATAGCGGCACGCGTGCGATGGAGGCGAGTCTTGAGAGAAAAGCCGAGACCGATCAACTTTCCCGCCGCGGCACGACCCATGGTCAACGCCGCGCCGAGCTCTGCCTCAGCCAGTTCGTGAGCGGTGGACGACCACGCGCCGGCATCGGAGTGGTCAGCGCTGCGACGCTCGAAGAACTCGGCAATGGCGGCGAGTTTCCGTTCCACGAGCATCGATTCACGCGCATGCAGGTCGGCGATGAGATCGATGAGGGCGCAGTCGGATTCGGCACCGGGCAGCTGCGCTGCGGTACCTGAACTTCCTACTCCGTCATCGAACATTCCTCAACCATATTCGAAACTCTGTTCGAATCTCTATGGTTTCCGGAAATCAGTCCGAAGAATCCCGATTGACCGAAAATTGTTGCGGAGCAACATGTGCAGCCACTCTTGTTTCGGCAACGGATTCCACTACTGAATCAGGGCGTCGATAATGCGGGCGACTCCGGCCGGGTAGATGGGGCGGTCGGACCCACCTGTCAGTACCCAGTGGACTGGACTACCTTCGTCGAGGACTCGGAGTTGTACGTCGAGCGGAATCGCATCGATGTCAGCCGAGTCGACTGCAAAGACATGGACAATCTCATGCCCAAGTCGCCCCTCGAACTCGAAGATGTTCTCGACGACCTCGAGCAACTCGACGCTCCCCAACGTGACGCCGAGTTCCTCCGCGAACTCGCGTCGCAGCGCCGCCTCGGCCGTCTCACCGAACTCGATACCGCCACCGATCAATCGATGGAAGTTCTCCCCCGTGACAGAGTCCGTGCCGTCGAGCATGAGTACGTGACCGGAACGGACAGGTAGCCCCAGCGAGATGTTGCGAATTGACGACATACAACAAAGCATAGGTGGCCGAATCGAACACCATTTTGAATCCGACGACAGCGAGTATCACCAAAAGTGATGGGGTGCGCGCAAATACGACTTGGACTCGCAGACACCGCCGATGACAGACTCGAACACCATTCCCGGACAAAAGACCCCATTGAGGAACCGATGAACGACGCAAGTACCTGGACCGCACGACTCGCCGCGCTCGACCTGACCCTCCCGCCGGTCGCCGCCCCCGCAGGTTCTTATCTCCCTGCCGTTCAGACGGGGTCATACGTTTACACGTCGGGGCAATTGCCTCTCGTCGACGGCACCACGACGTGCATCGGCAAGTTGGGCGAAGGCGTCTCCGTCGAAGACGCAGCCCAGGCGGCGCGGTTGTGCACTCTGAACGGACTCGCAGCCGTCGATGCATTGGTCGGGCTCGACCGCATCGTTCGCGTCGTCAAAGTCGTTGGATTTGTCGCTTCGGGATCAGGATTCTCGCAGCAGCCCCAGGTGATCAACGGCGCATCCGACCTGTTGGCCGAGATCTTCGGTACGGCCGGACAACATGCCCGCTCTGCGATCGGTGTGGCCGAACTCCCCCGAAACAGTGCCGTCGAGGTCGAATTCGTGTTCGAGGTATCGGCCAGCATCTGACCCGGTCTGCCATACGCCGAAGGGGCGACGGTTGCCAATGCAACCGCCGCCCCTTCGTCTGTGAAGACCTTCAGGCGTTGAGCCCGGTCATCGAGCCTGGTGTCACCAGCCGCGCTCTGCGAGGCGATGCCCGACGGGCAGGTCGTCGACGTTGATGCCGACCATTGCCTCACCGAGTCCGCGTGAGACCTTGGCGAGCACGTCCGGGTCGTCGTAGAACGTGGTGGCCTTGACGATGGCCTCGGCGCGCTGCTTCGGGTTGCCGGACTTGAAGATGCCCGATCCGACGAACACGCCTTCGGCGCCGAGCTGCATCATCATCGCAGCATCTGCCGGGGTGGCGATGCCGCCGGCGGTGAACATGGTGACAGGCAGCTTGCCGGCCTTGGCGACCTCGACGACCAGTTCGTACGGGGCCTGCAGTTCCTTGGCGGCCACGTACAGTTCGTCCTCGCTGAGCGAGGTCAACCGGCGGATCTCGCCGCGGATAGTGCGCATATGGGTGGTGGCGTTGGAGACGTCGCCGGTGCCGGCTTCACCCTTCGAGCGGATCATGGCCGCGCCTTCGTTGATGCGACGCAGTGCTTCGCCGAGGTTGGTGGCGCCACAGACGAAGGGAGCGGTGAACTTCCACTTGTCGATATGGTTGGCGTAGTCGGCCGGGGTCAGGACCTCGGACTCGTCGATGTAGTCCACGCCGAGGCTCTGCAGGATCTGCGCTTCGACGAAGTGACCGATGCGTGCCTTCGCCATGACGGGGATGCTGACGGTGGAGATGATGCTGTCGATCATGTCCGGGTCGCTCATGCGCGAGACGCCGCCCTGCGCGCGAATGTCCGCGGGGACCCGCTCGAGTGCCATGACGGCGACGGCGCCTGCGTCTTCGGCGATCTTGGCCTGCTCAGCGGTGACCACATCCATGATCACACCGCCCTTGAGCATTTCAGCCATGCCGCGCTTGACGCGTGCGGTGCCGACGGCGGTGGTGGGGGCAGAGTCGGGGGTGCTCACAGCAAACTCCTGCAGTAGTGGCGTGACAAAAGAAACGAGGCACGGCGAACACACGAGTTCGTTCGCTCGGAGGCCTCTGGCCAGAACTCTAGGACTAACCGGCCTTCGATTCCGTATCCAATTTGGCATTGCTGGCCTTAAACGGCCGCGACCGCTGAACGGCCGACCGGTTCAACGGATGGAACGCACTTCCGGATCCTCGGAACCGTCCGCGATCGTCGCCGCCTCCACAAGGAGGTTTGCCAGATCCAACGGGTAGACGGGCTCACCGGACTTGGCCAGTCGGCGGATCTCGTCGGCGCTGCACCAGCGATGGCCGGTGATCGCGCGCTGCTCCAATTCCGTGTGGCCTTGGAACACCGGCTCGAAGCCATGAGTGCGTGTGGCGAAGAACAGCTCTTCCGAACGGATCAGCTCACCGTCGAACGGGAAGATCGCCACGCGACGCCAGAGCGGACCTCGCAGGTTCTCCGGCGCTACCTTGAACCCCGTTTCCTCCTCGATCTCACGAACCGCGGCCGCTCGCAGATGTTCGCCGCGTTCGAGCCCGCCACCGACGGTGAACCAGAAGTAAGTGTTCGGGATCTTGGGATCGTGGCCGCGCAACAGCAGCACCCGATCCTCCTCGTCCAGCATCACCACCCGGGCGGAGGTCCGCGACGTGTCGACGGTGATGCCCTCGGGCACCGCCGCCGCGGTCGTGCGCTCCGATATCTCGAAGTACTGAGGCAGCGGTGCCGTTCCCCCGAGGTGGAGCCAGCGAACAAGTCGACGCGTACGCAACGCGAGAGTGTCTCGCACCGCGTCGTTGTGGAACCGCCGAGCGATCAGCACCCTCGCCTCTGCATCGGCCAACTCGGCCACCAGTTGAGGTCGCAGCGACGTCGTGCCATAGGCGGCAAGAGCGTTGGAGAGCCTGTTTTCGGCCAGTTCGCGATCCTGACGATCCGCTCGTTCGGCAGCGTCCGCCAAGGTGACGAATCTGCGAGCGTCGTCGGCGCTCATGTCCACCGCCGCAGCGCGGACAACCGCGGCACGACGAGACAGTGCCGCATCGAGCGCCAGCCACGACTGATCCGAACGCACATGCAGTCGATCGAGTCGGTTCGCCGTCCCGTACGCCCACAGTCCGACGACCAGGACGACGGCAGCGACGAGCCCGAGAATGAAGATCGTCAGAGCGGAGAAGGTCATGAACCCACCACGCGTACGCCGGTGCCGCCAACCGTGACGGTCTCGTAGACACGCAGGATCTGTTCGGCCACCACCGGCCAGTCGTATTCGGCAACAACACTTGTCGCGGTGTTGACGAGCGCGCGTCGTCGATCCGGGTCACCGAGAACGGAATCGATTGCCTCGGCCAAGGCATCGGAGTTCCCGATGGGGACCAGCAAGCCTGCCTGACCGTCGCGAAGAACACGGCGGAAAGCGTCCAACTCACTCGCCACGACGGCAGTGCCCGCCGCCATGGCCTCGACCAGCACGATCCCGAAGCTCTCACCGCCGAGATTGGGCGCGCAGTAGACGTCCGCACTGCGAAGCGCCGACGCTTTCTCCTCATCGCTGACCTGCCCGAGCAGGCGGAGATGCTTGAAGTATTTGCCCGCCTCTTTGCGGAGTTTTTCCTCGTCGCCGCGTCCGACGACGATCACTTCGAGATCCGGATGACGCTCGACCAACTCCGGCAGCGCACCGAGGAGGACAGCCATCCCCTTCCGCGGTTCGTCGTAGCGACCGAGGAACAGAATGGTTCCACCTTCGCGCGGGTAACCGGGCAACATGTCGGCCTCGGCAAACGCTGAGACGTCGACGCCGTTGGGAATTTCGACCGCGTCGGATCCGAGGGACTCGACCTGCCAACGACGCGCCAACTCCGAGACTGCGATCCGGCCGCTGATCTTCTCGAGATACGGAGCCAAGACACCCTGAAAAGTGCTCAGCACCAAGGACTTCGTGGTCGACGTGTGGAAGGTGGCGACGATCGGGCCTTCCGCGATACGCAACGCGAGCATGGACAGACTCGGCGCATTGGGTTCGTGGATATGCAGAACGTCGAAGTCACCTTCCGCGATGAACTTGCGGAGGCGGGCGTTCGCCGTCGGGCCGAAGGACAACCGCGCAACAGAACCGTTGTAGGGAATCGCGACGGCTTTACCGGCGGAAACCACAAAATCCGGCAACTCGTCGTCGTCGGACGACGGCGCCAGCACACTCACTTTGTGGCCGCGTTCGATCAGCACCTCGGCCAGATCCACCACGTGCGCCTGCACGCCGCCGGGGACGTCGAAGGAGTACGGGCAGATCATGCCGATTTTCATTCACCCTCCATGCGGGCGAGCCGCGATTCGGAGAGGTCCGAGCGCCACAGAGGTTGAAGCATGTGCCAGTCAGCGGGGTGCGCTGCGATGTTGACCGCGAAACGGTCGGCGAGTGCCTGTGTGGCCGGGCCGACGCCGCCGGAAACGTCGATCGGTGGGTCGATCTTGAAACCCCATCCGTCGGGAGTGAACCAGCAGTGAACCGGTAGCAGCGGCGCGCCGGTGTCGATCGCGAGCTTCGCCGGGCCGGCGGGCATGCGAGTCGGTTCTCCGAAGAACGTGACCGGTACACCCTTCTTCGCCAGATCGCGCTCCCCCAACAGGCACACGATCTTGTTCTCTCGCAGGTGCTTGGAGAGTTCGACGAACGGAGGATGCTCCCCGCCGCTGAGCGGGAAGATCTCGAAGCCGAGACTCTCGCGATAGTCGACGAACCGTTCGTAGAGGGATTCGGGCTTGAGCCGCTCGGCAACGGAGGTCAACCCACCCCATTGCTGAACACACCACACCCCGGCCATGTCCCAGTTGCCACTGTGCGGCAACGCCAGCACTGCGCCATGACCTGCCGCCATCGCTTTTTCCAGATGTTCCTGGCCTTCGACCAGTGCATGCAGCGCTTTACCGGTGGCGACCAGGTCCATCGACGGAAGTCGGAACGCCTCACGCCAGTACCGGGCGTACGAGCGCATCGAATCCTTGATCAACTGATCCGGAACTTGCTCCGGTGTCGTGCCCAGAACTCTCGCGAGGTTCTTCCTGAGTTGTTCGGGACCGCCCTTGCGTACCGCGAAATCCGCTCCGGCGTCGAACAGCTTGACCGCCACCGATTCCGGCAGGCTTCGCACCAGACGCCAACCCGCGGCGTATCCCAGATCGGTTGCACGCTCGGCAAAGCTCATTTCTCTGCCTCGCCGTCCGTTTTAGGCTCGCCATGGGTGTTCGGCGCGCCTTCGACCGTTGATGCGGCCGGGGCGATCGGCAGAAGTTCCCGGGCGCCAGGGGAATTGCGCACCGCGAGCACTCGCTGGAAGACCGTCACGATGCTTCCGGCGGCAAGTACCCACATCGCGATGTGGATCGCCCACGGTAGACCCATACCCGTCAGGCCAGATCCGACCAGCACGATGATCAGTCGGTCCGGGCGCTCGATCCACCCGCCGTCCGCAGTCAGCCCGCTCGCCTCCGCGCGCGCCTTCGCGTACGAGATGACCTGCGAGGTGACGAGGCAGATGAGCGTCGCGACGAGCAACCACTTGCTGTTCTCGTGGTAGACCGCCCACCAGGCGAGGCCGGCAAAAATCGCGCCGTCGGCCACGCGGTCGCAGGTCGCGTCCAGTACCGCCCCGTACCGCGTTCCGCCGCCGCGAGCGCGAGCCATTGCGCCGTCGAGCATGTCGAACATGACGAAGAACCAGATGAACATGGTTCCCCAGAACAGATGTCCGGACGGAAACAGCGTCACCGCACCGGCGACGCTTGCCACCGTGCCGATCACTGTCACCGAGTCCGGCGTCAGACCGGTCTTGACCAGCGCCTTCCCCATAGGTGCCGTCACCTTGGACACCGATGCGCGCCCGAAGAAGCTCAACACCGCAGGAACCCTCCCCGTCGTGAGTTCCGGTTCGGAACTCGTTGCAGCAATGCATCCTGCCATGAAGCCGGATGCGCCAACCTATTGTTGCCAGGCACCGGCGAGTAGTCCCCTGGTCTCCCGCAGCAATTGCGGCATCACCTTGACCCCACCGAGCACGGTGATGAAGTTGGCGTCGCCGCCCCAACGTGGCACTACGTGTTGGTGAAGGTGCTCGGACAGCGAACCGCCCGCAGCCGCACCGAGATTCAGGCCCACGTTGAATCCGTGAGGATTCGACACGCTCTTGATCACCCGCAACGCCTGCTGGGTGAACGCCATCAACTCGGCGCTCTCCTCCGGCGTCAGGTCTTCGAGCGCCGCGACCTTGCGGTACGGAACCACCATCAGGTGCCCCGGGTTGTACGGGTACAGGTTCAGAACCGCATAAACATGCTCACCGCGGGCAACGATGAGCCCTTCTTCGTCCGACATCTTCGGAATGTCGATGAACGGTTCACCCGTCGTACCCGGGGTGTTGGGCGCCTCGGTGATGTACGACATCCGATGCGGCGACCAGATGCGCTGCAGATGGTCAGGATCGCCGACACCGTGGTCGATCAGCGAACCTGGACCCTCGTCACCGGGGGCGCTCACTGCGCCACACTTGGCTGCACCAGTTCGGCTGTCGGCGAGGCGTTCTCGCGGCGGCCGATCCACTCGGTGATGATCCGGACGGCGTCGTCGACGGGAATTCCGTTGATCTGCGTGCCGTCGCGGAAACGGAAGCTGACCGCGCCGGCCTCCACGTCACGCTCGCCCGCGAGGAGCATGAAGGGAACCTTCTGCGTGGTGTGGTTACGGATCTTCTTCTGCATACGGTCGTCGCTGAAGTCGACTTCGGCACGCACACCGGCTGCCTTGAGCTTCTTCGTGACGTCGAACAGGTGATCGGCGAACGCCTCGGCCACCGGAATTCCGACGACCTGCACCGGTGCCAGCCACGCTGGGAAGGCTCCGGCGTAGTGCTCGGTCAGCACACCGAAGAACCGTTCGATCGAGCCGAACAGCGCGCGGTGGATCATGACCGGACGAGTCTTGACGCCGTCGCTGCCGGTGTACTCGAGTGCGAACCGTTCCGGCAGGTTGAAGTCGAGCTGGATGGTCGACATCTGCCAGGTGCGGCCGAGGGCGTCCTTGACCTGAACGGAGATCTTGGGACCGTAGAACGCGGCTCCGCCCGGATCCGGAACCAGTGTCAGGCCCGAAGCTTCGCCGACCTCGGCGAGCGTTGCGGTCGCCTCTTCCCAGACGTCGTCGCTACCGACGAACTTGTCCGGGTTCTTGGTGGACAGCTCGAGGTAGAAGTCGTCGAGGCCGTAGTCCTTGAGCAGGTTCAGCACGAACTGCAGCGTGGTGGTCAGCTCGTCGCGCATCTGCTCACGGGTGCAGTAGATGTGAGCGTCGTCCTGAGTCATGCCACGCACACGGGTCAGTCCGTGGATGACGCCGGACTTCTCGTAGCGGTAGACCGAGCCGAACTCGAAGAGCCGCAACGGCAATTCACGGTACGAACGTCCGCGAGCACGGAAGATCAGGTTGTGCATCGGGCAGTTCATCGGCTTGAGGTAGTAGTCCTGGCCCGGCTTGCGCACGGTGCCGTCCTCGTTGAGCTCCTCGTCGACGTGCATCGCCGGGAACATGCCGTCGCGGTACCAGTCGAGGTGACCGGAGACCTCGTACAGATGCCCCTTGGTGATGTGCGGAGTGTTGACGAACTCGTAACCCGCCTCGATGTGGCGGCTGCGCGAGTAGTTCTCCATCTCCGTGCGGATGATGCCGCCCTTGGGATGGAACACCGGCAGACCCGAACCGAGCTCGTCGGGGAAGCTGAAGAGGTCCAGTTCCGTACCGAGCTTGCGGTGATCACGACGCTCTGCCTCGGCAAGCAGTTCGAGGTACTCGTCCTGAGCCTCGGTGGACTCCCACGCGGTGCCGTAGACACGCTGCAGATCGGCGTTGTCCTGGTTGCCACGCCAGTAGGCGGCGGAGCTTCGGGTCAACTTGAAGGCCGGGATGTGCTTGGTGGTCGGGATATGCGGGCCGCGGCACAGATCGGACCAGATCTTGTCGCCGGTACGAGGATCGAGATTGTCGTAGATGGTCAGCTCGTTGCCACCCACCTCCATGATCTCGGGATCGTCGATACCGGACTTGTCGTCGATGAGTTCGAGCTTGAAAGGTTCGTCGGCCAACTCGACCCGAGCGTCCTCGATCGAATCGACCACTCGACGCGAGAAACGCTGCGATCCCTTGATGATCTGCTTCATACGCTTTTCGAGCTTGGCCAGATCCTCCGGAGTGAACGGACGATCCACCGCGAAGTCGTAGTAGAAGCCGTCCTTGATCGGCGGACCGATCCCGAGCTTCGCGTCGGGGAATTCTTTCTGGACCGCCTGCGCGAGGACATGGGCCGCGGAGTGCCGGATGACGCTGCGTCCGTCTTCGGTGGAAGCCGCCACCGGCTCGACGTCGACATCGGCCTCAGGTGTCCACGACAGATCCTTGAGCGTTCCCTCGCCATCCCGGACAACGACGATCACGTCGGGCCCCTTCGTGGGGTATCCGGCTTCACGCACTGCAGTCCCGGCGGTCGTCCCCGCGGGCACCCGGAGTGGGGCGGCTGAGTGCTCTGGCGCGGGACTGGTCACGGCGATGTGCTCCTAAGGTATTGCGACAAGTAAGACAGGCGTCGTACCCACTGCGAGCACGCGCACGATCATGTTATCGGCCCTACCGACATGTCGAGACAACCGAGTGAAGGAAACCGGCCTCGTTCAGCTCACAGTGGCGATTCGAGCCACGAGTAGTCCAGGCCCACCCATGTCCCGATCAGGCCGAAGGTGCCGAGCACCCACAAAGTCGCCAGGACGATCACTGTGGTGAACAGAACGCCCAATCCTTTGACGAACAGCGACTGCTTGCCGAACCATTCCATGAACCGGTCGTATCGAGCCTTCGCGAAATGAAGGAGTCGATGTGCCCACGCGAACTCCGACGCCAGGATGCCGAGGCCGGCGAAGACGATGAGCCAACCGGGCCCCGGGTACGGAATAGCCACGATGCCTGCGGCGAACACGATCGCGCCCACGACTCCGACGCCGATGCGGTACGCAAGATTGAGTGTGGGCCGCGCGGCGATTCCAGCACGCCACCGCTCCCAGCGGGACTCTGCCTCTTGAAAGACGGACAGGTCTGAATCGTCGACGGAAGAATCGACCTTTTCGGTACTCAAGTCAGTCACCTTTTCGGTCGCGAAATGTCTCTTCGACCAGGCTACCGAAATCGTCGCCCGGCGACCTGCGACGACGGTCTGCATGCCGAAACAACCGCGCCCTCGAACAGCTGTGCTCTCAAACGACTGAAGGCGTCCCCGATGATCGGGAACGCCTTCAGTGCTTTTCTGTGGTCCCGGCTGGGATCGAACCAGCGACCTTCCGCGTGTGAAGCGGACGCTCTCCCACTGAGCCACGGGACCGTAAGTCATCCGAACGCATGCGCTCGAACGAGTTGGAACATTAACACGGCTGCGCGGCGAATACGAATCACCAGGTTGGCATTCGTTTTGCCCGAGGCGACCCCGAAATCCACGAATTCGAGCCGATTTCAGGCCGTATTCATCGCCAAGTCGGACTGTTGCAACGCCCGCGACGGGTCGATTCGACGTCGAACACGCCACTGAGCTGGTGATTTGTGTGTATCCGACACGGTCGGCTAATGTTTCCAACGCACCGAGGAGAGCGAGCAGCTCCCCAAGCAACACGGTGCGATGCGGACGTGGCGCAGCTGGTAGCGCACAACCTTGCCAAGGTTGGGGTCGCGGGTTCGAATCCCGTCGTCCGCTCGAGAGGTGTGACTCAACCTTTTACGGTGGAGTGGCCGAGTGGTGAGGCAACGGCCTGCAAAGCCGTGCACACGGGTTCGATTCCCGTCTCCACCTCGCGCGATTAGCTCAGCGGGAGAGCGCTTCCCTGACACGGAAGAGGTCACTGGTTCAATCCCAGTATCGCGCACCACGTCAGGCCCTCGGGCCTGATGGTCAAGACCTGCTTGCAGGTCTGATAAGTTGGAAAAGTACTGAGTTCCGGTAACGGAGTTCATTGCTCATGCGGACGTGGCGCAGCTGGTAGCGCACAACCTTGCCAAGGTTGGGGTCGCGGGTTCGAATCCCGTCGTCCGCTCCATTTTTCTCCTGAACCCGCGCGATTAGCTCAGCGGGAGAGCGCTTCCCTGACACGGAAGAGGTCACTGGTTCAATCCCAGTATCGCGCACCATTTGAGAATGCAAGAAGCCGGAACCTCAGGGTTCCGGCTTTTTGCGTTCGAGCGCCAAACATACTGGGCCGCAGTACTGACGCAGGGCCCCTCGGGCGCTCCGCGTCAGTACCGCGGTTGATGTCGCTGATCAGATCGTTGTCACTGCTCAGTGAGAGAAGCGGTTCGCTGCCGAAGTCATCGCGCGCAGCGAGGACTCCGTCGACGACTCCGCAATACCCATCGCCCAGCTCCGACGACCGTCGCACTCGGCGAAGATGAACGTCGCCGTGCGGTGGCCGATCTGGTGCTGATGGAAAGACAGGATCTCGAGCGAGATTCCCGCGTCGTGCAGCATGGACGTCATGGCCGAGATCGCGCCGGTCGAGGTGGCGGACGCCTTCTGGATGCGCTTCCCCAGCCCGAGTGTCGCTTCGAAGGTCCAACGACCCGGCGCAATCTTCTCGGAGGACCACGCACCCAGACGGATCGGGCCGCTCATAGCCGCATACGTGGACTCGAACTCTGTCCACGACATCGCTGAGCATTCGGCACGCAGGCCGGCGGGCAGGGATTTTCCGTGACGCGCCGCGAAGGGATCAGCAGCGGTAGAAGAAGAATCAGAAGCGAAAGCCAAGTTGTAAGTCATGATCGTGGTCTTCCTGGAATGAAGTGGAGGACCAACTGGTAGCAAGACGACCCGCAGCGAGGGGTCGGTCCGATTCAGACCCCGCTACGGCGGCTTACTACGAGAATTCGCTTCATGAGAGACGAGGCTAGGCGGCCTGGTTCCATAAAGCAACCCAGACCGCCTCCGCTGCAGGTCAGACCTGAGCCGCTTTGTGCTCGGCGATCAGAGCGCGATACCACTCGAACGAGGCCTTCGGTGTGCGCTTCTGGGTGTCGAAATCGACGTGTACCAGGCCGAAACGCTCCTTGTATCCCGCAGCCCATTCGAAATTGTCGAGAAGCGACCACACGAAATAGCCGCGTACATCGACACCGTCGTCGATGGCCGATCGGAGGGCGCGAAGGTGCGCATCGTGGTAGTCGATTCGTGCTTCGTCCTCGACAACTCCTGCGGCATCCGGAGCATCGTGGAACGAACACCCGCTTTCCGTGATGTAGATCGGCGGCAGTGCGTCACCGAAGCGTGCTTGGAACGTCCGCAATATCTCACCTAGTCCCTCAGGAACGATCGGCCAACCGAAATCTGTTGTGGGATAACCGGTAATCGCGACGGGGGCAAAGGGCAGGCCCGGCGGCAGGTCGACTTCGAGCACACCTTCGGTCCCCTGGCCTTCCACCGGAGCGGCAATCATCGTCGGCTCGTAGTAGTTGATCCCGTACCAGTCGAGCGGCGCCCCGATGATCTTCAAGTCCTCGTCGACCGGACCGCTGAGCAGCTGAGCGAATTCGTCGGCGGGGTATTTCCCGACCAGAACCGGGTCGGCGAACATCCAATTGACGACGTGGTCGTAGATGTCGGCAGCCATCACGTCTTCCGGGGAATCCGAAGCGGCCCGCACCGGCGCATGGTTCGAGGCGATTCCGATGTTCGTACATCCGGTTGCCCGAAGCGCTTCGACAGCGAGGCCGTGCCCGAGCAGTTGGTGATGTGCGGCTTGGAAAGCCTCGAACCCCAGAGCAAGTCCGGGGGCGTGAACTCCCAAGGCATGTCCGTAGAGCGTGTGCACCACCGGTTCGTTGAGCGGCATCCACATTCCGACTCGATCGGACAGTCGCTCACCGACTACCTGCGCGTACTCCCCCAGTCGATACGAGGTGTCGCGGTTCATCCAGCCGCCCTGCTCCTGCAATGCGAGGGGCAGATCCCAGTGAAAAAGCGTCACAGCGGGGGTAATTCCCACCGCACACAGTCGATCGACGAGTCGGTCGTAGAAGTCGAGCCCTTTCGCATTCACTGCCCCCGATCCGGTGGGCAGAATTCGCGACCACGACAGGGACAGCCGATAAGCGTCGAGCCCGAGCTGTTCCATCAGGTCGATGTCCGATTCCCAGCGGTGATAGTGATCGGCAGCGACCGTCCCGGTGTCGCCCCCGACGACAACACCGGGACGGCCACAGAACTCGTCCCAGATCGACGGCCCGCGACCGTCTTCGGCCACAGCTCCTTCGATTTGATAGGCCGCAGTTGCGGTTCCCCAGACGAAAGAAGACGGAAATTCTGGTGTCGGCTGCCGAGTCATGTCGGTCAGTTAATCAAAGAACCGTGCAAAACACGCAGGTTTGTTGGACACTCGACCAGTATCAAGATCCAGTACCGTTCGGCCTACCCGAACGAACGAGACAAAGGCCCTGCTTGATGACGGATAACACCCGCACCCTGACGAGGGCCCGGATCGCCACTTCGGTGGCCTTCGGACTTCAAGGATTCCTGCTCGCCGCCATACTGACGCAGCTTCCGCAGTACAAGGACTTGTTCGAGCTGAGCGAGACACTGGTTGTGGTTGCGGTTGTCACCGTGTCCGTCATCGCCGGGCTCGGCAGCGTGCTCGCCGAGATGCTGGCCGTACGGACGTCGAGCAAGATGACTCTGCGAACCGGACTCGCCGTCATCGCAGTCTTCGGCGGGGCAACCGGAATTGCGCCAAACGCGGCGATGTTTTTCGTCTTCCTGGCGATCTACGGCATCGGACTCGGCATGGTCGACGCGGCCGCCAACATGCAGGCGGTCTCGATCCAACACGCCAAGGGCCGCTTCATCCTCTCCTCCTTCCATGCTTCCTGGAGCGTCGGAGCGATTGTCGGCGCTCTCTTCATCTCTGCTACCGCAGGCCTCGACGTCTCGATCCGCGTGACGCAGGTGATCGCGGGAGTTGTTGTCGGACTGATGCTTCTGGCCTTCGGTCCGCAACTGCTCGATCGCTCCGAGTCTCCGGTTGCCGATGCAAACATCACGAGCACCGCGAAATTCACCGTCCCCACCCGCGCCTTCATCCTCCTCGGCGTCGCGATGGCCCTGTTCTACGCGGTCGACTTCAGCGTCGGAAACTGGTCGACGCTCTACGTCAAGGACGAACTGCTCGCCGACGCCGGGACGGCTGCACTCTCCGTAGCGGCGTACCAAATCGCGGCACTGATCGCACGACTGACCGGCGACTACTGGGTCGGCAAGTTCGGTGAGACCACCGTCGTGCGGATCGGCTCTCTCATCGGCGTGTTCGGCATGACGATCGTTGTCCTCGCACAATCTCCCGCCGTTGCCATCGCCGGCTTCCTGATCGTCGGCCTCGGCGTACCGGTAATCGCCCCGATCTGCTTCAGCGCCGCCGGGCGAATGGCGCCCCCGGATCAGGTCGATGCGGTTATCGCACGCATCAACCTCTTCAACTACGTCGGCACAGTGGTCGGCGGCGGCATCGTCGGCGCGGTCGCTGCCTTCAGTGACCTTCGAATCGGGTTCCTGATTCCGCTGGCGTTCTGCGCGATCTTGATAGTTCTTGCTCCCGCGTTCGCTCCGAAACGAGCCACGACGCCAGTCACCGAGAACGCCGCTTGAGCGTTGTGCCCGAGGAAAGTGGTGTACTTGATCGACCGAATCATGTGCGCGAGAGGTAGAAACTGACGTGACGATCACCGTTGACCGGGCCGGGATCTGGGATTCCGAAGCAATCGCCGATGTGGCTGCGGTGACTTTTCCGCTGGCCTGCCCACCGGACGCATCCGACGACGACATCAGCGCCTTCATCGACAACGTTCTCTCCGTCGACAAGTTCTCCGAGTATCTGACGGACCCGACACGAACGGTTCTCAAGGTCATTCGCGACGGCTCGATCGTCGGCTACGCGATGCTTGTCGACGACGAGCCCGCCGATCCGGACGTCAAAGCTGCTGTGACACTTCGCCCGACGACGGAACTGAGCAAGTTGTACGTGCTTCCGGGAAACCACGGAACCGGCGCGGCGGCATCCTTGATGGACGCAGTTGTCGACCATGCACGACGCGGCGGAAGTGCCGGGATCTGGCTGGGTGTCAATCAGGAGAATCTGCGCGCACAGAAGTTCTACGCCAAGCACGGTTTCACGCAGGTCGGCACCAAGACTTTTCTCGTGGGCGCACAACTCCACCACGATTTCGTGATGGAGCGCCCCGTCAGCTGACAGGCCTGCCGATCAGCCGGCCGCGACCTCGAAACGAGAAAGCGCGAGCAGACGCGAGGTCGCGCGCAGATACTTCTTCTTGTACCCACCTGCGAGCATCTCGGGAGTGAATATCTCGTCGAGGCGTGCGCCGGAAACGGTGACCGGGATGCTCGCGTCGTACAAGCGGTCGGCGAGAACCACGATGCGCAAAGCGACGGACTGATCCGTTGCGGGGTGAACGCCGTCGATGAAGACTGCCTTCACACCCTCGACCAGCTTGTTGTAGCGCGACGGATGCAGTGTGCTGAGGTGCTTGCACAGCTCGTCGAAGTTGTCGAGCGTGGCGCCGTCGATGGCGTCGGCCCGAGAGACCAACTCCTCCGAGGAGATGGGCTCCGGTGCGGGCGGAAGGTCACGGTGACGGTAGTCGGGACCGTCGACGCGAATCGTCTCGAAGATCGAGCCGAGCTTCTTGATCTCGCGCAGGAAGTCCTGCGCGGCGAAGCGGCCCTCACCGAGCTGTCCGGGAAGCGTGTTCGACGTCGCGACAATGGATACGCCGCGTGCGGAGAGCTCCGAGAGGAGGCGGGAGACGAGCATGGTGTCGCCCGGATCGTCGAGCTCGAATTCGTCAATGCAGAGAACGCTGTGGTCGGCGAGCGCTTCGACGGCCTTGTTGAAGCCGAGAGCGCCGACGACGTGCGTCAGCTCGACGAAGGTTCCGAACGCCTTGGGCGACGGAACGCTATGGAAGATCGACGCCAGCAAGTGAGTCTTGCCGACACCGAATCCGCCGTCGAGGTACAGGCCGGCGCCGGTTGCCTGGGTCTTCTTGCCGAACAGGCCGCGGCGTCCACCACTGCGGATCTTGGTGACGCGCTTGGAGAATTCCTCGGCCTTGGCGACAGCAGCTGCCTGGCTCGGTTCCTTCGGATCAGGAATGTAGGACGCAAAACTCACCTCGTCGAACATTGCGGGAGGCACCATTTGAGCTACCAGTTGATCGGCGGGTACCACCGGGCTGCGATCGACAAGACGTTCATGCATCCGTCAAGGGTATCTACGTGATGTGATCTCTCATGTGCACCGTATGGATATTGCGACCTACTTCACACCAGGCAGAGAAGACGAGCTCCGCAGCCTGTACGCCTATCCGGAGAATCTCTCGCAACCCTGGATGCGTGTGAACTTCGTTTCCAGCATCGACGGGTGCGTCTCCGTCGACGGCGTGAGCCATGGACTGGGCACACCCGCCGACAAGTCTGTATTCGGGATCTTGCGCGAACTCTGTGACGTCGTCGTGGTCGGCGCCGGCACAGCGCGAGCCGAGAACTACGGGGGTGTGCAGATCTCGGACGAAGCCCGCGCGCGTCGCACCGCCGACGGACTCGCCCCGGTCCCACCGATCCTCGTCGTCTCGGCGCACGCGTCGATCGACCCTGAAAGTCGTCTCCTGCGAGATACCGACATTCCGCCGATTCTTGTTGTCGGTAGCGCCGCGGACACTGCAGCGATTTCGGCGTTGAGATCTACCGGAGCGCAGGTAGAGGTGACGGACTCGCCGAACGTCAGCAGCGACGACATCGTCAGGGCCTTGTCGGCTCGCAAGCTCCGCCGCGTGCTGTGCGAGGGCGGACCGTCACTTTTCGGACAGTTGATCGAGGACAATGCCGTCGACGAACTCTGCGTCACCACCTCACCTCAACTGGTGGGGAGCAAAGTCGGCCGAATCTCGCTCTCCCCCAACGCAATGCCCACAGCAATGCGTCCCGCACACATCCTCGGCGATTCGGACGGCACGATTCTCACTCGATGGGTTCGTCAGCAGCCACGTCGGTGAACCTGGCACTCTGGTCGGCATGCGCAGAGTTGCTTTGATGGCCGTCGTCCTCGCGACGTGTTGTGCGTGCGGCGCCGGACCGTCGCTTCGGCCCGCCGTCGCGGTCGAAGGCCGCACCGACGGCAGCCCTGCCCAGAGCGAGGGACCGTCGCCCGATGCGCCGCCGGTTGACCCTGGCGTCCCGACCGACGACCTACCGTGGCGGGACTGCACCGGCACGTCACTAGCGGACCAGGCTCTCGCGGCGTCGAGCGCCGGCGTCATCCTCGAATGCGCGGAATTCAGTGCCCCCATCGACGTGACCGGTGCCATCGACGGCAACTTCACTGCCGGCTTGACCCGCGCGCGGACCTCGTCGACACCTGCAAACGCGTATCCGATCGTGTTCACTTCCGGCACCGACCGTTCGTCGGGAGAGTCTCTGGCCATGCTCGCTGCAACCGGATTGACGACGGTACTTGCGGATCACCCCGTCGTTGCCCTGGATCGACGCGGAATCGACAGGTCCACCGCAATCGACTGCATGACGCCGGAGATTCGGCGCGGCCTTCACGATCTGGGCCAGTACGACACGGATTCCACCGGCGATGCCGCCGACGCGGTCTCCGCACTCGGTCACGACGCAACCATCGCGTGTACCGACTACCTCGATCCTCAAGAACTGAAGTTCGGCGCGGACTCCGCTGCCGAGGACATCGACGCTCTACGTGCACGGTGGGGCGTCGAGACCATCGCTCTGTGGTCGGCAGGGTCCGGCTCGGACATCGCGCTGAGCTATGCGGCGGCCCACCCGGATAACCTCGCGAGGTTGATCCTCGATTCTCCCGCTCCGGTGGCCACCGACGCTGCCACCGAGGCAGAGAGCCGCGTGCAGGGCGAGGAAGCCGCGTTGACCGCATTTGCTCAGCGATGTGTGGCGCTGGGGTGCTCGCTCGGACCTGATCCGAAGAAATCGGTCACGGATTTGATGGAACGCGCGCGGGCCGATGAATTCCAGCCGCTGTCCGCCGCTGCGGTGTCGAACGCGATTTCGGCGAGTCTGTGGACTGCCGGAACCAACCGTGAACAAGAGACCCGCTCACTGTCTGACGCTTTGTCCGCGCTCGGTACCGGCAACGCTTCGCCGATTCGAGAGCGCGCCGCCCGGGCAGAGAACGAGGTGGACGGTGACGGCCAGTTCATCGGACGATGCACCGACGGCACGCAGTGGCCGGGGATCGGGCGTGCCCGCGAACTGGCGGACACGTGGGGCACCAACTATCCGGTATTCGGGCGAGAAGCCGCGCTCGGTTTGCTCGCATGCGCCAGCTGGCCGTCGACCGCCAACTCTCCCCTGCCCAACCAGTTGAAGCCCGCCGTCCTCGTGCTGAGCGGTCAGGGTGACCCGGCCGTCGGAAACTCCGGACTCTCGACCGTCACCGGCGTCGTCACCAACGCAGGGTCGCGCTTCGCAACCCTGGACTGGCAGGGTGCGGGTCACCCCGCGGCACAATCCACCTGTGCGCAGCAGGCGATGAGGGCATACCTCACCGACGCCTCCCTGCCCAGCAACGGAAGCGTGTGCCCGGCCTGACTCGGGCGCTCGTCCACCACGACCGAAAAGGGGTGCATCCCCCGATCACACCCTGCTCCGGTGTACCGTGCCGAAGTGTTCCTTCGACAGCTCGAGCCGCGTACCGGGCGGACAACCCAACAAGTCGTCAACTTCGTTTTGTGGCCGATCGCCGTGATGACCGTGCTCAATCGTGTCATCGTCACAGCCGTCAACGGCGCCATCACCGATGACTTCCGACCGGTCTACAACGCCGCGCTGGCGTTCTGGAACGGTCGCGACGTCTACACCGCAGATTTCAACTCGGTAGACCCCCATTACCTGTACCCACCATCGGGTTCGCTGTTGATGGCGCCCCTGGCGATCCTCGATCCCGAGCGCTCACGGTGGCTGTTCATCGGTGTCAATGCCGTCGCCATCCTCGTGGCTCTCTACCTGCTGTTGCGCTTGTTCGACCTGACGATCAGTTCCATCGCCGCGCCGATTCTGGTTCTCGGCGCTTTCATGTCGGAGACGGTCACCAACACGTTGGTGTTCACCAACATCAACGGTCTCGTCCTGCTCGGCGAAGTTGCCTTCCTCCTGCTGCTGATGCGCAAGAAGGATCTGTGGGCCGGCGCCGCGATCGGTCTCACCATCGCAGTGAAACCCACTCTCGCGCCGCTGCTCCTGCTGCCACTCGTTCGCGGTCAGTGGAAGGTGTTCGTCACCGCCCTCGGCATCCCGTTCATTCTCACGGTCGTCGCATGGCCACTTGCGTCGGATCCGATGGACTTCGTCCGCCGCACCGTGCCGTACCTGCTCGAATCCCGTGACTACTTCAACAGTTCGATTGTCGGAAACGGCGCGTACTTCGGTCTGCCCGAATGGTTGATCCTGCTGTTGCGCGTCGTGTTTGCCGCCATGGTCGTCGTCTCTCTGTGGCTTCTGTACCGCTACTACCGCAACGACGAACTCTTCTTCCTCACCACCGCGACCGGCGTGATCATGACCGCGTCGTTCCTACTGCCCTCGCTCGGCCAGATGTACTACTCGATGATGCTGTTGCCGCTCCTGATGTCCGTGGTGCTCAAGAACTCGGTCATGCGGAACTGGCCGGCGTGGCTCGCCGTCTACGGCTTCATGACGTTCGACAACTGGTGGTCGAACCGCTGGCCGACCTTCGGCCGAGCAGCCGAATACACCAAGAGCACCCTCGGCTGGAGCCTTCTGCTGATCGTGATCTTCTGTGTCCTCGGATACCGGTATCTGGTCGCGCGTCGAGAGGGCCGCTTGGATCAGGGAATCGATCCCGCGTACCTCCTCGATCCCCCGCTCGATACCGTCTCACCTGCCGACGAAGCCGAAACGGCGACAAAGCATTAGCGTGGAGGCATGAGTTCTTCACACGATGGCATCGACAGCACACCTGAGGTCACGTACACCGAGAGCGAGTGGCGCGAAAAGCTGACTCCGGAGGAGTTCGCCGTCCTGCGCCAAGCCGGCACCGAACGCCCCTTCGTCGGCGAGTACACCGACACCACCACGGAAGGTGTTTACTCCTGCCGGGCGTGCGGAGCCGAGCTGTTCCGCAGCACCGAGAAGTTCGAATCGCACTGCGGGTGGCCGTCCTTCTTCGATCCGGCGGATTCGGATGCCGTGATCCTGAAGGAAGACAGCTCACTCGGGATGCGCCGCGTCGAGGTCATCTGCAAGAAGTGCCACAGCCACCTCGGTCACGTCTTCGAGGGTGAGGGATACCCGACGCCCACCGATCAGCGGTACTGCATCAACTCGATTGCTCTAGTTTTGCACAAGTCGGAATGAGTTAGAAACGCATGAGGTCCAGGTCAAAAGACCTGGACCTCTTTCAGCGATCAGTCGAGCCCTAGCACTAGCCAGCCGACACACGCAGTGCATGCGAACCACGCAGTGCGTGGAAACGAGTGCTCGACGTTCTTTACCTACTCACAAATAGGTGCGCACGATAACGCCTCTGATGTGACGTGCGATACACCAGGCATGATCGGAAATCTGCCCGACTTTCCCGAAGAAGTCCTGTTCTGGTACGCGTTTCTGCGTCCGTTGGCTGCCTGGTGGAATCCACTCTGAGGAGACAAACGATGATCGGATACTTGCCTGACCTGTTCCTGTGGCCGCCCGTCTGGGGATGGCTCAGCGACGGATGGAACGCGTTTGCGACATGGTGGAATCCGTTCTGATAGACAGAAGCACCCCAGTTCCGAAGAACCGGGGTGCCTCAACATCGAGCTTCGACAGTATCAGCCCTTGGGCGGGTACGGATCGTTGCCGGGTGGCACGGTGTCCTTCCCGGCAATCGTCCCATCCAGGTTGTGGATAAGGAGTTCCCCGCCGCCTGCGACTCGCAAGGCGGTACGCGCCTTCTTCACCGCTTCGGACTTCACCGGATCGGACGTCTTGAATGAACCGTTCAGAAGCACGTTCCATCGACCCTGATTGGCGTCATGCACCACATGTGCGGAGTTGGTTGCCACTGTGCTCAGCCCTTCGACTTACGAGGATCATTGCCCGGTGCGATCGTGTCCGCAGCACGCATCTGCCCGTTAGGGCGATGAATACGCATCTCACCACCACCGTCGTTGCCGAGCACACGGCGAGCGATCTTCATGGCCTCCGCCTGCGTCGAAGCATTCCCACTGCTGCGTTGCGCATTCGGTCGGCGTGCCGCCCACCCGTCAGCACTCGGTACAACGTGAATTGCCTTGCGACTCATAATGAGCCTTCCTGCCGCTAACTCTGAACCAGACCGGACACTTGCCAGATTGCGCATGTCCGTGGTTTGGCACTAGATTGGCTTGGAACCTCCTACAGTTCAGCCGCTAGCTCCGCTCCTGTCCGATTCCGGATTTGGGTCCGGGGCTATCGGCATTTCAAACATTACACCCGGCTGCCGACACGACCACGTGCCGAACGAGCCAGTAGTTACGTCGGTGGGATTTTGTGGGCATTCCACAAATCGATAAACCGCAGGTCAACCTGCCAAATAGTTTGCCGCCGGACTCGATTGTTACATTCATGTTAACTCAAAGTGGAGCTTTAACCACCTGGGGAAATGCCGGTAACGATCCCTCATGCACAATCTCCCGCCCGCGCGGTCCATATGGACCTGTAGACACGGCAAAGTGAAGCAAAGCGCCGCAAAATGACGCACAGCGATACTTTTTACCCACATTGGCTACAAAATGACTCTATTGGACCGACCGATTGGTCTTGTTGTGCTTGGCAGTCGCATAGCTCTTGACAAAACCGAAGCAATGTTCGAATCGAATTTTGAGTGATCTGCATCACTACGAAAACAGTGCAGACCTCCAACGAACCTTTTCCCCGCTGACGATCGGTACAGCGTGGTGCCCCGCCCAATAGCCACCCGCTGGAATGATGAACTGATGGGCAATCAACTCTCGATTCTGCTGTCAGTAGTCGCGTTGGTCGTGTCTGTCAGCGTCGCCTTCTACACCCAGTGGTCGATGAACAGGCGTGAGGTGGACAAGAGCCGTCGTGAGATGCTCACACGATCAGTCGCGTCGCTGATCGAGAAGTCGACCAGCCGCAACGAGTCAATCCGCGACTGGGCGCTCGTTGGGGACTACGACGACATGAGTAATGCGCAGTCAAACATTCTGCTCAAGCTCGAAAGAGAAATGGTGTTCGACCTGGTGCAGATCCGTATCGCGGGCAGCCGCGAAACATGCGATGCTGCGAGCAAGTTACAGAATCTACATAGCATCAGCCAAGAAATGATTACGCGATTCGAGCAGGCCGACGTGCCCACATTGAGACCACACGTAGACCAAAAGGAGCTAGAAAACCACACCAACAACCTGATCAGGCTGGTTCGAATCGAAACAGGATTGAAATGAAAGTGCCGCCACCCCTACCAGGCGACGGCACTCTCTGAAAAGAGGAAACACTGTGAGTAATTCCTTCATCAATTATATCATAATTCACCCGACGAATAGCTCACCATAAAGCTCATGACATACCGTACTGCCCAGTATGTCGATCTGAGTGTTGACGTTTACGATATTGAACACCATATCCTCGAAGTACTGATCACCATCTAACGCACTGCGCATATTACCCATGCGACTATCCATAGGTACCAGCTCTCGAAGCTCTACCTTCACCGGCATGGTCTTCCAGTAGTCAGCACCGAAATCTTCCAGCGCATTGTCTGGTTTGAGGCTTGTCACAATGCATCGATACGTTTGCGGGTTCTCGTAATCCCATCCATCGATCGTCTCCCCCGTTTCCCAATCCACCTCGTAGACCTTCGCGTACACGTCTACGTAGCTGGGATACGACTTCGGGATCAGGCTCATGACTTACGCCTCATTACCAGCGCCACCAGCTTGGCATGTGTTTCGCCTTGAACGTGAAACCTTTGGTACCGAAAGATCTGCTTCGGTTCCAGCTCACACGCTTGACTGCTTGAATCACCAGCCGGGTCGTGGGCTACCCCCAATCACGGGAGTAGCCCACGGATCGAGACTTCGACTCAGAAGTCCCAGTTCAGCGCGGTCGGGCTCAGACCGGCCGCGTTCAGGTCCTCGTTGCGAGCGACGAGACCGTCCTTGACTGACCCGATCCCACCACCGATCGCGCCGGACGTGATGTCCGTCAACGAGGCATCGCCGCCCGTGACTTCCTTCGTCACGATCGCAGCGGACGCTCCCGACACCGCGTCGTCGAAAGCGCCCCGTGCGATCTCCTGCAACCTCGAACCGGTCGGGAGCGGGTTCGGGTCAGGCCCGACACGATCCGGCGTCGTCTTCAACCCCCCGTTCGCCAGTCCTTTGACGAAACCGTCGCGCCCTTCGGTCATGACCTTGCCACCGTCGATCGACTGGCGATGATCCATTGTCATCTGACCCAGTTGAATGGCGAGACCGGAGAAGACGGCTGCGGCAGCTTCCACTGCTGCAGCCTCGATCACTCGTATCAACAATTGCTGCAACAACATTCGGACCGTGAGTGTTGTTGCGACCTCAGCCGCCACGATTCCGGCTGTACTCGCACCCAGTGTCGGGACAGCGGCCGCCACCATGGCGGCAATCTCGAGCGCCAGTGCGCTCAGCGCCGCGAGGATCGACAGTTTGGTGTACTCGATGTCCGTGCCCGTATCGGTGCATGACTGCCCCAGTTCGGCTGCAGCAGAGGACAACCGCTCGAAGACCTCCGCAACTCCCCCGGCCTCCGACCAATACCGAGACAACGAGTCGCCGGCTCGACCGTCGATCGAAGCCAGTACTGCTTGCAAACCATAACCACCGGCAGCGGCCGAAGCCTCGATCCGATCAGCCGCGTCTGACCAGGCATCACCCAACCTCCACAGTGCCGTTTCGTCTCCTTGCGGCCAGTCACTGCCCACCGCGACCGACGCAACCGCCTGTAACCAGCCCGGAATCTCGAGTCCCATCAGAGCCCACCCGCCAGGTCGTCGGCAAGCGAGGTGTCGATCGCTTCGAACCGATCGGTGATCTCGATCAGCGCGGCGGTCAATTCTCGAAGCGCACCCGCGATCAATGTCATCCCACCGACCGCTGACGACGCACCGGGAACATATGCGTCCGAGAATGCGGTTCCGAACTGGTCAGCTCCCCAGCAACCCTCTTCGACGCCGGCCGCTGTTTCCAGAGCACTCCGCGCCTCGTCGAGATCGGCCGCAACTGCCTCGAATGCAGGTGCAGCACTTTTCATTGCGGCTACGTCCACGCCCAGTTCAGACATTGCCGGAGCTCCTCAGAACGGTGCGGTCCCAGTTCTCGTCGCCGCCTGCCGGCACCGACGCCGGACGAGGCGCGAGAATCTCACGCAATCCGAGCACACCGGGGACGAGGTCAGGCAAATCGATTCCGGCCGCTTCCGTGAACGGACTCGACATCTCGGCGACCTGTCGGCGCATGTCCTCCGCCGCGGATGTGGCGGTAGCCAGTATCAGATTCCCCAACGCTACCGGCGAATGCTTGCCGTAGGCGCTCGCCGAGAGGGTGACTCCCACGGTCGCGCCCGAAGCGTCCACGACCACTTCCACGCTACCGTCGCTCGAATGCACGGTCGCCGTCGCTCGAGCGATCTTCTCCTGCAAGTCCGCCAGCGATCGTGTTCGCTCCAACAGTTCGACCTGCATCGAATCGATCTGGGCCCGAAGAACTTCGACCCGCCCCCGCATCGAACCAACATCCGTTGCATTCACGATGGCCCCCACCTTCGATAGATCGTGACGCCTGATTCAGGCGCTCACGAGGTTCGACGCGGGAGGTGGCCGATCGGTTCCGTCAGCGCGAACCAAGCACCGGCGGATCGAACGCCTTGACCGGTGGCAGTACCTCTCCGAATTTCTCGATCTGCACCAGAACGTGCTGGCCGGTGCACCCGTGCGAAAGCGAAGACGTACCGATGTCCGGCGTCAGAACGTTGGGATTTCCGTGAACACACAGAGAGTCGGGATCGGCAGGATCGAGTGGGTCGTACCACGCACCGGTCGACAACTGGACGACGTCGCTCCGCAAATCCGAATCGACGATCACACCAGCCAGGCATGCCCCGCGATCGTTGAACACGCGCACGACGTCCCCAGCCGAGACGCCGCGCGCGGCGGCGGCATCGGGGTGCATACGAATCGGCTCGCGTCCCTTGATCTTCGACGCCTGACTGACAGCACCGTGATCGAGTTGGCTGTGCAGTCGCGTCTTGGGCTGGTTGGCGATCAAGTGAAGCGGGAATTGCGAGGCCCGCGGTCCGCCCAACCACTCGTCGGGCTCGTACCAGCGCGGATGGCCGGCGCAGTCGGCGTAGCCGAACGACTCGATGGTCTCGGAGAAGATCTCGATCTTCCCACTCGGAGTCGAGAGCGGATACTTCTCGGGGTCCTCGCGGAAGTCACCGAAGAGCACGAGGTTGTCCTCGGTTCGCATCCGGTAGTGCCCGTCGGACCAGAAATCCTCGAACGTCGGTGTGTTGCCGCCGTCTGCATCGACGAACGGGCGCCATTGATCGTAGAGATGCTCGATCCACTCCTGTGAGGATCGCCCCTCGGTGAACTGCTCCCCGAATCCGAGTGCGGAAGCCAGATCGGCAAACGTGTCGTAGTCGTCGCGCGAGTTCGCGAAGGGAGGAACGACCTGCTGCATCGCGACCAGAAGTGGATCATTTCGTGTGCAGCTCAGGTCATTTCGTTCGAGCGAAGTGGTCGACGGGACGACGATGTCGGCGCTGCGAGCCATCGGCGTCCAGTAGGGATCGTGAACGACGATCGTGTCCGGACGCGCAAATGCCCGTCGCAGCCTCGGGAGATCCTGGTGGTGGTGAAACGGATTACCACCAGCCCAGTAGACCAACCGAATATCCGGATAGGTCAGGCGCCTGCCGTCGTAGTCGAATTCCTCACCGGGCGAGAGCAACAGATCGGAGATCGCGGCTACCGGAATGAAATCCGACACCGGATTCACACCTTGAGAGAAGGTCGGCAACGGATACGGCACCGGAGCCAGACCCGGCTCGTTCATCGAACCGTAGCCGTGCCCGAAACCGCCACCCGGAAGCCCGAATTGGCCGAGCATCGCGGCGAGGGTCACCCCCATCCACGGCGCCTGCTCACCGTGTTTGATGCGCTGCAACGACCACGTGACCGTGACCAGCGTCCGGCCCGACGCCATTCGCCGAGCCAAGTCGGTGACGAACTCGGCGGGCACCCCGGAGATCTCCTGCGCCCAGCGCGGATCCTTCGGTACACCGTCGGCGCGTCCCAGCAGGTAATCCTCGAAGCGTTCGTAACCGACGCAGAAGCGGTTCAGGAATTCGCGATCGTGCAGACCCTCCGACGCCAGGACAAAGGCCACTGCGAGCATGATCGCCACATCGGTTCCCGGGACGGGTGCGATCCATTCACAGTCACCCTCGACGTCGTCACGCAGCGGACTGAACGAGACGATCTTTCCGCCGCGAGCCCGAAACGCGTCGAGCGCCCCGAGTGTCGGATGACCGCTCGTACCACCGGCATTGACGCCGGTGTTCTTGATCGGAACTCCCCCGAACGAGACGAGGAGATCGGAATGCTTCGCGATGACGTCCCACGACGTGGAGCGCGCGAACAACTTCCAGTGTGTTCCCACCACTCGCGGCATGATCACGCCGGTGGCTCCGAGCGAGTAACTGTGGACCGATTTGGTGTATCCACCCAGCTGATTGAGAAATCGGTGAACCTGGCTCTGCGCGTGATGGAATCGACCGGCGCTGGCCCAGCCGTACGAGCCGCCGAAGATCGCGTTGTTTCCATGCGTGTCGACCACGCGACGCAATTCACGCGCGAGCAGTTCTGTCAGCTCGTCCCAGGTGACCGAGACGAATTCGTCGGCTCCACGCCGGTCGCTGGGACCCGGCCCGTTCTCGAGCCAACCCCGACGCACCGCCGGACCCGTGACGCGTGACCGGCTGCGCACCGAACCGGCGAGGTTGCCGAGCATCGGCGAAGGATTCGAATCACCCTCGTACGGATGCACGGCGGTCACCTCGCCGGCGACCGATTCGGCGCTGAACATTCCCCAATGGGACATGTGTTGACGACGCCGGTTCGGTGCAGTTGTCACAGAAACTACTTTCGAGGTAGATCAGGGAAGGGAAAGAACCAACTTCTCGATGTCCACGCGCGGACCGGTGAAGAACGGCACCTCTTCGCGAACGTGCAAGCGCGCTTCGGTGGCACGCAGGTCGCGCATCAAATCGACGATACGGATGAGCTCAGGTGCTTCGAACGCGAGAATCCACTCGTAGTCCCCCAGAGCGAAGGCCGGGACCGTGTTGGCGCGAACGTCCTTGTACGAACGAGCAGCCATACCGTGATCGGCGAGCATCTTGCGACGCTCCTCGTCGGGGAGCAGGTACCACTCGTACGAGCGGACGAACGGGTAGACGCAGATGTAGTCGCCCGGATCCTCACCCGCGATGAAAGAGGGCACGTGGCTCTTGTTGAACTCCGCGGGGCGGTGCACCGCCGAGTTGCTCCAGATGGGAGCACTCGCCTGACCGAGGACCGTGGTGCGACGGAAATCCGCGTACGCGGCCTGCAGTTCCTCGATGCTGGCCGCGTGGGTCCAGATCATGAAGTCCGCGTCGGCGCGCAAGCCGGCGACGTCGTAGATGCCGCGAACCACGACGCCCTTGTCTTCGAGACCCTCGAAGAACAAGCGGGCGTCCTTGACCGCAGCTTCCCGATCATCGCCCAGCACACCGGGTTCCACCTGGAACACGGAGAACATGAGGTAACGGATTTCAGAGTTCAGTTTGTCGAAATCAAGGCGTGCCATGGGTCTATCGTGCCACTCGCTCGAATATCCGTGTAGCCGCCGTCGTGCCGACTGCGACACACGCCGGAACCCCGACGCCGTGCAGCCACGACCCGGCCACTTCGAGGCCGTCGAACTGCGCCATCCCGGACTCGATTTCGGCCACGATTTCCGTGTGACCTGGGGCGTACTGGGGAAGACCTCCGTGCCACCGCTGCACGAAGCTCGCTGTTGGCACCTCGGTGATTCCGGTCACGGTCTCGAGATCGGCGCGCGCGAGTTCGATGAGTTCTCCATCCGGCCGGCGGACGATCTCCGATGCACCGAATCGACCGAACGAGACGCGAACGAGATGCTCGCCGCGATCAGCGAGGTGCGTCCACTTTCGACTCGACAGCGTGAACGCCTTGGCGGTCAGGTCGGCGTCGGTGGCAACCAGGATCCCCGAATTCTGCGGAAGTTCGACCTGCCCGGACAAGCGGAGCGCGACCACCACGGACGACGCCAGTTCGATCCGCGCCGCGATACTCGCGATCCCCGGATCGACTCCGGCCAACAACGTCGCTGCCCGCGGAGCCGGGACAGCCAGAATCACCGCGTCGACGCTGCCGAGCGGATCGACGTTCCACCCCGTCCCGTCTCTGCGTAACCCCGAGGCCTCTCCTCGGACGAACTTCGCGTCTGCGGCCTCCCGCAGCGCATCGAGCAGGATGCCGTAACCGTCCCTGAGCGCTCCGAATACCGGTCCGGGTGCAGGCGTCGGCAATGCCGCGGCGACTGCAGCCGTGAGGCTACGAGCCCCGGCATCGAGCGCCGCAGCGAGCGTCGGTAATGCTGCTCGCACGCCGATGGTGTCCGCCAGCCCCGAATACACCCCGCCCAGCAGTGGATCCACCGATCGGCTGACCACCTGATCGCCGAATCGTTGCGAAACCAGTTCGGCAACACTGCAATCGGAACCCCGGGTCCACTCGAACGGGACGCCTGCCTCGGCGGCTATGCGCGCCAAGGTCTGCCCGTCGACAAGATCTCTCACCGACTCGGCCGACGCAGGGATTCCCATCAGGGTTCCGGCCGGCAACCGATTCAGTGAGCCCTGAGACCAGATCAACGGGCTCAGCCCAGCAGGATGAACGATCTGATCGGTCAGTCCCAGCTCGGCGAGAAGCGCAGGCACCTCCGGCCGCCGGGCGATGAACGCCTCGGCACCGATGTCGACCGGGCCGCCGCCCAGATCTATCGTCCGCAGCTTCCCGCCCAGTCGCGGCGAGTCGTCGACAACCGTGATGTCGGCGTCGGAGCCCAGACTGCGCCGAAGCCGGTACGCGGCAACCAGACCGGAGATTCCGCCTCCGATCACCGCGACCGACGGCCGAGTGGTCGTCACAGCGAGTGCACCAGCTCCACCGCCGACGTGATCGCCGACGGATCGGTGTCGGGCAGAACGCCGTGGCCGAGATTGAAGATGTGGCCGATCGCGCCGGCTTCGATCGCACGGTCACCTTCGGCGGCGATCCGACGCACCTCGCGATCGATCACCTCGGGGCCGGCAAACAGGACGGCGGGGTCGAGATTGCCTTGCAGAGCCTTGCCGGGGCCGACACGACCGGCGGCGACGTCGAGCGGAATCCGCCAGTCGACACCCACGACGTCGGCGCCCGCCTCCCCCATCGCCCCGAGGAGTTCACCGGTACCGACACCGAAGTGGATACGCGGAACGCCGGCAGCGGCAACCTCGGCGAACACTCGCTCGGAATGCGGAAGTACGAATTCCCGGTAATCCGCGAGCGAGAGGGCGCCCGCCCACGAGTCGAACAGCTGAACCGCGTCGACACCAGCCTCGAGCTGCGCCTGCAGGAAGCAGATCGTGGTGTCGGCCAGGCTTCCGAGCAGCGCGTGCCAGGTCTTCGGATCGGAGTGCATGAGCGCCTTGGTCTTCTCGTGGTTCCGGCTCGGACCACCCTCGACCAGATACGACGCCAAGGTGAACGGTGCTCCGGCAAAGCCGATCAGCGGCGTGGAGCCCAACTCGGTGGTGAGAAGTCGAACGGCCTGCGCGATCGCCCCGACCTCTTCGGGGACCAGTCGCGGGAGCGCTGCGACGTCGGCGATCGAACGGATCGGATTGGCAACCACGGGTCCGACACCGGCAACGATGTCGAGATCGATTCCCGCGGCCTTGAGCGGAACAACGATGTCCGAGAACAGAATTGCCGCATCCACGTCGTGACGACGCACCGGCTGCATCGTGATCTCGCAGACCAGCGCCGGATCGAAGCACGATTCCAACATGCCGATCCCTGCGCGGATCTCGCGGTACTCGGGCAACGAACGCCCGGCCTGGCGCATGAACCACACCGGCCGCCGACTCGGAGTGCGTCCGGTCGCCGCGGCAAGCAACGGTGCGTCGGGCAAGACTCGCCGAGCGCTGTATTCCGCCGACCCGGTGGTGCCTGAATTCATGTTGTCCAACCCGCTCATCAGTCCTCGCGCTCTCCGCCAACGTGTGTCTTCGATCGACTCAATGCTGCCATGCCCGGCACTCCGGATCGGACACCCGAGCGGTTCGTGAGCGGCCACACACCCGGGCCACTCTCGGTCGGCGCGCCTCCACCTCCCCGCCCACATCCCCGACTAACGTCCTGACCTGTGACGACATCCGGATCGACAGCCGACCCGGCCGAGTTCCGTGCCGCCGTGGAGGCGATGACCGCTGCGCGGGTTCGGCCCGAGATAGAGGTCGGTCCCATCCGCCCGCCGCAGCGTCTCGCTCCGTACAGTCACGCCGTGGGAGCCGAGGTTCTGCACCCGGACTCCGACGTCGTGGCAGAGCAGTCCGAAGGTGACGCCTTCGGCCGCCTGATCCTGTTGTTCGATCCGGACGGCGACGAGGCGTGGAACGGGACCATGCGATTGGTGGCCTACATCCAAGCCGATCTCGACGAAGCCGTCGCCGCGGATCCGCTGCTTCCCGAAGTAGCCTGGAGTTGGCTGGTGGATGCACTCGAGGCCGGCCCGGAACCTTTTGTCGCCCTGGGCGGTACGGTCACGGCCACCACGTCGGTGCGGTACGGCGACATCGCCGGGCCGCCCCGGGCCCATCAGCTCGAGCTGCGAGCGTCCTGGACTGCAACTTCTTCCGAACTGGCTCACCACGTGGAGGCCTTCTGTGAAGTCCTGGCATACGCGGCAGGGCTTCCGCCCGCCGGGATAACCACGCTGTCGCGGCAGAGCGACTGACTCCGCTACTCGTTTACGCATTTCCCCGGAAAATTACTAGAACCTGTTCTAGAATGAGTCATGCAACGTCTCAGCGGACTCGACGCGACCTTCCTCTACTTGGAAACACCGACCCAGCTATTGCACGTTTGTGGACTTGTCCTGCTCGACCCGACAACCATTCCGGGCGGCTACGACTACCGGAAGCTCCTCCGCGAGTTGGACTCGCGGATGGCCACCATGCCGACCTTCCGGCGCAAACTCAAAGATTCTCGCCTCAATCTCGACTACCCGGTCTGGGTCGACGACCACGATTTCGACATCGAGCGGCATTGCCATCGAACCGCGGTACCCGCGCCGGGAACGCACGCGGAACTGGCGGAACTTGCCGGACACATCGCCAGCCAGCCGCTGGATCGGTCCCGTCCGCTGTGGGAGATGTGGGTCATCGAGGGCCTCGCCGACGGGCAGATCGCCGTCATGTCGAAAATCCACCACAGCGCCGCCGACGGTGTCACCGGCGCAAACATCCTGGCTCAGCTGTGCAGCCTCGAACCGGATTCGCCGGCTCTCGTGGATCCCGATGCCCAGGGCGCGGGCGACGCCGGAACTCTCGACATCGCGATCGGCGGACTCATGGCCGTCGTCGCACGGCCCGCACGAATTGCCCGTCTGGTCCCCGGCGGAATCGCCATGCTCCCCAAGTGGGTGACGCGTGCACGCAAGGGTGAAGCCATGCCTGCGCCGTTCACCGCGCCGCGGACCTCGTTCAACGGCGCTATCACCGGCCACCGCAACGTCGCGTTCAGCCAACTCGATCTCGCGAAGGTGAAAGCCGTGAAAGACCGCCACGGCGTGAAGGTCAACGACGTGGTCCTGGCGCTCTGCGCCGGAGCTCTGCGTAAGTATCTGGAGGACCGGGACGAACTACCGGAGGACTCCCTCGTCGCCATGGTGCCCGTCTCGGTTCACGGCAAGTCCGACCGGCCGGGCACGAACCAGATCTCGGGCATGTTCACGCAACTGGGCACCCAGATCGCCGATCCCGTCGAACGCCTGCACGCGATCAGCGATTACAACGCCACCTCGAAGAACCACAACGAAGCCCTGGGCGCGAACATGCTCCAGGACTGGTCACAGTTCGCATCACCGGCGGTATTCGGCGCCGCCATGCGCGTGTACTCGTCGCTCAAGCTCGCCGAGCGTCATCCGGTGGTGTCCAACCTGGTGGTCTCCAACGTGCCCGGGCCGCCGGTCCCGCTCTACTTCCTCGGTGCACAGATCAAAGGAATGTTCCCGCTCGGCCCGATCTTCCACGGGGCGGGCCTGAACGTCACGGTGATGTCGCTCGACGGAAAACTCGACGTCGGCATCGTCAGTTGCTCCGATCTGGCACCCGAATTGGACCAGCTCGCGCAAGGTTTCGGGGCAGCTCTCGACGAACTGTTCGACGCTGAGGTGACAACCACTGTCCCCACTGCGACGTAGAGTCAATGACCATGTCCGAAGTCACCGATGATGCGACCGAGCCCACCTCCGACGTAGTTCCGCTGCTCGTACCGCGTGACGGAGTTCCGGAAGTCATCACCACTGCCGCCGGCGTCTCCGGTGCCGCGGCCGCGCTGGCTTCCGGTCACGGCCCGCTCGCGGTGGACGCCGAGCGGGCATCCGGATTCCGCTATTCGGCACGGGCGTACCTGATCCAGCTCCGACGCGAAGGAGCAGGATCGTTCCTGCTCGACCCGATTCCGACAGCGCAAGACCTGCAGCCTTTGGCCGAGGTGATCAACCCGTTGCAATGGGTGCTGCACTCTGCCGATCAGGATCTCCCCGGCCTCGCCGAACTGGGCCTGACACCGGCCGAGCTGTTCGACACCGAACTTGCCGGTCGACTGGCCGGGTTCGAGCGAGTCGGACTCGCCGCGATTGTGGAACGAACTCTGCGAGTGGAACTTCGCAAGGGTCACGGGGCTGCGGACTGGTCGACACGTCCACTGCCGGACGCCTGGTTGAACTACGCCGCCCTCGACGTCGAAGTGCTTCTCGAATTGCGCGACGCAATGGAAGCCGAACTCGAATCCCAAGGCAAGCTCGAATGGGCGAAGGAAGAGTTCGAGTACATCCGTCTGGCCGGACCACCCAAGCCCAAACCGGACCGCTGGCGTCGTACGTCGCACATCACCTCGCTCAAGACCACGCGCCAGTTGGCGGCGGTGCGGGCGTTGTGGCAAGCCCGTGAGGATCTCGCACGCAAGCGTGACGTGTCGCCGAGCCGAGTTCTTCCCGACTCCGCGATCATCGATGCCGCCCTCAAAGATCCCCAGTCGTTGGACGCGCTCCGCTCGCTTCCCGTCTTCGGCGGACCACGTCAACGCCGGTATTCACGTGTCTGGATGGACGCATTGGAAGCTGCGCGCAGGCTCCCCGACAGCGAGCTTCCGCCGAAGACCCCGCCCATCGTCGGACCTCCGGCCGCCGGTCGCTGGGCCCGCCAGGATCCGGCGGCAGCGGACCGCTTGACGGCGGCCAGAGCCGCACTGTCGGACCTGAGCAAAGAAGTGTCGGTACCGGTGGAGAATCTGCTCCAACCCGACCTGGTCAGGCGCCTGTGCTGGGACTGGAAATTGGAACCCGACTCGGACATCGCCGAAGTCGAGAGTGCGATCGAGACCAAGCTCACTTCGGGAGGCGCACGTGGCTGGCAACGCACTTTGACGGTTCCTGTCCTCGCCGAGGCACTGAACTCCGTGGTCCCGGCCGAACCCGAGGCCGAAGCGCCTGAATCCTGACCTGACCCCGGTGTGAAGTTGGAGCAATTCGGCACGTTAAGTTACCGGTCAGTAATGGGCAGTAGTACGCTCGATACGAGGCCGGACGCCTGGCCGTGATCGCCGAACCAACGTCTCACCGCCCTTCGGTGCGGTGGGCAGCTCCATCAGGAGGAATTCGCGTGGCTCCATCCACAAACAACCAACGCAACGTCGTCTTCGTCGACGGCATTCGCACCCCGTTCGGCAAGGCCGGCCCGAAAGGCATGTACGCCGACACACGCGCAGACGATCTCGTCGTCAAGGCGATTCGTGAGCTGCTTCGTCGTAACCCGCAGCTCGATCCCGCGCGGATCGACGAAGTGGCCGTCGCAGCCACCACGCAGACCGGTGATCAGGGCCTGACCATCGGCCGCACGGCCGCGATCCTCGCCGGTCTCCCCGAAACCGTTCCCGGCTTCGCCATCGACCGCATGTGTGCCGGCGCGATGACCGCTGTCACCACCACCGCGTCGGGCATCGGCTTCGGCCAGTACGACGTCGTGATCGCCGGTGGCGTCGAGCACATGGGTCACCACCCGATGGGTGAGGGCGCAGACCCCAACCCTCGTTTCCTCGCCGATCGCCTGGTCGATCCGAGTGCCCTCGTGATGGGTAACACCGCCGAGAACCTGCACGACCGGTTCCCGACCATCACCAAGGAACGCACGGACGCCTACGCCGTGAACAGCCAGAACAAGTACGACGCTGCCAAGAAGGCAGGCTTCATCGCCGACACCCTGGTCCCCGTCGCCACCCGCAGTTCTGCAGGCTGGGGCCTGGCCACCGAGGACGAGCCGCCGCGCCCCGGAACCACCGTCGAAGATCTCGCGAAGCTCAAGGCGCCGTTCCGCCCGGCCGGACGCATCACCGCCGGTAACGCCGCCGGACTCAACGACGGCGCCACCGCCGCCCTGCTCGCCGGTGAGGACACCGCAGCCGAGCTCGGACTACCGGTCGGCATGCGCATGGTGGGCTTCGCCTACCAGGGCGTCGACCCCGCCGTCATGGGAATCGGCCCGGTTCCCGCCACCGAGAAGCTGCTGGCACGCACCGGCCTGAAGATCGAGGACATCGGACTCTTCGAGATCAACGAGGCGTTCGCCGTTCAGGTCCTCGCATTCCTCGAGCACTACGGAATCGCCGACGACGACCCGCGCGTCAACCAGTGGGGCGGCGCCATCGCGTGTGGCCACCCCCTCGCTTCCTCGGGCGTTCGCCTGATGACGCAGCTCTCCCGCCAGTTCGCGACACGCCCCGACGTGCGCTACGGCTTGACCACCATGTGCATCGGCCTCGGCATGGGCGGAACCGTCATCTGGGAGAACCCGAACCACGCTGACTACCAGGCAGGAGTTAACTAAATGTCTGATATTGCAACAGCATTCGCCGACGAGGTCGTGACGAACGCCTACACGAAGATCATCTCGGTCCCCGGCATCGAGGGCCCGTTTGCACTGATAACCCTCGACAACGGCTTCGACCACACCAAGCCGTCGTCCTTCGGTCCCGGCGGACTCGCAGCATTCGACGCCGCCCTCGACGAAGCCTTTGCCGCCAACCCGGTTGCCATCGCCGTCACCGGCAAGCCGTTCATCTTTGCCGCCGGCGCGGATCTCAAGGGTGTTCCCGCGATCACCTCTCGTGAGCAGGGACTCGAGCTGGGCCGCTTGGGTCACAAGGTGTTCCGACGCCTGCGTGAGTCGTCCGTTCCCACGTTCGCCTTCATCAACGGTGTCGCTCTGGGTGGCGGCCTCGAGGTCGGACTGCACAGCCACTACCGCACGGTTGCCGCCAATGCGGGCGCACTGGGTCTTCCGGAAGCATTCCTCGGTCTGGTCCCCGGTTGGGGCGGAACGCAGTTGCTCCCCAACCTCGTCGGCCCGTCGAACGCCGTCACCGTGGTGATCGAGAACTCGCTGAACCAGAACAAGGTGCTCTCCCCCAAGACGGCACTCGAACTCGGCGTCGTCGACGTCGTTCTCGATTCTGCCGACTTCATCGAGCAGTCCCTCGCCTGGGCGTCGCAGGTCCTCGCCGGCACAGTGACCCCCGCTCGCCCCGAGATCGATCGTGGCCAGGGCTGGGACGACGCGATCGCTCGCGCGAAGGCGATCGTCGACGGCAAGACCAAGGGCAACGCTCCCGGCGCCGTCAAGGCCGTCGAGTTGCTCGAACTGGCTCGCAGCACCGACATCACCGATGCCGCCTCGCTCGACAAGGGCTTCGCGGCCGAGGACGAGGCTCTTGCCGACCTCCTCCTGACGGACGAACTCCGCGCGGGTCTGTACGCATTCGATCTGGTGAACAAGCGCGCCAAGCGTCCCGCCGGAGCACCCGACCGCTCGCTCGCTCGTAAGGTCAGCGGCGTCGGCATCGTCGGCGCCGGCCTCATGGCCAGCCAGCTCGCGCTGCTCTTCGTCCGCCAGCTCAAGGTGCCGGTCATCCTGACCGACATCGACCAGGAACGCATCGACAAGGGTGTCGGCTACGTCCACACCGAGATCGAGAAGCTCCAGGGCAAGGGACGCCTGTCCCCCGACGCTGCGAACCGCCTCAAGGCGCTCGTCTCCGGCTCCCTCGACAAGGCCGCGTTCGCCAAGACCGACTTCGTCATCGAAGCCGTCTTCGAGAACATGGACGTCAAGAAGAAGGTCTTCGCGGAACTCGAGCAGTTCATCGCTCCCGAAACCATCCTCGCCACCAACACGTCTTCACTCTCCATCACGGAGATGGCGTCCGGCCTCGAGCATCCCGAGCGTGTGGTCGGCTTCCACTTCTTCAACCCGGTTGCCGTTCTTCCCCTTCTCGAGATCATCAAGGGCAGCAAGACCGACGATGCCACTCTCGCAACGGCTTTCGCCACCGCGAAGTCGCTGAAGAAGTCCGCCGTCCTCTGCGGCGACAAGGCAGGCTTCGTCTTCAACCGCCTCGTCACCCGCACCTTGGGTGAGGTCATGTCCGCCGTCGACGAAGGCACCCCCTTCGACGTCGCGGACAATGCCATCGCCGAACTCGGCATGCCCATGTCGCCGTTCACCTTGCTGGCCCTCGTCGGACCCGCAGTGGCTCTGCACACCGGTGAGACCCTGCAGGAGTCGTACCCTGACCGGTTCAAGAGCTCACCGGGACTCGAAGCACTCGTCGAGGCTCGCAAGCCCGGCGTGTGGACCTGGGGCGAGAACGGTCAGGCCGTCGATCCCGAGGTCGCCGCGCTGTGGCCGCAGGGTGACAAGGTGTCCACCTCGGAAGAGGTCCTCGAGCGCACACGTCGTGCATTCGCCGAGGAAATTCAGATCATGCTCGACGAGGGCGTCGTAGCGGCAGCCGAGGACATCGACCTCTGCCTGCTGCTCGGCGGCGGATTCGGATTCTGGAACGGCGGCATCACGCCGTACCTGGACCGGACCGGCACCTCCGAAGCCGTCAACGGCAAGCGCTTCCTCGCGCCTGGCGTTGCCAGCGTCTGAGAAAGTCGATCGAACCGTCACGGACGGCGTGCCTTCGGGTACGCCGTCCGTGGCGTTTGTGCAGACTCAGAAGAGGATTCCCACATCGTCTTTCACGATGTTCTCGAGTGCACGCTCCGCGACGGCGGCAATGGTCATCGACGGATTGCACGCGGCGGAGTTACCCGGCAGCAGAGCACCGTCGAGCACGTACAACCCACGCTGACCGAGAACCCTGCCATCGAGGTCGCACACCGAGTTCATGCAGGCGCCGCCGAGAGGATGCCAGGTGGACGGCAGTATCGCGTTCGTGTCGGTCAGGAGACCTCCGGCCGCGATCCGATGGGCCGCCGGCCCGATGTGGCGTTGCTGGATCGCCGAATCCCCGTCCTTCGGCCAATGGAGCACCGCCTCACCCCGCACCGAGTCGTACACGAACCGACCTCGGTCGGTACTGACACCGAATCCGACCATAACCGTGCTGTGAGCGTCGAACGCCACCGGCGGGAACGACGCCTGAATGACGGTGAACGCGTTGTGCGGGTCCTCCCAATTCCGACTGCCGTAGACGACCGGTCCGCCCTGGGTCGCACCGAAATTCTCGGCGAGATCCGACCAGATGTAGATCCGATCGGCATTGGTCCCCCATCCTGCGCCGAGTTCCTCGGGCAGATCCGTGATCCGCCCCGTTTTCGCTGCGCGGACCAGGAGTTTGGTGGTGTTCATGCTGCCCGCAGCCATGACGAGCGCATCCGTCGTCAAAATCTTGTTCTCGAGAACTTTGCCCGAAATATCGGTCCGGTCCACATATACACGCCACCGCCCGTCGGTTGCCCGCTCGACGTCGGTGACCTGGTGCAGAGTCTCCACTTCGACCAATCCGGTCGCTTCCGCAGCCGCAATGTAGGTGACGTCCACCGAATGCTTGCCGCCGTTGTTGACCCCGAGTGCGCCGTCACCGTTGGTGTACGACGGCTTCATCTCACCCCGCAGTTCGGCCAGCGCGTAGTTCCAGTCGATGGGCATCGGAATCTTCGACACGGGTAGACCGGAACGCGTTGCGTTACGCGCGAATACGCGTGCCGCCTCGTAGTTGGGGCTGGAAATCAGTTCGTCGGGTGCAGTTTCCACCCGCAGCATCCGCGCCACCCGCGGGTATTGGACGCGGTCCATTCGTGCGTAGTCGAGTTCCTCCGGAAAGTGTGCGTTGAAGACCGTTTCTTCCGGTTGCAGCGTCATCCCTTGGTACACAAGCGATCCGCCGCCCACACCGGCTGCGCAGATCGCTGTCATGTTCTCGCCCGTCACCGTCTCCAGCAAGCCTGCATAGGGCTCGAAGATCGCCGGCCTACCGAACAGAGTCGGGTTGGACTGATGCCAGAGGATGCGCTTGTCCGGGCTGGCGGGATGCGGAAAAGTTTCGGCATTCGGTCCGGTCTGCCACCGAATCCCTCTCTCCAGCAGGGTGACCGGAACCCCTGCCTCGGCCAAGCGAAGAGCCGTGACCCCGCCGCCGAATCCCGATCCCACGACGACGACACGGTGTTCCTCACGGGTCAGCGGAATCCCTGTTGCAGCCTTGGCAGTGCGTGGCGCCGTCATCGCGACTCCCACGGCAGCCGTACCGGCCAAAAATGACCTACGTTTCACTCCGGACATGACTGGTGCTCCCTCGAAGAATGTCGCCAGAGAATTCCGGGCACGCCAAAACTAGACACTCTGACGATCTAGTGTCAAGGTTTTGACGAAGTAGGCGAGGAACTACGAGGTCGACCGAATTGCGGGCCCGAGCCACCGCGAGAGAAAGGCGCGCAGGGAGTCGTCGGAATGGACGAGCTCACTGTCGAAGGCGACAACCGAAAGTCCGAGACGCACGGCAATTTCCACTATCTCGTCGAGTTCCACGTCCGTGGCGAGACCACGTTCGACCATCGGAGTGAGCATCTGAGTAGCGAAAGGTATTGCTCGACTCATCATTTCGACGTCGAAGACGGGGTTTCCCCGTTCTGCGAGAAGCAGTGTCGCCAGAACCGGGTGAGCACGCACGGCAGTTCGCGCGGCAACGATGAATTCGACGACATAGTCACACGCCGTGTCGACCGACTCCACCTGTGCCGTGATCTCCCCGAGCACCTCGATGGCAAGACCGCCCATCGCCTGGGAGACGACCTCTTCTCGCGTTCCGAAAATCGAGTACACCGTCTGACGCGAGACACCGGCCACAGTGGCAACCGCGGCAATGTTCACAGCCTCGAATCCGCCGCCTTCGATCAGTCCGAGAGCGGCGGAGAGAATCTTTTGCTGTGATCGCACCGGGACAGTATCGCCCACCGAAACGGGGGCCCGCGAAACCCGGCCCACATCTCACCCCCACCTGCATAAACGGCGCACTCGGTTTCGTTTGGCTGCCGAAAATCAGTAGGTTAGGCTGCCCTTCATGAAAACTTCTGTTCGAGGCTTTGCCGCCCTCGGTGCCGCTGCAATTGCAGTCACCGCCCTTGTCTCGTGCTCCTCGGATACGGACACCTCGACGACCGCACAAGGTACGGACGGATTCCCCGTCAGTATCGAGAACACCTTCGGCACCACGACTATCGAATCGAAGCCCGAGCGCCTCGTCACTCTCGGATGGAACGCGCAAGACATCCTGTACGCACTCGATCTGACTCCGGTCGGACAGCCCAAGTACACCTACGGTGCGGACGACAACGGCGTGATGCCCTGGGCGCAGGACTACTTCGACGCGGACAAGACCACGCTCTTCGACATGCCGGCCAGCGGAGAACCGCCGATCGAGTCCATCGCGTCGTTGACACCCGACGTCATCCTCGCGCCGTACGAGGGCTTCGAGGAATCCGTCTACAACCAACTGAGCAAGATCGCACCGACGGCCGCCTACCCCGGCGCTGCCTGGCAGACATCCTGGCAGGACCAGACCCGCATCGTCGGCGAGGCAGTCGGCAAGAGCGAAGAGGCCGACAAGCTCGTCGACGGCCTCGACGCTACTCTCGCCGATACCGCCGCAGCCCACCCGGAGTTCGCGGGGAAGACGTTGGCAGTGGTCAACTTCGACACCGACTCGAGCAACATCAACGTCTACCTGCCCACCGATCCGCGCGTCCAGGTGCTGACCGAACTCGGGTTCGTCAACGCACCAGGCGTCGAGAAGCTCGCCGCGGACAACGCAGGCGGATCGTTCTTCAAGACGATCTCCTACGAGAACATCGCCGACATCGACGCCGATGTGATCGTCGGCTTCACCGACGGTTCCGGTGATCCGTCCGGCATACCCGCAGTCGGTGGACTCGACGCGGTCAAGCGCGGATCCACCGCATTCCTCAGCGACACCCGCGTCATCGGCGGATTGAGCAACGTCAACGTCCTGAGCACGCCGTGGGTCCTCGGCCAGATCACACCGACCTTGAGCGAAGCCGCGAAGCGCGCAACCACCTAGAAAAGATGCAGTGTCGGTCACGGTCTTTATGCTCACCCGCATGGCTGAACTTTCGATCTCCGTAACCAGGCACGTCAAAGCACCGGCAGAGACCGTGTGGCAGGTCCTCACGGACCTCGACAATGCTGCCGAGACCCTCTCCGGCGTGATCCGTATCGAACGGCTCGCCGGAGAGGGCTACGCCGTCGGTACCAAGTGGCGTGAGACTCGGAAGATGATGGGCAAGGAAGCAACCGAGGACATGTGGGTGACCGAAGTCGACGCTCCTACCCGCACCGTCGTCAAAGCCAACTCCCACGGCATGAACTACACGAGTGGGTTCACTCTGAAGCCTGACGCCGCAGGCACGATCCTCGAGATGCACTTCTCCGGTGAATCCGAATCCACGTCACGTATCTCGAAGATCTTCACAGCAGTATTCGGCCGATTGGGCGCGCGGGTGACCCGGAAATTCATGGCAAAGGATCTCGAGGACATCGCGGCCAGAGCCGAGCGTCTCGCGGGCGAATAAACCCATCTCACCTGCGCCTGCCTGATTGTCTGCATAGTCACTGCAATCAATACCTCATCTCTGAGTCGGCCTGATTCGACGCGAGAATGGACTCAGCTGGATAACGGCGCGTGAGTCCCCGCCAAATCTCCTCCGGTGGGCGTAGCGTGCAGAGTGCTCGCGGATGGATCGGCGCATCGGGGTGTCGACCGTAGGGCCTTTGAGGGGGCAGGAATGGCATTCAGCGGAACCGCCTCCGGCGGTGGATCCGGCGCTACTCGCGCCGACGTCGGACACGCAGTGCTCTTCGCCGGCGCCGCCGCGCTCGGCGGTTTTCTGTTCGGATACGACACCGCCGTCATCAACGGGGCAGTCGGTGCGATCCGAGACAAGTACGACATCGGCGCCTCGGGCACCGGGCTCACGGTTTCACTGACTCTGCTCGGCGCAGCACTCGGCGCCTGGATCGCAGGCACACTCGCAGACCGACTCGGCCGCATCCGCGTCATGCAGATAGCCGCGGTGCTGTTCATCATCGGCGCCGTCGGTTCCGCAATTCCGTTCAGCGTCTACGACCTCACGTTCTGGCGCGTGGTCGGCGGCCTGGCCGTAGGTTTCGCATCAGTTATCGCCCCGGCATACATCGCGGAGATCTCCCCCGCCGCGATTCGCGGACGCCTCGGCTCGATGTACCAGTTGGCGATCGTCCTCGGAATCGCCGTGTCGCAGTTGGTCAACTATGCCCTCCAAGCTGCGGCCGGCGGTGATCGCAATCAGATCGCGGGCCTCGAAGCCTGGCAGTGGATGCTGATGCTCGAGGCTGTTCCCGCAGTCCTGTACCTGATCATGACGACCACGATTCCGGAGTCTCCGCGATTCCTCGTGGCGCAGGGCAAGGACGATCGAGCTCGCAAGATCATCTCCGACCTCGAAGGCGGAGATCACGACGCAGTCACCGAACGGATGAACGAGATTCGTGAATCACTGACGGAGAAGCAGGCCAAGACCACGGTCCGCCAACTCTTCTCGAAGCGGCTCGGCGTCTCGCATCTGGTGTGGGTCGGCATCGCGTTGGCTGCACTGCAGCAGTTGGTCGGCATCAACGTGATCTTCTACTACTCGAGCACGCTCTGGCAGGCAGTCGGATTCGGGGCCGATCGCTCGCTGCTCATCAGTGTCGTGAGCGCTCTGGTCAACATCGTCGGCACGTTCGTGGCCATCGCCGTCATCGACAGGGTCGGGCGAAAGCCGCTGTTGCTGGTCGGTTCTGCCGGCATGGCCATCTCACTGGGTACCGCAGCCTTCTGTTTCCATTCGGCAACAGTGACGAAGAACGAGATCGGCGAATCCGTGGCCACGCTGACCGGGGCCAACGCCACGATCGCACTCATCGGAGCCAACGCATTCGTCTTCTTCTTCGCTCTGTCCTGGGGCCCGGTGGTCTGGGTGTTGATCTCCGAAATGTTCCCCAACCGCGTGCGTGCTGCAGCGGTGGGAATTGCGACCGCCACCAACTGGGTCGCGAACTTCCTGGTGTCCTGGACATTCCCGGCCCTGGCCGATTGGAATCTGTCCTACACCTACGCCGGATACGCCGTCATGGCGCTACTGTCGCTGTTCGTCGTCCTGAGGTTCGTGAAGGAAACGCGAGGCAGCACGCTCGAATCCGTCCAGTAGCGAGATCTCACGGTTTCACACCGAAAAGCGGTGGCCCTCGGATTGATCCGAGGGCCACCGCTTTTCGAGATTATTGCGAGACGAGCTGTCAGCCTTGCGCGACTTCACCCTGAGCCGACGCCGAGGACGCGTCTTCCTGGACGTGGACGCCGACGCTGCCCATCCCCGCCACCCAGCCGGTGATCTTGCGCGAGAGATCCTGAGCCGTGAGTCCGAGTTCCTTGTGGATGGCTTCGCGGCTGGCGTGATCGAGGAATTGCTGGGGAACGCCCATGTCACGGCAGGACGTGTGCACGCCGGCGGCACGCATCGCAGCCGAGACCGTCGAACCGATGCCGCCGTGCAGACCGCCGTCTTCGATGGTGACCACGAGCGCGTACTTGTCCGCCATCTTCACCAGCGAATCCGCGACCGGCAGAACCCACCGCGGATCGACGACGGCAACCGAGATGCCCTGCTTGTCGAGGCGCTCGGCAATCTCGAGCGCCAAGGATGCAAACGGGCCCACCGCGACGAGGAGCACGTCGCCGCGCTCACCCTCGCTGGCCTTGAGAACGTCGACCATTCCGTCGAGTCGCTTCACTGCCGGAATAGCTTCGGATACAGCACCCTTCGGGAACCGTACGACCGTCGGGCCGTCGTCGACGAGAAGCGCCTCGTCCAGTTCTTCGCGCAGCGTGTCTGCGTCACGCGGTGCCGCGACGCGGATCCCGGGAATGATTCCGAGGAGCGAAAGATCCCAGACGCCGTTGTGGCTGGCGCCGTCGACTCCGGTGACCCCGGCGCGGTCGAGCACGACCGTCACCGGTTGTTTGAGCAGAGCGACGTCCATCAACAACTGATCGAAAGCTCGATTGAGGAACGTCGAGTAGATAGCGACGACGGGGTGAAGTCCGCCCAACGCCAGGCCGGCGGCCGAGGTCATCGCATGCTGCTCGGCGATCCCGACGTCGAACATCCGATCGGGGAACTTCTCACCGAAGGCCGCGAGTCCGGTGGGCCCGGCCATGGCCGCGGTGATGGCGACGATGTCCTCACGACGCGAAGCCTGCTCGATCAATGCGGCCGAGAAGACCGACGTCCAGTCCGGCGCCGACGACTTGGTGCCGCGACCGGTGACGGGATCGATGACGCCGGTGGCATGCATCTGATCGGCCACGTCGTTCTCGGCGTGTGCATAACCGTTGCCCTTGCGCGTGACGGCGTGAACGATGACCGGCCCGCCGTAAGCCTTCGCCCGGCGCAACGCCGATTCCATGGCGGCTTCGTCGTGTCCGTCCACCGGTCCGAGGTACTTGATACCCAGATCGGTGAACATGACCTGAGGGCTGACCGCGTCCTTGAGACCGGCCTTCATTCCGTGCAGGACGGAGTACGCGGTGCGCCCGACCCAGGGCAGTCTCTTGACCAGGCGTCGGCCGCTGTCGAGCGCGCGCTCGTAACTCGGTGCGGTCCGCAGTGCCGAGAGATGGTCGGCGAGCCCGCCGATGGTCGGCGCGTACGAGCGACCGTTGTCGTTGACGACGATCACCACCGAACGGTCCTTGCCCGCCGCAATGTTGTTGAGGGCTTCCCAACACATTCCGCCGGTCAGCGCGCCGTCACCGACGACGGCGACAACGTGGCGATTCTGACCCGTCAACGCGAAGGCCTTGGCGAGTCCGTCGGCATAGGACAGAGCGGCGGAAGCGTGAGAGGACTCGACCCAGTCGTGTTCGCTCTCGGCGCGGCACGGATATCCGGACAGTCCGCCCTGCTTACGCAAGGTGTCGAACTGATCCTGACGGCCGGTGAGGATCTTGTGCACATAGGCCTGATGGCCCGTGTCGAAGATGATCGCGTCCTGCGGCGAGTCGAAAATTCGGTGCAGTGCGAGGGTCAACTCCACGACGCCCAAGTTGGGCCCGAGATGACCACCGGTCGCAGCGACCTTCAGCACGAGGAACTCACGAATCTCGTCGGCCAACTCCGTCATCTCGGCGTGGCTCAACTGACGTAGATCGTCAGGACCCTGAATGCGGGCAAGAACACCCAACGAGATCGCTCCCTCCGTGCTTCACAGCTGCACCGGTGCGCGCCGCGGCTGTCTTCGCGACAGTGCTGCCAGTCTACGGAGCGTTCCGGCGAACCGACACGCGGACTCGGCCCGATTCCGGTGTGACTTCGCGTAACAGCGAAATCTCAGAGATCGCTCGTGATCGCAATCACAGACAAATGGGATCCGTCGCAATCGACTCGACAACTCTTGTTCCACAAAACGACCGCCATGTCAGCTTAAGGTCGACGTATGGGAACTGTGGTCGACGACCTGATAACGCGAGTGTTCGACGAAGTCCGATCACTCGACGAGGGCGAGTTGGCCGACTACATCCCCGAACTCGCGGCGGTCGCCCCCGATTCGTTCGGAATCTGCATCGCCACCGTCGACGGTTACGTCTACGAGATCGGTGACTCGCGAATCCCGTTCACCATTCAGTCGATCTCGAAACCCTTCACCTACGCCTTGGCTCTCGCCGATCGGGGAAGCGAGGCGGTTGCCGCGAAAATCGACGTCGAGCCATCCGGCGAGCCGTTCAACGAAATCAGCCTCGACCCGCTCACCGAACGGCCACGAAACCCCATGATCAATGCGGGGGCGATCACCGCTGCATCACTGGTTGCCGGCCCGAATCCCGAGGCCCGCTTCGAGCGCATCCGCTCTGCGTACTCGAGGTACGCAGGCCGCGAGCTGACCTTCAACGAGTCGGTCTACACCTCCGAGGCGCGGACCGGTCACCGCAACCGCGCGATCGGCCACATGCTGCGATCCTTCGACGTCATCACCGGCAATCCAGACGAGGCCGTCGACCTGTACTTCCGTCAGTGTTCGATCGACGTGACCTGCCGCGATCTGAGTCTGATGGCTGCGACGATGGCGAACAACGGTGTCAATCCGCTCACCCACGAGCGTGCGCTGGCTCCCGCGGGCGTCGAGCAGGTCCTCAGTGTCATGGCAACGTGCGGAATGTACGACGGCGCCGGAAAGTGGCTGGTAGAGGTCGGATTACCGGCCAAGAGCGGCGTCGGCGGCGGAGTCCTGGCCGTTCTGCCGGGCCAGATCGGCATCGCGGTGTACTCCCCCCGGCTCGACGTTCACGGAAACAGCGTTCGCGGAGTTGCTTCCGCCCGGGCACTGTCGAAGGAACTCGAACTGCACTTCCTCCACGTGACGCGGGCGTCACGCTCCTCGATCCGAGCCAGATACAGCGTCATCGAAGCGCCGTCGCGAGTACGACGCACCCCGACCGAACAGGCTGTGCTCGACGACGTCGGCAAGCGCAGCCGAGTCTACGAACTGCACGGCGACCTCCTCTTCACCGGTGCCGAATCGGCGGTCCGCGAAATCGGCTCGGTGGACGAAGGTCTCGAAGTTGTCGTCATCGACGTCCGCCGCGTCGACGACGCGAGCGACGTCGCGGTGCGGATGATCACTGCGCTGCAGGTTCAGCTGGCCGAACAAGCCTGCGCAGTGGCGGTCGTCGATCCGCAAGGACTACTGGGACAACGGAGTTCGAGCATCGACCCCGCCAGAAGAAGTGGTCGGGTTTTTGCGGACCTCGATTCCGCCATGCAGTGGTGCGAAGACACGTTGCTTGCGGTGCATTGTGAAGCCGATCGTCAGGCGTCGACGATCTCGATCGAGGACCACCCTGTTCTCGATGCTCTGTCCGCGGCACAGATCGAGGGATTCTCGGCCGAATTGGAGACGCGAACCTATGCCCGCGGTGAGAAGATCGCCCGCCGAGGTGAATCGGCCTCGGGGTTCTACCTGATTCTCAGTGGCCAGGTCAGCACCATGTTCACGGACGCACACGGGGTCGAGCACCGGATCACGACGCTCTCCGCCGGAATGACGTTCGGCGAGATGACGATGTTCCTCGACACCCCCTTCCTCAACGACATTCGCGCCGATTCCACGGTCACCGTGGCCGTCCTGACACCGGAGCGATACGCAGAACTGACCGCGCAGGCACCCGAGTTGAAACTTGCACTGCTCGAACGACTTGCGGCAGGAGCCTACGAGCAACTGGACCTGATGTTGCGGAGTGTCATATCCGCCGGACGAATCGGATAGGAAGTACACATGCCGACCACCGCCCTCACCTCGGAGCCGTCCACTGTCACGGTCACCGGAACCGCCACTGCTACAGCTGTTCCCGACATCGTGCGGCTGACGATCGGAGTATCGGTGACACAGACAGCCGTCTCCGACGCATTCGACGCCGTCGCGCGGCTGTCCAGCGCTCTGACCGAGACCCTGCACTCGCGCGGCGTACGCGGAGCGGACCTCACCACCGCCGGACTCAGCGTCCATCCGCAAACTCATTGGAGTGACGGAGGCCGCCAGGAGACAACGGGATTCACGGCCTCGACAACTTTTCGAGTCGTCCTGCGAGAACTGGAGCCGGCAGCGGCGAACTCACCTGCAGCCGTCATCGCAGCATGTGTATCGGTGGGCGGCGATGCGATCCGGCTGGACGGACTGGAGTTCGATCTCGACGATCGCAGCGATCTGGCGACAAGAGCACGCGAGTTGGCGTGGACGGCAGCCGAATCGAAGGCCAGGCAGTTCGCAGACCTCGCGGACAAAGATCTGGTCGAAGTCCTCGAGGTGCGCGAGGACTTCGACCAGATCGCGCCGATGCGCGGGCGTGTCGCGGCGATGAAAGCGGATTCCGCCCCGATAGCCGTCGAACGCGGCGAGATCGAAGAATCGATCTCGGTCCGCGTTCGATGGGCTATGGCGTGACAGAAGTAATTCAGAAGACGCGGCCGGCAGTAGACCAGCCGGGCATGCGGATCAGCGAGTGAGGTTCTTCTCTTCGCGCTCTTCCTCGAACTTCTGCTCTGCGTCGGGGGTTGCCAGGTCGATCGTGGTGCGCAGCGGACGGTTCGGAATGAAGATGACCGACACGAGCGTGACCACCGCGACGACGGCTGCGACCAGGAAGATCCGTCCTGTTGCGTCGCCGTAAGCGAACCGGACGATCTGCGAGACGAAGTCAGGCATGTTGCTCAGATCCAGGCCGTCCTGCAGGCTCTTTCCGGCTACCGCCTGCTGCTCGGGCGGCAAGGTGGACACCGAATCGACTGTCAGTGTCTTGACGCGGGTCGCAAGGATGGACCCGAGCACCGAAACACCGATCGCGCCGCCGAAGGTGCGGAAGAACGCCACGATACTGCTGGCCGCACCGATGTTCTCGACGCTGACCGTGTTCTGCACCGCGAGCACGATGTTCTGCATCAACATGCCGGTACCAAGACCGACGATGGCGATGAAGATTCCGATGGTCCAGAGGCTGGTGGCGTGGTCGATCGTCGACAGCAGTCCGAAACCGACAAGCAGCAGGACTGCGCCGGCGACGATGAAGGGCTTCCACTGGCCGAACTTGGTGATCAACTGTCCCGAGCCGACGGAAGCGACGAGCATACCGGCGACCATCGGGATGGTGAGCAATCCGGCTTCGGTGGGATCGAATCCGCGTGCGGTCTGGAAGTACTGCGTCAGGAAGGTCGTCGCGCCGAAGAGGCCGACACCGACGGCGATCGAGGCGATGATGGCGAGAGCCGTGGTGCGCTCGGTGATGATCTTGATCGGCAGGATCGGATCCTTGACCTTGGATTCGACGAACATCGTCAGGCCGAGCAGGGCCAGACCACCGATGACGAAGAAGGCAGATTCCTTCGAGAACCAGGCGTAGTAGTCGTCCTGGCCGGCAAACGACACCCAGATCAGCAGGACGCTGACACCGGCGGTGAGCAGGGTGGCGCCCATCCAGTCGATGGAGACGTTGTCCTTCTTCACTGTCTCGACGTGCAGTGTGCGCTGAAGCAGGAACAGTGCGATGACTGCCAACGGGACACACACGTAGAAGCACCAGCGCCAGCCGGCAGTGTCCACGAGTACGCCGCCGAGGATCGGTCCGCCGGACATCGAGACGGCCATGGCCGCACCCATGTATCCGGAATAGCGACCGCGATCTCGCGGCGGGATGATCGTGCCGATGATGGCGACGACGAGTGCGGTCAGGCCACCCATACCGATGCCCTGGATGACACGTGCACCGAGCAGCAACGGAACGTTGTGTGCCGCGCCGGCGATGACCGAACCGATCACGAAGATGACGATCGCGGTCTGGACCAGGACCTTCTTGTTGTACAGGTCGGCCAGCTTGCCCCAGATCGGCGTCGATGCCGCGGTGGCGAGCAGTGCCGTGGTGATGATCCAGGCGTACTGAGTCTGCGTTCCGTGCAATTCGCCGATGATCGTGGGAAGCGCGGTCGAAACGATGGTACTGCTGAGCAGCGCGGTGAACAGCGCTGCGATGAGGCCGGTGAGTGCCTCGAGGATTTCGCGGTGAGTCATCGCGGCCGCTTCGCGGGGCGATCCGTCACCTCCGGTACTTGCCCGGGTTTCTCCAACTGTTGCTGCCATGTGCCTTATCTCCCAATACTTTCTACGCCCGTGTGCGGAACTGCCGGTGAGGCCTGCCGGTTCGATGCGCCGAACGTCTCGTTGAGACGTTGCAGCGATGTCACTGCGGCCATGGCCTCTTCCTGGCTCCAGTCTTCGAGCATGTTGCGCAAACGCGCCGCACGCCGCTGCGTGGTTTTCCTTAAAACGTCGTGTCCCTCTTCCGATACTCGGATGCGGAACGCCCGTTTGTCAGCCGGATCGGGATTTCTCTCGACATACCCCGCGTCGACCAGATCCGACATTTGTCGGCTGAGCGACGACTGACTGACACACAGATCGACAGCCAATTCGTTCTGTCGGCACTCCCCCCGCGCTGCCAGCATGAACAACACGCTGACCAGTGCAGGCGGCAGCAGGCTGTCTGCGCCGGTGGTGACCGCGGCTCGCAGCGATCTGCCGAACATGAAGATCGTGTCGACGAGCGCCTGGGCCGTCTCCGGCTGTACCGACATTGCCTACCCCTGAATTCGAGTGGCCCGAACGAGCCGTGACTTGAAAACGGAAAACTACTTGCAGAACGAAACTATACGATTAGTTGCGTAATGCAAGCAACTGTTGTGAACGCGAGAAGCGTCACACCCGTTCGGGGAAAGAATTCGGTACGCGTCAGCGTTCGAGGAGCGCGATGCACTCCATGTGGTGAGTCTGCGGGAAGGCGTCGAACGCCCGGAGGCCGCCGATTCCGAAGCCCTGCTCCAGGTAGAGACCGATATCGCGACCGAACGACGCGGGGTCACAGCCGATGTGCACTATCCGCTCGGCGCCAGTTGCGGCGAGCGCTTCGACGACCGGACGACCCGCCCCTGCTCGTGGCGGATCGAGCACGATGACGGCAGGCGATCGCTCCAGATCCGGGAGAACGTTCTCGACTCGGGCACTGTGGAAGCGCACCTGACCGAGATCCGAGAGCGCTTCCCGTCCGTCGGAGACTGCTCGCGCCGAGGATTCGACGGACTCCACGACCCCGGACGGCCCGACAAGGTCGGCGAGCACAGCTGCGAAAACCCCGACTCCGCCGTAGAGATCCCAGGCCGTGTCGTCGGTAGCGGCTCCGGCCCAATCTCCGACCACCTGTGAGTACGCGTTCGCAGCACTGCGATGGGCCTGCCAGAAACCTATGGCGGACAACGCCCATTCTCGATTGCCGACGCGCTCGATCACTGTGTCCGACCCGATGGCCACGCGGGTCTTTCGCGGACCGCCGCTTGCCGCTCGGCGTGCCATGGCGCCGCGACGCCCCGGAGTCCGTCGTCCCGTCTTGGACACAGCGGGCGCGGCGATTTCCACGACGTGCCGCTCGCCGGTGGCGTCGAGAACGACCTGCAGCTCACTGCCCGGCGTCCATTGCTGGCCGCCGAGACCGTCGTAGGCGCTCCGATCGATCTGAGTGCACCGCAAGTCGGTGACGATCCGGCTGCTGCGGTACGCGTGGTATCCGGCGACGCCGTGCCCGTCCACCGCCAACCGCACTCGCGTGCGCCACCCTGTCCCGTCTCCGGTTCCAGGTAGTTCCTCCACCTCGACGTCCGATTCGACGCGAGCGAGTCGCAGAAGCTGCTCCCGCACGACCGAGGTCTTCATCTCACGTTGGACGCTCAGATCCGCGTGCGAGTAGTCGCAGCAGCCTGCCCCGCCCGGGCCGGAGATCGGGCAGGTCGGATCGATGCGATGCGGAGATGCGTCGAGAACGGCGATAGCGTCGGCGCGGCAGAACGATCCGCCCTTGTCCTCGGTCACCCGGACCAGCGCCCGCTCCCCCGGCAAACCGTGACGGACGAACACGACCCGCCCCTCGTGCCGGGCGACGACGAACCCGCCGTGACCGGGGTTGCCCAGATCAACCTCGAAGGTCTGCCCGGTCCAATTCTCACTCAACGAACTACGCCTGCCATTTCGATGTTGCCGATCATTTCTCGCGGGTGATCATTTCTCGTCGGGTGATCATTTCTCGCCGGTGTCGTAACCGCGACGTGTGGCGCCTGCGGTCTTCTCGATGTCGAGCGGCTTCGCCTTGGCCGACGAACTCAGCTGCCACGGAACGCTCGTCACCATCACGCCGGGCTGGAAGAGCAGGCGGCTCTTGAGGCGGAGCGCACTCTGGTTGTGCAGGATCTGCTCCCACCAGTGTCCGACAACGTACTCGGGGATGAACACGGTGACGACGTCACGCGGGGCATCGCGTCGGACACGCTTGACGTAGTCGAGAACCGGCTTGGTGATTTCGCGGTACGGCGATTCGATCACCTTGAGCGGAACCGTCACGTCGCTCTTCTCCCACTCACGCACAAGGGCACGGGTGTCTGGCTCGTCGACGTTGACCGTGATGGCTTCGAGGGTGTCCGGTCGCGTGGCTCGCGCGTAGGCGAGAGCTCGCATGGTCGGCATGTGCAGCTTCGAGACGAGCACGATCGAGTGCGTGCGGCTGGGCAGCACACCGTCCCACTCCTGCTCCTCGAGCTCGGCCGCGACGCTGTCGTAGTGCTTGCGGATCATCTTCATCACGATGAAGATCGCGACCATCGCGACGATGGCGATCCACGCGCCGGCCGCGAACTTGGTGATCAGAACGATGATCAAGACGGTGGCGGTCATTGCCAGACCGATCGAATTGATCACTCGCGAACGCTGCATGCGGGCGCGCTGAGACTTGTCGGTCTCGGACTTCAGATGCCGAGTCCAGTGCTTGATCATGCCCGTCTGACTGAGCACGAACGAGACGAAGACGCCGACGATGTACAGCTGGATGAGCTTGGTGACCTCGGCGCCGAACACCACGACGAATGCGATAGCGGCACCGGAGAGGAAGAGAATTCCGTTGCTGAACGCCAACCGGTCGCCGCGGGTGTGCAGCTGACGCGGTAGGTACCGATCCTGCGCCAGAATCGATCCGAGTACCGGGAATCCGTTGAACGCGGTGTTCGCGGCCAGAACCAAGATCAGTGCCGTGACGATCGCCATGAAGAAGAATCCGATCGGGAAACCACTGAACACGGCTTCGGCGATCTGCGCGATCAAGGTCTTCTGGTGGTAGCCCTCCGGGGCTCCGACCAGCTGTTCCTGCGGATTGTGGGCGTAGACGATGCCGATCTTCTGAGCCAGGATGATGATGCCCATCAGCAGGACGATGGCGATCGACCCGAGCAGCAGCAAGGTCGTGGCGGCGTTGCGCGACTTCGGCTTCTGGAACGCCGGTACGCCGTTGCTGATGGCCTCGACGCCGGTCAGGGCGGCACAGCCCGAGGAAAATGCGCGAGCTATCAGGAACGCGAAGGCAATTCCGTACAGATGCGAGTCTTCGGCGTTCAGCGTGAACGACGACGATTCCGCGTGCACGTCCTCACCCAGGACGTAGATCCGGAAGAATCCCCACCCGAGCATCAGGAACATACCGACGATGAACGCGTACGTCGGAATCGCGAACGCCGTGCCGGATTCACGGATACCGCGAAGGTTGACCGCGGTCAACAACACGATCGCGGCGACCGCGAACAGCACCTTGTGCTGCGCGACGAACGGTAGAGCCGAACCGATGTTCGACGCCGCCGACGATATCGACACCGCGACCGTCAGCACGTAGTCGACCATCAGCGCACTACCGACGGTCAGACCGGCGGTCGGGCCCAGGTTGACCGTTGCGACCTCGTAGTCGCCGCCACCGGACGGGTAGGCGTGGACGTTCTGGCGGTAACTCGCCACCACCACAGCCATGACGATGGCTACGGACAATCCGATCCAGGGCGTGTACGCGTACGCGGAAATACCCGCGACGGAGAGAACCAGGAAGATTTCTTCGGGGGCGTACGCGACGGATGACATCGCGTCGGACGCGAAGACCGGTAGTGCAATTCGCTTGGGTAGCAGCGTGTGCCCGAGTTTGTCGCTTCGGAACGGCCGACCGAGCAGGAGCCGCTTGGTAGCGGTCGAGAGCTTAGACACGTGCAAAGCGTAAGCCGTCTCGCCCGATTCGGAGTCATCAGCGCCCCAACTTCACCTTTTGTCGTGACAACCGGCACGCAGGCGACCGTTGTACTTGCTCTTCCCGTGAGGGGCTGTACCGTTCGATTCGGCGTGCAATCGCGCCACGAGGGTCCATGAACGGAGTAGGGCGTGTATGTCGTCATCATGGGGTGCGGTCGGGTGGGTTCGTCCCTCGCCGCATCTCTGACCAGGATCGGACACGAGGTCGCCGTCATCGACCGCGATCAGAGTGCGTTTCTGCGTCTCGATCTCGACTTCCCGGGAACCAAGGTTCTGGGAATGGGGTTCGACCGTGACGTGCTGGTCCGGGCAGGCATCGAGCGCGCGGACGCCTTTGCAGCGGTGTCCTCGGGAGACAATTCCAACATCATCGCAGCACGCGTCGCGCGCGAGACTTTCGGCGTCGAGCGCGTCGTCGCACGTATCTACGACGCCAAGCGTGCCGCCGTCTACGAGCGGCTCGGCATTCCCACGGTCGCCACCGTGCCGTGGTCGACGGATCGTTTCCTGCACACGCTGACCAAGGAAAGTCAGACTGCGAAGTGGCGCGATCCTTCGGGCACCGTTGCCATCACCGAACTTGCCCTGCACGAGGATTGGGCCGGAAAGCCGATCTCCCTCCTCGAGAGCGCGACCAGTTCGCGAGTCGCCTTCGTCATCCGCTTCGGGACCGGCGTTCTCCCCGATCGCAAGACCGTCATCCAAGCCGACGACCAGGTCTACATCGCGGCCGTATCGGGAACCGTCGCCGAGGCTGTCGCGCTGGCCGGCAACCCGCCGCCGAGCGACGACTGAGGAGGCCGCAGATGACTGAACCGCACGCCGCCCCTCACAACAACTCTGCGACTGTGTTGCACTACAACGTGATTGGAAGTTCTCGATGAAGGTCGCCATCGCCGGAGCCGGCGCCGTAGGCCGCTCCATTGCGCGTGAGCTGATTCGAAGCTCACACGACGTCATGCTGATCGAACGCAAGCTCGATCACATCGAACCGGAGTCGGTGCCCGAGGCGAAGTGGGTACATGCGGACGCCTGCGAACTCAGCCGACTCGAGGACGCGTCGATGGAGTCGTACGAGGTCGTGATCGCCGCGACCGGAGACGACAAGGCCAACCTGGTTCTCAGCCTGCTCGCGAAAACCGAGTTCGGAGTTCGCCGAGTTGTCGCCCGCGTCAACGATCCCCGCAACGAATGGCTCTTCGACGAGTCGTGGGGCGTCGACGTCGCCGTCTCGACACCACGGATGCTCGCTTCGCTCGTCGAAGAAGCCGTCTCCGTCGGTGACCTGGTCAAACTGATGACGCTGCGGCAGGGACAGGCCAACCTCGTCGAGATCACGTTGCCCGACAACACACCGCTCGCCGGCAAGGCCGTCAAGAAACTCGAACTGCCGCGAGATTGCGCACTGGTCACCATTCTGCGTGGCGGACGCGTGATCGTCCCGCAGATGGACGATCCCATCGAAGGCGGGGATGAACTGCTCTTCGTTGCGGCCGTCGACGCCGAGGATCAGTTGCGCGTAGCACTCCGTCTCGAAAACTGACACGAGCACACCGACACGAAAGGGAAACTCATGGCACAGGCACCCGAAAACACCGTAGTCACCGACAATCCAAGCCAGAGCCGGTACGAGATCCATGCTGACGGCGACCTCGCCGGCATCGAGGACTACACCACGTCCGGTGACGTCGTCTCGTTCAACCACACCGAGATCTACCCGGCCTTCGAAGGTTTCGGGTTGGCCGGGGTTCTCGTCCGCCAAGCCTTGGACGACCTACGCGCGCGCGGCCTCAAGGTTCACCCGGTCTGCCCGTACGTCGTGAAGTTTCTCGACAAGCACCCCGAGTACCAGGACCTGATCAGCTGAGATCGCGGTCTTCGCGCGGCTTCGTCGGATTCACCGAGCCCACCTCTTCGGACCCTTCGTCCGTTGTGGTGGGCTCGCTGCCTTCGGGCCCCACAACAGGTTCCGGCTCGACGATGCGATCGGCCTTACGCACCGCCCAGACCGTCACGAGCAGCACCAAACCGGTCAGTGGCCACCCCATGCCGATGCGGGCGACTGCGAGCCATCCGGTGTGGTCGGTGTCGTAGAGCTGTGACTGAACGAGATACCGCGCGCCGAAGACCAGCGCCCACGCCGCCGTCGCGATGTCGTAGAGCCGGACGGCGGAGCTGTGCTTACGCCAGAGATTGCCGTGCCCGTTGAGATAGCCCCAGATGATTCCGACGAGTGGCCAGCGCACGAGGATGGAAATCAGGAAGACCGCACCGTAGGCGAGGCTCGTGTAGATACCGAAGAGGAAATATCCTTTGGCATCGCCGGTGCGATAGGCGATGAACGCGGAAACTCCGACTCCGAGAAACCCGGAAATAGCGGGTTGGAGGGAATCCTTGCGAAAGAGGCGCCAGGCCGCGATAGCGACAGCGACGCCCAATGCGGCCCAGATCGCCGCAGTGAGGTTCCAGATGCTGTTGACCGGGACAAAAATCAGAATCGGCAAAGACGAATAGATCAGACCACTCAGCCCGCCGAGTTGGTCTATTACCGATCGCTGTTGTGTTTCAGTCACCTGTCGAGGGTGCCACAGTCACCGAGTTGCACGGTAAATGCGGGAAACGCGCCTATTCGCCGCGCAGTTCGTAGTAAGGGTTGAAGATCGCCTTGCGACCGTCACGCTCGCCCACACGACCGCGGATCAGCAGGGTCTTACCGGTCTCGATACCCGGGATCCGGCGACGCCCGATCCAGACGAGATTGATCACCTCGGTGCCGTCGAAGAACTCGGCCTCGATACTGGCGTTTCCCGACTTGGGACACGCGTCGACGCTGCGGAGTCGGCCCACCATCGTGACTTCTTCACCGCGACGACAATCGCACGCCTTCTGACCTCCGGAAGCCTTGTTGGACTCGGCCATTTCCTGGGCGTCCAACTGGTCGACGTCCTCGGTCAGACGCTGGGTCAGTCGACGAAAATATCCTGCGGCGGCGGGTGCCATTGCGCGCTCCTGCGAACATGTGTGACGCAAGGGTTTCGCGTCACGTGAAGGGCTGTGTGATCGCCACTGTAGACCCATTACGAGCGTGTAACCACACCGGTCAGTCCGCGTCTCGGGGGCACCGGGCAAGATCAAAAGATGCAGAACTCAGAATCGGCGACCGTTGCCGTCGTTCTCCCAGGTACAGGCTCTGACGCCCACTTCGCGGACCGCGGATTCCGGGCGCCGCTGGCGGCTCTGGGTGTGCGCATCGTCGCAATTGAACCGGACCCTCGGCGTGTCGTGGACGGCTACCTGGACGCGATGAACAGCGCCGCGGACACGTACGGCCGAATCATCGTCGGAGGGGTCTCGATCGGGGCGGCCGTTGCGCTCCAGTGGGCCGCCGCGAACCCCGATCGAACCGCGAGCGTGTTGGCAGCGCTTCCGGCCTGGATCGGTTCGGCGGACGACGCACCCGCTGCGGCGAGCGCGAAGTTCACCGCAGGGCAACTGCGCTCCGAAGGTTTGGAGGCGGTGATCGCGGCAATGCTCGCGTCGAGTCCGGCATGGCTCGGAGCCGAACTCGAGCGCTCCTGGCGCTCGCAGTGGCCCGATCTCCCGGCAGCACTCGACGAGGCTGCGTCGTACCACTCGCTCGGCGAGAGCGAGCTACGGGCGGTGGGCGTTCCGGTCGGCATTGCGTCGGCGGTGGACGATCCGGTTCATCCCGCGGCGGTAGCGCAAAGCTGGGCGGCGGCACTGCCCCGCGGCGCAGTGGCCACGACGACGCTCGACATGATCGGGCGCGATCCCGCTGTTCTGGGGGCCACCTGCATCAAAGCGCTCGCGGCGATCGAATCCGATACCACCGCGAGCGCCTGAAGAAAACTCTGTTACTGACCCAATTGCTGCATGGCAGAACCGGATTCGCCGCTACGAGGCGGCGGGGTCGGTCGCGCCGGGGGTGCCGGCGGAGCGGGTGGAGCTGCCTGCTGTTGCTGCTGGGCGGCGACCTGCTGCTGTTGAGCTGCCGCCAGCTGCTGCTCGTGTGCGGCGGCCAACTGCTCGGCGAGTACCTGCGGGAGCACGACGGGCAGCGGTGTCCGCACCGGATGCGGCTCCGATCCTCGGTTGACGACGGTGTCGCGCAGGATGTCGCGTGCGATTGCGACCAGCGGGGCGTTCGCGGCTGTGGATCCGCTCGGACCCGCGACGACGCAGCGCACCATCCATCGCGGACCGTCGACGCCGATGAACCGCAGGTCCATGTTGGCCGTCACAGCAGCCAGTTCCCGGCCCCACGGGCCGTTCTCGACGCTCACCGCGGAATTGTCGTCGCGAAGCGACTGCGCGAGCTCAGCCACGACCTCTCGCCACTGACCGGGTGATTTCGGGGCGGCGTAAGCGGCTACGGTGACGCGACCGTGCTCGGTGACCAGGTGCACGGCCTGCGGCGAACCGTTGGGCGCCATCTCGACCTGCAACTGTCCGCCGGTCGGCATCGGCACCAGAACGGATCCGAGATCCAGGCGCTGACCGTCACGGCCTGCCGTCGGATCGTCGGAATCGATCTCCGAGATGTCGTAGGGGCCTTCCGATTCGTCACCGAACTCGTCGCCGGCGGCATCGAGATCGTCGTCGACCTCGTCGACCTCCACCGACTCGTCGTTCTCGTCACCGAAGAAGCTGGTGGGTTCCTCGTCGACGTCTGTCTTCTTCTTGCGTCCGAACATGATTCAGACTCCCTCTCCGACTACCGCGCCAGGCGCATCGGTATCGAGTATCGCGTGACCGCCGCTGGAACCGTAGCCTCCGGTTCCTCTGGTCGTGTCGTCCAGCGACTCGACTTCCTCGAAAACAGGGAGTTCGACTCGTTGAACCACGAGCTGAGCGATTCGGTCACCGCGGCGGATGTCGATGGCTGTGGCCGGATCGAGATTGATCAAGCAGACCTTGAGTTCGCCCCGGTATCCCGCGTCCACGGTTCCGGGCGCATTCACGATCGACAGTCCCGATTTGGCGGCGAGTCCGGAACGCGGATGGATCAACCCGACGGTGCCCACCGGCAACGCGATCGCGATCCCCGTTCCGACCAGTGTTCTATGGCCGGGTTCGATGGTGACGTCGCTGGTGGAGCACAGATCCACACCCGCATCTCCGGGATGCGCACGCTGTGGAACGGGCAGGTCTGGATCCAGTCGCTTCAAGGCGATGGAGAGATGGTCGCTCACGTGGGCCAAGACTACTCGTAGCGACGGACTATCCTTGACAGGTGCCCGAAACATCTCGACCTGACGTCGCCACCACAACGCCCCCGTCCACGACGCTGTACTCCGAGCGCCTGTGGGTGCCGATCTGGTGGTGGATCGCCGGGCTGGCCGTAGCCGGACTCCTCGCGGCCGAGGTCCACATGGGCCGCCCGGGGCTCCTCTCGTACCTGGCCTACGTCGTGCTGCTCCCCATCCCGATCTGGGCGGCATTCTGGCTCAGCCGGATGCGCGTCGAGGTGGTCGAGACAGCAGGGGTGAAAGAACTGCACGTGGGTAGAGCCCACCTGCCGGTCGAACTGATTTCGCGGGCGGCAGCAGTGCCGGCATCCGCGAAGAGTGCGGCGATGGGGCGCCAACTCGATCCGTCGGCGTTCGTCCAACATCGCCCCTGGGTCAAGACAATGGTGTTGATCGTGCTCGACGACCCGGAGGATCCCACGCCGTACTGGTTGGTGAGCACACGTCGTCCCGCCGATCTGCTGGCTGCGCTGGATCGCTGACCAGCGCGGTCACAGCAAAGCAGTACGTCCCGACCCTTGGTCGACCCTCGAGCTGACGGGTCGACCACCGGGAAGGGAGATCAGGCAGCGCAGTCCATGCACACGAGCTGTCCGTTGGCATCACTGGCCAGGCGGCTGCGGTGATGAACCAGGAAGCAGCTCGAACATGTGAACTCGTCTGCCTGCTTCGGAACCACTCGAACCGAGAGTTCCTCGCCGGAAAGGTCGGCACCCGGCAGCTCGAAGGACTCCGCGGTGTCCGTCTCGTCGATGTCGACGACGGCTGACTGCGCTTCGTTGCGTCGCGCCTTCAGCTCCTCGAGCGAGTCCTCCGAAACCTCGTCGGACTCTGTACGCCTCGGTGCGTCGTAGTCAGTTGCCATCTCGTCTACCCCATCCTCTTCGTGTATCCCGGTCCCGTGTGCGCCGAGAATCCGGTAGATCCTTGATGCGCATGGAAACCGCCGTGGCATCCAGATCATTCCCTGTCGCTGCATAACGCTGCAGGACTGGAATTAGTGCCCGGAAGTTCCTTCCGAGAACGTGATCTGCGCCTCATTTGGTTGTCATTTCGGCGTCCTGCCGATGCCCAGTTGAACGACCTGGGCCGCCAGACAGTAGCCGACGTGAGCACGAAAGTAGTAACCGAATCGGAAATTTCCGAAAAATGACTGCGAATTGTCACCAAGGCAAGAGCAAGCTGTGACCTTTCGGCGATGTTTTCGGGCCGAATCCGGGTAGAAACAGGCCGGTAATCGGCCAACTGGCGGTGGGCGATCGACAGCAGTTCGACGCGTCGAGCCTCGCTTCGGCTGTGTCGTCACACATGCCCTCTAAGGTAGGCACCGAACGTCATGCCGGCACCGCTCGGCCCGATGGCGAAGTAGAAGTTTCGTCAAGAAAGTCGAGGGATACCGTGGTTTCTCTGATCACCGAAGGCAGCTCTACCGATGACCAGGGACGTCCGTTCCGCCGTCGGCGCGCGTGGCCGGTGATCGCCGTGTTCGCGGTACTCGCATTGATCGGCAGTGTGTTGTGGGTTCGCATCCTGAGCGCCGAGGCCGAAGTCAGTGACACCGTGGCCTGCAACCTCCCGCAGCCTTCCTCCGATCCGTCGGCAGCGGCGCCACTGCCGTTGGGAACCGTCGTCGACCGGTCGAAGCTGCTCGACGTCGACCCCGCTCCCCTGGCGGCCACCAAGGTTCGCGTGTTCAACGCCAACGGTGAACACGGTCAGGCGGCCCAGGTGGCGGCGCAACTGAGCGAATTCGGCTTCTCCAGCGCGCCGGACGTTCAGGTCGGAAACGACCCCGTCTACGTCGACCAGAACATGGAGTGCCAGGGTCAGATCCGTTTCGGAGCGAACGGCCTCGCCGCCGCCAGTTCCGTCTGGCTGGTCGCCCCCTGTGCCGAACTGGTCCAGGACGGTCGCGGCGACGACACAGTCGACCTGGCTCTCGGCACCTACAACAAGGGCGCCCTCACCCCCAACACAGACGCCACCGCGATCTTGCATGCCCTAGCCGAGCAGCCCGCGAACGCCGAAGTCGCCCCGATGGACATCGCGCTGCTCAAAGCGGCCCGCACCGCACGCTGCTGACAAGCCTCAGCTCGGAATCGGCTGATCCGCACCGATCGAACTGAGCATGCGGGCGAACTGCTCGGCAATTGCCGGAGCCACCGCGTAGACGACATCGCCGTCTGCCGAAGTGGAATCGGGCGCCGGGACGTTGATGACAGCGCCCGCTTCGGAAGCGATCAGCGAGCCCGCTGCCCAGTCCCACGGACTCAGTCCGTGCTCGAAGTGGGCGTCGACCCGGCCGGTGGCCACCATGCACAGATCCAAAGCAGCCGAACCGATGCGTCGGATGTCGCGAACCTGCGGCAGGATCTGCCCGATCAACGCGCCCTGCACCTTCCGGCGATCCGCTCCGTAACCGAAACCGGTGGCCAACAGCGCCATTGACAGCTCGGTCACCTCATTGGCGCGTAGGTCGCTGGCGACGCCGTCAGCCGTTGTCATGGTTGCACCGCCGCCCCGATGCGCGGAATACGTTGTTTCCATCGACACGTCGACCACAGCGCCGGCCACCGAGATTCCGTCGATCTGCACGGCCACCGAAATGGCGAACGCGGGGATTCCGTAGAGAAAATTCACCGTGCCGTCGATGGGATCGACTACCCATCGAACTCCCGCGGAATCGTCGGTGTCTCCGCCACCTTCCTCACCCAAGATCGAATCTGCAGGCCGCAATTGCGCCAGAAGATCGCGAATCACCTGCTCGGTTTCGGTGTCGACCACCGTGACGGGATCGGTGGGCGTGCTCTTCGCAGCAACCGAACCACCCTCGGCGGCACCGGAACCCACCAGGCCGAATACCTCGGTCCGACGCAAGCGGACGTGTTCGGCCGCGCGTTCGGCGACGGCTACGGCAACTGCCCGCAAGTGTGCGGGATCCAGAGAATCGGAGGAAAAGTCGGGCAACGTTCTTTCTGAAGGGCGCACCGGACCATCGCAACACATCTCTACCGAGGGGCACCACTCGAACGCCTCGAGTCGCACGCGCCCGGGTCCTTGTTCGGGTTAGTGTTTGCAACGGTAGATCGTGACCTCGAATTCGACACTCAGGAGCGCAGGACGATGACAACCACAGGTTTCGGGATCGATGTCGGCGGCAGCGGCGTCAAGGGCGGCACGATCGACCTGAGCACCGGGGAAATGATCGGTGACCGCATCAAGATCCTGACCCCGCAGCCGTCCACTCCCGATGCGATCGCGGGCACTGTGGCCGAGATCGTCGAGCAGGCCGAGTGGACCGGTCCGGTCGGCATCACCTTGCCCGCTGTCGTGACCGGCGGCGTCGCGCGCAGCGCTGCGAACATCGACAAGTCCTGGATCGACACCGACGCGTCCGCGCTCTTCAGCAAGGCCCTGGGCGGCCGCGAGGTCACCGTCCTCAACGACGCCGACGCTGCCGGAATCGCCGAGGACTCCTTCGGGGCGGGCAAGGACACCTCCGGCGTCGTGATCCTCTTGACCTTCGGCACCGGAATCGGATCTGCCGTGTTGCACAACGGAGTTCTGTTGCCCAACACCGAGTTCGGTCACCTCGAGGTCGACGGCAAGGAAGCCGAGCATCGAGCGGCCTCGTCGGTGAAGGAAAAGAAGGACTGGAGCTACAAGGAGTGGGCGGTCGAGGTCTCACGAGTTCTGACCACCTTCGAGAACCTGCTCTGGCCCGACCTCTTCATCGCCGGCGGCGGCATCAGCCGCAAACACGAGAAGTGGATTCCGCATCTGACCAACCGCACGAAGGTCGTCCCCGCCACCCTTCTGAACACTGCGGGAATTGCCGGAGCTGCACTCGCGTCGGTCGGATTGACCAGGCCGGCTCCCGTCGCCGGATGAGAAAACCCGCACGTGAAAAGCGGAAAATCTACCTGTTACGGCCCGCCGTGACGTAAGAGTTTCCTGAGAGTCGTTACAATGGTGAAGTCCGGCTGCGCGCCGGCCAACAACCATTGACCTCTCCGCCGGATCACCACTCTGGCGTGACGCCGCACGACACCGTCACGAAAGGGCGTACGTGGCAGCCACCGATACACGTCAGACTGCTGATTCTCCATCAGAGTCAGAGCCACAATCTCCAGCCGTGGAGGCGGCCACCGTCACCGCTCCGGCAGCCAAGAAGGCTCCGGCGAAAAAGGCCCCCGCCAAGAAGGCAGCAGCAAAGAAGGCTCCGGCCAAGAAAGCTCCGGCCAAGAAGGCAGCAGCTAAGAAGGCCAGCCCCAAGAAGGCCGGCGATCCTGACGCCGAAGACGGCGATGTCGAGTTGGAAGACATCGACATCACGGACGGCGACCTTGCCGAGGTCGAGTCCGATGTCGTCGAGGTCGTAGCAGTCGGCGAAGACGAAGAGACCGCTGCAGAGCCGTCCGAGAAGGACAAGGCTTCCGGCGACTTCGTCTGGGACGAGGAAGAGTCCGAAGCTCTCCGTCAGGCACGCAAGGATGCCGAACTGACGGCGTCCGCCGACTCGGTTCGCGCTTACCTCAAGCAGATCGGCAAGGTCGCACTCCTCAACGCCGAAGAGGAAGTCGAACTGGCTAAGCGCATCGAAGCAGGCCTCTACGCTGTGCAGATCATGCAGGACCTCGCCGACAAGGGCGAGAAGTTGCCTGCGGCTCAGCGACGCGACATGAGCTGGATCTGCCGCGACGGCAACCGTGCCAAGAACCACCTCCTCGAGGCCAACCTTCGCCTGGTCGTCTCGCTGGCCAAGCGCTACACGGGCCGTGGCATGGCGTTCCTGGACCTCATCCAGGAAGGCAACCTCGGTCTGATCCGTGCAGTCGAGAAGTTCGACTACACCAAGGGTTACAAGTTCTCGACCTACGCCACGTGGTGGATCCGTCAGGCCATCACCCGCGCAATGGCCGATCAGGCTCGCACCATCCGCATCCCGGTGCACATGGTCGAGGTCATCAACAAGCTCGGCCGTATCCAGCGTGAGCTGCTCCAGGACCTGGGCCGTGAGCCCACGCCGGAAGAGCTCGCCAAGGAAATGGACATCACGCCGGAAAAGGTGCTGGAAATCCAGCAGTACGCGCGTGAGCCGATCTCTCTCGACCAGACCATCGGCGACGAGGGCGACAGCCAGCTCGGTGACTTCATCGAGGACTCCGAAGCCGTAGTCGCAGTCGACGCCGTCTCGTTCACCTTGCTGCAGGATCAGCTGCAGTCCGTACTCGAGACGCTGTCCGAGCGCGAAGCCGGCGTGGTTCGCCTCCGCTTCGGTCTCACCGACGGTCAGCCGAGGACTTTAGACGAAATCGGACAGGTCTACGGCGTCACGCGTGAGCGTATCCGCCAGATCGAATCGAAGACGATGTCGAAGTTGCGCCACCCGTCGCGTTCGCAGGTTCTGCGCGACTACCTCGACTAGTCACACCAGTTACGCGAAGAAGAGCCGCTCTCCGGATTTCCGGAGAGCGGCTCTTCTGCGTTTGCCGCCTCAGACCAAGAGTGTGTCCCGGAGTTGTGCGATATCGTCCTCGCTCAACTGCAGACCGTCCCGGACGTAGTTGTCGAAGTTGCCGTACACCCGATCCACCGTGGCGAAAGACGTGTCCAGCCAGGACTGTTCGACGCCGTCGATGAACGCGCTCCCCGTGCGAGGTCCGGTGAGGTACTGATTGCTGAGCATGTAATCGGAATTCACATCCGAGCGGCTCACGCCTAGGACGGTCAGGAGAACTGCAGTCATCCAGCCGGTACGGTCCTTGCCCGCCGAGCAGTGGTAGAGGACTGCACCGTCAGTGTCCGCGACGTTCACCAGTGCGTCGTGGAATGCGCGGCTCGCCCCCGGATCGGTCACCATCAACGCGTACATCGTCGGCATGTCCACCAGCGCCGGGAGGTTGGCGGGGTTGGTTCCGACGACGTCGAACCAGTTGCTTCGCGCTCCGCTCGGAATACGGTCCTGCGAGAGCGTCCGTTCGACGACTGTGCGGAAGTCGTCGACCGATTCCACTCCGCGTTCGCTCAACGACGCGAGATCCGACGGTGTCAGCTTGTCGAGGGCATTCGAGCGAATCACCTTCCCCCACCGAACGGTCTGCCCGTCCTCGGTGACGTAGCCGCCGATGTCACGCGCGTTCGACGCACCCTCGAGGTGCAGCGATCGATCCGCGGCAACCTGCGCAGCTGAGGGTCCGGCTTGTTCGAGCGTGGGAATTCCACCGGCAAACGCCGGGACCGGAGCGCACGAGAGGATCACCGCGCACAGGACTGTCGCGGCGGGACGGGCGATTCTGTTCGACATCCGGACAGAATAGGGCCGCATTCAGGACTTCGTACGAACCTTGATGTACAACGAGGCAACGGGTTCGATAACTCTTGCCGCCACCGGACCGATCACGGCCATCAAGAGCACGTAAGCCGTTGCCAATGCGGCAAGTTCGGCGTCGACGGCACCCGCGGACACCGCCAGCCCGGCGATGATGATGGAGAACTCACCGCGGGCGATCAGAGCAGCACCGGCACGCGCCTGACCCATTCGCGCGACACCCTGACGTCTGGCCGCCCAGGCTCCGGTGATCAGCTTCGTGATCGCGGTGACGACTGCCAGAATCGCCGCCCACCCGAGGACGGGCGGAATGGAACTGGGATCGGTGTTGAGACCGAAGACCACGAAGAACATCGCGGCGAACAGATCTCGTAGGGGCTCGAGCACGCGACTGGCGTTGTGCGCCGTCGATCCCGAGATCGCGATTCCGAGGAGGAACGCACCCACGGCCGCCGACACCTGCATCGCAGAGCTGATACCGGCAACCAACAATGCGGCACCGAGCAGCTTGAGCAGCAGCGTCTCGCTGTCGGGGCTGTCGAGGAGCGCGGAGACGTACCGTCCGTATCGCAGAGCCACAACGAGAACCACGGTGATGACCAGCAACGAAATTCCGACCGCTTCGAGCCCGCCCATGAAGCTGACGCCCGCCAGCATTGCGGTCAGAATCGGCAGGTACAGCGCCATCGCCAGGTCTTCGAACACCAGAATCGACAGCACGACCGGTGTTTCGCGGTTACCGAGGCGCCCCAGGTCGCTGAGCACCTTGGCGATGATTCCCGAAGACGAGATGTAGGTGACGCCGGCCATGACCGTCGCCCCCACGACGCCCCAGCCGAGAATCAAGCCGACCACCGCGCCGGGCGTCGCATTGAGGACGATGTCGACGATGCCCGCTACCCGTGAGCGTTTGAGACCGGTGACGAGCTCGGCCGCCGTGTATTCGAGCCCCAACAGCAGCAAGAGCAGGACGATCCCGATCTCACTTGCCAGATGGGAGAACTCGCCGATGTCGCCGAGCTGGATGAAACCGCCCTGTCCGAAGCACAGGCCGCCGATCAGATAAAACGGGATCGGCGACATGCCGACGCGAGCAGCGAGCCGTCCGAGCAGTCCGAGCGCGAAGAAGACCGCGCCGAGTTCGATCAGTGCGAGGGTGGTTGTGTCCACGCGCCAGTCAGCCGTTGGCCAAGATTTTTGCCGCTGCGGCCAAACCGTCCGGCGTTCCGACTGCGACGAGGAGGTCTCCCCCGGTGAAGGTGAAGTCGGGGTTCGGCGACGGGCTCACCTGTCCCGCGCGCATGACGGCGACGATGGAGACCCCGGTACGGGTGCGCATGCCGGTGTCCCCGAGTGTCTGCCCGTCGTAGCGCGACCCGTCCTTGATGTAGAGCTGTTTGGTTCGAATTCCCGGAAGGTCACGGTGCTCTTCTTCGAGCTGTGCAACCAGCTGTGGGGCACCCAGGAGATTGCTGAGCGCTGCCGCTTCCTCGGTGGTCAGAGGCAGTGAGGCAGCACACGCGTCAGGGTCGTCTGCCTTGGACACGATGAGATCGGTATGACCGTCCCGATGGGTGACGACACCCACGCGACGACCGGAAGACAGAACAAAATCCTTGCGCGTCCCGATCCCCGGTAGTGGGGTGACTTCTACGTTCATATACCAACGGTAGCGCCGATCGGCGACCCGCATCGCGTGAGGGCCGTAATCCGCCGAACGCAGTCCACGGCGGGCGAATCGGCGAACTACCGAACCGGCGCGAACACGCCGTTCGCGTCCGGAAGATACTCGACGACAGCGGTGACGGCTGCGGCCGGAATCGGGGCGTACAAATGCGGGAATCGCATCGATTCCGGGTCCGAGGGAACACCTGGTTCGTACTTCACCTCACCGCCGAGCAAGGCCGGATCGATGGCGAGAAGCACGATGTCGTCCCGGCCGGCGAAGATCCGATTCGCCGGGAGATGAACTTGCGCCGGAGTCGACATGTGAACAAAGCCCTCGGCCTCGAATCCGTCGGGGATGCGTTCACCGATCTGTTGTGCCCGCGCCCATTCCTCGCGCGTGCACATGTGGAGCAACTCGACGCTCGCGTCGACAAGTGGTTCGCGTCCCGGGTTCATCAGCCCAGAATATCGGGCTGAGGTCGGCGATCCGAATCAGCTGTCAGCGAACAATCTTCACCGGAGAATGCCTGCCCAGCGCATTTCCAGTGAGACACAACACTAAGAAACGCCTTCGGGAACAACCCGTAAACCCCAAACGTCTGTAAGAGTGGATCTACCGCGCCATTCCGACGCGGCGGACCAGGCCCCAGGCACGCGGCCCGAATGCCGCAAAGCCAGTACGGAGGAGTCATGCCCGGAACACTGACCAGCCCACAGTTGACCGCTGCCGACCGGTGCGACCGGTGCGGTGCCGGAGCACGCGTACGCGCTGTGCTTCCCACCGGCGGCGAGCTTCTCTTCTGTGGACACCACGCAACCGAACACGCGGATCGACTTCGCGAGATGAATGCCGTCGTCTCCGAAAGCGAACCCGCAATCTGACCTGTCAGCCGGGGGTGGCCTCTTCACGAGGCGCGCCATGAACGCCAGAACGGGCGATCACATTCACTGTGATCGCCCGTTCTGCCGTCCAGGGGTCTTCTGTCGTTCGTGGGCCCTGGAGGAGCGTTATCGGCTACTACCAGCTGCGGAGAATCGCGATGCGTTCGGTCAGCTGATCGACAGTCGCGATGGCCGTCGGCGGGCCGCCGCACACTCGGCGCAGTTCCGCGTGAATGATGCCGTGCGGCTTACCGGTGCGGTGAACGTTCATCGCCACCAACCCGTTGAGCTCCTTGCGGAGCGCACCGAGCTGATCTGCCGTGGCCGCTCGATCGGATACCACTGCCGCCGTCGGTTGCGGGGCGGCAGCCTTGGCAGAGTTGGCCTCGACCTGCGTCTGCTGACGTTGACGCAGCAACGCCCGCATCTGATCGGCGTCGAGTAGGCCGGGGAGTCCGAGGTAGTCTGCTTCCTCGTCACTTCCGGCGAATGTCGCGGTACCGAAGGACGATCCGTCGTAGATCACCTGGTCGAGTTCGGCGTCGGCGCCCAGGGATGTGAACGCCTTCTCCTCCTCGCCCAGCTCGTCCTTCTGCTTGTTCGCATCGGCGAGCAGGTCGTCTTCGAGGCCGTCCTTCTCACGATGCGGCTTCCCGAGTACGTGGTCACGCTGGGCCTCGAGCTGCGCGGCAAGGTCGAGAAGCACCGGCACCGACGGCAGGAAGACGCTGGCGGTTTCGCCCTTACGCCGTGAACGCACGAAGCGCCCGATCGCCTGAGCAAAGTACAGCGGGGTGGACGCGCTGGTTGCATACACACCGACCGCCAGGCGAGGAACGTCGACGCCCTCGGACACCATGCGGACCGCGACCATCCATTTCTGGTCGCTCGCACCGAATTCGGCGATTCGCTTGGACGCGGTGGGGTCGTCGGACAGCACGACGGCCGGTTGTTCGCCGGTGATCGCGGTGAGCGCCTTCGCATACTCACGGGCGACAGTCTGGTCGGTTGCGATGACAAGTCCGCCGGCATCGGGCATACCGGTACTGCGCAGCTGCGCCAAACGGGTGTCTGCTGCTTGCAGCACGGCAGGAATCCAGTCCCCGGCAGGGTCCAAGGCCGTACGCCAGGCGCGAGTCGTCTGCTCGGCGCTCAGCGGCTCGCCGAGGCGAGCCGTGAATTCCTCGCCCGCGTTGTTTCGCCACCGCGCTTCGCCCGAATAGGCGAGAAACACGACGGGTCGAACCACGCCGTCCTTGAGTGCATCCGAATATCCGTAGGAGTGATCGGCTTTCGAGCGGAGCAGGCCTTCCTTGTCGGGCTCGTACTCGACGAAAGGAATAGCGCTGTCGTCACTGCGGAACGGGGTTCCGGTCAGTGCGAGACGCCTGGTCGCGTCGCCGAACGCCTCACGAATGGCGTCGCCCCAACTCTTGGCGTCGCCGCCGTGATGGATCTCGTCGAGGATGACCAGCGTCTTGCGGCCCTCGGTGCGCACGCGATGCTTCGACGGGTGCGAGGCAACCTGAGCGTAGGTCAGCACTACGCCGTGATAGTCACTCGAGGTCTGGCCGGTCGAGTTGGAGAACCGCGAGTCCAATGCCAGTCCGGAGCGCTGAGCGGACTCCGCCCACTGATGCTTGAGGTGCTCGGTCGGCGCCACGACGGTTATCTGGTCGACCGTCCGGTCGCGGAGCAATTCCGAAGCTACCCGCAGAGCGAAGGTGGTCTTACCTGCTCCCGGAGTTGCGACTGCCAGAAAGTCACGGGGACTGCTGGAAAGGTATTTGGTCAGTGCACGGCGCTGCCATGCACGAAGGGAACCGGTAGGGGCGCCAGGTTGGGTTCCCGCGGATTGAGCTCCGGCGGGTTCGGGCGAATTGCCGAACTCGGCTGCCACGGTCTCAGACGTCATAGGCCGCGCCTCCACTGAAATCGCACTGTTGTCTCGCGCTCCTCGAATTTTCATCAATGTCCGGCGACGAGCCTAGCCGTCGCCACCGACGAAAGCCGCACTCGAAGCGCGTACTCATGGCCGTTCTCACTCCGGCCGGCGAGGTTTCGCTGCTCTCGCATCCTGCCGACCTGCACGCGAATTGTCTCAGAAATGTGCGACACGTCGGCACCATGGTTGGGCAACCGGGTGTGTCGTCAGGGATGCTGGAGACATCATGAGTGAAGCGCGAGGCGAGAAGTCGAGCGGAAGTGATCTGCACCACCGCAGATGGCATCCGCTACGCCGCACCGGGCAGTTGATCGGTCGCACCCTGAGCAAGGCCTGGGACGATTCCATCTTCGGAAAGGCGGCTACGGCCGCGTTCTGGCAAACGCTGTCACTGGCTCCTCTGCTGCTCGGTCTTCTCGGAATGATCGGCTATATCGGTGGGTGGTTCGGACCCAACACCGTCGAGATCATCGAATCCAAGATCGTCACGTTCAGCGGGACGATCTTCAGCGAAAGCGTCGTCGACCAGATCATCCGTCCGACAGTGACGGACGTGCTCCAGCGCGGACGACCGGAGATCATCTCGGTCGGCTTCCTGCTCTCACTGTGGGCGGGGTCGTCGGCGATCAGTACGTTCGTCGACTCGATCGTGGAGGCACACGGTCAGCAGGATGCCCGCAATCCCATCTGGCAGCGCATCTTCGCCCTGCTGCTCTACGTGATGTTCCTGGTGATGGCGGTGTTCATCCTCCCGCTGGTAGCTCTCGGCCCGACGCTCGTCGGGCGCGCACTACCCGCATCCTGGTATGTGGTCGGATCGAATCTGGTCGACACGTTCTACTACCCCGCAGTCGGCCTGCTGGTGATCATCGGCCTCACGACGCTCTACAAGGTCGCTCTGCCGAAGTCGCTGCCGTGGCATCGGCTCCTCGCCGGCGCTTTGGTCGCCGGTGTGTTCTTCATGGCTGCGAGCACCGGATTGCGCTGGTACCTGGGATTCGTCACCAGCACCGGCTACACGTACGGAGCGTTGGCAACGCCGATCGCCTTTCTGCTCTTCACGTTCTTCCTCGGTTTCGCCGTCGTGCTCGGCGCCGAGTTCAACGCGACCGTGCAGGAGTTCTGGCCGGCTCGAGCCACCCGGATGGAGCAGATGCGAGAGTGGCTCGCGGCTCAGAAGACCGATGACGAATCCGGCCCGGTCACCAACCTGACCTGGCACCTGGCCACCAGCCCGATCCGCATCTCGGGCGACAAAGCGGATCCGGCCACTGTCCCCTCGTACGGGCGGCCGCGCAGCAGACAAACGGAGTCGCGACAGAACTCCTGCGTCGACCAGGATCACTGCGACAACCCGCAGGCAGACGCGAAAAGCCCGGCGGCCGACTGCGTCGAGGCTGTCGATCCGCCGAGCTCTGGAAGTACTGCCGCTCGCGTGACCCGAGGTCAGTCGCCCTTACGGAGTCCTTCGTAAATCTTCTTGCAGTCCGGGCACACCGGTGATCCCGGCTTGGCGGACTTCGTCACGGGAAACACCTCACCGCACAGCGCGACGACATGGGTTCCCATGACGGCGCTCTCGGCGATCTTGTTCTTCTTCACGTAGTGGAAGAACTTCGGGGTGTCGTCGTCGGTCGTTTCGTCGGTGGAGACGTCGGGACGTTCCTTGGTTTGAGTGCTCACCCCTCCAATAATGCCGTCTCCGTCACAGCGGTGCGACCCACGGGTCGTGTGCAATTGTCGGCCGAGAGTGGAACAGTGGAGTCATGGCACGAAATGGCGCGTTCGGCAGGTCCGACGAGGCCGGGACTCCCGACAATCCCGTACTGATCACCGAAGCGCAGCAGTCCGTCGAAGAACAGCACAAAGCCCGAGTGCGCAAGTACATGATCATCATGTCCTTCCGGTTCCCGGCGTTGATCCTCGCGGCGATCGCGTACGGCATCTGGGCCAACGCCTGGATCTCGATGCTCATCATCGGTGCATCCATTCCGCTTCCCTGGATCGCCGTCCTGATCGCCAACGACCGACCACCGCGCACCAAGGACGAACCGAGTCGATACGACGGGCGAAAGAAGACCGCAGGCGAGATCGAATCCGCGACGCACCACACCATCGAAGGCTGACAAGTTCCGCCTGCGAGAATGACGGGGTGAGAAGCGAAACGCTCCTGTCCATCACCCCTGCGCTGCGTGAGGCTCTGCTTCGCAATCGATTCGACACGGGAACCATGCTCGAGGCATTGGGTCCCGAAGTTCACGCCGCTCTCGGCCGAAGTGAGCCGGTACCCGTGCGCCGCGCCACCCGGGAACTCGGGGATCTGGGCGTTCTCGTCAGACTGTTCCTTCTCGCCGATGACTGCCCCGCGGGCGACGTCGCCGCGGCGCTGGCTCCACTGACGATTGCGCAGTGTGTCGACGCCGGTCTGCTCGAAGGTGAGAACTTCGACAGTGAGAATCCGCTCGTGCGGGCCGCGGTCGATCTTCGTCCCATCGATGTCGGCGACGGCGATCGTTGGGTGATCTCGGATCTCGACGGCGGAATCCGTCCCAAGAAGGCCACGGCCGATCACGTGCTGGGAGTCGGGCACGCGTCACTGTCCTTGCTACAGGCCACGCCCACCGCGAAGGTCGGCAGCGTGCTCGACCTCGGTACCGGATGCGGCATCCAAGCCCTGCACGCGAACACGTACGCCGATTCGGTCACCGCAACCGACATCAATCAACGCGCCGTCGACCTCACGGCAGCAACCATGGCCCTCAACGGACTGGACGTCGAACTGCTTCAAGGGTCCTGGTTCGAACCTGTCGAGGGTCGAACTTTCGACCAGGTGGTCGCCAATCCCCCGTTTGTCGTCGGCGAGGCACGCGTGCATCACACGTACCGCGATTCCGGCCTCGATCTCGACGGTGCGAGCGAATTGATGGTCTCGCGCTCGATCGACTACCTGAACCCCGGCGGCACGGCAGCACTGTTGGCATCGTGGGTGCACATCGAAGGACAGGACTGGCGTTCGCGGATCGCGTCGTGGCTGCCGTCGCACGGCGTCGACGCCTGGGTGGTGCAGCGCGACGTGGCGGATCCAGCTCTGTACGTCGGTACGTGGCTCAAGGACGGCGGGCAGGATCCGCGAGATCCGGAAACGGCATCGAGAGCAAACGCCTGGCTGGATCACCTCGAAGAAGCCGATGTGGAGGGCGTCGGCTTCGGTTTCGTGTTCCTTCGCCGCACCGACTCCCCCACCGACCTGATGGCCGAGGACCTCATGCACGGCTTCTCGGACCCGCTCGGGGCCGAGGCGCTCGCATACTTCGACCGTCTTGCCTGGTTGCGTGAACACGACGTCCTCGAGGAACGATTCGTTCTCGATTCGGACACCGCGCTCGAACGCGTCTATCTCCCCGGCGACGAGGGATGGCGGCCGGTCGTCACCCGCGTGCACCGCGGAAACGGACCGCATTGGCAACACGAGATCGACGAACTGGGCGCTGCGCTGCTGGCCGGCCTTCGAGCGGATGGACTGGTGGTCGACGAGCTGGTCGAACTTCTCGCCGCGGCGAACGACGAAGACCCAGACCAACTACGTGAGGCCGTCGTCACATTGCTGGTCTCGCTCGTCCGGCACGGGTTGGTGCTTCCCGTCACGAACTGAGTTCCCGTTGAGTTGCAGATTTTTGTGTTCTCAGCAACTTCTCAGGACGACTGGGAAATAACTGCAGGTCACGGCGATTTAGCGGAAATCGGCACGGGAACTTTCCCGGAACTCTCACACGTTGAACTGTGTGAGAGACCGCCGATAGGGAGGCAAGTCATGACAAGCCCCAGCACCACTACTCGCATTCGTCCGAGCGCCGCAGATCTGGACGCCCAGAGCCCGGCCGCAGACCTGGTCCGCGTCTACCTGAACGGGATCGGTCGTACTGCACTGCTGACAGCAGCAGACGAGGTCGAACTGGCGAAGCGAATCGAAGCGGGGCTGTACGCCAGCCACGTTCTTGCCACGGGAAAGCGCCTGACAGTCGCCAAGAAGAGGGATCTCGCAACAATCGTTCGCGAGGGACAGTCGGCGCGTAGCCACCTCCTGGAAGCGAACCTGCGACTCGTCGTGTCGCTGGCCAAGCGCTACACCGGCCGCGGCATGCCGCTCCTCGATCTCATTCAAGAAGGCAACCTCGGACTCATCCGTGCCATGGAGAAGTTCGACTACGCCAAGGGCTTCAAGTTCTCGACGTACGCCACCTGGTGGATCCGTCAGGCGATCACCCGCGGAATGGCTGATCAGAGCCGCACCATCCGGCTCCCAGTCCACCTCGTGGAGCAGGTGAACAAGCTCGCACGCATCAAGCGCGAACTGCACCAGCAGCTCGGACGCGAAGCGACCGACGACGAGTTGGCCGAAGAGTCGGGCATCCCGGCCCACAAGATCGCGGACCTGCTCGATCACAGCCGTGACCCGGTAAGCCTCGACATGCCGGTCGGTAACGACGAAGAAGCGCCGTTGGGCGACTTCATCGAAGATTCCGAGGCGACTTCGGCGGAGAACGCCGTCATCGCCGGTCTGCTGCACAGCGATGTGCGCAGCGTGCTCGGGACGCTCGACGAGCGAGAGCAGCAGGTCATCCGACTTCGCTACGGTCTCGACGACGGCCAGCCTCGCACCCTCGATCAGATCGGCAAGCTCTTCGGCCTCTCCCGTGAGCGGGTTCGTCAGATCGAGCGCGAGGTCATGGGCAAGCTCCGCGTCGGTGACCGCGCCGAGAAACTGCGGTCCTACGCAAGCTGATCAAACAACACAGCACGTGCGTCAGCGCGCCACACCACTCGCGCTGACGCACCGCACAAAGCACCGGCCACCGCTACTTCCCTCCCCCTCGGGAATGTGCGGTGGCCGGTGTTGTTCGCTGTGTCCATCTCGAACGCTGTGACTACCGCAACCGTCTGGGCCCCAGGTCGATTGCGCTCGGCTCGGGCCCTATGCGTACTCGCGAATCGGTGATCTCCGCGCCGGTAGCCGAAGCGAGTACCGGCTCACAGGCCAGTTCGCGGACTTCCGGAATGTCGTCGGCCAGCGCCGAGATGCGCTGGACCAGATCAACCAAGGCACCCTTGTTGACCGGAACGGCGTTTCGATATCCGGAGAGCAGCGGCGCAGCCTTGGGTGCGTCGATCAACTCCGTAGCAGCGTCTTCGGTGAGTGGCAGTACGCGATAGGCACGGTCCCCGAGGAGGTCGGAGATCACACCGGCGAGGCCGAACGAGATCAGCGAACCGAACGACGGGTCGTCTTGGACACCGACCACACACCCGATGCCCTTGGTTGCCATTTTCTGCACGTGCAGCAGCGGTTCACCCGACGCGGCCGCAAGATCTCGGTAAGCGAGGCGTACCGATTCCGGTCCACTCAGATCCAGCCTGACGCCGCCCAGATCCGGTCGGTGGCGCCACATTTCGCCGGTTGCCTTGACCGCGACCGGATAGCCGACAGCATTCGCTGCCTCGACAGCTTCGTCTTCGCTCAGGACCGAACGGAATTCGACGACCGCGACCCCGTAGCACTCGAGAAGAGCGGCTGCTTCCACGTCCGACAGCCAACGGCCAGAAGAGTTCTCGAGCCAGTCGGCCACCATCTTCTGGGCTCGCTCGGAGTCGATCCCTGCCGGGCGAACAACCTTCGACGCCGGCTTGCTGCGCCACTCCGCGTAACGCCAAGCCCTCGCCAACGCCAGTGCGGCGCGCTCCGGCCCCGGGTAGGACGGCACCGAACCGCGGGTCGGGTTACCGACTTCGTCGCGGACCGCAAGGACGTCCGGCACACCCTCGGCTGCGAGGAAGGTCGTGAGAATCGGCTTGTCCGAGCCCGCGACGGCGTCTTTGAGTGCTTTCGCGAACGGCTCGACCGGAATGGCAACCGGAGGAACGAAGACGGCGATGACGGCGTCGACGTCGAACGACGCCAACGCGTCACGCACGGCGGTAGCGAACAGCTCCGGACTGGCCTGTGCGCCAAGGTCGACCGGGTCGCTGACCTGCAATCCTTCACTGCGGGCAGCGTCCGCGGCAAGGACACCGAGCGCGGTGGAGTTGCCGATGACTGCAAGCCGTGGACCGGCCGGCAACGGCTGGTAGCCGAAGAGCAGTGCGCAGTCGAACAACTGAGAGATGGATCCGACTTGGATGACGCCGGCCTGTTCGAAGAGGGCCCGGACGATGGAATCGTCGATCTCGACTCCCGTGGCGGCGAGCACCGGCGGAACCGCGTGCCGACCGCTCTTGACCGCGACGATCGGCTTCTTGCGCGCAACTCGACGCGCGATGCGGGAGAACTTTCGTGGGTTGCCGAAGCTCTCCAGATAGAGAAGAACCACTTCGGTGGACTGGTCGGAATCCCAGTACTGCAGAAGGTCGTTGCCCGAGACGTCCGCACGGTTACCCGCAGAAACGAAGGCGGACAACCCGATTCGACTACGCGCGGCCTCGTCGAGAATGGCGATACCGAGTGCGCCGGACTGACAGAAGAAGCCGACGTTGCCTGCCACCGGCAAAACCGGCGCCAACGTCGCATTCAACGAAATCGCCGGGTCGTTGTTCGCGACACCCAGCGCGTTCGGACCGATGAGGCGCATTCCGTGAGCGCGGGCCGCGTGGACCAGTTTGCGTTCGGACGACCGTCCGTCCGGACCACTCTCACTGAAGCCTGACGAGACCACCACCAGCGCTTTGACGCCCTTGTCGAGGCAGTCGTCGAGAACCGAATTGATCGATTCCGCAGGTACAGCCACGACGGCCAGATCGACGTCGTCGGGGATGTCACGAACCGTCGGATATGCCCGAACACCGTGCACAGAACGATGCTCCGCGTTGACGGGATAGACCGGGCCGGTGAATCCGCCGCGCAGCAGGTTGGTCAACACCGCGTTACCCACCTTGGCCGGGTCCGCCGATGCGCCGATCACTGCCACCGATCGTGGACTCAGCACGTTTCCCATGCTGCGGGCCTCAGCTGCCCGCTCCCGCGAATTACGTACCGAAACAAGCGCTTCCGTCGGGTCGATCGCGAATTCGAGTCGCAGCACGCCACCGTCGAACGAGCGGCTCACCTGATAACCCGCCTCACGGAACACCGTCACCATGTTGCGGTTCTCGGAGAGGACCTCGGCGACGAACATCGTCAGACCGTTCTCGGCCGCTGCTGCTGCCAGGTATTCGAGCAGGATCGGGCCGAGGCCGCGCCCCTGGTGTGCGTCGGCGACGACGAAGGCGACCTCGGCAGACTTCCCGTCACCGACGTCGAGGAGGCGCTCGTATCGACCCACCGCGATGATCTCGTCGCCGAGCATCATCACGAACGCGACGCGGTTGTGGTGGTCGACCGTCGTGAAGTTCTTGACGTCGCGCGCCGACATCGTGGGGTACGGGCCGAAGTAGCGCAGGTAACGGGTGCGCTCGGAGAGCTTGCCGTGGAATTCGACGAGTTTGTCCGCGTCCTCGGGAACGATGGGTCGCAGCGCCACCGCGCCGCCGTCGGAGGCGAGAACATCGACTACCCACGAATGGGGATAGGTGTGAGCGGGGTCGGTCTTCGGCGCCTGCTCGCTCGCGCCGCCGGCATCGGTATCGGACTGTTCAGTCACGGGGATCCTCCGGGTCGAGTCCGAGTAGCGGGAACGAAGCGCGGCGTGTGGCGATGATCGCCGAGTCGATTCGGGTGAGTGCACGGTCCACCGACGCGACGCCTGTCTCCGGTGTACCACCCGGGCCGTCCCACGGTGTGTAGGCGACATCGCCGCCGTCACCCATGGTCGGCGGGAGGTCGACGCTCGGTGCCCGCAGTTTCGTCGATTCCTTCCAGTCCTCGGGGACAGCGGTGTCGACGTCGATCTCACGATCGAGTGCGGCCGCGATCAGGTGAGTCCATGCCCTGGGCACGACGCGAACCAGTCCGTATCCCCCACCGCCGACCGCCAGCCACCGTCCTTCGGAGTAGCGGTCGGCGAGATCGCGCATTGCCAGGAACGCCGCACGCTGACCGTCGACGGTGAGGGCGAGGTCCGCGAGCGGGTCCTCGCGGTGCGAGTCCACACCGCACTGACTGATGATGATCTGCGGGCGGAAGGCTGCAATGGCTCCCGGAACGACGGCGTGAAAAGCACGCAGCCACAACGCGTCGACGGTTCCGGGAAGCACCGGGATGTTCACCGCTGTACCTTCGGCCGCGCCGTCACCGACCTCGCTCGACCATCCGGTGTTGGGCCACAACGTCGCCGGATGCTGATGCAGCGAGACGGTGAGCACTCGAGGGTCCCCGAGGAACGCATGTTGCACACCGTCGCCGTGGTGAGCGTCGACGTCGATGTAGGCGATGCGGTCGTAGCCGTTGTCGAGCAGCCACGAAATCGCAACAGCCGCATCGTTGTAGACGCAGAATCCCGAAGCCCAATCCGCCATCGCATGGTGCATGCCACCGCCGATGCTGACCGCACGCCTGGTACGCCCCGAAGCGATTTCCTGCGCTGCCGCCAGCGAGCCGCCGGCGAGGATGGCACTTGCCTCGTGCATGTGCGGGAAGACCGGGTTGTCCTCGGTACCGAGCCCGTGGGGAACATCCTGGCCGCTCACACCGTTGTTCGCAGAGTTACCCGCGTCTTTGACCGCTGCAAGATATGCCGGTGTGTGGATTCTGAGGAGGTCGGCATCGGACGCGGCACTCGGTTCGAGAAACTCGATTCCCTCGAGAAGTCCGAGGCTTCGCGAGAGTGCCATCGTGAGATCGAGGCGAGTGGGATTCATCGGGTGATCGGCGCTCCACCGATAGCTCAGGTACTCCGGACTCCACACCACGACTCGATTCGCTCGAGACGCCGCGGGGTCCCCGTCAGATCTGATCGACGCGGTCATGGGATCACGCTACTTCCTTCTCGTTTCGTGCTGCACACCACACTCGTGGCCCGCTACGGAGACCGAGATCGAGTGACACGAATCCAATTCGGACACGCGCTGGACTCGCCGCAGTGGAGGCGGCACCGGAACCACGAACTGAACGGTAGAATGATCAACTGACGAAGGGGTTGAGTGTGAAGGATCTAGTCGACACCACGGAGATGTATCTCCGGACGATCTACGACTTGGAAGAAGAGGGCGTAGTCCCACTCCGGGCGCGGATCGCCGAACGGCTCGAACAGAGCGGACCCACCGTCAGCCAGACAGTTGCGCGTATGGAGCGCGACGGCTTGCTGATGGTCGCCGGCGATCGACATCTGGAACTCACCGACAAGGGTCGCGATCTCGCGATCTCTGTCATGCGTAAGCACCGGCTGGCAGAGCGCCTGCTGGTGGACGTCATCGGTCTCAAATGGGAAGACGTACATGCCGAGGCATGCCGTTGGGAGCACGTGATGAGCGAGGAGGTCGAGCGTCGGCTCGTCGTCGTTCTGAACAACCCCACGACGTCGCCCTACGGCAACCCGATTCCGGGCTTGGACCAGTTGGGACTCGACGGCCCGGTTGCCACCACCGAAACGTTGGTGCGTCTGACCGATATTCCGCACGGCGCACAGACTGCGGTGGTCGTTCGGCGACTGGCCGAGCACGTGCAGTCCGATCCCGAGGTGATCGCGCAGCTGCGTGACGCCGGCGTCGTTCCCGACGCCAGGGTGACGGTCGAAACCCGTCCGGGCTCGGTGACCATCATCGTGCCGGGTCACAGCGGGTTCGACCTGTCCGAGGAAATGGCTCACGCCGTTCAGGTCAAGCAGGTCTGAGGAAGTAGTAGATGAAACTCCTGGTCACCGGCGGCGCCGGTTACGTCGGCAGTGTGTGCAGCACTGTGTTGCTCGAGCGTGGACACGAGGTTGTCGTCATCGACGACCTCTCCACGGGAAATGCCGACGCGGTGCCCGCCGGTGCCGAGTTCATCGAAGGGGACGTCGGGGCGCTGGCCGCCGAGGTCCTCGGTAGTGCGGGTTCACCCGTTTTCGACGGCGTACTGCATTTCGCAGCGCAGTCGTTGGTCGGCGAATCGGTGCTGCACCCCGAAAAGTACTGGCGCGGAAACGTCGTCACGACCATCGAGTTGCTCGAGGCGATCCGCCTCTCCGGCACTCCCCGGCTCGTGTTCTCTTCCACCGCCGCAACGTACGGCGAGCCGGAGCAGTCCCCCATCGTGGAAACGGCTCCGACCCGCCCTACCAATCCCTACGGCGCGACCAAGCTCGCGATCGATCATGCGATCACCTCGTACTCGATCGCCCACGGCCTGGGCGCGACCAGCTTGCGCTACTTCAACGTCGCGGGTGCGTACAAGTCCGCCGGCGAGAACCGGGTGATCGAAACCCACCTGATTCCACTCGTGCTGCAGGTCGCACTCGAGCAGCGAGACAAGATCTCGGTTTTCGGAACCGACTGGCCCACGCCGGACGGCACCGCAGTACGCGACTACATCCACGTGCTCGACCTCGCCGAAGCGCATCTACTGGCGCTCGAATCCTCGGTTCCCGGCGAGCACCGCATCTACAACCTGGGAAGTGGTGCCGGCTTCAGCGTGCGTGAGGTGATCGCTGCCTGTGCACGGGTCACCGGCCTGCCGATCAACGTCGAAGACGCGTCGCGACGCCTGGGCGATCCCGCGGTCCTCATCGCATCGAGCGACAAGGCGATTGCCGAGTTGGGTTGGACGCCCACGCGTACCGATCTCGACGTCATCGTCGCCGATGCGTGGCAGTTCCTCCAGGATCTGGGCGATCGCTCACACGCTGCTCGCTAGCTTCCGCTCGGCAGTGCCGGCGGCAAGCCGGCGATTCCGAGTGATTCCCCGATGGACAATCCGACGGCCGCAAGGTCACGGATCCCGTCGGGGTGCACGCCGGATTGAAGGGACAAGTCCAGCAATCCGGCCAAGGTGTGTTCCGAATCGGCCGACAGTGCGACCGACAGCGCCACACCGGCCAGAGGGCCGTCACCGCGAACGTATGCAAAGAAACCGAGAAGTGTTGCCGGCCAAGCGCGTTCGGGACAAGGCACTTCATGGGTGAGCGCAAGCCACAATTGCTCGGCGGCCGCCGCAACTGACGTGATCGCCAGACCCAGCACCACGTCGCGCACGTGAACGTCCATCAACGCGACCACAAGATCGGCGCATTCCTGCGGGTCAGGGTGATCTCCTCCCTCCACACGACGAATATGTTTCAGCACCAGATCGACCCGGTCCTGGACCGGGTCATCGCCGTCGACTCCCCCTCCGTACGCACCCGATTCCCTTCCGCTCGCGATCAGTTCCGCAATCACCTCGTGATTGCGAGCGGCACCGTGCACCCACCGGACCAGTTCCTCACGCGAACGGCGAATGACCCTCCCGCCCAACACCTGTGCCGCCGCAACCGACGAAGATGCCGGGTCGGGCAGAGTACCCCGGTGAATCGAACGCGTGACGCTCGTCCACGGCTGGCCAGATTCTATTGCGGCCGTGCACAATACGTCAGCCAGCTCGACGCAGGTTCCGCCGAGCATGTCTTCGAATACCTCGGCCAGCTCGATGGTTTCATCGATCAGAGTTTCAGCTGCCGAGTAATCGGTGATCACCACGAGAACGACCGCACGCGCTCCTTCCCTGTCACACACTGAGGCGAACTGGCGCAGCGCTGCACTCATCTGCCTCGCGGGCTTTCCCCTGACACTGGGAAAGTAGTCGTGTCGCATCACCGGGCCGAGTGTCGAGGCGGAGATCCCCATCAGAGACAGCGCAACGACGGAGTTGGACGGATGAAATCCCAGGAGGGCGGGTATTGCCGTAATCAATTCGCCTGGATCGGAAACACGTTCGACGCATCCGAAAAGGGTGAGGTCGTCGTCGGAGAATTCGAATTCTCCCGGAAGAGGTGATGTGGTCATGCACAGACCCTGGCTGATCACCCCGACGCCGCCATCCACTCGACCAGGGGAAACACCCACGTCGAAGTCGTCTGTGGATTACCGCGATTGTTGTGGACGAAGCGCCCCGACACAACGGGGCGATCCGATCCTTGTCGGACCCGTATGCTGCGGAATCACTTACCCGCTTTGACCTTCTGGACAGCGGCGGTGAATGCCTGATCCAGAGGTGCTGTCGACGGCGTCGCCGAACCGAACGTCATCAGTGTCGTCGCTACCCGCACGTCGCCCACCTGTGCGATCAACGTCAGCATCGTCTGATCGCCGGCTGCAGCTTTGGGGGAAACGACAGTGCGGCGCAGCGACATCGTCTTGTCGGCATCGATCGGCGAGGGCGGAAGAATTTCCGTCGTCACTGTTGTCGTGACGCCGTTCGCAGTGACGGTCATGGACGGGCACTGCCGAGTTTGCGCTTCCAACTCGTCCAGGGGTGCGTCGACCTTCGTGAGTTCGACCGAAATCGTTGCCCTCGTCGCATTGTCGGTCCCGACCGCCATCACGGTCCCGTTCGGACCGTAATCCTGTTCCGGTGGCTCACATTCGGATGGATCGACGGTGGCACCGCGTGGGACGCCGACCAGATCCGGCGCCGCCATCGGAACAGCCTGCGGGGGCAGGACAACAGCGCCGAAGGGCTCGGGAAATTCCTCGGGAGTCAGCAGAAGTTCGGACAACGGTGCCGCCGATTTCGGAGAGGTAGATTTCGGCGACGAGGATTTGGGGGCAGCCGTCGTACTCGGCGCCGCTGAGCCGCTGTCGGTCACACCGGCAGTCGCCGGCGCGGAGTCCGGAACGGGTGCTCCTTGGACCGACCCGGAGCAGCCCGCGAGTAGTGCAACGGCGGCCACTGCTGCAAGGGAGCTTGCGGCCACTCGCCTGGACGATCGTGGACACACCCGCATGTAAGCCTCCGCACTCGACCGATCCCGACAATCGACCAATCCATTTCGGACAAATTAGTCGTGCCGACCTTGTGTTCCACTCTGCCATGTCCGAAGCCGCGCACCCGACATCTACCGAACGCCCAGGACAAGTGTCGAAAGATACCGCTCGGCTTCGCTCTCGGCGAACGCCCGTCTCGTCGGATCGGGAATGATCGGTCACCGACTCGGTGTTCTTACCGATGAACGTCTGATCCAGTGCTGTCGGGCACCCGACTCCGATGCTGTCGAGCGTGCGCCGATAGTGGACACTTGAGATCAAGACCGAAGAGCGAAGGGGACTGCGATGGACGAACAGTCGAGGATGTACGAGCTGGAATTTCCGGCGCCCCAATTGGCGGCTGCCGACGGCCAGGGACCGATCCTGATTCACGGACTCGAGGGTTACTCCGACGCCGGTCACGCCGTGAAATTGGCGACGACGCATCTGCGGGAAAGCCTGGAAACCGAGCTTGTCGCCTCGTTTGCTGTCGACGAGCTGATCGACTACCGCTCGCGCCGACCGACGATGACGTTCAAGGCCGATCATTTTTCCGACTACGACGCTCCGGCACTCAATCTGTACGCGCTGCGCGATACGGCCGGCACGCCCTTCCTGCTGCTTGCCGGGATGGAACCCGACCTCAAGTGGGAGCGGTTCACCACAGCCGTTCGTCTGTTGTCCGAACAGCTCGGTGTGCGTCGAACCATCGGGCTCAACGCCATTCCGATGGCAATCCCGCACACCCGACCGCTGGGCGTGACAGCACATTCGACCAACAAGGACCTGATCCAGGACCATCAGCGCTGGTCAGGTGAACTGCAGGTTCCGGGCAGCGCATCGTCATTGCTCGAGCTTCGTATGTCTCAGCACGGGCACGAGGCGATGGGCTTCTCGGTTCACGTTCCCCACTACCTCGCGCAAACCGATTACCCCGGCGCCGCCGAGACTTTGCTCGAAAACGTGTCCGAGGTTTCGGATCTGGAACTTCCGCTGGCGGCACTGGGTGAGGCCGCGGCACGCGTTCGAGAACAGGTTAACGAGCACATAGCCGGAAACGAAGAAGTTCAGACTGTAGTCCACGCTTTGGAGCGGCAATACGACACTTTCGTGGCCGCCCAGGAACAGCAGTCGTCACTTCTAGCTGGAGAAGCCGACCTCCCCAGCGGCGACGAGATCGGCGCGGAGTTCGAAAAATTCCTGGCCGAACAGGCTGGGAACGACGACTTCGGCTCAGCTGGAGACGCCGGTCGAGGCGACATCTGACCAAAATGTGACGGGCGGGGCGCATAATTCGACATTGTGCGCATTCCGCAACCCCTCCGTTACCTGGGCTGTTGTTCAGGACACATCCGTCGGATAGCCTCGAACTCTGTGAGATTTTCGTTGACGGCTCAACAACTGGAGCAGACAGTCAACGTGGTCTCACGCTGAGCCAGGAGGCGACATGAGCAGACCACGGAACCGTCAGCTCCGACCGGTCCCCGACGAGGAACCTCGGATGATGTTCCGGACCATTCACGGCTACCGACGCGCATTTCGGATAGCCGGAGAGGGCCCGGCAGTACTGCTCCTGCACGGAATCGGCGACAACTCGTCGACGTGGACCGAGATCATTCCCCACCTCGCCAAGAAGTACACCGTCATCGCACCTGACCTGTTGGGTCACGGCCGCTCCGACAAGCCGCGCGCCGACTATTCGGTAGCCGCGTACGCCAACGGCATGCGTGATCTCCTGTCGACGCTCGGCATCGAGCACGTCACTGTCATCGGGCATTCACTCGGTGGCGGCGTCGCGATGCAATTCTCCTACCAATTCCCACACATGGTGGATCGCCTCGTGCTGGTCTCGGCCGGTGGCGTCACCAAGGACGTCCACCCGTTGCTGCGCCTCATGTCCGTTCCGGTGGTCAACGAGGTCGTCAAACTGCTCCGGATACCTGGAGCGATGCCGCTCGTCCGAATGGCCGGAAACCTTGCCGGCGTCGTGCACGGTTCAAATCTGCGTCCCGGCACCATGCTGCACGACACTCCCGACCTGATTCGTGTGCTCGCCGATCTCCCCGACCCCACGGCCTACGAGGCCTACCTTCGTACCCTGCGGGCGGTGGTGGACTGGCGCGGGCAGGTCGTCACGATGCTCGACCGCTGTTATCTGACCGAGAATCTGCCCGTTCAACTGATCTGGGGCGACGACGACTCCGTCATTCCGGTCTCCCATGCGCACCTCGCGCATGCGGCCATGCCCAACTCCCGACTCGAAGTCTTCCGCGGCTCGGGCCACTTCCCGTTCCGCGACGATCCGATGCGTTTCCTGCAGATCGTCGAAGATTTTCTTTCCAGCACCGCACCACTCGTCTTCGACGAGGCCCGCTGGCGTCACATGCTGATCTCCGGGGTCGGCGAGAACACCATCACCGGAACGTCGTCCACCCGCATGGCGGTGCTCGACGCCATGGGCTCGGACGAGCGAAGCGCAACCTGATCCGCGGTTGCGGCTAGCCTGTACGAGTGCTGCTGACGGAACTTCTCCCCGACAACGCGGATCCTGATTCCGTTTTCGACGCCTTCTCCTCGTGGACCCTCGAACGAGGGTTGACGCTCTATCCGGCCCAGGAAGAGGCCGTCATGGAGTTGGTCTCGGGTGCAAACGTGATCCTTGCGACGCCGACCGGGTCCGGCAAATCGATGGTGGCGATCGGCGCGCATTTCTACGCGATGTCGCTCGGCAAGCGTACGTATTACACCGCGCCGATCAAGGCGCTGGTGAGCGAGAAGTTCTTTGCGCTCTGTGAGGTCTTCGGTGCCGAGAACGTCGGCATGATGACCGGTGATGCCGCCGTGAACTCGTCGGCGCCGATCATTTGTGCGACGGCGGAGATCGTCGCGAATCTCGCACTGCGAGAGGGCCCGAACTCCGATATCGGCCAGGTCGTGATGGACGAGTTCCACTTCTACTCCGAACCAGATCGAGGTTGGGCGTGGCAGGTTCCGCTCATCGAGTTGCCGCACGCCCAGTTCCTCTTGATGTCGGCAACACTCGGTGAGGTCGATTTCTTCTCCGAAGATCTGACGCGTCGTACGGGCAAGCCCACCACCGTCGTCTCCGGCACGGAACGCCCCGTGCCCCTGATGTTCTCGTACGCGACCACGCCGGTCGGCGAAACCATCGAAGATCTGGTGACCACCAACCAGTCCCCCGTGTACATCGTGCATTTCACGCAGGCCGCCGCTCTCGAACGCGCCCAGGCACTGACGAGCGTCAACTTCTGTTCCAAGGAAGAGAAGGAAGCGATCGCCGAAGCATTGGGTGGTTTCCGCTTCACCACCGGGTTCGGAAAGACACTCTCTCGCCTGGTCCGGCACGGCATCGGCGTTCACCATGCTGGCATGCTGCCCAAGTACCGACGGCTCATCGAAGTTCTCGCGCAGGACGGCCTTCTCAAGGTCATCTGCGGTACAGACACTCTGGGCGTCGGCATCAACGTCCCGATCCGCACGGTACTGCTCACCGGTCTCGCCAAGTACGACGGCGTCCGCACACGGCATCTGAAAGCCCGCGAGTTCCATCAGATCGCCGGCCGCGCGGGTCGTGCGGGCTACGACACGATGGGCACCGTTGTCGTCCAGGCACCGGAACACGAGGTCGAGAATCTGCGGGCCGTCGCCAAGGCGGGCGACGATCCGAAGAAGATCAAGAAGATTCAACGCAAGAAGGCTCCCGAGGGGTTTGTGTCCTGGAGCGAAGCGACGTTCGACCGCTTGGTCGCGGCATCACCCGAACCGTTGGTGTCACGATTCTCGGTCAGCAACTCGATGCTGCTCAATGTCATTGCCCGACCGGGCAATTGCTTCGACGCGATGCGGCACCTGTTGGAAGACAACCACGAATCGCGGCCGGCGCAGCGTAAGCACATCCTCAAAGCGATCTCGCTGTATCGCGGATTGCTCAGCGCCGGCATCGTGGAGCGCCTCGACGAACCTGACGAGTACGGCCGGATGGCTCGGTTGACGATGGACCTGCAACGCGACTTCGCGCTCAACCAGCCGCTGTCGCCGTTCGCCTTGGCAGCATTCGAACTCCTCGACGTCGAATCCGACAGTTACGCACTCGATGTCGTCTCGATCATCGAGTCGACGCTCGACGATCCGCGTCAGGTGCTCATGGCGCAGCAGCACTTCGCTCGCGGCGAAGCGGTGGCACAGATGAAGGCCGACGGCATCGAGTACGAGGAGCGCATGGAGCTTCTCGAAGAGGTCACCTGGCCGAAACCGTTGTCGGACTTGCTGTTCCCGGCTTTCGAAATGTATCGCGGCGGCCACCCGTGGATCACGGAGTTCGCCCTCTCCCCCAAGTCCGTGGTGCGCGACATGATCGAACGCGCCATGACGTTTGCCGAATTGATCAGCCACTACGGACTCACCCGATCTGAGGGCCTCGTCCTGCGCTACCTCGCCGACGCCTACCGCGCCCTGCGGCAAACCGTCCCGACGGAGGCACGCACCGAGGAACTCGAAGACATCATCGAGTGGTTGGGCGAGCTGATCCGTCAGGTCGACTCGAGCCTTCTCGACGAGTGGGAGTCACTTACCGATCCCGGAGCCGAAGCAGACACCGAAGAGGTGGCGTTCGGCGCCGACATTCCCCGGCCCATCTCGGCGAACCCGCGCGCATTCCGCGTCATGGTGCGCAATGCGATGTTCCGACGCATCGATCTCGCATCGCGTCGGCAGTGGAACGAGCTGGAAAACCTCGAGGACGGTATCGACGCCGCTGAGTGGGAAGAGCAACTACTCCCGTACTTCGAGGAGTACGCAACCATCGGAACCGGACCGTCGGCGCGCGGGCCGGCGCTCTTCCAAGTCACCGAAGAGGGTGAGTTCTGGCGGGTGCGGCAGGTGCTCGAGGACCCGGAGGGCGATCACGGATGGGCACTGCTTGCCGTCGTCGACATCCCGGAATCGGATGCCGCGGGTGAAATCGTATTCGACGAGCTGAGCGTCGTAGAAGGCTAGCGCCTGTGCGCCTTTCTGATAGTGGTCGCTACCAGTGAGGCGCACAGGGGGCTTTCAGCCCCTTCGAGCCTTCCGCGGCTGATTACGACGAGCAGCGCGCTTTTCCTTGATGCGAACGTTCTCGGCCCGCACGTCGGCCTGAACAGCGCGTTCCTTCTCGAGCCAGTCGGGCTTCTCTTCGAGGAGTGCGGCGATCTGATCCGTGGTGAGTGCCTCTTCGACGCCGCCGCGAGCGAGACCGGCGATCGAGATGCCCAACTTGGCAGCGATGACCGGGCGAGGGTGCGGTCCGGTGCGTCGCAGCTCCAGCAGCCACTCCGGCGGATCGGTCTGCAGCGCGGTCAGTTCGTCACGAGTCACGTCGCCTTCCTGGAACTGCGCAGGTGTTGCTTCCAGGTACACACCCAGCTTCTTGGCAGCCGTCGTCGGCTTCATCGTCTGGGGAGTTTTGTTCGACGTCATGCAACAAGAGTAACCAGCCGATACGGGTGCTTTTACCAAGGCGGTAGCCTTGCCTGGTGACAGACGCGGATAGTCAGGCAATTTTTCGACTCGCGTACGCCCCGGGGGTGACGCCCACCAAGTGGGTCCGGGTGTGGCACGAGCGGCTTCCCGAGGTGCGTCTGGAACTTGTTCAGTTCCCGGTTCTCGAACTCGAAGCTGCACTTCGCGCAGGTGAAGCAGATGCAGGTTTGGTTCGCCTGCCGATCGACCGGACCGGCATCAGCGCCATCTCGCTGTATGCGGAAACCCCGGTGGTGGTGGTGCCGAAAGATCACGTGTTCACTACTGTCGATCAGATTTCCGTCGGCGATCTGGCCGACGAGATAGTGCTCGATCCGCTCGACGACAGACTCGACTGGCCGACCCGTCCCGGAAAGACCGCCGCCGAGCGACCCGCGACCATCGCCGACGCCATCGAGTTGGTGGCCGCCGGCGTCGGCGTTGTCGTGGTTCCCCATTCGCTGGCGCGGTTCCACCATCGCAAGGATCTGACCTTCCGTCCGGTGGACGGTGCGCCCGAGGCTCCCGTGGCTTTGGCATGGATGGAGTCCAAGACCACAGATCTGGTCGAGGAACTGATCGGCATCGTGCGGGGCCGAACGGCGCAGAGTTCCCGCGGCCGAAACGGTGAGCCGGCCGAGAAGATCAAGGGTTCCGTGAAAGCCAAGATCGCGGCCCGTGAACGTCGTGCAGAAGCTGCCAAGAACGGGCAGAAAGCGAAGGGCGCCGGAACCGCAAAGAACATTTCCGGACGCAACGCAGGTTCCGGTAAGGCCAAGGCGGGCGGAAAATCGGGTAGCGGGAAGTCCGGTGGGACCAAGAGTTCGGGTGGCCGGTTCTCCGGAAAGCAGAAGGGCCGCTAGGGATTCAGCAGTTCCCTTACGTAAACCAATATGACGGCCAATCTCTACGTTCCGACCAGTCGGAAACTGTACATTCTCTGCATATGACTATTCGATCAGCCCTCGTAGGTATCTGCATCGCACTCGCAGCAGTGACTGCATGCTCGACCTCCAGTGATCCGCAGCCGGCACCTCCGGTGTCATCGACAACCACACCGCTGCCCACGACGTCTCCTACAACGACCACCGAAACAACAACGCCCCTTGCAGTACCTACCGCAGAATCGCCGATAACGACGGTGCTGGAACCCACACCGGCGCGTTACATCGTTTCGTGCCAAACGGGCCTCGGCCCGGTAGAGACATATTGGTCGGACGGCACCGTCACCGGATACTCGGACTACTGCCAAGCCCAGCACGACCAAGTCCTACGCTCAGAGGCAGAGGCGAATACGCCAATCTGCGACGGCGCCATCTGCCGCTATCCGTCGGGCGCTACTCGCCCCGACACCAGTGCGACTACGAGCGTCCGAATCCCATCCCCTTGGGTGCAAGGTCAGATCGATTGGACCAACTGCATCGAGGCCGGCAACTCGGAAGACTACTGCCGGACAACGCTGAACTGATCAGGCGCGACAGAGTCGGGCTGTGGTCTCGCGAATTGGCGCATCGTCGAACTCCGTCGAGCATGATGAGAGTATGACTCCCGCGAGTTCTTCAGCCCTCGACGAATTGGTAGCGGCACTCCCCGAGGGAGCCGTCCTGCTGGATCCTGACCTGACCGCGGGCTACCGCCAGGACTGGGCTGCCGATCCGACCGCCGGCCACCCCGCTGCCGTGGTTCGCGCAACGTGCACGGAAGACATCCAAGCAGTCATGCGATGGGCAACCGCCAACCGCGTACCGGTGGTTCCCAGAGGTGCCGGCTCGGGCCTTTCCGGTGGATCCAGCGCCGTCGACGGTTGCATCGTGGTCAGCACCGAGCGAATGCGACAGATCACGATCGACCCGGTTGCCCGTGTGGCCGTTACTCAGCCCGGCTTGATGAATGCGGAGGTCAAGAAAGCAGCCGCAGAGCACGGACTCTGGTACCCGCCGGACCCCTCGTCCTTCGAGATCTGTTCCATCGGCGGCAATGCAGCCACCAACGCCGGCGGACTCTGCTGCGTCAAGTACGGAGTAACCACCGACTACGTTCTCGGACTTCGGGTCGTGCTGGCAGACGGGACAGCGGTCAGCCTAGGTGGCCCCCTTCTCAAGGACGTCGCCGGACTCTCACTCACGAAACTGTTCGTGGGTAGTGAGGGAACTCTCGGCATCATCACGGAAATCACCCTGCGTTTGATTCCCGCGCAGCCGCCCGCATCAACCGTCGTCGCGTCGTTCGACTCGGTACAAGAGGCTGCCGACGCGGTCTTGGCGATCACCGGCAACATGCGTCCGGCGATGCTCGAGTTCATGGATCATGCCAGCATCAATGCCGTCGAGGATTCGGTACGCATGGGTCTGAACCGCAAGGCTCACGCACTGCTGCTCGCGCAGTCCGACGCACCCGGCGCGGCAGGCGTGCTGGAAATCGAGACGATTGTTCAGGCGTGCGAAAACAACGGAGCCACCGAGGTATTCGCCACCGACGATCAGGCCGAGGGTGACGCTTTTGCGGCAGCACGGCGGGCAGTGTTCCCGGCAGTGCTCGCGATGGGAAGTCTGCTTCTCGAAGACGTGGGCGTTCCCATGCGCGCACTCCCCCAGCTCGTGACCGGGGTCGAAGCCATCGCCGACGACCTCGAAGTCCTGATCTGCACGGTGGCGCATGCCGGAGACGGAAATACACACCCGCTCATCGTTTTCGACCCCGCAGATCCGGACATGACCGAACGCGCACAGATCGCATTCGGACGGGTGATGGATCTCGCCATCGCGCTCGGCGGCACGATCACCGGCGAACACGGGGTCGGTCGACTCAAGCGCGACTGGCTGCCGTCACAATTGGGTGACGACGTCATGGCCCTCAATCGCAAGGTCAAGGATGCGCTCGACCCGCTGGGAATTCTCAATCCCGGAGCCGTCATTGCCGTGAAAGAAGGCTCATCCGACTAGCTTTCACGTCGACGTCGAACGAGTTACGTCATCGAGGAACTGTCGGGCTGACCGAACGGACCAACTCGGCCAGCTGACGGAATCCTTCTGCTCGGCCACTCGAAGAGCGGAACACGACGCCGATCGTGCGACCTGGAGCCGGCGATGCGAAGCGCGCCGTCGACAAATCTCCGCGTCGAACCTCCACTGCAACAGCAGATTCCGGGACCAAAGTCACCCCGAGTCCCCCGGCCACACACTGCACGACCGTCGCGAGCGACGTCGCCCGCGTGTCGCCGGCAAGCGGATGAGCGTCTACGGAACGGCACAGATCCAACGTCTGGTCGCGCAGGCAGTGGCCGTCGTCGAGCAAGAGCAACGGCAGCGCGTCGAGCACGTCCACCGTGAGATCGACACGTCCGGCCAAGGAGTGATCGTCCGGCACGACCATCACAAAATCCTCTTCGTACACAGGAACTTCCACCAGGCCGGGCGTTCCGGCAGGAAGCGCCAACACAGCTACGTCGAGCGCTCCCGATCGCAGTGCATCGAGTAGGCGCGCCGTCTGATCCTCGACGATCTGCGGCGCCAACGACGGCAGCTTGTCGCGCAGCTCCGGCAACAACCCCGGAAGAATGTAGGGCGCAACGGTCGGGATCAACCCGATGCGGAGCGGTCCGGTCAGAGAGTCGCCGGAGCCGGCGGCACTCGCGACGAAACCGTCGGCAGCCTCGAGAATCTGCTTGGCCTGACCGAGCAAGCGCTGCCCGTCCGCAGTCACGAGCACGCGCCGCGTACTCCGTTCGATCAGCTTGACCCCCAGGCCCGCCTCGAGCGCCGCCAGCGCCTGGGACAGTGTGGGTTGGCTCACACCGGAACGTGCTGCGGCAGTACCGAAGTGCCGATACTCGGCCACCGACACGAAGGCACGCAGCTGTGACAAGGAAGGTTGATAAGTCTGATCAGACATGCCTATCAGTGTAGTGCCACCCATCACCTTTACCTTTTGAACGGTTTGATGCAGAATGGACTCATACCAAAAAGCGCCGGTCACAACCTCGACACTCCAGTCGAAACCGTCCGACCCGCTGACGGTGACAAACCCTCTCGATCCAGCACGTTCGGCCGTCACAATCCGAACAGCCGGATCGTGTGCGCAAGAAATTCCTGTTCACGAGACACGTAGGAGAATGAGACACATGGCTCTGCTCACAATCGGCGACCAGTTCCCCGCTTACAACCTCACGGCTGTCATCGGCGGCGACCTGTCCAAGGTCGATGCCCAGCAGCCCGATGACTACTTCACCACCGTCACCAGCGACGACTACGCAGGCAAGTGGCGCATCGTCTTCTTCTGGCCCAAGGACTTCACTTTCGTGTGCCCCACCGAGATTGCTGCATTCGGCAAGCTCAACGACGAGTTCGCAGACCGTGACGCTCAGGTTCTCGGCGCTTCCGTCGACAACGAGTTCGTGCACTTCCAGTGGCGTGCACAGCACGAAGAGCTCAAGACCCTCCCCTTCCCGATGCTCTCGGACCTCAAGCGCGAGCTTGCCGAGGCCACCGGCGTCCTCAACGCCGACGGCGTTGCAGACCGCGCGACGTTCATCGTCGACCCCAACAACGAGATCCAGTTCGTCTCCGTCACAGCCGGTTCCGTCGGCCGTAACGTCGACGAGGTTCTCCGCGTCCTCGACGCTCTCCAGAGCGACGAGCTGTGCGCATGCAACTGGAAGAAGGGCGACCCGACCATCAACGCCGGCGAGCTCCTGACTGCGAGCGTCTGAGTATGAGCGTCGAGAACCTCAAGAACTCGCTTCCCGAGTACGCGAAGGACCTCAAGCTCAACCTGAGTTCCATTGCGCGCACGACGGTCCTGAACGAGCAGCAGTTGTGGGGAACGCTCCTCGCAACGGCCGCAGCCACCAAGTCTGCGTCCACGCTCAAGGAGATTGCATCCGAGGCTGCCGACAACCTGTCGGCAGAGGCGTACAACGCCGCTCTCGGCGCAGCATCGATCATGGGCATGAACAACGTCTTCTACCGCACCAAGGGCTACCTCGACGGTAAGTACGACGACCTTCGTGCCGGCCTGCGGATGAACATCATCGGCAACCCGGGCGTCGACAAGGCCGACTTCGAATTGTGGTCGCTTGCAGTGTCCGCGATCAACGGCTGCAACCACTGCCTCGAAGCTCACGAGAACACCCTCCGCCAGGAAGGTGTCGACCGCGAGGTCATCTTCGAAGCGATCCGCGCCGGTTCCATCGTCGCGGGCGTCGCACAGGCTGTCGAAGCCAACGAGATCCTCTCTGCGGCACAGGTCTGATCACTCGGACCCGACTGCAGTTCGACGAGCCCTCCCCACCGTGAAGGTGGGGAGGGCTTTTCGCGCGCTAGGGTGGACCGATGGGTATCGAGGTGAGTGTGGTCCGGGTCTTCACGGACGAGAACGGCAAGCACGGCAATCCGCTGGGAATCGTCGACGCGTCCACGGTTGCAGAATCGGATCGACAAGCCGTCGCGAAGGAACTCGACTACAGCGAGACCATCTTCATCGACGTACCGGATGACGGCGCCTCGCGGGCCCGGGCTCAGATCTTCACTCCGGCAGCAGAACTCCCCTTCGCCGGGCACCCGACCGTCGGTGCCACGTGGTGGCTGGGCGAGCAGGGCCGCCGCGTGACCGCCCTCGACGTTCCCGCCGGCAGTGTCGACGTCCGCCAATCCGGCGCTCTCACATGGGTACGCGCGCGTGCCGAGTGGGCACCGGAATTCGCGATCTATCCGATGGACACGGTCGACGACGTCATCGACGCCGATCCGTCCGACTACGAGGCGGATCATTCGTATCTGTGGGCATGGCAGGACAAGCTCGAAGCTGCCATCCGCGCACGCATGTTCGCACCGGTGATGGGAATCGCCGAGGACGAGGCCACCGGATCGGCAGCGCTACGCATCACGGACCGGTTGAGGAAATCACTGCTCATCACCCAGGGACGCGGATCGGTGCTTCACACCACCTTCTCCCCCGAAGGGTGGCTCGAAGTCGGCGGCCGCGTCGTCGCCGAGCCGTCACGAACCTTGTGAGTACCCGGCGGGATTGCGTCCGGCCTCGAGGTCACTTGCGCTGAGAGTCACCGAGATCTCGTCACCGAGCGCAACTCCCGGTGCGAGGGGCAACTGATCTCCACTCCAGAATTTGCCCGGGTCGAACCAGTTGATCCGACGATTACCGACAAGCAGACCCATCGCTTCATACGTCTTGGCAACCACTTCGGCGCAGTAGGCGCTCTCGGCGGCTACTGCCGATACGTCGGACTTCTTGCGCAGCTTCGGGATTCGGCCCCCGAACCAGCGTGAGGCGAGCTTGGCCGTCGACGGGAACGGTGTGCCGTCCAGTCGCGCGATCGTCTTGAGCAGAGCGTCTTCCTGCTCACGGGTGATCTCGTGGTCGAGTTGGCGCAACCATCCGCGCTGCCCATACTTGGCGCCCCACACCTGAACCGCCGACCTCAGATCGTGCAGTTGGACACCACGCTGAAAGCGTCCGGTCCACATGTCCTGCAGCGAGTGACCGAGTTCCGCATGCCACATCAGCGGCGGAAGGTCGTCGATCACCACCGACATTCCCACGTGATTGACCGGACTGTTGGTCAGCGTCTGGATGGCCCGGTCGGCCGTCGACTCTCCGCGGAAGATCCAGATGTCGCCCGTGCGGGTCGCCGCGGCGGCCTCGTCGAGACTCACCTGCGAAAGCAATCGTCGGTCCATGCCTCTAGCGTAGAGGGATGAAACTCCCTACTCCTCTGCGCGCCTCGCACGTTTGGAAACTGGTCGGCCTCGCTGGTGCCATGGGCATTGCCGCCACCGGGGTCCTCGTTGCGCGCGGCGAACGCCAGCGTCGGGCCTACTCTCCGGACGAGATTCGCTCGGTACTGCACGAGCGGTACACCCAGGCCTACGCCAAGCAGTCGGAGCAAGAAGTTCTGGAACTCGAACCTGCACCCAACGCAGTGCGGCGCCGAATCGAGAAGCTCTTCCGGCGCCGCAACTGAACTCATCCGAGGGCTGCGAGGATCCCTGCTGCCATCTCCGCGACCTGATCATCAGTCATCACGAACGTCGGCGAAATCTGCATCGCACCCTGACCCGCAGCGCGACCCGAAATACCGTGCTCACGCAACGTCTTCACAAACGGCAACGCCTCCGCCGGATCAACCAACTGCACCGCAGCGACCGCACCGAGCCCACTACGAACCTCCGCCACCCGCGGATGCTCCGCCAACGGCTGCAGATGCGTATGCAACGACGCCTCCAGACGCTTCGACTCCCCGAGCAAATTCTCACGCTCGAGAATGTCGAGGTTCGCCATCGCCGCCGCAGCAGCACCGGCATGCCCGCCGTACGTGTAACCATGACGCCACCACGAACCCGCATAAAACGGCTCCGCCACCCGCGGCGCGATGAACACCGCACCCATCGGAACGTAACCGGACGTCAAACCCTTTGCCGTGGTCATCATGTCAGGCTGCAAATCGAAACGAGTAGACGCGAACCACTCGCCGCCGATACGACCGAAACCGGTCACCACCTCGTCGACCACAAACAGAATGTCGTGCTCACGGCAGATGTCACGCACCTCCGCCAAATACCCCTCCGGCGGAAGAT
>NZ_QAJJ01000028.1:125771-199633 GCF_003852455.1 Rhodococcus sp. KBW08
TGATACGCCTTCTGACGACCGACGATGATCGCCTTCTCCGGCTGCCCCACCTCGTGCCAGTACCGGCGAGCGAGCTTCGCCGCAGTGTCCACCGAATCCGAACCGCCCGAGGTGAAGAAGATCTTGCTCCCGGCAACCGGCGCAATCGTCGCCAACCGCTCCGCCAACACCTGCGTGGTCTCGGGAACAAAATCACCGAAGTTGGAGAAATGAGCGATCTTCGACAACTGAGCCGCCACCGCGTCCGCGATCTCGGCGCGCCCGTGCCCGACATTGGTGAACCACAGGCCCGCCGTCGCATCCAGATACCGAGTGCCCTCGCGGTCCCAGATGTACGCGCCCTCACCGCGAGAGACGACAAACGCGCCGTTCTTCTCCACAGCGCCCATGTCCGCGAACCCGTGCCACAATGCCGAAGCCATCATTGTCCCCTTCGAATACAAACGATGCTGGTGTGCAAACGATGTGCTGCGACTATATCGACACCGGGAATCGGCGCACGACGGCGCTCGCCGGGCACCGGCATTTCCGGGTACACACGTAATCTGTCGACCATGACTTTTGCCGACAATCTCGCCGCACTGCCCACCATCGATCATCTGGCCGCCATCGAGGTACTCGACGCCGACGGAACCGTCATCGACACCGTCGAGAACAAGCCCGGAAAGTCCGGCTCGGTCAAGGTGTACAACCATCTTGCCGAGGTCTACGGCGCCCTGACACCCGAAGCCGCGACAGCAGGACTGACGATCTTCGCCGAGCACACCGAGGACGCGCGAGCGAACCGCGGCAAGCACCCGAACATCGACCGACTCGATCAGGTGATCGCCACCGGAAGCGGGCTAGGACTGCGGGGCGTTCCGGCCGCGTAGCCCGGCGCCCAACCGTCCGACGGCATTGACCGCCAACGCCATCAGGGCCATCGCGATGCCCAGCACGACAAATCCAATGAACAGAGCCAGGTAGCCCTGATGGCGCGGATCCATGAACGGGTACGGATACCAGTCGACGATCGGACCTCGAATCAACGTGTACACCGCGTAGATCACCGGAAACAGCAGCCACTGCAGCGAGCGAATTTCGGAGATCCGGTGCCGCGAAGCGAAGAACACCCAGTCGAGGAGCATCACCAGCGGAAGAATGCGGTGCAGCGCCGAGTTGATCCACGCGTCGTTCAAATTGACGTCGATGTTCGCGAGTAGGACGGCGTAGATGATTCCGGTGATGACCATGTACAGAGTCACCGCGCCACGAATCGACTGCCATGTCCGCGATTGCGGATCACGAAATGCGCCCACCAGCAACACGAACACCGCGAGGATATTGCTCTCGATGGTGAAGTAGCTCAGATAGTTCGACAACGAGAATCCGTCGGCGTTGCGAATCGGGATCCACAACAACGCAGTGAGTCCGTAGAGCGCGAACAACAATCGAAGTACTCGCACGGCAACAGGTGTCGACGCGACAGGCACCGATGACTCATTTGCGGTATTTGTCGTCACTCGACGATATTTGCACATCACTACGATCTGCGAGCGGTAGTTGTGAATGCGTTCGATAGGCTGTCATCAGCATGTCTACAACACCACCGGCCCCGCTCTCCCCCAAGCGGAGTGACCTGAAGAGCGCGCTGGCACAGGTCTCACTCCGCGACGAGAGTCGACTCCGTCGCAAACTCGACCGCGCCCGCACACCAGACGCTCTGGTGGCGCTGGCCGAAGAAATCGAGAAGGCACGCACACGCTTGGCTGCCCGCGCAGTCAGTGTTCCCGCGGTCTCGTACCCCGAAGCCCTGCCCGTCAGTCAGCGCAAGGACGACATCGCGACCGCGATCTCGGAGAATCAGGTTGTCATCGTCGCCGGCGAGACCGGCTCGGGTAAGACAACCCAGATCCCGAAGATCTGTCTCGAACTCGGACGTGGCGTCCGCGGACTGATCGGACATACACAGCCGCGCCGGTTGGCAGCCCGCACCGTTGCCGAACGTATCGCCGAAGAACTCGACACCGAACTCGGCGACGCCGTCGGATACACCGTGCGGTTCACCGATCAGGTCTCGGATCGCACCTACGTCAAGCTCATGACCGACGGCATTCTCCTCGCCGAAATTCAGCGCGACCGTATGCTCCGACGCTACGACACGCTGATCATCGACGAAGCGCACGAACGCAGCCTCAACATCGACTTCATCCTCGGGTACCTGGCTCAGCTGCTCCCCCGCCGACCCGATCTCAAAGTCATCATCACGTCGGCGACCATCGATCCCGAACGCTTCGCCGAGCACTTCGCTGTCGACGGTAAGCCCGCGCCGATCGTCGAGGTATCCGGGCGAACGTTCCCCGTCGAAATGCGTTACCGGCCACTGACTGTCGAATCCGGCGACATCACCTTCGACCGTGATCCCGTCGACGCGGTCTGCGAGGCTGTCGACGAGCTGAGCGCGGAGGGCGAAGGCGACATCCTGGTCTTCCTCTCCGGCGAACGCGAAATTCGCGACACCGCAGACGCTTTACGCGATCGGCGTCTTCGCAACACCGAAATCGTCCCGCTGTACGCGCGGCTGTCGGCCGCCGAACAACACAAGGTGTTCTCGCCGCACACCGGCCGACGCGTCGTCCTCGCAACCAACGTGGCGGAGACCTCGCTGACCGTTCCCGGCATTCGGTACGTCGTCGATCCAGGAACGGCGCGCATTTCGCGATACTCGGTACGCACCAAAGTGCAGCGGTTGCCGATCGAACCGATTTCCCAAGCGTCGGCGCGTCAGCGTTCCGGGCGTTGCGGCCGCGTCGCCGAAGGAATCTGCATCCGCCTGTACTCCGAGGAGGACTTCGAGTCACGGCCGGCATTCACCGAACCGGAGATCCTGCGAACCAACCTCGCATCCGTGATCTTGCAGATGACGGCTCTCGGCCTGGGCGACATCGCGGCCTTCCCCTTCGTCGAACCGCCGGACCAGCGCGCAGTGAAGGACGGAATCGGACTCCTCGAAGAACTCGGCGCCATCGCGCGAGGTTCCGAGGCCAGCCATCCCGAACTGACGCCCGTCGGCCGCGAGCTGGCCCAGATTCCGGTGGATCCGCGGATGGCACGAATGCTGGTGGAAGCCAAGAACAACGGTTGCCTTCACGAAACCCTTGTCATCGTCGCGGCACTGTCCATTCAGGACGTTCGCGAACGGCCCGCCGAGTTCCAGCAGGCAGCCGACGAAAAGCATGCCAGGTTCAATGTCGAGAACTCCGACTTCCTGGCCTACCTGAAGCTGTGGGACTACTTACGCGAACAACGTAACGATCTGTCCTCCAACCAGTTCCGCAAGATGTGCCGGAACGAGTTCCTGCACTGGCTCCGGATCCGCGAATGGCAGGATCTGCACGGGCAACTCCGGCAGATCACCCGCGGTCTCGGCTGGACAGTAGGAGAGACACCGGCAAGCGAGAACGCGATCCATCAGTCGCTCCTCGCCGGATTGCTCTCGCATATCGGGCTACGCGAGGGCGAGAAGCGGGACTACCTCGGCGCCAGGGGCAGCCACTTCGCGATCTTCCCCGGATCGGGACTGTTCAAGAAGCCACCACGCTGGGTCATGGCCGCCGAACTCGTGGAAACGTCGAGGCTGTGGGCGCGCATGTCCGCGCGTATCGAACCCGAGTGGGCCGAAAAGCTCGCCCCGCACCTGGTGAAACGGACCTATTCCGAACCGCACTGGTCCTCCAAGCGAGGCTCGGCGATGGCATACGAGCGGGTCACTCTCTACGGAGTTCCCCTCGTGACCGGCCGCGCAGTGACGTACTCGCGAATCGATCCCGAGGCCTCCCGCGATCTCTTCATCCGCCATGCGCTGGTGCAGGGGGAATGGCAGACGAACCACAAGTTCTTCCACGAGAACCGCGCACTGCTCGACAACGTCGAGGAACTCGAGAACCGCGCGCGCCGACGCGACATCCTCGTAGACGACGAGACTCTCTACGAGTTCTACGACGAACGTATCGGCCAGGAAGCCGTGTCCGCCAAGCATTTCGACCAGTGGTGGAAGACTGAGCGGCGCAAGAATCCGAGTCTGCTGACGTTCACACCGGAAACCGTGGTCAACTCCGACGCCGCTGCAGTCCTCGGTGGCGAGTACCCGGACGCGTGGCGCCAGGGCGACATGCAGTTTCCGCTCACTTACCAATTCGAACCCGGAAAGGATGACGACGGCGTCAGCGCGCACATCCCGGTCGGCCTGCTCGCGCAACTTCAGCCGGTCGGCTTCGACTGGTTGGTCCCGGGTATGCGCGTCGACCTGGTTACCGCTCTGATCAAGACGTTGCCCAAGAACATTCGACGCGCTGTCGTGCCGGCACCCGACTACGCCGCCGCAGCGTTGGCAGCAGTCAAACCTCGATCCGAGCCGTTGATGACCGCAATGGCCCGTGAACTCTCGCACTTGGGCGGGATCCAGATCGACGCCAAGGACTTTGATCCCGCCGCGCTGCCCGACCATCTTCGGATGACGTTTGTCGTCGAGGACGAATCGGGCAAGGTTCTCGCGAAGGGTAAGGATCTGGCGCAGCTGCGACGCGCGCTCGCCCCGCGCGTGCAGAAAGAAGTAGCCAAGGCGGCAACCGGTACCGAACGGGCAGCGGCAACCGTCTGGACATCCGAGACACTCGGCGCGTTGGAACCGACCATCACTCGCTCCATCGGCGGGCAGCAGGTAACCGGATACCCGGCACTGGTGCCGGAAAACGGCGGAGTTGCCGTTCGTGTCCTGAGTACACCGGCTGCGCAGGCGCAGGCGATGCGGGAAGGCACTCGGGCGCTTCTCCTGGCGGCCGTTCCCACCCAACTCAAGGCAGTGACCGCCGGCTTGTCGAACGCGCAGCGTCTGGCGCTCGGCCAGAATCCGGACGGCGGCTTGGAGGCCCTCGTCGAGGATTGCCGAGTGGCAGCTGCCAACGAAGTGATTGCGGCCCACGGTGGACCGGTGCGCACGCCTGAGGCCTTCGACGCCCTGGTGAAGATCGCACGCTCCGAACTGGCCGGGCGCGTTTCCGCGATCCTGCGCATGATTGTTCCGATCCTCGAACACGCCCACCAACTGAGCGTCGTCCTCGAACGCTCACGCGGGGAGGCAGCCGACGACGTCCGAGAGCAGTTGACCTCACTGCTTTTTCCGGGTTTCGTCGCCGAGTTGGGCTCAGCGCGCCTACGCGATTTGCCGCGGTATCTTGCCGCAGCAAAATTCCGTCTCGAAGCTCTGCCTGCAAGCGCACAACGAGATCAGCAGGCGATGGATGTCCTCGACCGGGTGTACGCAGCGTACGACCGGTTGTTGAGTTCACTTCCCGAAGAGCGACGCACGGCCAGGGACGTCGACGCGATCAGCTGGATGATCGAAGAACTGCGCGTGAGTCTGTTTGCGCAGTCCCTCGGTACACCCACACCGATATCCGAAAAGCGAGTCCTGAAAGCTATCGAAGCGATCAAGCGTTGATGTTCGACGAGGATTGCGCGATCAGTAGATTGTCTGAATGTTGACGTTGGTGAGGAAACCGCCAAAGGTGGCAACAGTGTTGGCGAACCCGAGGGTTACCAGGCTGTTCACGACTCCGAGAACTGCAACTAAGTTCATAACGCCTCCGTGAAGATCCGAGATGCGGACGAACGTACCTGGTAGACACTAAGCGAATAACTTGCCCGATTTGTTCGATTGTTCGCTTTGTGTTCTCAGCGTTACCTAGTGCCCGCTCCGTGCTCTGAGCGTTACCTAAGTCGAAGGCCTCAGTCGACGGAAACGGGCTCGGCGCCGGGAGCCTTGTCGGCGTCACGGGTCTCGGCATGTTCGCGCATGTCGGTGATCTCACGTTCGAAATCCGCGGCGGAACTGAAGGACTTGTACACCGAAGCGAATCGCAGATACGCAACCTCGTCGAGATTTCGAAGCGGATCGAGAATCGCGAGCCCTACCTCGTTGCTGGGAATCTCGGCAGAACCCGATGCACGTACGGCATCTTCGACCTGCTGGGCCAGCAAGTTCAGCGAGTCGTTGTCCACTTGGCGGCCCTGGCATGCGCGACGCACACCTTTGACAACCTTTTCCCGGCTGAACGGCTCCGTCACGCCGCTGCGCTTCACGACCGAGAGAACTGCCGTCTCGACCGTGGTGAATCGACGTCCACACTCGGGGCACGAACGGCGCCGCCTGATCGCCTGGCCCTCGTCGGCCTCGCGTGAATCGACCACTCGGGAATCAGGGTGCCGGCAGAACGGGCAATGCATCGGGGTTCCTTCGTTGTCGCCGAAATGGCCGCAACTCAGATTCGCTACCGACTGCAAATCCTCCGACGATTTACAGAGCAGATCCACGTACTCAACGCGACCACCCGAGGTGGTGGGACTGTCAAGTGGACAGCTTACTCGCTGTGAACCGACTGCTCTCACGCTCGGTACGCCCCCGCCTGGGAGGGGGTACGGTCAGCGGCCCGAGACCGGCACGATCAGAGTTTGCCCAACGGACAGTCCGGAACTCGACATCGCATTGAGATCCATGATCTGCTCGATCACCGAACCGACAGCCTGGCCAGGCGCAACCTTGGCAGCAATATCACTGAGGGATTCACCCGCGGCAACGCGAACCACTTCGGTCTCGCCGTGTGTCGCAGCTACATCACCACTCGACAAAGCGCCGATCCCCACCAACGCCAACACTGCCAGTGCAGTGAATACGGCGCCCAGGAACACTGTCTTCCAACTGACGTCCTCGGCAGCCACTTCATGTTCGACCCGTGAGACACCGACTCGGTTTCGGTGCGCAAAACTTCCTCCGTACGGGCGCGACGAATCGTGCTCGCTGTCCCACCGGCGAGGAGACTCACGCAATGACCGCGAACCTGAAACCGCGCCCACCGCCGGAACACGGCGAACGACGGCCGCCTGCGGTTCGTTGTCGACATACCTGGCCACACCCCGCATTTCGGCCGTACCGCGCCGTTCGAATGACACAACGTCAGCATCGGACCCACCATCAGGCCCATAGAACGAGGGGTGGTACTTCAGTGCCGACGTGCCGTCGAAACCAATCGCATCGACACCAATCGCGTCGACACCAATCGCGTCGTCGAAAATCCTGTTGCTTTGCAGTGCTGCGTTACCCATCGTGACCTCCGCTGGTCGACACCGATCGATGTGTTCGATCATGCGTTCGATGGAACGCATGTTCGAATTTCTACCACGCCTGGCCGACAATGTCTCTACTTCGAGCGACACGAATCGAACAGATGTTTGAAACCGCGAGCAAATCCGGCTAGATTCGTGTCAGACCACACAGCGGGAATTTGCGAAAGCCTCCGTGTTTGTCGACAGCTCGAATGTTGGCAGGAGGCACCGACAGGTTTCTGCGTGATGTGCACCAGGCACTTTTTCAGGCACGACTTCTTCAGACACGGAGGCAACAGGCCATGAAGGACGATCGCTCCAGCACAGCCGCGGAGGCAGGAGCTTCTGCAGTTCCGTCTCCGTCGAGCGAGACGCTCACCGAGCGTCAGCGGCGCGTTCTCGAAGTGATCCGCGATTCGGTGACGGAGCGCGGGTATCCGCCCAGCATTCGCGAGATCGGGGATGCGGTGGGGCTCACTTCCACCTCGTCCGTCGCACATCAACTGCGAACGTTGGAGCGAAAGGGTTTCCTTCGCCGCGATCCCAATCGCCCTCGCGCGGTCGATGTTCGAGGCCTCGACGAAGTTGCAGCCGATACCGCCATCGCATCCGTGTCGAAGCATTCGGGCGAGTACAACAGCGCCGACCCGCTACCGGAGCCGGCGTTCGTCCCCATCCTGGGCCGCATCGCTGCCGGCGGACCGATCCTCGCCGAGGAAGCGGTGGAGGATGTGTTCCCACTCCCCCGCGAACTCGTCGGCCAGGGTTCGCTCTTCATGCTCAAGGTCGTCGGCGAGTCGATGATCGATGCAGCGATCTGCGATGGCGACTGGGTTGTCGTCCGTCAGCAGAACGTCGCGGAGAACGGTGACATCGTGGCCGCAATGATCGACGGCGAAGCCACTGTGAAGACGTTCAAGCGCACGAAGAAGGAGGTGTGGCTGATGCCGCACAATGACCTCTTCGAGCCGATTCCCGGCAACAACGCTGTCATCCTGGGCAAGGTTGTCACCGTCATGCGGAAGATCTGAGCTCGCTCGCACCCCACGACCACAAGACTCTGGGCCCCGGCATCAGCCGGGGCCCAGAGTCTTTACGTGACGATCAGCGGTGCATCACCCGAATCAGAGATTCAGCGAACGTCCGATGATCTCCTTCATGATCTCGGTTGTGCCACCGTAGATGGTCTGCACACGAGAGTCCATGTACGCCTTGGCAACCGGGTATTCCTTCATGTAGCCGTAGCCTCCGTGCAGCTGGAGGCAGCGGTCGATGAGCTTGACCTGAGCTTCGGTGGTCCACCACTTCGCCATCGCAGCTTCCTGCACGGTCAGCTTCTCGGCATTGAGCTGTTCGATGAACTTGTCCACCAGGATCCGCACTGCGGTGGTCTCCGTAGCCAACTCGGCGAGGACGAATCGGGTGTTCTGGAAGCTACCGATCGACTTACCGAATGCCTTGCGGTCACGGCAGTACTGGATCGTGCTCTCGAGAACCGATTCCATTGCGGCAGCGGCAACAACGGCGATCGAGAGTCGTTCCTGAGGAAGGTTCTTCATCAAGTAGAAGAAGCCCATTCCCTCTTCGCCCAGCAGGTTGGCGGCGGGAACGCGGACGTCGGTGAAGCTGAGTTCGGCGGTGTCCTGAGCCTTCATGCCGATCTTGTCGAGGTTGCGTCCACGCTCGAAGCCCGGCATGTCCCGCTCGACGACGAGGAGGCTGAAGCCCTGCGCTCCCTTGTCCGGGTCGGTACACGCGACAACGATGATGATGTCGGCGTTGATTCCGTTGGTAATGAAGGTCTTCGAGCCGTTGAGGACCCAGTGATCCCCGTCGCGAACTGCTTTGGTCTTGATGCCCTGCAGGTCGCTACCGGTACCCGGTTCGGTCATCGCGATTGCCGAAATCAGCTCTCCCGAAGCGAATCCGGGCAACCAACGCTGCTTCTGCTCTTCATTGGTCAGCTCCAGCAGGTACGGCGCCACGACGTCGTTGTGCAACGTGAAGCCGATACCGCTGAACCCGCCCTTGGTGGTTTCCTCGGTGATGATCGCGTTGTAGCGGAAGTCCTTCACACCGCCGCCGCCGAACTCCTCGGGCACCGCGGTTCCCAGGAAGCCCTGCTTTCCGGCCTCGACCCAGACGTCACGATCGACGATGTTCTGCTCTTCCCACTTCTCGTGGTTCGGAGCCACGTGCTGTGCCAAGAACTTCTGGTACGACTCCCGGAAGAGTTCATGTTCCGGTTCGAACAGGGTGCGCTCCACGCCGACTCCTTGCAATTCGATATACGGCAATTCAGTGATGTACCCGCTGGGGACGTACCCACTGGGGTGTATTCGCTGAGACTGGGCACGCCGAAGTGCGCGGGCCCACGTCACTGCCTCCGACGGTAGAACCTGTTGCGATACCCGTCGATGACCCGAACGATCACGATTCGTGACTGTAGCGGTTATCTGTTACTCGAAGTACGGAATTTGGCGAGATATCGCATGATCGGGTACGCGACGAGGATGCCGATCGATCCCCAGGCGATGCCGCCCAACTCGACCGAACCGATGGTCAGCGTCAAGTTCCCGATGCCGGCGACCAACGCCGCCGCGGCGACCGTCAGGTTGACCGGATCGGTGAAGTCGACCTTCGCTTCCATCCAGATGCGCACACCGAGAATGCCGATGAGGCCGTAGAGAACCATCGTTGCGCCGCCGATGACGCCGTTCGGCACCGTGAAGACCAGTGCGCCGAATTTGGGCGAAAATGCCAGGATCACAGCGGTAGCGGCGGCTACCCAGTACGCGGCGGTCGAGTACACACGCGTCGCTGCCATGACACCGATGTTCTCGGCATACGTGGTGGTTCCGGATCCGCCACCGGCGCCCGCCAAGGTAGTGGCGAGACCGTCGGCAAACAGTGCATTGCCGGCCAGATCGTCGAGGGACTTACCCGTCATAGCGGACACCGCTTTGACATGTCCGACGTTTTCGGCGACCAGAACGATCACCACGGGGAGCGCGAGCACGATCACCGACCAGTCGAACGACGGTCCGTGCAGACTCGGCAGCCCGAACCAGTCTGCTTCGCGCAGAGCGGACACTCGTTCACTGTCGAGTCCGCCGATGACCGCGGCGAAGACCCAGCCGATCACGACGCCGACCAGAATGCCCAGCCGGCCGAGCAGCCCGGGACCGACGACCGTGACCAGCAGGATCGAAACGAGCGTCACCGTGGCGATCAGCGGCTGCGATTCGAAGGAGCCGACCGCCGTCGGAGCGAGGTTGAGACCGATCAGCGCGACGACAGCTCCCGTCACCACCGGCGGCATGACGGCGTCGATGACCCGGCTGCCGATCAGACGTACGGCTACGCCGATCAACATCAACACGATGCCGACGGCCATGACGGCACCGAGTTGCGCGGCCGGGCCCGATCCTGCCGACGCTGTCAGCGGGGCGATGAACGCGAAGGACGAACCGAGATAGCTGGGGATCCGGCCGCGGGTGATGAGCAGGAACAGCGCGGTGCCGATACCCGAGAACAACAGCGTCGTCGTGACGGGGAAGCCGGTGATGGTCGGTACGAGCAGTGTCGCTCCGAACATCGCGATGACGTGTTGCATCCCGATCCCGATGGTGCGCGGCCAACTCAGTCGTTCGTCCGGCGCCACGACCGCGCCGTCGGCGATCCGCTTGCCGTCTCCGTGGACAGTCCAGCCGATTCCGCCGGCCCCGGTCATAGTTTCTCGTTCGATCACAGGTCGAAATACTAGAGGTCAGGCGCTCGGTCGCCGACCTAGACCGACGAAACCACGTCAGCTGAGTGCGTCAGCCGCCGCTTTACGCGCTGCCACCGGATCACCGGTTGCCAGTACCGCCGCCGCAGCCGCCTCACATTGCGCCATGGTGACGGACCCGACCTTCGCTCCCACGCCGGCAACCGACGCCGCAGCGCACGACAGCGAGGAAACGCCGAGACCGGCAAGTACGCAGGCCAACAGCGGATCGGCGGCCGCCTCACCGCAGACCCCGACGCGCTTACCTGCCGCCTGACCGGCCTGGGCCGTACGTGCGACAAGGGCGAGCACCGCGGGCTGCCACGGATCGGTCAGGTCGGCGAGTTCGGAGGACATCCGATCAGCGGCCATCGTGTACTGAGCAAGGTCGTTGGTACCGATCGAGAGGAATTCGACGTGTTCGAGAATCTGGTCGGCCAACAGCGCTGCCGCCGGGATCTCCACCATCACACCGGGAACAAGATCGCGTGCCCGCACGGCATCGGCAAAACGTTTCGCCTCGGCCGGGGTGGCGATCATCGGTGCCATGACCCACGGCGACGAGTTGGTCGACGCCGCCGCTGCGGCGATCGCGTCGAGCTGGCGGTCGAGAATTCCCATGTCCTGCCAGGCGATTCGGACCCCACGAACGCCGAGCGCCGGATTCGCTTCCTCTTGATGGTTGGCGAATTTGAGCGGCTTGTCCGAACCCGCGTCCAACGTGCGAATAATGACCTTCTTTCCTGCGAAGGCCTCGAGAACCTCGGCGTAGATCGCCGCCTGCTCGTCTACGGTCGGTTCGGTCTCACGGCCGAGGAAGCAGAGCTCGGTCCGGAAGAGCCCGATGCCCCCCGCAGCAGTCGACGCCGCGGCGCGAGCGCCCGCGCCGTCTTGAACGTTGGCGAGAACGTCGACCGGCCGTCCGTCCGCCGTCTGGCCCGGTCCGGTCCATGTGCTGACGCGCTCGCGATCGATCCGAGATTGTTCGACCAGTTCGCGCGCCTGCTCGGGATCCGGCTCCGCGATCACGTCGCCGGTGGTTCCGTCGATCAGAATCGGCGTTCCTGCCGAGATGGACTCCAATTCCTTCGCGGCAACGATGCACGGGATGCCCAACTGCCGCGCGATGATTGCCGTGTGGCTGGTCGGGCCGCCGTAGATGGTCACGAGCCCGATGATCTTGGTTGCATCGAGGCCCGCGGTGTCTGCAGGAGCAAGATCGTCCGCGCACAGCACCGATGGTGTCTCGGGCATCGGAACTCCTGGTTCGGGTAATCCGGAGAGTTCGGCGATCACGCGGTCGCGGATGTCCTCGAGGTCCGTGACGCGCTCGGCCATCACACCGCCGACTTTGGTGAACAGCACAACGAACTGCTCCGTCGCCGCGATCGCAGCCTGCACCGGGGGCACTCCGCCGGCGATCGATTTTTTGGCCGCCCCGATCCAGCCACGATCGGCTGCCATCGCCGCGTTGGCCTGCAAGACCTCGGCAGCCGCGCCTGTAGCTTCGGCCGCCCGTCCGAGGAGGCGGTTCTCGACAACCTTCGCCGCTGCGACGAAGGTGTCGGCGGCGGCCTCTCGATCGGCCTCGTCGAGGGCCGGCGCATCGGTGACGAGTTCTGGTCGGCTGGACGGCCAGATAGCCGGGCCGTAGGCAATTCCGGGCACGACGGGAGTGCCGTGCACGGTGATGCGATTGAGCTGTTCGGTCATCTGTCCTCCTTGAGCGATGGGCCCGGTGTCACACCGGAGCACCTCGAGCGCGTTGAGCCCACACCTTCGTTGTGACGAAGATTACTCCCAAGTCTTGACATGTCAACACACTCGGGCGTAAAACAACATAAAGCAACATTCACTGTGACCCACAACGCACCGTCGGATCACATTTCGGAATCGGAGAGCACGTGTACGCGGAAGAACGCCAACAAGCGATCGGCACCATGGTGTCGCAGCGCGGACGCATGTCCGTGGCGGCTCTGTCGGAGACCTTCGGTGTGACCACCGAGACCGTGCGTCGCGATCTGGCATTCCTCGAGCGGATCGGACAGATCAGGCGTGTACACGGCGGCGCCGTTCCGACCGGATCCCTCCACGTGACCGAACCGGGCATGGCGGAACGCGATCAGACCCGGGCGCAACAGAAGGACCGGATCGCCCGCTGCGCGGTCACCTATCTCCCTCCTACCGGCGGCAGCGTGATCTTCGACGCGGGCACCACCACAGGCCGCATGATCCCCGAACTACCGACCGAGAACGACTTCACAGCAGTCACCAATTCCGTCCCGATCGGCGCACGACTGGCATCGATGAACTCGATTTCCCTGATCCTGCTCGGAGGACGAGTACGCGGGGTGACGCAAGCCGCGGTCGGCGAGGACGCCCTACGCCTGCTGAGCACGTTGCGGGTCGACGTCGCTTTCGTCGGAACCAACGCGATCAGCGTCGGGCACGGACTCTCCACACCGGACAGCGAGGAGGCCGCAGTCAAACGAGCGATGGTCAAAGCTGCCAATCACGTTGTCGTGGTGGCGGATTCCACGAAAGTCGGCCGCGAGCACTTGATCAGCTTCGCCCCCCTCGACAGCATCGACGTCCTCATCACCGACGAAGAGATCAGTCCCACAGACACATCCGAGTTCCACGACCACGGAATCGAGGTGGTGATCGCATGATCGTCACACTGACAGCCAACCCGAGTATCGATCGGACCGTGCAGCTCGAGCAACGGCTCGAACGAGGCTCCGTGCTACGCGCCCACTCCACTCGCAGCGACCCCGGCGGCAAGGGGGTCAACGTCGCGCGTGTTCTCGCCGCAGCCGACCTCGACGTCCTCGCGGTCCTACCGGGGAACGGCGGCGACCCCCTACTCTCGGCGCTCGCCGCCGGTGGAATTCCCCACATCGGCGTCGCCACGACGGGTCTGGCTCGCACCAACATCACCATCGCGGAACCGGACGGAACCACGACGAAGATCAACGAGCCCGGCGCGACGCTGTCGGGTTCGACGCTCGACGCCTTGGCGCAGGAACTGATCGCCCGCGCCGATACCGCCCTGTGGTTCGCGCTGTCCGGCTCACTGCCCCCCGGCGTTCCTCTCGGGTGGTACGGCGAACTTGTCGCGGCGCTGCGCGATCACCCGTGCAAGGTAGCGGTCGACACCTCGGACGCCCCGCTGACGGCACTCGCCGAAGGCTTCCCCGACTCGGCACCTGACCTGCTCAAACCCAACGGCGAGGAACTCGCGCAACTGACCGGCGTCGACGGCCACGTCCTCGAACGTGCCGCCGAGAACGGTGATCGCGGGCCTGCAATCACGGCGGCACAGCGATTGGTCGATCGCGGCGTCGGCAGTGTGCTCGCCACGCTCGGCGCAGCAGGTGCTGTCCTCGTCACGGCCGACGGCGCGTGGATCGCCACCGCTCCCCCGATTGTCGCAGTCAGTACCGTCGGCGCAGGCGATTCGTCGCTGGCCGGATACATCCTCGCCGAAGCGGGAGGCGGCTCGGAATCCGAGCGGCTACGTCACGCGGTCGCCTACGGAAGCGCCGCTGCCTCCCTTCCCGGCACAACCCTTCCCACGCCCGAACAGATCGATCTGGCAGCGGTTTCGGTATCTGCAGCAGATGCCGCCTCTCCCATCCCCGTCCCCACCGAACTCGCCTGACGCCCTAAGGAACCTGACATGTCCGATACCACCGCAGCCGGCAGTTCCGGCCCGGAGATCATCAGTCCCGAACTGATCTCACTCGACACCGACCTGGGTACGACCAAGGACGATGTCATTCGTTCTCTCGCAGCGCGATTGACTGCTGCGGGTCGGGCGAGCGACGCCGCGGGACTGGTCGATGCAGCACTCGCTCGCGAAGCGCAGTCTGCGACCGGGTTGCCCGGCGGAATCGCAATTCCCCACTGCCGCGCCGGGGCCGTCTCGTCCGCATCCCTGGGGTTTGCTCGACTCGATCCGAAGGTCGACTTCGGTGCACCCGACGGCCCCGCCGATCTCGTGTTCCTGATCGCGGCACCCGAAGGCGCCGGAGCCGAGCACATGAAGCTGCTCTCCTCCTTGGCCCGAGCACTCGTCAGGCCCGCGTTCGTCACGTCACTTCGTGAAGCGTCGACGCCGGACGAGATCGTGCGCTTGGTCGACGAGGTCCTCAATCCTGCACCGAAGGATCCCACAGCCAAGGATTCTTCAGCCAAGGATTCTGCAGGGACGGCCGCGGCAGTGACACCCCCGGCACCTGTTTCCACCGGGAAACACGCCACCGACGAGACCCCGGCACCAGCGCCCGCCGAGCGTCACATCGTCGCGGTCACCGCCTGCCCGACCGGAATCGCTCACACCTACATGGCGGCGGACTCACTCGTCGCTGCGGGTGAACGCGCCGGCGTCAAGGTTCACGTCGAAACTCAGGGCTCGAGCGGAAGCACCCCGCTGGACCCGTCGGTCATCGCCGGAGCCGCCGCGGTCATCTTCGCCACCGACGTCGGAGTGAAGGGCCGCGAACGATTCGCCGGTAAACCCGTCGTCGCTTCCGGCGTGAAGCGGGCGATCAACGAACCGGACAAGATGCTCTCAGAAGCGTTGCGCGCTTCCGAGAATCCCGCCGCCGCCACCGTGGACGGCACTGCCGCCGCGGCCGCGGATTCCGATGCCGGTTCCGTAGGGTTCGGCACCCACCTCCGTCAGGTCCTCCTGACCGGCGTCAGCTACATGATCCCGTTCGTCGCGGCCGGCGGTCTGCTGATCGCCCTCGGCTTCCTGCTCGGCGGATACGAGATCTCGGGTCCGGCCAAGGACATCGTTCTCGACAACTCGATCACCAACCTTCCCGACGGTGGTCTTGCCACCTATCTCGGCGCAGTGCTGTTCCAGATCGGTTCGTTGGCGTTCAGCTTCCTGGTGCCCGCGTTGGCCGGCTACATCGCCTTCGCCATCGCCGACCGGCCTGGCATCGCTCCCGGCTTCACGGCCGGTGCGGTCGCCGTGTTCGTCGGTGCCGGTTTCATCGGAGGCCTGGTCGGCGGTCTCATCGCCGGTGTCGTCGCGCTCTACATCGGCCGGATCGCCGTCCCGCAGTGGCTGCGAGGTCTGATGCCGGTGGTGATCATCCCGCTGTTCGCGACGCTGGTCGTCGGAGCACTGATGTTCATCGTCCTCGGTCGTCCGCTCGCCGCGATCACCTCCGGTCTCACCGACTGGCTCAACGGATTGTCAGGCAGCTCGGCCATCTTCCTCGGCATCATTCTCGGCCTCATGATGTGCTTCGACCTCGGCGGGCCCGTCAACAAGGCGGCTTACGCCTTTGCTGTAGCCGGACTCAACGTCAACGACCCGGCCACCTTGCGCATCATGGCGGCAGTCATGGCCGCGGGTATGGTTCCGCCGCTTGCCATGGCACTTGCCTCGACGGTGTTGCGTCCCAAGCTCTTCAGCGAAGCCGAACGGGAGAACGGTAAAGCTGCCTGGTTGCTGGGTTCGGCATTCATCTCCGAGGGTGCAATTCCGTTCGCCGCTGCCGACCCGCTTCGAGTCATCCCCTCGATGATGGCGGGCGGCGCGGTCACCGGCGCACTGATCATGGCTTTCGACGTCACGCTCAGCGCCCCACACGGCGGGATCTTCGTCTTCTTCGCAGTCGGCGGCATCGGCTGGTTCCTCGTCTCACTGGCTGCGGGAACCGTGGTAGCTGCGCTCGCCGTCGTCGGAGCCAAGGAGTTCTTCCGCAAGGGGCCCTCCGATGCCGAACTCGACCCCGAAATCGTGCCCGCTGCGGCATGATCGACAGCAGGCAACACTGCAGTCACCACCGAAGTCACCAGATCTGCCCGAACACCCCACAACGTCCGCAACGACAGTTCTACAACGAGGAGATCCCATGCCCAGCAAGACAGTTGCCGTCGGTTCCGCAGTCGGCCTTCACGCCCGTCCCGCCGCCCTCATCGCCGAAGCAGTCGGAGCCTCCGGCGCCACGGTCACCCTCGCAGTCGCCGACGGCGAACCGGTGGATGCCGGCTCGGCCCTGATGATCATGACGCTCGGCGCCGCCAAGGACACCGAAGTCACCATCGAATCCGACGACGCCGACGCACTCGCCAAGGTCGCCGAACTGGTAGCCGCTGATCTCGACGCCTGATCCGATTTCGGCCGGTGCTGTGTAGCGGGCCGGACACTCTCACGGAGTGAGTGCGAGTGTCCGGCCCAGCCAGTCCATTTCGAGTTCCAGAGCAGTGCCCCACACATCACCCGAGTGCCCGCCGGGAAGGGTGTAGTAGTCCACGTTCATGTCGGCGGCGCGCGCAGCCTCGAACATGATCTCCTGCTGAGGGCGGTAGATGTCGTCGTCTTCACCCGCGACAAATACACCAGACAACTGCGGATACCGATTCTGCGCCATCAGGTCTCGGGCGTTGACCGCGTCGAACGCGCTTTCGTCACCGTCGAACATGGCCGCCACGGTGTCCTCGTGATCACCGGTCGACGGTTCGTCCTGCCCGGAGAAGTCCAGGAACGACGGGTATCGGTCCGGGAAGTTCACGGCCATCTCGATCGCGCACGTCCCGCCGTAGGAGAACCCACCGATAGCCCATTGCGCAGCGTCCGGATTCACTTGAAGGTTCGATTCGATCCAGTTCGGGACGTCCTGGTCCAGATACGTCGCGACGTTGCCGAGAGCAGAATCCATGCAGCCGGGGTTGGCGTCGTAGTCCCCCAACGCGTCGGGTACTACCACTACGGGAGCAAGCCCGGAATGCCTCGACGCGTAGGCGTCGACGGTGGTCGCGAGCCGGCCGCTGTCCAGCCAGTCGCCGGGGCTGCCGGGCTCACCCGCCACCAGCACCAGGACGGGCAACTCCGCACGCGGATCGGCAAGGTAGGCGGGCGGGAGGTACAACGTCGCAGGCCTCGCGTCGAATCCCGAGATGTTGCCGGGAATCGCCGCTTCCGTGACGACGCCGTTGCTCGGCATCCGCACCGGTACCTGCCAATGGGTTTCCGTGGGAAGTCCCCGCTGTAACCCCGGTTCGGCTCCGGGGAGCGAATCGAAGGCGACGTGCTCGACCGCGCGGACCGGCCAGTGCCCGACCAGTGAACCGAGTGTGGGATAGGTGCCGGTCTGGGCATTGACCTGACCTACCGCGACGATCGTGGCCAGCGCGGCGAATGCCGTCACCGAAAGGCCGCGGGCAAGTCCTGGGCGCCGAAGGAGAACAAGCGCCGCGCCGACGACTCCGAACATCGCCAGCGCTATCCAGACGAAACTCGACACGGGTAGCTGAGCGGGCAACGGTCGATAACTGAGCCACACGAACATCGCGCCGCTGCCGGACCCGACCACTGACAGGCCCAGCGCGACAAGCACGGCCCGACGCGGCAACCACCGAAGCAAAAGCAGCGTGCCGACACCGACGAGGACGGAACCCACGAGCAGCGCTGCGATGATGTGTCCGTGCTCGAGTGACATACGCGAGAGCCGCGTCAGGAGTTGATGCCCGTGCATTCGTTCCAGTATCCACATCTACCGGCAGTCCGCGAATTCACGGAGTTGAGGCGAATCAGCGGCGTCGTCGAGATCTCACGAGCGCCACACCGCCTATCGCGCATCCTGCCGCGGCTAATCCGGCCCACGCGAATGTCCACGGATCGACGCCGACGCCGACCGAATCGCCTGACGAGTCAGCCGTCGATTCGGTCGCTTCCACGAGCGCGCGCATCACGTGAACCGGCGGCAAAGCTCCACCCGCAGATTCCGATCCGATCAGAACATCGCCCGCGTCGTTGAACGCCACGGCCTCGCCCTGCGGCTCCGTCGGGAGGGGGATCCGCAGCGGTTCGGTATCGGTGAGCGTCGCGCCGATTCCGCCGTCCACGACTTCGTACAGGTACAGATCGGAGTAGCTCCGGAGCGCGATTGCCGAACCGTCCGACGACACCGCTCCCCCGGTGAACATCACCGACACTGGCTTCTCCGGTCCGACAGACACGGCTCCGACGCGCTCGAGCGGCGTCGGGCCTGGCTGTGCCAAGTCACTCAGCTTCTGACCCCCGACCGGTGTGTAGAGACTGCTGGCGCCGAACAATTCCTTGGTCACGACAAAGACGTGGCCATCGGGGTCGAGGAGAATCGATTCGGTGTCGTGCGCTCCGTCCGGGTATGTGAGGCGGTGCAACGTACCGTCACCGGAATCGAGGTCCATCGTGATGAACGCCACCGTTTCGCGGGTTCGGAGGTTGTCACCGGTGTCCGACAGAACGAGCGTTCGACCACTCACCGCAAGATCTTCGACGTCGTAGGGATCAATCGGGACCGGAATCTGTTTCTGGACAACACAGTTCAGGTCCATTTCGAATACGAAGTCGTCACTGCCGCCGTCGCCCATCGCGTAGATCCGATCGTCGACGACGACCATCCCCGACAACTCCTGGAGCGCAGGATCCGTAGGTGTGCACAGTGGGGCGAACTCGCTCGGTTCGAACGACGATGCCTGTGCGGGTGCTCCGGGAAGCAATACGGTTGCCGTAGTCGCCGCGATCACCGCGACCACGGCCCCGAAATTACGCACTAGGTGCGTACTCGACCAATGCCGAGGCCAACATCTGTGGCACACGTGCGTGCACCCGCGTTCCGGCCTCTTCGTGCGTCGATTCCAGAATCGTTCCGTCCGAGTGGATTCGAGCCATCAAGTCACCCCGCGTGTACGGCACCAGCACGTCGACCTCGACCTCCGGTCGAACCAGCACCTCACTGAGATGTGCTCGCAGTTCAGCGATTCCCTCGCCTGTCCGCGCCGAGACGAACACGGCGCCAGGCAACAGACCACGTAGTTGCGTCAAGGTAACCGGATCTGCCGCGTCGATCTTGTTGACCACGATCAACTCCGGCGGAGCCTTCGAATCCGTCTCGCGCAGAACATCGGTGACGACTTCCCGCACAGCCTTGATCTGTTCTGTCGGCAACGGATCCGAACCGTCGACGACGTGCAGAAGCAGATCCGCGTCGGTTACTTCCTCGAGAGTCGAGCGGAATGCCTCGACCAACTGAGTCGGCAGGTGTCGCACGAAGCCGACCGTATCGGTGAGTACGTACTCGCGGCCGTCGTCGAGTGCTGCGCGGCGCGTCGTCGGGTCCAAGGTGGCGAACAACGCGTTCTCCACGAGCACACCGGATCCGGTGAGCGAATTGAGCAGACTCGATTTGCCCGCGTTGGTATATCCGACGATGGCGATCGACGGAATGTCGCTCTGCAATCGACGTGTGCGCTTGGTGTCGCGAGCGGCCTTCATGCCCTTGATCTCGCGGCGTAGTTTTGCCATGCGCTCACGAATACGGCGACGGTCCGTCTCGATCTTCGTTTCACCGGGACCACGCAGACCCACACCGCCGTTGCTACCGGCACGGCCACCGGCCTGGCGCGACATCGACTCGCCCCAACCACGCAGACGCGGGAGCATGTACTCCATCTGAGCAAAAGCCACCTGGGCTTTACCCTCACGGGAAGTCGCGTGCTGAGCAAAGATGTCGAGAATCAGAGCCGTCCGGTCGATGACCTTGACCTTGACGATCTTCTCCAGCGCCGTGAGCTGCGCCGGCGTCAGCTCGCCGTCGCAGACGACGGTGTCGGCACCGGTCGCCAGGACAACTTCGCGCAGTTCCTGCGCCTTGCCGGAACCGATGTAGGTGGCAGCGTCAGGTTTGTCGCGGCGCTGAACCAGTCCTTCGAGAACCTCCGAGCCGGCCGTCTCGGCAAGTGCGGCCAGCTCGGTCATGCTCGCCTCGGCCTGCTCGGCGGTTCCCTGGGTCCAGACGCCGACCAGGACAACTCTTTCGAGTCGAAGCTGGCGGTACTCGACTTCGGTGACGTCCTCGAGCTCGGTCGACAGACCGGCCACGCGGCGCAGGGCGCCGCGATCTGCGAGTTGCATCTCACCGGTCGACGGGTTGCCCGATGCAGAATCTGCCGCGTATTCGGCTTGCGCGTACTCGGACTGCTCGTGAGCGGTGGACTCTTCGTTTTCATGTGTGTTCGTCATACAAGATCCATGGTCCCACGAAACCTGGGCACGGTGCATCCGTATTTCCTGCAGGCGTATTTCCCGCGGGCGATATCACACGAGCGATTGCCACCAGGCGTCGCTGATCGTCCCGTTCGCCACCAGAACCGAGGGCCCCCGCAAAGACCCTTCACCGCCTTCGACGGTGACCTGCACTTCGCCGCCGAGCACGCGCACCAGCACCGAACCTTCGTCGCTGCCGTCGTACTTCAGCGCCGCGGCCGCAGCTGCGACCGTTCCGGTTCCGCAGGAACGAGTCTCGCCCACACCACGCTCGTGTACCCGCATGTGGACCCCGCCGTCGTGGATCGGCGTCACGATCTCGATATTGACCCCGTGCGGGAAGAACCCGGGATCGAAGCCCGGAGAAACACTCAGATCGAGCGCACTCAACACTTCTGCCGTCACGTGCTCGTCGACGCATGCCAAATGCGGATTACCGACGTCGATGCCGATTCCGGCGAAGACGCGGCCGTCGATTGTTGCCGAACTGGTGCCGAGTTCTTTGATCCGGCCCATCGCCACGGTCACGTCACCGTGCGTGGCGTCGTAGCCGTGCACCACGACCGGACGCGCTCCGGCGCGGCTGCCGACCACGAACTCGTCCTTGCTCTCCAAGCCCGACGCCTTGAGGTAATGGGCAAATACCCGAACGCCGTTTCCGCACATCTCCGCGATGGAGCCGTCGCTGTTGCGGTAGTCCATGAACCAGTCTTCTGCAGCGACGCCGTCGGGAAGTGCGGTGAGCACGCCGGCGTCCGCAAGTGCGCCCGCGCGAGCGACACGAAGGATGCCGTCGGCGCCGAGACCACGCTGGCGATCACACAACGCTGACACTCGTGCCGGCTCGAGATCGATCCGTACGTCGAGGTCAGGGAGAACAACGAAGTCGTTCTGCGTTCCGTGGCCCTTACTGAAATCCATGGTCGCCATCCTATCCGGACCTACCGACCGACTTACGCAGGTGACGCGGTGACCACAACGTTCTGTTCGTACGTGAATCCGGACGGCAACGAGGGGTCCGGCACCGTCGCGCCGCCGCAGGTCACGAGGACCAGCCTGGGCGCACCCGTTTCGGAAAAGAACTCGGCCGGCAAAGCCACCTTTTCGTACAGCTTCAGGCTCGCTGCGTGATAGATGAACATCGTTCCGGCATCGTCGCTCACGTAGATCGGTGTTCCGGGCTTCATCTGGTGCAGCGCCCACAAGGCGCCGTGCGTGCGATCACCGTCGTCGACGTGGCCGGCAACAAGATTGGTGCCCTCCGACGATCCGAACTGCACACCGTTGGTGAAATGCGAAACCTTGTCAGGATGCGGAAGGATCATTCCGCGGTTGGCGCCGAACCCGCTGGTCACGATGTCGGCTTGCACATCCAGATCAGGAATCGCGAGCGTGTTCGGCGGCAAGTCCGTCGGCGCGGGCGCCCATGTCGCCTGTGGGTCGGTTGGGGCTCCCACGTCGAATGGCGCTTCGGGAACGGGTGCGCTGACGGGCTTCCCGGCGGCACTCACCGCAAAATAGATCAGCACGCCGCCCACCGCGAGAAATGTGACGAGCAGCAGGAGAAGCGGCAGCCGACTCGCGCGTCGGCTTTTCGGTCGCGCGCGCGTCCCGCTCTGCGCCATGTTCGATGTCCTCCAGTCCGTCGATCGCGAAACGGATGGATCGCGAAAGAGCTAACTGTAAGATAGCTGATCGGCTCGATCGTGTTACAGACCGCGATCTGCAAGTGCAGAGAAGGCCGAGCGAGCCAGCTCCGGATCGGCACCGTCGAGCCAGTGCACGCGTGCGTCGCGACGGAACCATGAGCGTTGGCGTCGAACGTAGCGCCGTGTCCCGATGAACGTCCGTTCGAGTGCTTCGGCCAGATCGTATTCACCGTCGAAATGTGCGAGCACCTGTGCGTAGCCGATGGCTCGCGGCGCTGTGACGCCCTCACGCAATCCTTGCTCGACCAGCACGGCAACTTCGTCGACAAGCCCACCCGAAAACATCAGCTCGGTTCGCAACCGAATCCGTCTGTCGAGTTCTTCCGTATCCCGATCCACGCCGATGATGCGGGTTCCCCAACGAGGGTCACCGATCTGCGGCGCCGAGGCCGCGAACGGCAGACCTGTCAGCTCGACGACCTCGAGCGCCCGAACTATCCGCCGGCCGTCCGTAGGCAGTATCGACGCCGCCGCTACCGGATCAGCAGCAACAAGCGCCGTATGCACCGCACCGACCCCACCGTCGGCCAGCACTGCTTCCCACTTCGCGCGAACTTCGGGATCCGTTGCCGGAAAAGACCATTCGTCGAGCAACGACTGGACGTACATCATGGATCCGCCGACGATCACCGGAACCTTGCCCGCCGCGATCAGATCCTCGGCGATCGCGATCGCGTCGGTTTGATAACGCGCGACGGTGGCCGTCTCCGTCACGTCGAGAACGTCGAGCAGGTGATGCGGAATCCCACAGCGCTCGGCAGGCGTCAGTTTGGCGGTCCCGATATCCATGCCGCGATAGAGCTGCATCGCGTCGATGTTGATGATCTCTCCGCCGAACTCCTCGGCCAGTGCCAACGCGAGATCGGACTTTCCCGACGCCGTCGGACCGACAACTGCGATCGGGCGAAGGTCTTCAGGGACGTTCACGGCCGCCACGTCCCGACGTGGTAGCCGACGCCGAACGGCGCATCGGTGTAGTCGACCGTCGAGCGAGGATGGGCTGACGGAGACGAGCTCGTAAAGACACCGGCGAGGACCTGCCACGCCGCGCGCCCCTGGGCTCCGACACTCCGGCAGAGCTGCGGATCGAGAGCAAGAAGCGCCTCCGGGTCACCGGTGGTCAGGGCATCGTCGATGGCCGATTGCACGCCCGCGGCGCGCTCGTCGAAGCTTCCGGGCGCCTTTGCCGTCAGCGTGGACGCACCGTCAGCCACGATCAGAAGCCCTTGCGGTCGGTTGTCGCTGTCGAGCTGCTTGCGCAGCTGCTTCCCGAATTCACGACACTCATTCGCCGACGCCTCTGCACTGACGGCGTGCATGTCGACGGTGATCTCCTCGTCTGCTCGGGCACGCAGCCAGCCGGCGACAAGGGCGCACAGTTCGAGTGATTGCACCGGTTCGCCGGTCGCATCCGCGTCCAGGGACGTCCGGACATCGGCGCCGAATCCCGCAAATGTTCCGATCTGCGCATGTCCGACGCCCGATCGCCAGAGTTCGCCCGCCGCATTCTCGGAGTCGACACCGACGCCCACCCAGTGAACCGCCTCCTCAGAGAGCCGGCGCACGGCGGCTGTCGCTGCAGCACGCACCTGAGCGGACTCGGCCGAATCACCGGACAATTCCGGCACGAGCAACGGCGCCGAGGGGACGAGAACAGCGGAAGTCAACACAGCTGCCACGCTAGTCGACCCCGAGGTGGCGACCTCACACCCTCTTACCTGATTCAATAGTCGGAGAACGTGAGTACCGGGTTCAATGGAACCAGGAATGCGATCAGGCAGCCGTGACGCGCGGCAGAGACGAGGACCGATGACCGAGAACAGTGAACCCACCACCGGCGCCGACAGCAGTTCGGCCAGCCCGAGCCCGGCAGCACCCAAACCCGGCGCGCCCAAACCTGGTGGACCACGCCCCGGTGCACCCCGCCCCGGAGCACCTCGCCCCGGCCCAGCAGCCTCGCATGCCGTCACCGCCGCACCGGCCAGCGACCCGAGCAAGTTCGGACGCGTCGAGGAAGACGGGACCGCCTGGGTGAAGACCGCTGACGGTGAACGTCAGATCGGATCGTGGCAGGCCGGGGATGCCGCCGAGGGTCTCGCCCATTTCGGTCGTCGCTACGACGACCTCGCGACCGAGGTCTCGCTACTCGAGGCGCGACTGACGTCGGGCGCCGGAGACGCCAAGAAGACCAAGGCTGCCGCCATCGCTCTGTCCGAATCCCTCTCCACCGCTGCCGTGATCGGTGACCTCGACGCTTTGGCCCGACGACTCGACGTGATCGTCGCCGGGTCCGACGAGGCCGCAGCGCACGCGAAGGAAGAGAAGGAACAGTCTCGCGCGGCCAGCACCGCCCGCAAGGAGGCCCTCGCTGTCGAGGCCGAACAGATCGGCTCGGAGTCGACCCAGTGGAAGACCGCGGGTGATCGACTGCGCGAGATTCTCGACGAGTGGAAGACGATTCGCGGAATCGACCGCAAGGTCGACGACGCACTCTGGAAGCGGTATTCCAAGGCTCGCGAGTCCTTCAACCGACGACGTGGAGCCCACTTCGCCGAACTCGACCGAGATCGTGCGAGCGCCCGTTCGACGAAGGAAGAACTGGTCGAGCGCGCCGAGAAGCTGTCGACCTCCACTGAATGGGGGCAGACCGCTGGAGAATTCCGCGATCTGCTCAGCGAGTGGAAGGCTGCCGGCCGCGCACCGCGCGAGGCCGACGACAACCTGTGGAAGCGCTTCAAAGGCGCGCAGGATGTGTTCTTCGCCGCGCGCAACGCTGCTGCATCCGAGCGCGATGCCGAATTCGAGCAGAACGCGGTTGCAAAGGAAGAGCTGCTCGCTGCCAACGCGAACATCGATCCGGCGCACGGACTCGAGAATGCTCGTGCAGCGCTGCGCGACCTGCAGGAGAAGTGGGACGCGATCGGCAAGGTGCCGCGCGACCGAATGCAGGAACTCGAAGCGAAGCTCCGGGCCATCGAAACCAAGGTGCGCGATGCTGTCGACGCCGAGTGGCGTCGTACCGATCCGGAAGCACTTGCCCGAGTCGCACAGTTCAAGGAGCGGGTGAGCCAGTTCGAGGAGCAGGCCGCCAAGGCTCAGGCTGCCGGCAAGACGAAGGACGCCGAGAAGGCTCTCGCTCAGGCAAAGCAGTGGCGTGAGTGGGCCGAAGCTGCCGAAAGCGCCGTCAACGAGTAATCGACGACGAGCTGCCAAGACAACAAAACGCCGGCTGACTCCGAAAGGAGTCAGCCGGCATTGTCTTGCGCTTTGTACAGACGGCCTGCTGTGTCAGCCGACGTTCCATTCCTGATGCTTCTCGGCTTCAGCCGCAGCGATCCGGCGTTGTTCCTCCGCAGCGAGCTGAATGTTGGTTCGTGTCCAGACCACCTTGAGCCAATGGAACGTCAAGAACACGACGGCGAACCATCCGATGATCAGCCCGATCGACGGTCCGGCCACGTTGAAACCGGCGGGAATGGTCTGACGTGACCAGACGGCCATCATTCCCAGAGCACTCGCCACGGCGCTGCCGGCCAGCGCGACCCACGCCAGACTCCAGCGACGCGTCACGAGTGCGAGCATCGAGAATCCGATGCCGAAGACGACGACGAACCACACGAACAAGCGTGAGAACAGTGCAATCCGTTCGCTTTCCGCATCCTGGTTGTACGCGAGCACATCCCAGCCGTTCGCAACTCCCGCATGGGGCAGCGCAAGCGTGCCGACCAGCACGAGCACCGCAACTGCGACGACCATGGCGCGCGCACCTGGATCGATTTCTCCCGCGACCTTGCGTTCCGCGTCGTCGAGATCCTTGCGGTAGCCCTCGAAGGCGTCGTCGCCGGGCTGTGGTGTCGTGTTCTCGTGTTGCGAGGTCATGCGTTGCATCCCATCTGGACGGGTTGTGGGGCCGGGGCACCGATCTTCGGTAGCCCGAGACCTACGCCGATGGGCGGGGTCTTGGGTGTGATGCCCTTGTCGAACGAGTCACCGGCGCGGGTCCGACGGTGCGTGAGCACTCCGTCATCTGCCACGAGGTGATGAGGGGCTCCGTGGGTGACGACGACCGTCACCACGTCACCGGGTCGGATTGTGCCGTCGAGGTTTCCCTCGGGGCGGAAATGCACCAGGCGGCCGTCTCGCGCGCGACCACTGAGACGGTGAGTCGCTGCGTTCTTCCGACCCTCCCCCGCTGCCACCAGGAGTTCGACCTCGGTGCCGACGAGTTTGCGATTTTCCTCGATGTTCACTTCTTCCTGAACCGCGAGCAATCGCATGTAGCGTTCCTGGACAACCTCTTTGGGAAGCTGATCGGCCATCTCCGCCGCCGGCGTGCCCGGGCGCTTGGAGTACTGGAAGGTGTAGGCGTTGGAGAATCGCGCCTTACGCACGACGTCCAGCGTTTCCTCGAAATCCTCTTCCGTCTCCCCCGGGAATCCGACGATGATGTCCGTGGTGATGGCGGCGTGCGGCATTGCGGCGCGCACCTTCTCGATGATCCCGAGGTACTTCGACTTGCGGTACGAGCGCTTCATCGCTTTCAGAACCTTGTCCGAACCGGACTGCAACGGCATGTGCAGCTGCGGGCAGACGTTGGCAGTGGTTGCCATCGCTTCGATGACGTCGTCGGTGAACTCTGCCGGGTGCGGCGATGTGAACCTCACCCGTTCGAGACCGTCGATGTGTCCACATGCCTTCAAGAGCGAGGCGAAGGCTCCGCGATCGCGCGGTTGTTCCGGATCGGCGAACGACACGCCGTAGGCGTTGACGTTCTGCCCGAGCAGGGTCACTTCCGAGACACCCTCGTCGACGAGTGCCTGCACCTCGGCCAGAATGTCGCCGGGACGTCGATCCACTTCCTTGCCACGCAGGGCCGGAACGATGCAGAACGTGCACGTGTTGTTGCAACCGACCGAGATGGAAACCCAACCCGCGTAAGCAGATTCGCGCTTGGCCGGCAGCGTCGACGGAAAGGCCTCCAGCGCGTCGAGGATTTCGACTTCGGCGCGTTGGTTGTGGCGCGCGCGGTCGAGCAACGCGGGAAGCGAGCCGATGTTGTGGGTGCCGAAGACGACGTCGACGAACGGCGCCTTCTTGACTACGGTGTCACGATCCTTCTGCGCCAGGCACCCACCGACCGCGATCTGCATGTCGGGGTTCGCCTCCTTGTTCGGGGCGAGCTGGCTGAGGTTGCCGTACAACTTGTTGTCCGCGTTCTCGCGGACCGCACACGTGTTGAAGACGACAAGATCAGGATCGCTTCCGGTCTCCGCCTTCGAATACCCGGCATCCTCGAGCAGACCGGACAGTCGCTCGGAATCGTGGACGTTCATCTGACAGCCGTACGTCCGCACCTCGTAGGTGCGAACAGGCGTCGCCGTCGGCTCGAAATCTGCCGTCGGTTCCGGAACTGCAGTCGGCTGTGGAAGTGCAGGGGACATTTCGTCGATCAGTGACACGCTTCAGCCTAGCTCACGTCCACTACGACGTGTGATAACGCCCTGATAAACAGCCGAAACGCGACATAAACGTCGTCACAGTAAAATTTCCATTACATATGGCAAGAACCATGGCGAAATCACGGGCGTCGACGCAAACTACGCCTAAGGTTCTCGTTTATGACCCAAGCCGACGATGCGACGACGCCGACCACCTCCGGCGATTCCACATCCATGATTTCGATGACCTCGGTGAACAAACACTTCGGGGAACTTCACGTCCTGCAAGAGGTCAATCTCGAGGTACCCAAGGGCCAAGTGGTGATCGTCCTTGGTCCGTCGGGCTCCGGTAAGTCGACTCTGTGCCGCACCATCAATCGCCTCGAACCCATCGACTCGGGCACGATCGCCGTCGACGGCAAGACGCTCCCCGAAGAGGGCAAAGCACTTGCTGCACTTCGCGCCGACGTCGGGATGGTCTTTCAGTCGTTCAACCTGTTCGCGCACAAGACGATCCTCGAGAACGTCATGCTCGCACCGATGAAGGTCCGCAAGGCCAAGAAGGAAGACGCCAAGAAGACCGCGCAGGCATTGCTCGAACGCGTCGGTATCGCCAATCAGGCCGACAAGTACCCGGCGCAGCTTTCGGGCGGTCAGCAACAGCGTGTCGCGATCGCTCGCGCCCTTGCGATGCAGCCGAAGGTGATGCTGTTCGACGAGCCCACCTCCGCACTCGACCCCGAGATGGTCAACGAGGTCCTCGACGTCATGACCTCCCTCGCGAAGGAAGGCATGACCATGCTCGTGGTCACGCACGAGATGGGCTTCGCGCGCAAGGCCGGCGATCGCGTGCTGTTCATGGCTGACGGCCAGGTTGTCGAAGACACCACGCCCGAAGAGTTCTTCACCCATCCCAAGTCGGATCGGGCCAAGGACTTCCTCGGCAAGATCCTCACGCACTGATTACAGTCTCCCCTCCGACAGTTCTGTCCTCGTCCACAAGACAACTTGCTCGACTGCACCGTTCACCTCGGCTGCACCGTTCATCTCGACTGCACTGTTCGTGTGTCGACAACTGAGAGGATCTTCATGAAGATCAATCGTTCCGTCCGTTTCGGAATCGGAATCATGGCCATCGCGTTCGCTGCCACTGCCTGTGGCGGCGGCGAGGAGAACAAGTCGATCACCGAGAGCGCTTCCGACGGCACTCTCACCGTCGGCATCAAGTTCGATCAGCCCGGCCTCGGTCAGCGCAACCCAGACGGCACCTTCTCCGGCTTCGACGTCGAGGTAGCCCGTTACATCGCAAACGAACTCGGCGTGAAGCCCGAAGGCATCACCTTCAAGGAATCGCCGTCAGCCCAGCGCGAGACCCTGATCCAGAACGGCGAGGTCGACTACATCGTCGCGACCTACTCGATCACCGACACGCGCAAGGAGAAGGTCAGCTTCGGCGGCCCGTACTTCATCGCGGGCCAGTCGCTGCTCGTTCGCTCCGACAACACCGACATCACCGGCCCCGATTCGCTCACCGGCGGCAAGAAGCTCTGCTCGGTGTCGGGTTCGACTCCGGCGCAGAACATCCAGGACAACTACGCCAAGGACGTCCAGCTCCAGCCGCTCGACACGTACTCCGCTTGTGTCGAAGCTCTGCGTAACGGCGCTGTCGACGCTGTCACCACCGACGACATCATCCTCGCCGGCTACGCTGCCCAGTACCCAGGAGAGCTGAAGGTCGTCGGCGAACCGTTCACGACCGAAAAGTACGGCGTCGGCCTGGCCAAGGACGATTCCGAGGGTCGCGGCAAGATCAACGATGCCATCGAGAAGATGATCTCCACCGGCGCGTGGGAAGAAGCCTTCAACAACACCGTTGGTGCTTCGGGCTACCCCATCCCGGCCCCGCCCACCGTTGATCGTTACTGACCTGCTTTTTTCACCGTCAATCTCGCTGCGGCTCCCCACTTCGGGAGCCGCAGCGCGTGACGCCACCAACGGAGATCCCGTGATCTGGGGAGACGGCAAGTGAACCTTCTGAGCAAGTACGGCGACCAGATTCTGGAAGCCTTCTGGACCACGATCCAGCTGACGTTCTTCTCCGCGATCGGCGCCGTCATCATCGGTGTCCTGATCGCGGCCATGCGCGTGTCACCGGTTCCGGTCGCCCGATTCCTGGGTACCGCGTACGTGACCGTGTTCCGCAACACCCCCCTGACACTGATTCTGCTGTTCTGTCTGTTCGGTCTGTCGCAGACGCTCGGAGTCAATCTCGCAAAGTCGGACTCACCGACGTTCTTGACAGACAACAACTTCCGACTCGCAGTGCTCGGACTCAGTGTCTATACCGCAGCGTTCGTGTGTGAGTCACTTCGATCGGGAATCAACACCGTTCCCGTCGGCCAGGCCGAAGCGGGCCGATCACTCGGTCTGTCGTTTGCCCAAAATCTTCGGCTGATCGTCCTGCCTCAGGCATTTCGCGCGGTCACAGCGCCGCTGGGTAGCGTGCTGATCGCACTGACCAAGAACTCGACCATCGCCGCGGTGATCGGCGTATCCGAAGCGTCAGCGCTGATGAAGAAGATGATCGAAAACGAAGCCGCGATCTTCGTCGTCGGTGGAATCTTCGCTGTCGGTTTCGTGATCCTGACACTTCCCATGGGCTTGATCTTCGGCAAGCTGAGCAAGCGATTCGAGGTTTCACGATGAGCAACCGCGCAACAGTCCTCTACGACGCGCCGGGCCCCAGAGCGCGAAATCTCTACCGATTCGCGTCCCTTGTCGTCGCTGCACTCATGGTCGCGATCGGGTACGTCATCTACCGCGCACTCGACGAAAAGGGCCAGCTGACAGCAGCGAAGTGGGATCCGTTCCTCGAATCCACCTCGTGGACAACGTATCTGATACCCGGTATCCGCGGGACATTGATCGCGGCTGCGATGTCCATCGTCTTCGCGCTCATCCTCGGTTCTGCCCTGGGTATCGGCCGACTCTCCGAGCACAACATCATCCGGAAAATTTGCGGCGTCATCGTCGAACTGTTCCGAGCAGTACCGGTTCTGATTCTGATGATCTTCTCGTATCAGGTGTTCGCCGAATACGAAGTCTTCAAGTCGAAGTACCTTGCACTCGCGGCAGTCGTCGTGGGTCTTACCCTGTACAACGGGTCAGTGATCGCCGAGATCGTCCGTGCCGGGATCAACTCACTCCCGCGTGGGCAAAGTGAGGCCGCCAAGGCGCTGGGGATGCGCAAGACGCAGATCATGGTGACGATCCTGCTCCCCCAGGCGGTTACCGCCATGCTGCCGGCACTGATTTCACAGATGGTCGTGGCGCTGAAGGACTCCGCCCTCGGTTACCTGATCGGGTATGTCGAGCTGGTACGTCAGGCCCAACAGCTCGGCACTTTCTACGGAAACTTCCTGCCGGCGCTCATCGTGGTTGCCGCGATCATGATCGCTCTCAACTCCGCGCTTACCTTCCTGGCAACCAAGGTGGAGAAGCGCCTGCGTTCCGGCAAGCGAAAGGGCAAGGGCCCCATCGCGGCTCCGTCTGCCGACCCAGCGGTTTCGGTACCGGGTATGGACCTGACCAAGCCGTGAGCTGATCGACCTGCTGTTCCACTGACGCGAGGAGCGGGGTGTGTCACCGAATTCGGTGACACACCCCGCTCCTGGTATTCGATGCCTACGACATGTGTTGCCTACGACTCTGCGGCAGCCATCTCTGCTTTGACCACCTCGTACGACATCCCCGCTGAATATCCTTTGCGCGCGAGCATCGAGACCAGTCGACGCGTGACCTTGTCACGATCGTCGATCGGCTTGTTCTTCAGCTTGCGCCGAACCAAATCTGCTGCGCGCTCGCGCTCGTCTTCGGGATCGATCTGCGACAGAGCTTCGGAAGCGACGTCCTGGTCGATTCCTTTGAGCCGCAACTCGACTGCAAGCGCACGCTTTCCCTTGCCCGAGTACGTGTGCCGCGAATGAACCCATTGGTTTGCGAAGTCTGCGTCGTCGATCAACCCGATTTCTTGGAGTCGATCGAGGACCTTGGTAATGATCTCGGGCTCGAAGCCGCGCCCGCTCAGCTTGGTTTCCAGTTCCGAGCGGCTGCGTGCCCGGTCGGTCAGGAGGCGCAGGCAAGCGTCTTTGGCCTGCGCCTCCGTACCACCTTCCGCACGTTGCGACGGTTTCTCGGAGCGTTGACGGGATCGACGCCGAGGAGCGTCGTACTCTTCACGAGCATTCTCGCCGTGGTCACCGTCGTCGAAGCTCATGACTGAACTCAGAAGTCGGCGGGAGCTTCGTCGGTTGCAGTGACGTCAGCACCGATACCGAGCTTTTCCTTGATCTTCTTCTCGATCTCGTCACGGATATCGGTGTTCTCCAGCAAGAACTTACGAGCATTTTCCTTGCCCTGACCCAACTGGTCACCTTCGTAGGTGTACCAGGAGCCGGACTTGCGGATGAACCCGTGCTCGACACCCATGTCGATGAGCGAGCCTTCCTTACTGATGCCCTGGCCGTAGAGAATATCGAACTCGGCCTGCTTGAACGGCGGAGCGACCTTGTTCTTGACGACCTTGACGCGAGTGCGGTTACCGACTGCGTCGGTACCGTCCTTGAGGGTCTCGATGCGACGGATGTCGAGGCGGACCGAAGCGTAGAACTTCAGTGCCTTACCACCGGTGGTGGTTTCGGGAGAACCGAACATCACGCCGATCTTCTCGCGAAGCTGGTTGATGAAGATGACGGTGGTGCCCGAGTTGTTCATGGCACCGGTGATCTTGCGCAGCGCCTGGCTCATCAGTCGAGCCTGCAGGCCGACGTGGCTGTCACCCATCTCGCCTTCGATCTCGGCGCGAGGAACAAGAGCGGCCACGGAGTCGATCACGACGATGTCGAGGGCGCCCGAACGGATCAGCATGTCGGTGATCTCGAGAGCCTGCTCACCCGTATCGGGCTGCGAGACCAGAAGCGCGTCGGTATCGACACCCAGCTTGGCTGCGTAGTCAGGATCGAGTGCGTGCTCCGCGTCGATGAACGCCGCGATGCCGCCGTTGGCCTGAGCATTGGCAACTGCGTGCAGTGCCACGGTGGTCTTACCCGAGGACTCCGGGCCGTAGATCTCGATGACGCGGCCACGCGGCAGTCCGCCGATACCCAGCGCGACGTCGAGCGCGATGGAACCGGTGGGAATGACGGCGATGGGCTGACGAACACCCTCACCCAGGCGCATCACCGAACCCTTGCCGAAGTTCTTGTCGATCTGCGCCAACGCGAGGTCGAGTGCCTTGTCCCGATCAGGTGCCTGTGGTGCCATCGTGATCCCCATCCTTGTTTCAGTCTTCAGTGCCTGCCTGAGCAGACTCCGTCTCTTCAGCGCCTGCCTGAGCCGACCCTGTTGGTGTGTTGCGATCAGAGTAGATCCGGCCACCGACAGACTTTTCGATCTTGCTTTCGCGCTTGCCGATCACCGCGTTCGTGAAACACCGCATTTGTAGAACACCGAAAGTTCGCAGTTACGAAAAGAGCGTCACCACCGAACAGGTTCAGCATAGACGAACACGTGTTCGAACAGAAGACGAGAGACGTTCGACACGCCGAAGAATCAGCGGCGGGCGGGGGGTACGTCGAACTCCACGCAGAGCGCGCGCCACACTTCGCGAGGCTCCCAGCCTGCTTCGACAGCCTCCGCGGCAGTCATTCCGTCGAGACTCTGGAGTACATGGTCGATCAACATCGAGTCGCCTCGTACCTGCCCGAACTCTTCGCGCACCATTTCATGAAATTCGGTCAACCGCACAGCCGCAACCGTAGTCCACAGAGCGGTGCACCTGCATTCAGGCGCACCATGCTCACGCCGTCACACCACCGTTGACCACCTGTCGGCACACCGCCACCGGATCGGTGACCTGCGACGCAGTCGCGGCAGCAAACTTCGCAGCGTCCGCGAATCGTCTGTCGGAGAGCACCTGCAGTACGGCATCGCGAATCGACTGGGCATCTGCGGGCCGCACGATCACCGACGTCCCTGCCCGCGCAGCGCGATTGGCCAACTCCCACTGGTCCCCGCCCCCGGGAACGACGACCGTCGGCACGCCGGCCAGCAAGGCCTTCGCCAACATGCCGTGCCCGCCGCCGCACACCAATACCGACGCGTCGCGCAGCATCGCGTCCTGGCGTCCGAGACCTGCACGAACCCAATCGGGATGCTCGCCTTCTGCTCCGTCGAGCATCGACGCGATCAGCCTGACACCGGCGCCGCCGAGTCCCTCGACCGTGCCCTCGAACATTCCCACTGCCCCGGTGTGCGCCGTGGACGGCGCCACCATGACCAGCGGCTCGTCACCTGGCGGTGGATCCAGAATGACCTCGGTCGGCTCCCAGAGAAGCGGGCCGACGACGTGTGCGTGCTCCGGCCAGTCGGGGCGAGGCACTTCCAGCGCCGGAAGTGTTGCGATCAGCCGGGCTTGCGGACCGGGATCGAGAGCGGGCAACCCGACACCGACGCGAGCGTGGGAGCGCTGGGCCAACCCTTGCTTGATCGAACGTCCGGTCGCTGCGCGCATCAGGGTATCGCGGAGTCGACCACGAATTCCGACGCCGGGCGCGAGCCCGCTGCCGATCGGCGGCAGACCGCGCGAGGGTGAGTAAAGCGGGTGAGGCGAGAGTTCCACCCAGGGGATGCCGAGTCGTTCGGCGGCCAATCCGCCTCCGGCAGTGAGGATGTCGGAGACGACGAGATCCGGGGAGACGGATTTCAGGTCGGGAAGCAGTTCGGTGGAAATATAGGCGGCGCGCGAATGAATCCGAGCGCCTGCATCAAGATCGTCGTCTCCCGGCCGCGGAGCCAAGCCCTTGAGCGGCTCGGCTTCCACGCCGGCAGCTCGCGCTGCCTCGACCCACCGGGTCCCTGTGTACAGGATCGGTTCGTCGCCGGCCTGGATCAACGCCAGCGACAACGCTATTGCGGGAAAAGCATGACCCGGGTCCGGCCCGGCAACAACGGCTACACGCACCGGATCAGAGTGTCACACCGAGTGAAAGGCCTGTTCCGCCGCACCCAGTGCGCGTTCGCGATCCGAAGCCACCAATCCGATCCTCGTCCTGCGATCAAGGACGTCGTCGACATCGAGGGCGCCTTCATGCGATACCGCGAAATCGAACTCTGCACCGCAGATCTCCAAGTCCGCAACCGACCGGAGTCGATCGCTGCTCGCCGCGGCCACGACCTCAGCCTCGGTGCCGTATCGCGCCACCAATGACGCGGGTGCCTTGATCTTTTTCAATTCAGCCGGTGATGCAGCGCCTACCAGCGGCAACGCGCGTGTCCGACACGCTCCGGCGCTCAGCGACCCGACCTCGACCGCGGCGTCGACGGCGTCTTCGGCCATCTTGCGGTACGTCGTGAGTTTTCCGCCCACTACCGTGACCAAGCCCGAGTCCGAACGGACTACAGCGTGATTGCGAGAGAGGTCGGCCGTCGAGCCTTCACCGGTGTCCAACAGCGGACGCAGACCCGCAAAGGTCCCCAGGACGTCCTCACGGGTCAGAGGAACTTCCAACGCCGTGTTCACGGTGTCGAGAAGGAAGTCGATCTCGTCCTCGGACGCCGTCGGCACGTCTGGCACCGGTCCCGGCGCTGCTTCGTCGGTCAACCCGAGGTAGATCCGGCCGAGCTGCGCGGGCAGGGCGAAGACGAAGCGGTTGGTCTCGCCGGGAATCGGCACGGTCAGTGCTGCAGTGGGGTTCCCCAATCGCGCGGCATCGAGCACCAGGTGCGTCCCGCGGCTGGGGCGCAGGGTGATGCTGGAGTCGACCTGATCAGCCCAGACACCGGTCGCATTGACCACGACGCGGGCACGCATCAAGAACTCGGACCCGGTCAACTCGTCGCGCAAGGTGGCCGACGTTCCGGATACGTCGTATGCACCGACGCGGGTCAGGATTCGCGCGCCGTATGACGCTGCGGTTCGGGCGATGCCGACGACGAGGCGGGCGTCGTCGATGAGCTGCCCGTCGAACGCGGTCAAGGCGCCACGTAAGTTCTCTCGCTTGACCGCGGGAGCTAATTCGCGCGCTCGAGCAGCGCTGACCGTCCGTGATCGGGGTAGAACCGACGCTGGGGTTCGCGCCGACATACGCAGAGCGTCACCGGCCAGGAAACCGGTACGCACCAGGGCCTTCCCGAAAAACGATGTTTCGGGCAACAGCGGTACGAGTTGAGGCATGGCGCGAACGAGATGCGGCGCGGTGCGCGTCATGAGAATGCCGCGCTCGACCGCACTTTCACGCGCTATACCGACATTGCCGGAGGCGAGGTACCGAAGGCCGCCGTGTGCCAGTTTCGAACTCCAGCGGCTAGTGCCGAATGCGAGGTCGTGCTTTTCGACCAGCGCAACACTGAGCCCTCGAGTCACGGCGTCGAGAGCGACACCGACACCGGTGATTCCGCCGCCGATAACCAGGACGTCAACCGAATCGCCGTTCGCGAACTGCTCGAGTTCACGAGTACGCCGCTGTGCGTTGAGAGCTGAATCGCCGCCTGCCGAATCCCGAAGGTCCACAGCTATTCTCCCGAATTCTTTGCAGGTGCCAGATACGCAGCGACCGCATGTCGAAGTTGCTCGACCGACGCGTCGGCCGAGAGTTCCGGCTCGAGAGTCGGTGCGGAGATGACGACGGACTGAGCCATCAGCAGAACCATCGCCGCAATCTCGTTGACGCTTCCCTCGCGAATCGAACCGTCTTGTTGACCGGCAGCGACGACGGAAGTGATCAGTTCGAGAATCGACTTCTGGCTCGCGCCGAGTCGGTCCACGATGTAGGTGGTGAGCAACTCTTGATCGGCGTGGCGAATCTTCACGAAGAGCGGATGATCGCGAATCTGGCCGACGACGTCACCGATAGCTTCCACGAGCAATGTGCCCGCAGACCCGGTGAACGCCACCTCTGGCAGCACTGATCGAATCTCCCGGGTGAGCAGATCCGCGACGACGGCTCGTGTGTCCGGCCATCGCCGGTAGACCGTCGGTCGGCTCACGCCGGCTCGACGGGAGATCTCCGCAAGTGTGGTTCGTTGCATTCCGAAATCGAGGACACACGACCTTGCTGCGTCGAGAATCACGTCGTCGATCTCGCGGCTGGGGATGCGCTGACCATCTGCCTTGCGAGGGGCAAGTGAGTCATCTGCGTTACGGATTACCATCGTGTGTAACACAATACCGGACAAGTCACCGGTAATCCCGTCGGGACTTGCGAGTTCTCTCGCTCAGCGATCATCAGAAATAGTACAACTCGAAACCAACTGCGCGCTCGGCGTCGAAACCGGGCTTCGGTCCGCTGACCATGTCGATCTGTGCGCGCGCCTGTTCCCGGATCGGCGTGGAACTCAACGCCGCCAGATATCGCGCATGTTCCGCGAGCGAATCCACGGCGCGATCGACCGTCGACGTCACGTCGACGCAGTGTGTGGGAGTCATCGTATTGACCGCAACCCACCGCACGCCGGACCACGGCGCCAGTCCCTGAGCCGTCAATGACGGAAAGATCCATTCGTTCGCCGCATCAGCGGTCGCGTCCAGGACGCTGATCCCGAGTGCTCGGTGATCCGCGCTGTTGAGGTAGCCAGGTCCCCAGGTGTGGGAGAAGTTCATCGTCACCACCAATTCCGGGCGGTGGCGACGAATTGCCGCGGCGAGAGTCGAGCGCAACTCCAAGCCTTCCACGAGACGACCGTCGGGTAGACCGAGGAACTCCACCTCACTGACACCGACGATCGCGGCCGAGCGACGCTCTTCTTCCTCGCGGACCGGGCCGGACTCCTCGGGCGACAGACCGGCGATTCCGGCCTCACCGCGCGTGGCCAGGACGTATCGCACATCTTTACCGCGATCGGTCCACTGCGCCACTGCCGCGGCTGCGCCGTATTCGATGTCGTCGGGATGCGCCACGATGACAATCGCGCGCTGCCAGTCCTCGGGGAAGTTTTCCATAGGGCAGATCTTGCCCGTCAGAACCGCGAAGCGTGGGAATTGTCGTCACTTCCCGACATCGCCTTCACCAGGAAGTAGATTCCGAAACCGACAGCGCCGACCACCAGGACCCAGAAAAGCCCCTTGATCAGCGCACCGACCACCGCAAGTGCGACCCACACCAGTACGACGGCCAAAACGATCTTCCAAAACATGCTTACCTCCAACGTGCCGTTGAATAATCAGTCGAATCGGACAGGTGCTGCGTCGTCCGTAGAACCAGCCTGACAGGTCTGGCGTGACAAAGCAGCAGCTCAGCGGCAAGTTCAGGTAAAGATCAGGGTTCACCCCGAGACCAGCCCTCACGCAGGTCAGGTGTCCAACCCATCGGAGCTTGCTCCTGGCGTAAGCTCGCGAAGTTCCATCCCGTACGCCGAAGGAGCACGTCCGCAGTGTCTACGACCCGTTTCCCCGCTCGCGATCTCGCGCATGTAGCCGTCTTCGCCGCACTCATCATCGCGCTGGGCCTTCCCGGGTCGATCAACATCGGTATCTCCGGTGTACCCATCACGCTTCAGTCCATGGGCGTCATGATGGCCGGCGCTCTGCTCGGACCGCGCAAGGGTGTTCTCGCAGTCTTGACGGTCATCGCCCTGGGATTGGTCGGATTGCCCGTCCTTGCCGGCGGTCGCACCGCACTCGTGTCTCTCTCGAGCCCGACGGCCGGATTCCTCATCGGTTGGATCCCGACGGCGTTCGTCATCGGATGGCTGACTGCCAAGATGCTGCCCAAGTACCGGATCATCGCAGGCATCGGCATCAACCTTCTCGGCGGCGTCGTCGTTCTCTACGCGTTCGGCATCGTCGGAATGATGGTCCGCGGACACATGAGCTTCGTCGCCGCCTGGTCTGCCAACGCCGCCTTCATCCCGCTCGACGCCGCCAAAGCGGTCGTCACTGCGTTGGTCGCGTCCCAGGTTCATCGGGCATACCCGGCACTACTGCGCGACTCGGTGATCTCTTCGAACAAGACCGTGGTGGCGAACTAATCTCCGATGAGTGAGATCGTCTTCGAGAACGTCGGACACCGCTTCGGTGAGCGAACGGTCCTGCAGCAGATAGATCTGCGTCTGAGCGAGCAGCGAATCGGGATCGTGGGTGCGAACGGAAGCGGCAAGTCGACCCTCGCTCGCATGATCAACGGACTGGTCGTTCCGACGGAAGGACACGTCCACGTCAACGGCTTGGACACGGCGAAGAAGGGCCGCGACGTACGCAAGCAGGTCGGATTCGTCTTCACCGATCCCAACCACCAGATCGTGATGCCGACGGTTGCCGAGGACATCGAATTCTCGCTCCGCCGTAGCGGATCGGGCAAAACCGAGCGCGCCGCAAAGGTGGCCTCGGTGCTCGAACGCTACGGCCTCGCCGGGCACGCCGACCATCCCACCCACCAGCTTTCGGGCGGGCAGAAACAGCTTCTCGCGCTCGCGGCCGTCATGGTGACGGAACCGACCGTACTGGTCGCCGACGAACCCACCACGCTCCTCGACCTTCGCAACTCTCGGCTGATCAGCTCGGTATTCGAGTCTCTCGATCAGCAACTGATCGTCGTGACCCACCAACTCGATCTCCTCGAATCCTTCGAACGGGTGTTGGTTGTCGACCAAGGGCGCGTCGTCGCGGACGGATCCCCCGCCGACTCCATCGATCACTATCGGTCGTTGGTCTCGTGACCACCCTCGGCGTCTACCGCCCGGGCACGTCACTGCTGCACCGGATGCCGACGGGGATCAAGCTCGTCGCCTTGATCGCGGCGATCCTGGCAGTCTCGATCTTCGTGCGTGAGCCCTGGCAGCTGGCAGCTCCTGCGATCGTCGTTGTTGCGCTGTACGTGATTGCGCGCATTCCTCCGATGACGGCACTCCGGCAACTGCGTCCGGCACTGTGGATGTTGCTCTTCATCGGGGCATTCCAGCTGGTGGTCGCGGGATGGCAGCGAGCGTCCGTCGTTTGCGGCGTTCTGATCATTTCGATCGCATTCGCGGCGATCATGGGTCTGACCACACGGATCTCCGAGATGCTCGACGCGATCACCAGATTCCTGACGCCCTTGCGACGCTTCGGCGTCAATCCCGAACGAATCGCCCTGCTCCTTGCCATGACGATCCGGTGCATCCCGCTCATGTTCGAAGTCATCACGCAGGTGTCCGAGGCACGCAAGGCGCGTGGACTCGGCTTCTCGCTACGTTCTTTCGCCGTGCCGGTCATCGTCGGCACGCTGATGACCGCGGATGCGATGGGTGAGGCGTTGGCAGCCCGCGGCGCCGACGACTGAGCGCCGATCAGGCCGAGAGCTGTCAGTTGTACTTGCGGGTGATGTCGTCCACCTCGCCGATGGCGTCGGCAAGCGCCGAGAGTCGCTCGGCGGCTGCGTGCAACGCCGAGAGTTCTCGATTGAACCCCACCAGTGCCGAAGGGCTGTGGGGCGCGGTCAATGCGGCGGCCGAGGTCACCAGATCCTCGTACTGATCCAACCCCGACTGCAATTCACGTACGGCGCTGTCGATTGTGGGATCAAGAGGTTCGGTCACCTTGGGCGTCGCGGCAACCGCGCGTTCCATCGCGACCACGTCCGTGGACACCGCGAACATCGCTCTCAATGCCGAATCAGCGGTGACGGTGATTTCGTCCAACTCGCCGGGGTCGATGGTGTCGGCACGCCTGAGCACACTCAAGATCTCGAACAGCGAAGTCTCGGCGCCGATCAGGCGAGACATCGGGATGAACGCGCGAGACGACGACGGTGGCAACCGCCGGCGAATCGGCGCGGACGGCGGTGGGCCGGAACTCATCGAACGGTAACGGCCGACCGCGATGACGGCGGGAACCGCGAACAGTGCCGCTCCCCCGCCTGCCACGACCACCGACCACTCTGGAGCGGACGCTACTGCGAGGCCGGCAGTGCCGACCACGGATCCGCCGGACATGAAACCCCAACGCTGCGCTCGTCGACGCGCTCGGGCACGTTTGCGCTCGAATTTGGCGCGCGGGTCCTGCCACCGCCGTGCTGCATCCGCCGCAGACAGACCGACCTCGCGCAATGTGTCCGCGGTGCGTCCCAATGCTCCGAAAGCGCCGGATACGGAAACGGGAACGGCCGACCGGGGCTCACGCCCAGATCGACCGTCTCGTGAAGAAAACATCAGAGCATCACTGCCGACATCGAGGATTCGGCTACTGCCCGGTCTGACCGGCAGCCGGGGGCTGCTTCTCGACGGACGGAGTCGCAGGAGTGGCCGCTGCGCCGCCGGACGGCAGTGCCTCGCCCTTCATGGATGCACGAATCTGTTCGAGGCGACTGTGCCCTGCCATCTGGACCGAAGCCTGCTGGACCTCCATCATGCGGCCTTGAACGGAGTTCTGAGCGAGCTCGGCAGAGCCGAGTGCGTCGGCGTAGCGACGTTCGATCTTGTCGCGCACAGCATCGAGGCTGGGTGTGTTGCCCGGAGCCGACAGCGTGCTGTCCATGGAACGAAGCGACTCGCTCACGCGCTCCTGCATCTTGGCCTGCTCGAGCTGGCTGAGCAGCTTGGTGCGCTCGGCAACCTTTGCCTGCAGAGTCATCGCGTTCTGCTCGACGGCCTTCTTGGCCTGAGCGGCCGCCTGCAAGGACTGGTCGTGCAGTGCCTTCAGATCCTCGACGCCCTGCTCGGCCGTCACCAACTGAGCCGCGAAAGCCTCAGCGGCGTTGGTGTACTGGATCGCCTTGTCGTTGTCGCCGGCAGCAGCGGCCTGATCGGCGAGGTTGACGGCCTGGCGCGCGTTGGCGTTGAGCTTCTCGACCTCGTCGAGCTGACGGCTGAGCTTCATCTCGAGTTGACGCTGATTACCGATCACCGACGCAGCCTGCTGGGACAACGCCTGATGCTGGCGCTGTGCGTCCTCGATCGCCTGCTGAATCTGAACCTTTGGATCTGCCTTCTCATCGATCTTCGAATTGAAGAGCGCCATCAGGTACTTCCAGCCCTTGACGAAAGGATTAGCCATTGGTTTGATCCTGCCTCCATCTGATGCGCCGCGCCGAACGCGACCCGGAGCGCGACCGTCGCGCACCGAAACAAGGGCTGCGCCCTATCTGCTCTGACCCCACCTGCTGGAAACCGGCGGTTACGTACAAAATCTATCGGTTACGGCCGGTAGTGGCTACGCCGCCGCCAACCTTCGAGCGTTCGGTGCCGGAATCACGACGCGGGTATCGCGTGCGATAGTCGGCGAACCGGAAGCCGAGACGGAGCCGGATGCCGACACGGCAGGTTCGGTGACCTGTCGACTCGCCACCGGAGCGCTCTTCTTCGTGGCCAGGGTCTCGCTCACGTCGACCAGCACGTCGGACAGTGGGACTGCGAGCGCATCACAGATCGCTGCCAACAGTTCGCTCGATGCTTCCTTACGTCCACGTTCCACTTCGGACAGATAGCCCAAGCTCACACGCGCGCTGTTCGACACCTCACGTAGCGTGCGGCTCTGCGAAACGCGCGTACGCCGGAGACTGTCACCGATTGCCTCACGCAATAGCAGCGCCATCTCGCTCCTCCTTCATCCGTGACCTCATCGTGCATGGTCGTACGTCTTCACAATCGTCAACGTCCGAACACATCCGATTGGTTCCCGAGCCTATCGTGCCGCGCGCTCTGCGACACGATCACGTAACCGCGACACGGCAGTCGCGACTGCGGTTGTTCGAATCTCCCACCGTTCGCCGCCGAGCGCGAGCGGTACGCATTCGGTTCCGTCCGGGCCGGCGATACCGAGAAACACCGTTCCGACCGGGTGTCCGTCCTGCTCACTCGGACCGGCGACCCCCGTCAGACCGACACCCCAGTCGGCGCCGCACCTCGAGCGGGCACCGAGCGCCAAAGCCACCGCGGTGCTCTCGGACACGGGGCCGTCTGTTGCCAGGCGATCGGGGTCCACGCCAGCCAGCGTCGCCTTCAGGTCGGTCGCGTACACGACCAGCCCTCCGCGCAGCACAGCACTCGATCCCGGCACCGACGCCACCGCTGCAGTGAACAATCCGGCCGTCAGAGATTCGGCGGCGGCGACAGTCTGCCCCGCGGCGCCGAGGACCTCGACCAGTTCGGCCACTCCGAGTCCGAGCAGCGGATCGGTCATGACTCGACTGCGCGAACTCCGGCGCGAAGCCTGATCGCCTGCACGATGTATTCGATTCCCGTCGCCACCGTCAGCACGACGGCAGCAGCCATCAGCAACCCGCTGACGATGTCCCAACTGCTCGGCAGTGGGCACAGGTAGAAGCCGATCGCGACGGCCTGCACGAGGGTCTTGAGCTTGCCGCCCTTGCCCGCCGGGATGACCGCGTGCCGCAGAACCGCGAACCGCAGCAGCGTGATTCCGAGTTCTCGGGCGATGATCACTCCGGTCACCCACCATGACAAATCACCCAGAACCGAGAGCCCGATGAGCGCAGCTCCGATCAGCGCCTTGTCCGCGATCGGGTCCATGAGTTTCCCGAAATCCGTGACCAGACCGTATTTCCGAGCCAATTGGCCGTCGATCCGATCCGTGATCGCGGCCACGATGAATACGCCCATCGCCCCGAGACGCCACCACGTCGAGTGTCCGCCGTCGACGAAGAGAACAACGAGAAACACGGGAACGAGAACCATTCGAACCATCGTGAGAATGTTCGCGATGTTCAGCAATGGAACCGGGTTGTCCGCGACAGGTGTGCCGTCGGACGGGCCGACGGCAGCGCGATGGGCGTCGGTCTGATCGCGCGGGGTACTCATCGGATCACCGCACGAGCGGTGAGCCGAACCCGGGATACAGCCGAGCGGCGCGGGAATTGCGTGGGGCGGACAGGCACGCGACTTAGAATATCGGTAGGGGCATTGACTAATGTGCACCACATGACTTCGACCGCGCCGACCTATACCGAGAGCCAGTTGATCGTGCGTCGCGCGCGAACGTCGGACATCCCCGAAATCAAGCGCCTCATCGACATCTACGCCGGCAAGATCCTGCTCGAGAAGAACCTCGTGACGCTGTACGAGGCCGTCCAGGAGTTCTGGGTCGCCGAGCGCGGTAATCAGGTAATCGCCTGCGGCGCTTTGCATGTGTTGTGGGCAGACCTGGGTGAGATCCGCACCGTCGCAGTCGATCCGACAGCCAAGGGGCAGGGTGCAGGTTTCCATGTCGTCGACAAACTCATCGAGGTCGCCAAGGAATTGGAGTTGGAACGGTTGTTCGTTCTGACGTTCGAGACCGAGTTCTTCCACCGTCACGGATTCGCGGAGATCGACGGCACTCCCGTCACCGCCGAGGTCTACGCCGAGATGTGTCGTTCGTACGACGCCGGTGTCGCCGAGTTCCTCGACCTGAGCTATGTGAAACCCAACACACTCGGCAACACTCGCATGCTCCTGACTCTCTGAACCGTTCAGACTCTTCTCACACCCTGCTCTTCACACACACCTGTCTCGATCACCAGTCCCCGAAAGCGGTCACGATGTCGTTGTTTCTCGTCGAATACACCTACGCTCCCGAGAAGAACCCTCAGCGCGACGAAGTCCGTGGCGATCACCGCGCGTGGCTCGCGGATCTGGTCTCCCGCTCGATCGTTCTGTCATCCGGCCCGTTTGCAGATGGAAACGGCGCGCTGATCATCGTCGACGCCGCGGACGCCGACACCGTTTCGCTCCTCTTCACCCACGATCCGTTCGCGATCGCCGATTTGATCGAGAACGTCCGCATCACCGAGTGGGTCCCGGTATTGGGTCAGTTCAGCGCCTGAGAGCCTCGGCCCCGGCTTACTCCCCCGCCCGGTCGCGAGTCTTCAACAGGCTCGCGACCGTCGTCACCGCCAGTACTCCGATGATCACTCCGAGTGAGAGTGCCGTGGAGATTTCCGGCACGGAGACGTGCTCACCTCCGTTGACGAACGAGAGAGTGTTCTCGTGCAACGCGTGCAGTACCAATTTCACGCCGATGAACGCCAGGATTATCGAGAGCCCGTACGAGAGATAGACCAGCCGTTCGAGCAATCCGCCGATCAGGAAGTACAGCTGCCGTAGGCCCATCAGCGCGAAGGCGTTGGCGGTGAACACCAGATACGGTTCCTGGGTCAGACCGTAGATCGCCGGAATCGAATCGAGCGCGAAGAGCACGTCGGCAAACCCGATTGCAATGAGCGCCAACAACAACGGCGTCACGACGCGCTTGCCGTCGATCCGGGTGATCAGTTTGTCCCCGTCGTATTCCTCGGTTGTCGGCAGCACCCGTTTCACGAGCGAGATAATGCGACTGTCGCGCTTCTCCTCTGCCTCCTTCTCATGCCCGTGATCGCGGATCAGGGTGTACGCGGTGTAGATCAGGAACGCACCGAAGAGGTAGAACACCCAGCTGTACGCGTTGATGGCGGCGGCACCGACACCGATGAAGATTCCGCGCATCACCAACGCGAGGACGATGCCGATCAGCAGGACTTTCTGCTGGAACTCTCGTGGTACCGCGAAGGTCGACATGATGATCACGAAGACGAACAGATTGTCGACCGAGAGCGCCTTTTCCGTGACGTAGCCGGCGAAGTACTCACCGCCGTACGTGGTGCCCCAGATCCACATCACGACGAGACCGAACACGACGGCGATCGAGATGTAGACCGTCGACCAGAATGCGGACTCCCGGAACGTCGGCGCGTGCGGAGTGCGGACGTGGGCGAAGAAGTCGAAGACGAACAGACCGAGGATCACCACGATCGTGATTCCCCAAGCCAACGGCGTCACATGCACGGGTTCCTCCGGTCGTCTGTCGACGGCTTGTCCGCCGAGGTGTCCCTACTCGTCTGCGGGTGCCTCGTCCGGGTCGCCGCCGCGAATCGACCACAGCAGACCGTCGAGCTCCTCGGGCTTCATGAGTACCTCGCGAGCCTTCGAGCCCTCGCTGGGTCCGACGACACCGCGGTTTTCCATGAGGTCCATGAGTCGGCCGGCCTTGGCGAACCCGACGCGCAGTTTGCGCTGCAGCATCGACGTCGAGCCGAACTGGCTGGTGATCACCAATTCCACGGCCTGCAGGAGGACGTCCATGTCGTCCCCGATGTCAGGATCGACGTCTTTCTTCTCCCCGGCCTTCTGCGCGGTGACACCTTCGGTGTACTCGGGTTCCGCCTGGTTCTTCGCGAAGTCGACAACCGCCGAGATTTCTTCGTCGGTGATGAACGCGCCCTGCATACGGGTCGGCTTACCCGCACCCATGGGCAGGAAGAGGCCGTCACCCATACCGATGAGCTTCTCGGCGCCGGGCTGATCGAGGATGACTCGCGAGTCCGTCAGTGAAGACGTCGCGAACGCCAGACGCGAAGGCACGTTGGTCTTGATCAGGCCGGTGACGACGTCGACGGACGGGCGCTGTGTTGCCAGCACCAGGTGGATACCGGCAGCACGGGCTTTCTGGGTGATGCGGACGATTGCTTCTTCGACGTCGCGCGGCGCGGTCATCATGAGGTCTGCGAGCTCGTCCACGATTGCCAGGATGTAGGGGTACGGACGGTAGACGCGCTCGCTGCCCAGCGGGGCGGTGATTTCGCCGGACTTGACCTTGGAGTTGAAGTCGTCGATATGACGCACCCGGTTGGCCTGCATGTCCTGGTAGCGCTGTTCCATCTCCTCTACCAGCCAAGCCAGCGCTGCCGCTGCCTTCTTCGGCTGAGTGATGATCGGCGTGATCAGGTGCGGGATACCTTCGTACGGCGTGAGCTCGACCATTTTCGGGTCGATGAGGATCATCCGTACTTCTTCCGGCGTTGCTCGGGTGAGCAACGAGACGAGCATCGAGTTCACGAAGCTCGACTTACCCGAGCCGGTCGAACCTGCCACCAGAAGGTGGGGCATCTTCGCGAGGTTGGCACTGACGAAGTCGCCTTCGATGTCCTTGCCCAGACCGATCACCAGCGGATGGTGATCGCGTCGGGTGCTCGGCGCGTTCAGCACGTCGGCGAGGCGAACCATTTCACGATCGGAGTTCGGTACCTCGATGCCCACCGCGGACTTGCCCGGAATGGGGGCGAGGAGGCGAACGTTGTCGGTTGCCACCGCATAGGCGATGTTGCGAGCGAGCGCGGTGATTTTCTCGACCTTCACGCCTGGGCCGAGTTCGACCTCGTAACGCGTCACTGTCGGGCCGCGGGTGAATCCGGTAACGGCGGCATCGATCTTGAACTGTTCGAGGACCTCGCTGATCGCCTCGATCATCGCGTCGTTCGCAGAACTGCGGAGCTTGGGCGGGTCGCCCTCGATCAGCAACGTCGTCGGTGGGAGGTTGTAGTCGCCGTCGGTGACCCGATCGGTGACGAAGTGTTCCTTCTCCTCCGGCTCGGGTTCGGGTTTCGGCACCGGCTTCGCGATGGGGACCGAGCGAGCCGGCACCTTGGGACGCGGCGCCGGAGTCTCCACGACGGGCGCTGCCGCAGCCACGACGGGCTCGTCGGGTACCGCGGTTTCGTCGGCGTTCCACAGACCGAGTACTTCGGTCTTCTTGTCGCCGGATTCGAACTCGTCCGTCGGGTAGTTGTCGATCGGTGCGCGTCGGCTGGTCCGCTTGGCGGGCTTGAGCGGTGGCTCGGCGTAGGTGTCGACCGGGTAGCCGTCGGCATCGAACAGTGAAGGATCGTAAGCAGATTCGCCGTAGTGGTGCTCGCCGTCCTCGTCGAATTCGGATCCGTAGTCGCCGTATTCGTCCGAGCGATACGAGGCACCGAAGAAGGACTGGAACTTGCTCGGCACCTCACGCAGAGTGGTTCCGGTCAGAAGGAGGATTCCGAATCCGGCAGCGATGACCAGCAGCGGCGCGGACAGCCAGACGGTGAGCCCGTTGGTGAGCGGGCCGCCCACGACGTACCCGACGAACCCTGCGCCGTTGGAGCGACCGGTGGAGTCTGTCGGTGAACCCGAGATGATGTGCCAGAGGCCGAGCGCAGGCAGACCGACCAGGAACGATCCCATGATCAGTCGGGGCCGGATCTCAGGTTTAGGTTCGGTGCGCATCAGCAGAATCGCAAGGCCGACGCCGACGATGGGGAGCACGGCCGAGGCCGCGCCGAAGATCGCGCGCACGAGGGTGTCGATGCCGCCGCCGATCGGACCACCGGCCTTGAACCAGACGCCGCCGGCGATGACGACGCTGAATGCGATCAGACCGAGCGCTATTCCGTCGCGGCGGTGGCCGGCTTCGATCTCGCCGACCTTACTGACGGTGCGTGTGGTGGCGCCGACGCCGCGGGCAGCCAGGGACCACCCGGCTCCGATTCCCTTCCCGACGGCCGCCAACGGACTGGCCCGCTGAGACGTTTTCGATACCGGGCGACGCGCGGCCGACGACGTACCGGACGCCTTCTTGGGCGCCGGCTTGGAGCCCTTGCCCGAGGCCGGACGCCCACCAGCCCTGGCCGAAGTCGTGACGTTGCGAGGAGTCGACACGGTCCGTGTGGTGCGCGACGTACGAGGTTTTGCGGTCGCTCGGGCGCTCGGAGTAGAGGCTGACGACCTGGTCGATGCCCTGGACGTGGACGTGCTTGTACTGGATCCCCGGGCGCTCGACTTACCTGCCATGGAGTTCAGGCTAGTCTGTGCGACCCCATCTGGACCATCCGCAACACCAGCAACACTGGTCGCGAGTGCGAAACGTGATCTTCACAACCCGTCTGCGGAGCTCCACTCAGGTTGAAAAAGGCAATCAGAAACTGCGATCGAGCGCCATCACAGATTGAACGTCGGCCAGTTCACCTTTGGCTTCGATCTGCACTTCGTTGCGACCGAAAGCATGCAGCAACAACTCGGCGGGTTCACCTTGTAGAACAACACTGCGAGAGCCGGATTTGTGGACGACCGCACTCTCGCCGGAGGGAAGTTCGAAAATTACCTCGACAGCGGCCTTGCGGTAGCCCATCTTGCCGACCTGGCGTGCGTACTTCCACAGCTGAGCCTGCCGACCCTCCGACAACGGACGCGGCGCCCAGTTCAGGTGTGCGCGTCGTACATCTTCGTGGTGGACGAACATCTCCGTGGTGTTCACCTGCGCGTCGAGCCAGTACATCGGCGACCACCGCGGCGGCCCACTCCGAACGTCGTCGAGGATTTCCTCCCACGGACGCGCCGCTGCGGACTTTCGCACGCTCTCGGTGTGTCCGGCAAGAGGGCTCAACATGATTCCGGGAGCGGCGTCGAGACGCCGCTCCCGGACGATCAAGTGTGCTGCCAGGTCGCGATTGGTCCACTCCCCACACAGTGTCGGTGCATCGGGGCCGAATTCGACCATGCTGTCCACCAGGGCGAGTCGTTCGTCATGAGCGAAGGTCACCTTCGCCAAAGTACTCGAACCGGACCGGGTTCGAGCGTAAGCGACCTGCTGTGCCGAATCTACGGAACCGCGATGACCGTCGGGATGATCATCGGACGGCGGCGGTACTTGTCCGCGACCCAACGTCCGACGACGCGGCGCACGGACTGAGCGATGCGATGAGCGTCGATGACGCCTTCGCTCGCCAGGCGTGCCAGGTCGGATTCCACGAGATCCGCGGCGTCCTTGAGTGCCGTCGGATCGTCGGAGAACCCGCGACCGGACACCTCGGGAGTACTGACCGCGCGGCCCGTCGACTCGTTGATGACGATGGTGATGGCGATGAAGCCGCCCTCACCGAGCACGAGGCGATCGGACAGCGTCGGCTCACCGACGTCACCGACGGAGAGACCGTCGACGTAGACGTGTCCGACCGGTACGCGTCCGACGATCTCGGCGAGGCCGTCGACCATGTCGACCACTACGCCGTCCTCGGCCAGCACGATGCGCTCTTCCGGAACGCCGGTTGCCTTGGCGAGCGCTGCGTTCGCACGCAGGTGACGCCATTCGCCGTGAACAGGCATGGCGTTGGTGGGCCGAACCGCGTTGTAGAGGTACAGCAGCTCACCGGCGGACGCGTGGCCCGAGACGTGAACCTTGGCGCTCTGCTGAGTCACGACGGTGGCACCGCGCTTGGCCAGACCGTTGACCACGGCGAAAACGGAGTTCTCGTTGCCCGGGATCAGAGACGACGCGAGAACGACCAGGTCGTTGGCGCGGATGTTGATCTGGCGGTGTTCGCCGCGAGCCATCCGCGAGAGCGCTGCCAACGGCTCACCCTGCGAACCCGTGGAGATGAGAACGAGGCGATCGTCGGGAAGGGTGGCGGCGGTGTCGATGTCGACGACCAGGCCGTCGGGCACCGTGAGGTAGCCGAGATCCTGTGCGATCTGCATGTTGCGGACCATCGAGCGGCCGACGAAGACGATGCGGCGGTTGTACCGAGCAGCAACGTCGACGACCTGCTGGATGCGGTGCACGTGGCTGGCGAACGACGCCACGATGACACGCTGCTTCGCCTTGCCGATGACGTTGTCGAGCACTCCCCCGATTTCGCGCTCGGGGGTGACGAATCCCGGAACCTCGGCGTTGGTCGAGTCGACGAGGAACAGGTCGACGCCCTCGTCGCCCAGGCGGGAGAATCCGGCGAGGTCGGTCAGGCGGCCGTCGAGAGGCAGCTGATCGAGCTTGATGTCACCGGTGTGCAGGACAACGCCGGCGTCGGTGCGAATCGCGATCGCGAGAGCGTCGGGAATCGAGTGGTTGACCGCGAAGTACTCGCAGTCGAACGGGCCGTGGGTGGTCGTGTTTCCCTCGACGACCTCGACGAGGTTCGGACGCAGGCGATGCTCGCGGCACTTGGCGGCAACCAGGGCGAGAGTGAACTTCGCGCCGATGACCGGAATGTCCGCACGCAGGCGCAGCAAGAACGGCAGAGCACCGATGTGGTCCTCGTGTCCGTGAGTCAAGATGACGGCTTCGACGTCGTCCATACGGTCTTCGATGTAGCGGAAGTCCGGGAGGATCAGGTCGACGCCGGGCTGCTGGTCCTCGGGGAACAGCACACCGCAGTCGACGATCAGCAGCTTGCCGCGGTGCTCGAACACCGTCATGTTGCGACCGATTTCGCCGATGCCACCCAGAGCGACGATGCGCAGACCCGATGCCGGTGCCTTCGGGGGTGTTCCGAGGCGACCCGTCGGATCGACGGCCGGACGGTTCTCGGGGCGCTTGTTTCCGCGTCCGTTGCCCGTCTTCGACGCTGCCGGACGGTTACCGCCGGAAGATTTGCGGGGCGACCTGTCTTCGGCCGACTTCTTCGGCGCAGCAGATTTGGAGGCTGCGGACTTGGCTGGTGCAGACTTGCTTGCTGCGGCCTTCTTGGGCGGGGCGGCTGCGGCGGGGGCCGCTTCTGCCGCCGGCGCAGCTGGTGCCTCTACCGGCGCGGCCTTCGCGGCCGTTTCGGGAGCCGGAGGCGAAGGCGGACCGGCTTGACGACTGGCACTACGACGTCGGGGGGGACGGGTCATTTACAAAACTCCTGCCGCATGCAGATCGGCGGCAAGACCGTCGATCTGCTCTTTAGTGGGTGCAACCTGCGGAAGGCGTGGTTCTCCGACATCGATTCCGATGAGTCGCAGACCCGCCTTCGAAGCGCTGACACCGCCGAGGCGGGCAACGGAACGAATCACAGGGATCAAACTGAGGTTTATCTCGCGTGCGCGGGCGATGTCGCCGGACACGAACGCGGTGTGAAGGTCACGGAGGCGACCCGGAACAAGGTGGCCGATGACACTGACGAAGCCGGTAGCACCGACAGCGAGCCACGGCAGGTTCAGGGGGTCGTCACCGGAGAAGAACTGAAGCTCGGTGGTGCCGATCAACTCTGCGCCGGCGTTGAGGTCTCCCTTGGCATCCTTGACGGCCTTGATTCGCGGGTGCTCGGCGAGTCGGCGGATCGTCTCGGTCTCGATGGGAACGACGGAGCGGGGCGGAATGTCGTACAACATGACGGGCAGGTCGGTCGCGTTGGCGACAGCAGTGAAGTGCGCAAAGAGTCCGGCCTGAGGCGGACGCGAGTAGTACGGGGTGACGACGAGCAGACCGTGCGCGCCGGCGCGGGCCGCATCACGGGCGAGTTCGACGCTGTGCGCGGTGTCGTTACTGCCGGCGCCTGCGACGATCTTGGCGCGGTTGCCGACGGCGTCGATCACAGCGCGGAGCAGGTCGAGCTTCTCGGACTCGGTGGTGGTGGGAGACTCACCGGTGGTACCGGCAAGAACGAGGCCGTCGCAGCCGTTGTCGACGAGATGGGCTGCGAGGCGCACTCCCGCGTCGACGTCCAACTTCCCGTCGGCAGTGAACGGGGTCACCATCGCAACGGAAATGGTGCCGAACGGACGCTCGACAAGAGAAGCGGAATCACCGTAGGTCATGGTCAGAAGGTTACCCGGTTCAGCTCTTACTTCTGCACACGAGTCACGACTCGGCCGCAAATGCGCTGACGGCGATTTCCGATCCGTCGCTTCCGCGGAGAATCTCGTAGTCCCCGAACACATTTGGCGCGACGTCGCGAAGCTGACGTAGGCACTCGACCGCGACTCGCCGGATCTCGACGTCGGCATGTTCGGTGGCGCGCATCTCGACGAAGTGCCGCCATGCCCGATAGTTCCCCGTCACGACCAAGCGCGTCTCGGTTGCGTTGGGCAGCACCGAGCGCGCGGCTTGCCTGGCTTGCTTCCCCCGCATCGGGGCACCGGGCACTGATTGCAATTTCCCCTCGAGGGCGGTCAGCAGCTCGCCGTACGCTCGACGGCTCTCGTCGGTGGCAGACAGAAACAGTGCTTCGAGCTCGGGATCACCTTCGACGGCGGGAGGCACAACGACGTTCGCATCATTCTCGCGGACGAATCGCTGCGAGAGTTGCGAGTACGAGAAGTGCCGGTGACGAATCAATTCGTGAGTGCACGAGCGCGAGATACCGGTGATGTAGAAGCTCACGGTTGCATGCTCGAGCACCGAGACGTGCCCGACCTCGAGCAGATGCCGTAAATATCCGGCGTTCGTTGCCGTTCGCGGATTCGGTTTGGACCAACTCTGGTAGCAGGCTCGGCCGGAGAACTCGACGAGTGCTTCGCCGCCATCCGCGTCCGTCTCCCACGGAATGTCCTCGGGCGGGAAGAACTCGGACTTCGCCACCAACTGCACTTTCAGCGACACCGTGTTCGGCACAACCCACTCCTCGCAAGCACAAACCGACAAGCACAAAACCTGGGCGCCGTTCGCCTCAGGTGCTGGGCAACTCTATAGCGGTCGCCCACCCCCGAGATCGAGTGACGTCACCACATCCTTGACTGACGTCACTTTTGACGTCACTCTGGTGTCATGGACATTTCGGAGTACACCGCAAAGCTGCAGAATGACCTCGTCACCGCAGCCGAACTCGGCGACGACCACACGCGCCGGATTGCGGCGTCGTTGTCCGCCGCCATCGAACCCTCGGTCCGCCTGGTCTTGTTGGCCGCAGCGACGGAGTTGGCCAAGGAGATCGGGACCAAACTCGACGGCCGCGAGGTCAGAGTCAATCTCGACGGCAACGAGATCGTGACCGACGTCGTCCGCCCGACGAATCCGATCGACGGCGAGGGCGCAGACGAGAAAGCAGGCGACGAGAAGAAGGACTCCCCCTACTCGTTCGACGACGTCAGCGGAGATATCAGCCGAGTGACGTTGAGGATGATGGAGCAGATCAAAGCCCGCGCCGAGGAGGCAGCCAATCAGAACGGAGTTTCCCTCAACTCGTGGGTTTCACAAGCCGTTCAGGGCGCGTTGCGGGACCAGATGCGCAAGAACGGCATGGACTAGTTCGACGCCACCCCGATCGCCGAATGATCTAATTGCGCAACTGCAGTAATCACGAACCGTTGCCGCAAGGCGAGAAGGAGCACGTTCATGGCCGTTTCGGGCGTCAAGGAATTCGAGATCAAGGCCGATCCGGCGACGGTGATGCAGGCCGTCGCCGCGGTCGATCGACTGCCGGAGTGGTCGTCTGCGCACAAGAAGATCACCATTGAAAGCACCCACGACGACGGACGCCCGCATCGCGTTCGCATGGCCGTGTCCATTCTCGGAATCAACGACGAGCAGGTAGTCGACTACACCTTCGAGGGCGACGAGAAGGTGACCTGGACCCTTGTCGAGAGCGGCCAGCAGAACCAGCAGGACGGCTCGTACGTCTTGACGCCCACCGACAGTGGAACCAAGGTCACCTTCGAACTGACCATCGATCCCAAGATTCCGCTGCCCGGTTTCCTGGTGAAGAAAGCGCAGAAGACGGCCCTGGAAACGGCAAGCAAGGGTCTGACGAAGTTCGTCGAAAACTTCTGAGCACACACGTAATTCAGGCGGCCCTTACTTCGGCGTTCATCGCCGGGTAGGGGCCGTTCGCTGTGAAGCCGAGCTGCGATTTCGCGGAAGTTCTTGCCGATGTCGAACATTCGCCGGTAGCCGGTGACCGCCCGGAGTAACGTCGGCCGCGTGTCCGCCGAGACCGCAGAGCCCAACTCCATGGCACCCGTGCGCATCCTCGTCTACAGCGACGACGCACACACGCGCGAGCAAGTTCGGCTCGCGCTCGGAGAGCGCCCACATCCTTCGATGCCCACCATCGACTACGTCGAGGTCGCGACGGCGCCGATCGTCGTCGACAAGCTTGATGCCGGCGGAATCGATCTCGCCATCCTCGACGGTGAGGCGAGTCCGGCGGGCGGCATGGGCGTCGCGAAACAACTCAAGGACGAGATCGTCGACTGTCCACCGATCCTCGTACTGACCGGTCGACCCGACGACGCGTGGCTGGCGTCGTGGTCCAGAGCGGAAGCCTCAGTGCCGCAGCCGATAGATCCGATTGAACTCTCTTCCGCCGTCATCGCGCTTCTGCGTCGGCAACTGAGCCGGTGAGCACCCGTTGCAGCGGTGATTCGTTGCGGCGCCGACTACTTCGGGCTTTCGCGAGCGAAACTCGGCACCTCGAAAATCAACCCAATGTCGGAGGCCTCCCCTAGTGTGGGTGTCGCAGGTCACATAAGTGGTGAATTGCTGGCAGTATCGAATTCGAACGGCACCTTCGGGTTAACGGCACCTTCGGGCTAGGCGGACATCCGCACAGCGGAGAGGAGTTCGGGTGACATGAACGCTTACATCCCCATTCTCGTTCTCGGGGTCATCGCGATGGCCTTCGCCGTGGTGTCGGTTGTTCTCGCGTCCGTGGTCGGCCCGAAGCGGTACAACAGGGCAAAGCTCGAAGCGTACGAATGCGGAATCGAACCGGCACCCCGCACCGCTGGTGGCGGACGGTTTCCCGTCAAGTTCTATCTGACGGCGATGCTGTTCATCATTTTCGACATCGAGATCGTCTTCCTCTATCCGTGGGCCGTGCATTTCGATTCGCTCGGCTTGTTCGGTCTAGCGGCCATGTGCCTTTTCATAGTCAACGTTTCGGTCGCATACGCATACGAATGGCGACGAGGCGGTCTCGGTTGGGACTAGCTGGACGAGTAGACGATCAACACAAAGAAGTCAGACAAAACCGGTCACACCGAAGCTGTTACGACTGAAAAGAGTCGGATATGGGTCTCGAAGAAAAGCTCCCCAGCGGATTTCTACTGACCACGGTCGAGGGCCTTGCAGGTTATGTCCGCAAAGGTTCACTGTGGCCTGCCACCTTCGGGCTCGCGTGCTGCGCCATCGAGATGATGGCAACCACATCCGGCCGCTTCGACCTGGCGCGGTTCGGCATGGAGGCCTTCCGCGCGTCGCCGCGACAGGCAGATCTTCTGATCGTGGCCGGGCGGGTCAGTCAAAAGATGGGCCCGGTACTTCGTCAGGTCTACGACCAGATGGCCGAGCCGAAATGGGTTCTGGCCATGGGTGTGTGCGCGTCGTCCGGCGGAATGTTCAACAACTATGCAGTGGTTCAGGGCGTCGACCACATCGTGCCGGTCGACATCTACCTGCCCGGCTGTCCGCCGCGGCCGGAGATGCTCCTGAACGCGATCATCGAACTGCACCGAAAGATCCAGGAGATGCCCCTCGGCGTGAACCGCGAAGAGGCACGCGCGGCAGCCGAGCGCGCCGCACTGGCATCCACCCCCACCATCGATATGAAGGGGCTTCTGCGATGACCTCGGGTAACACCGGCGCGAGAGGGATGTTCGGGGTCCGCGGAACTGGCGACACCTCGGGCTACAGCAGGCTCGCCCCTCCGATCTCTCTGGAGGACAAGGCTTCTCGACCTTTCGGCGGATATTTCGATGCAGTCGCGGATTCCTTGGACGCGGCATTGAGCAGCGCGGGTGGCACTTTCACCGATGCAGTCGAGCGAGTAGTGATCTTTCGAGACGAGATGACGCTGCACGTCGAACGCTCCCACCTGCCGCAGGTTGCGCGCAGACTGCGCGACGAACCGGATCTTCGCTTCGAGCTCTGCCTGGGTGTCGACGGAGTGCACTACCCGCAGGACACCGGTCGTGAACTGCACGCCGTGTATCCACTTGCCTCTATCACGCACAACCGACGAATCAGGCTGGAAGTATCTGTGCCGGATTCCGATCCGCATATTCCGTCGATCGTCGGGATCTACCCGACCAATGACTGGCATGAACGCGAGACGTACGACTTCTTCGGGATCGTCTTCGACGGTCATCCGGCCCTGACCCGCATCGAGATGCCAGACGACTGGAAGGGGCACCCACAGAGGAAGGATTATCCGCTCGGCGGTATCCCGGTCGAGTACAAGGGCGCCCAGACTCCGCCTCCCGACGAGCGTAGGTCGTACAACTGATGAACGAGACGACAGGAACCAACTCCGGTGCCGCGACGGAAACCGTCGTCACAGCATCGGGACAGGACTGGGACGACATAGTCACCGCGGCCGCCCGCCAGCGAACCGGCGAGGCCGAACGGATCGTGGTCAACATGGGTCCGCAGCATCCGTCCACTCACGGGGTCTTGCGCCTCATTCTCGAAATCGAGGGTGAGACGGTCGTGGAAGCTCGATGTGGAATCGGATACCTGCACACCGGAATCGAGAAGAATCTCGAATTCCGGAACTGGACGCAGGGCGTCACTTTCGTTACTCGAATGGACTACCTGTCACCGTTCTTCAACGAAACCGCGTACTGCCTCGGGGTCGAGAAACTTCTCGACATCACCGACGACATTCCGGAGCGAGCCACCGTCATTCGCGTGATGATGATGGAACTCAATCGGATCTCGTCACATCTTGTCGCCCTGGCGACCGGCGGGATGGAACTGGGCGCCGTGACGGCGATGCTGTTCGGATTCCGCGAACGCGAATTGATTCTGGACGTGTTCGAGACGATCACCGGACTGCGGATGAATCACGCCTACATCAGGCCGGGCGGTCTCGCTCAAGATCTACCCGACGGGTCGGTCGCGAAGATTCGACACCTGTTGAAAGTCCTACCGAAGCGGTTGCGTGACGTCGAACTGATGCTCAGCGACAACTCCATCTGGAAGGCCCGCACCCAGGGAATCGGATATCTCGATCTGACCGGCTGTATGGCGCTCGGGGTGACAGGACCGGTCCTTCGCGCCACGGGTCTCCCCCACGATCAGCGTCGAGCGCAGCCCTACTGCGGCTACGAGAACTACGAGTTCGACGTCGTGACGCACGACGGATCGGATTGCTACGGAAGATACGTCATCCGCGTCGAGGAGATGAAGGAGTCCCTCAAGATCGTCGAGCAGTGCCTCGACAAGCTCCAACCCGGGCCGGTCATGGTGGAAGACAGGAAGATCGCCTGGCCTGCCGATCTCGCCGTCGGACCGGATGGCCTCGGCAACTCGCAGAAGCACATCGCCAAGATCATGGAATCCTCCATGGAAGGTCTCATTCACCATTTCAAACTGGTCACCGAGGGTATCCGCGTGCCGCCCGGTCAGGTGTACGTCGCCGTCGAGTCTCCACGTGGAGAGCTGGGGGTGCACATGGTCAGCGACGGGGGAACCCGGCCGTACCGCGTCCATTTCCGGGATCCGTCATTCACCAACCTTCAAGCGGTGGCGGCGATGTGTGAGGGAGGCATGGTGTCCGACGTGATCGCCTCGGTTGCCAGTATCGATCCCGTCATGGGCGGAGTGGACCGATGACCGGCCCGAACGGCTCGTCACGGGTGTTCATCGAACTCGGGCCGCGCCCGGAGGAGCCCACGCAACTGGTACGTCCTGGCGCACGATCGAGCTATCCACCCGACGTCCTCGCCCGACTCGACGCCGACGCCGAAACCCTGGTCGCTCGTTACCGTGAGCCTGACGCCGCCGCGACCACCAGTCGATCTGCCCTCCTGCCACTCCTTCATCTCGTGCAGTCCGAGGACGGTTACATCACCCCGGCCGGGATCGATTTCTGCAGTGCCAAGCTGGGTTTGACGGGCGCCGAGGTCGCCGCCGTTTCCACCTTCTACTCCATGTATCGCCGGGGGCCGACGGGTGAGTATCTGGTCGGAGTCTGCACCAACACGCTGTGCGCGATCATGGGCGGAGACGACATCCTCGCGGCACTCGAAGAGCACCTGGGCTCGACAGGCTCCAGAGACGAAGGCGGACAATCCATCTCGACGTCCGACGGCAAGATCACCCTCGAACACATCGAGTGCAATGCGGCGTGCGACTACGCCCCCGTCGTGATGATCAACTGGGAGTTCTTCGACAACCAGACTCCGGAATCGGCGCGCTCACTTGTCGATGCGCTCCGCGCCGGAGAACGCGTGACTCCCAGTCGCGGTGCCACACTGTGTTCGTTCCGACAGACCGCGCGCACCTTGGCCGGTTTCCCGGATACGAGAATCGAAGCAGCCGAAGCACAAACCATCGGCGGGGCAACTCTTGCCGGACTACGTATCAGCCGATCTCACGACGACAACCCACCCGGCTCGGCCTCCGCGGCCGACACTCCCGGCGAAGGGAAGTGACATGACACTCGCCCCCGTCCTGAGTCGCTATTGGGATCAACCGAATTCGTGGACCCTCGACAGCTACCTACGTCACGACGGTTATCAGGCCCTACGCAAAGCGCTCGACGGCTCCCCCGATGCCGTGATCGAGACGGTCAAGGACGCGGGCCTTCGGGGGCGCGGCGGCGCCGGGTTCCCGACAGGCCTCAAGTGGAGCTTCATCCCGCAGACCTCTGCAGACAAGCCCGGAGACGGAAAGCCGCATTACCTCGTCGTCAACGCCGACGAGTCCGAGCCGGGCACATGCAAGGACATGCCCTTGATGATGGCGACTCCCCACACGTTGGTGGAGGGCGTCATCATCGCGGCGTACGCAATTCGAGCAGCGAAGGCGTTCATCTACGTCAGAGGCGAGGTTGTCCCGGTTCTGCGACGCCTGCAGACCGCCGTCGCCGAGGCTTACGCGGCCGGATATCTGGGCCGCAACGTTCTCGGTTCGGGTTTCGATCTGGATCTCGTCGTCCATGCCGGAGCCGGCGCCTATATCTGCGGGGAAGAGACGGCCCTCCTCGATTCGTTGGAGGGACGACGCGGTCAGCCTCGACTGCGGCCGCCGTTCCCCGCTGTCGCCGGTCTCTATGCCTGCCCGACCGTGGTCAACAACGTCGAGTCCATCGCGAGTGTTCCGTCGATCGTCCTGGGCGGCCCGGAGTGGTTCCGGTCGATGGGATCTGAGAAGTCACCGGGATTCACGCTGTATTCGCTCTCGGGCCATGTCACCACGCCCGGCCAGTACGAGGCTGAACTCGGGATCACTCTGCGCGAGCTGCTCGAATACGCAGGCGGGGTTCGCGCTGGACACACACTCAAATTCTGGACTCCCGGCGGATCGTCGACGCCGATCTTCACCGAGGAACATCTCGATGTACCACTCGACTACGAGGGCGTCGGCGCCGCGGGATCGATGCTGGGCACCAAGGCACTGCAGATATTCGACGACACAACCTGCATCGTGCGCGCAGTGTTGCGATGGACCGAGTTCTACGCCCACGAATCCTGCGGCAAGTGCACGCCGTGCCGCGAAGGTACGTACTGGCTGGTGCAGATCCTGCGGCGACTCGAAGGTGGAACAGGAACCGAAGCCGATCTCACCAAACTTCTCGACATCTCCGACACGATCCTCGGAAAGTCCTTCTGTGCGTTGGGTGACGGAGCGACCAGCCCGATCATGTCCTCCCTGAAGTACTTCCGTGAGGAATACGTAGCGCATTTCGACGGCAACGGATGCCCGTTCGATCCTCGCCGGTCCGTACTCGCGACAGGAGCGTTCGTCTCATGACTGCAGCCGACGCCACCACGAATGCCACCACCGGAGCCGATGCGGCACCGCCGACCGATCTCGTCACTCTCACCGTCGACGGCCGCGAACTCCAGGTACCCAAGGGCACGTTGATCATTCGCGCTGCGGAAATGATCGGCACCCAGATTCCGCGGTTCTGCGATCATCCCCTTCTGGATCCGGTCGGTGCTTGCCGTCAGTGCATCGTGGAAGTCGAAGGTCAGCGCAAGCCGGTGGCGTCCTGCACGACACCGGTTGCGGACGGAATGGTGGTCACCACACAGCTCACGTCGCCTGTGGCCGAGAAGGCCCAACGCGGGGTGATGGAACTCCTGCTCATCAACCACCCTCTGGACTGCCCCGTGTGCGACAAGGGCGGCGAGTGTCCGCTCCAGAACCAGGCGATGTCGACCGGTCGCACCGAATCCCGGTTCGGCGAGGAGAAAAGAACCTACCCCAAGCCCATCCCCCTCTCGTCCGAGATCCTCCTCGACCGCGAGCGTTGTGTCCTGTGCGCCAGATGCACGCGATTCTCGAGTCAGATCGCCGGCGACCCGTTCATCGAACTCCTCGAGCGCGGCGCGCTTCAACAGGTCGGGATCTACGCCAACGAGCCCTTCGAGTCCTACTTCTCGGGCAACACCATCCAGGTTTGCCCGGTCGGTGCGCTCACCAGTACGGCATACCGATTCCGGGCGCGACCGTTCGATCTGGTGTCCAGCCCCAGCGTGTGTGAACACTGCGCCGACGGATGTGCCCAGCGCACCGACCACCGTCGCGGCAAGGTTCTTCGTCGCCTCGCCGGCGACGACCCCGACGTCAACGAGGAGTGGAACTGCGACAAGGGCCGTTTCGCTTTCACGTACACGACCCAAGGTGACCGGATCACCACTCCCCTCATCCGCAACGCTGACGGCGAATTGATTCCGGCGTCGTGGCCCATGGCACTCGACCTCGTTGCGCGATCCTTCGCGCAGGCCCGCGGTGACGCAGGCGTACTCGTCGGTGGGCGCTCGACCAGGGAGGACGCCTACGCCTACAGCAAGTTCGCGCGAGTTGCCCTCACTACCAACAACATCGACTTCCGAATCCGTGCTCATTCGGCCGAAGAGAGCGGTTTCCTCTCAGCTCACGTCGCGGGCCGCACGCTCGAAGAGTCGGTGACGTACCAGGATCTCGAATCTGCCCCGACTGCATTGCTGGTAGCTCTCGAGCCCGAGGAGGAGTCACCGATCGTCTTTCTGCGGCTACGCAAAGCCGCTCGTTTCGGCAAGACAACCGTGCTCTCCTGCGCGCCATTCGCTACTCGGGGCCTGCAGAAGATGGGCGGCACTTTGCTTCGGACCGTTCCCGGAAGTGAAGCAGCTCTGATGGATTCGTTGGCCCGCCTGGAAAGTGCGGAGGGACAGCTTCTCCGACGGCCCGGTGCGGTGATCCTGTTGGGCGAACGACTCGGTGAGGTGGCGGGCGGCTTCTCGGCCGCGGTCCGTCTCGCCGAAGCGACGGGAGCTTCTCTGGCTTGGGTCCCCCGCCGCGCTGGTGATCGCGGCGCCGTCGAGGCCGGCGCGCTACCGGGACTGCTTCCCGGTGGACGCCTCGTTGCGGACGCGATGGCACGTCGAGAGGTGGAATCGGTGTGGGACGCCCCCATCCCGACGTCCGACGGTCGCGATACCACGAGCCTCCTGGATTCGGGGCAGACGACTGCTGCGCTACTGATCGGCGGCGTCGAGTTGAGTGACCTACCGAACCCGGCGAAGGCACGCGCCGCGATCGAAGCCGCCGGATTCGTGGTGAGCTTGGAAATCCGTCACAGCGAAGTCACCGAACTCGCCGACGTCGTCTTCCCGGTGGCACCGGTCGCCGAGAAGCCCGGAACCTTCCTCGACTGGGAAGGCCGCGAGCGTGTGTTCGACACGGCATTGAGAACAACAGGCGTAATGCCCGATCAGCGCGTTCTCCACGCGATCGCAGCCGAGATGGGTATCGATCTTGGCCTGCCCGACGCAGCTTCTGCGCGCGCGGAGATACACCGCCTCGGAGCATGGTCCGGATCGCGCCCCACCCCACCCCAGGTACCGGCAGCAACCGCGCCGTCACCGGCGCAAGGCGAAGCGGTGTTGTCGAGTTGGCGGATGTTGCTCGACAATGGTCGTTTGCAGGACGGCGAACCCAACCTGGCCGGTACTGCTCGATCCCCCCTCGTGCGTTTGTCGGCCGAGACCGCCGCCGAGATCGAAGCCGATAACGGTGATCAGGTTGCCGTGTCGACTGAATCCGGCACCGTCACTTTGCCGTTGGAAATCACCGAACTACCACCTCGAACTGTCTGGTTGCCGCTCAATTCACCGGGTAGCACCGTCTACGAAACACTCTGCGCCACCGCGGGATCTGTCGTGAAGATCGCGAAGGCGGGAACGCAATGACCGCCCACGAGTACGAGAGCGTCGCTGCGCCGGTCGACCTGTCGGCGTTCGGGCACGACCCATGGTGGTTGGTGATCGGCAAGGCGCTCGCCATCTTCGTGTTCCTCGTACTCACCCCGCTGGTGGCGATTTACGCGGAACGAAAAGTGATGGCGCGCATGCAGATGCGTGTCGGACCGAACCGCGTCGGCCCCCGCGGAATGCTCCAGAGTCTCGCTGACGGAATCAAGCTCGCCCTCAAGGAAGGCATCACGCCGACCGGCGCCGACAAGCCGATTTATCTGCTCGCGCCCGTGATCGCGGTCGTCCCGGCGTTCATGGCGTTTGCCGTCATTCCGTTCGGTCCGCAGGTGTCGATCTTCGGAACCCGGTCACCTCTGCAACTGACCGATCTGCCGGTCGGCGTTCTCTACATCCTGGCCGTGACCTCGATCGGTGTGTACGGCATCGTGCTTGCCGGCTGGTCTTCGGGATCGACGTATCCACTACTGGGCGCACTTCGATCGACCGCGCAGGTCATCTCCTACGAGGTGGCGATGGGGTTGTCCTTTGCCGCCGTCTTCCTCTACGCCGGAACGATGTCCACGTCCGGCATCGTCAGCGCCCAACAGGGTGCCTGGTACATCTTTCTTCTGCTGCCCTCATTCCTGATCTACGTGACAGCGATGGTCGGCGAAACCAACCGAGCCCCTTTCGACCTTCCCGAGGCCGAAGGTGAGCTGGTTGGCGGGTTCCACACCGAGTACTCCTCACTCAAATTCGCGATGTTCATGCTGGCCGAGTACGTGAACATGGTGACGGTGTCCGCTCTGGCCACGACGCTGTTTCTGGGCGGGTGGCACGCACCGTTCCCGTTCAACCTGTGGGACGGCGCAAATTCCGGTTGGTGGCCCGTGCTGTGGTTCGTCGCCAAAGTGTGGGGCTTCCTCTTCGTCTTCATCTGGTTGCGCAGCACCCTTCCGCGGTTGCGCTACGACCAGTTCATGAATCTCGGCTGGAAGATTCTGATCCCCGCAGCCTTGGTGTGGGTGATGGTGATCGCGACCGTTCGTGCGTTCCGCAACGAGGGCTACAACACGTGGCTCGTACTCCTCGGCGTCGCACTGGTTCTCGGAGCTGGACTTTTGGCGGTGTTGGCCGGGACTTACCGCGGCCGACGCCGAACTGCCTCGTCGGTGCCCGATTCGGAGCTCCTGCCTTTCGATGGTCTGTCGGGTGGCTTCCCGGTTCCACCGCTCCCAGGTCAATCACTGCCGGCCCGAAAACTGCCGGGTCAGAACGTGCCACCGCCGCGGCGCACAGATGTTTCCGACACATCGGAGGACTCCCATGCCTGATTTCCTCGGACCTATCGCGGGTTTCGGAGTGACGCTCTCGACCATGTTCAAGAAACCCGAGACCGAGTTCTATCCGGAGGAGAAGCGCCCCACCGCGCCCGGATACCACGGTCGCCATCAACTCAACCGGTATGCGGACGGACTCGAGAAGTGCATCGGTTGCGAGCTGTGTGCCTGGGCCTGCCCCGCCGATGCGATCTACGTCGAGGGCGCTGACAACACCGAAGAAGAACGGTTCTCCCCCGGTGAGCGCTACGGGCAGGTGTATCAGATCAACTACCTGCGGTGCATCGGCTGCGGCCTCTGCGTCGAGGCCTGCCCCACTCGGGCCCTCACGATGACCAACGAATACGAAATGGCCGACGATAACCGAGCTGGGTTGATCTACGAGAAAGACCAACTGCTCGCGCCCCTGAAACCCGACATGGCAGCGCCACCACACGCGCTGCGTCCCGGCACAACTCAGGACGACTACTACCGCGGCGACATCGCAGCAGCACCCGAACGAGCGGCACCCGAGCAAGAGCCGAACCCGGAGGCCGAGAAATGATCGGGGCGGTCACGACCACGATCCTGGCGGAGGGAACGATGACATCGACCTCCACCGGCGAGGCGGTGCAATTCTGGATCCTCGGAACCCTTACGGTGATCAGCGCTTTGGGTGTCGTCGCCGCCCCCAAGGCCGTCTACTCTGCGCTCTTCCTCGCGATGACGATGATCATCCTGGCCGTGTTCTACATCGTGCAGGGCGCGCTGTTCCTGGGTGTCGTCCAGATCGTCGTCTACACCGGCGCGGTGATGATGTTGTTCTTGTTCGTCCTAATGCTCGTGGGCGTCGATTCTTCGGACTCCTTGGTCGAAACACTACGGGGACAACGAGTCAGCGCGATCGTGATCGGCGTCGGCTTCGGGTTGCTGCTCATCGGCGGACTCGGAAATGCGTCGATCTCGGGCTTCACCGGTTTCACCGGACTCGACCAGGGCAACATCGACGCTCTCGCCGATCTCATCTTCATCCGCTACGTCTGGGCCTTCGAACTGACCGGAGCACTACTGATCACGGCGACACTGGGCGCCATGATGCTCGCGCACCGGGAGAAGATCGGAGCCACGCTCAGCCAACGCGAACTCTCGCAGCAACGGTTCACGTACCTGGGCAGTGATGAGAGCAATCCCGAAAAGGGCTCCGCCACTCCACTCCCGAGTCCCGGTGTGTACGCACGTCACAACGCGGTGGACATGCCGGCCTTGTTGCCGGACGGATCGTTCTCGGCCCTTTCTGTCAGCAGCGCGCTCACTCCGCGATCCCCGGATCCGAGTACCGGTGAGGAGTCTCAGCGATGAATCCCGAGAACTACCTGTACCTATCCGTCCTGTTGTTCACCATCGGGGCCGCGGGAGTCCTCCTGCGCCGCAACGCCATCGTGGTGTTCATGTGTATCGAATTGATGCTCAACGCCGCCAACCTGGCGTTCGTGACCTTCGCGCGCATGCACGGCAATCTGGACGGCCAGATCTTCGCCTTCTTCACGATGGTGGTCGCTGCGGCCGAAGTAGTCGTCGGTCTGGCAATCATCATGATCATCTTCCGATCTCGGCGTTCTGTATCCGTCGACGACGCAGACCTGCTGAAGTACTGACATGTCAGGAGGAATCACGTCCGCCATCTGGTTGCTCCCCGCTCTGCCGCTGTGCGGCGCCGCTGTCCTTTTGCTGGCCGGTCGTCGCACGAACGCGTGGGGTCACCTACTCGCCTGCGTCATGGCTCTCGCGTCGTTTGTCGTCGCAGTGGTGTTTTTCATCGCCATGCTCGGCCGCGACACCGCCGACCGCACCGTCACCGAGCACCTGTTCAATTGGGTCCCGGTCGACAGTCTTCAGGTCGAGTTCGGACTGCAGCTGGACCAACTGTCGATGTGTTTCGTTCTGCTCATCACCGGTGTAGGTTCACTGATCCACATCTACTCGGTCGGCTACATGGCGCACGACCCCGAGCGTCGAAAGTTCTTCGCGTACCACAATCTTTTCCTCGCTGCGATGCTGCTCCTCGTGCTCGCCGACAACTTCCTCGGACTCTACGTCGGCTGGGAAGGCGTCGGTTTGGCGTCATACCTGCTCATCGGATTCTGGCAGCACAAGCCGTCGGCGGCGACGGCGGCCAAAAAGGCTTTTGTCGTCAATCGGGTGGGCGACATCGGATTGATGATCGCAATGATGTTGATGTTCAGCACCTTCGGCTCGCTCGCGTTCAGCAACGTCTTCGCCGACGCGTCCGGCGCAAGCGAAGGTGTCCTGACGGCGATCGGTCTCATGCTCCTCCTCGCTGCGTGCGCGAAGTCCGCCCAGGTGCCGCTGCAGTCGTGGCTCGGCGACGCAATGGAGGGCCCCACCCCCGTATCGGCCCTTATTCATGCTGCCACGATGGTCACTGCCGGTGTGTACCTGATCGTGCGCTCCAATCCGATCTTCGATCTCGCACCCGACGCTCAGCTCGTGGTTGTCATCGTCGGTGCGGTGACGCTCTTGTTCGGTGCAGTCATCGGCTGCGCGAAGGACGACATCAAGAAGGCCCTCGCGGCGTCGACCATGAGTCAGATCGGTTACATGGTCCTGGCCGCGGGACTCGGACCAGCCGGATACGCCTTCGCAATCCTTCATCTGATCACCCACGGATTCTTCAAGGCGGGCCTGTTCCTCGGCGCAGGCTCCGTGATGCACGCGATGAACGACGAAACCGACATGCGGCGCTACGGCGGACTCCGAGCGTTCATGCCACTGACTTTTGTCACGTTCGGGCTCGGTTACCTTGCCATCATCGGTGTTCCGCCGTTTGCCGGGTTCTTCTCCAAGGACAAGATCATCGAGGTTGCAATCGGCGAGGGTGGCGTCAAGGGGGTGGTGCTGGGCATTGTCACGCTCTTGGGTGCGGCGCTCACTGCCTTCTACATGACCCGCGTGATGCTGATGACCTTCTTCGGGAAGGCCCGCTGGGAGAACCAGAAACCTCACGAATCTCCGGCGGTGATGACGTCACCGATGATCATCTTGGCGGTGGGGTCCGTCGGCGCCGGCCTGCTCCTGACCATCGGGTCCAGCTTGCAGAACTGGCTCGAACCGGTTGTCGGCTCCCATCACGTCGAACCGCCGATACCCGCATGGTCGATCACCGCGCTGGCACTGCTCGCAGTTGCCGCCGGCATCGCGATTGCTTATCGCGAGTACGCCACCCGGGAGATTCCACTGGTGGCACCGACTCCGGTTTCACCGTTGACCGTTGCGGCTCGCCACGATCTGTACGGTGACGCCTTCAACGAGACGGTGTTCATGAAGCCGGGACAACAACTCACCAAGTCGTTGGAAGTGGTCGACACCAAGGGAATCGGCGGCGTCGTAGGCAGCTTTGCGGTGGTCGTCACCGGGTTGTCCGCGCTCACGCGGAGATTGCAGACCGGGTTCGTTCGTTCGTACGCGCTGGTGATGTTTGTCGGAGCAACACTCGTGGTCGCGACAATGATGGCGGTGACACTGTGGTGATCGAAACTGTGGTGATCGAAGCAGCGGTGAGCGACTCTGTGACCAATGCCGGCTTCCCCGCCTTGACGGTGCTCTGGCTGCTTCCGCTCATCGGAGCTGGTGTTGTCCTCGCTCTGCCGGCACGGTCGTACCAATTTGCGAAGTCCCTCGCGTTCTCTGTCTCCGTGGTGGTTCTGGTGGTCGCCGCCGGGCTCGGAGTTGCGTTCGACCGCGGCGGCGAGCAGTTTCAGTTCGTCGAAAGTCACAGCTGGATACCGGCATTCGGTACGACCTACACACTCGGACTCGACGGCATCGCCCTCGTTCTGGTTCTCCTGACCGCCGTGCTGGTCCCACTGCTTCTGATCGCCGGCTGGAACGACGTCCCTGCAGACCCGGCATCACCCAAACGGATGCCGCACACCTATTTCGCTCTGATCCTTGTTGTCGAGTCCATGGTGATGATTTCGTTCAGCGCCTTGGACATTCTCCTGTTCTACATCTTTTTCGAGGCGATGCTGATACCGATGTATTTCCTCATCGGCGGGTTCGGTGGAGTGGGTAGATCTCGCGCTGCGGTGAAGTTTCTGCTCTACAACCTCCTCGGCGGCCTGGTCATGCTCGCTGCGGTCATCGGCCTGTACGTGGTCACCACCCGCGACGAGAGTCCCTTCACCAGCGGCACTTTCGATTTCCGGGCGATCGCCTCAGCGGCAAACAGCGGTGAACTCGGTGTGGGACCCGGGGTGCTCAACGCATTGTTCCTCGGATTCATGTTCGCGTTCGCGGTGAAAGCACCGCTCTGGCCGCTACACAGTTGGTTGCCGGACTCCGCGGTGGAATCGACTCCGTCGACAGCGGTGTTGATGATGGCGGTCGTGGACAAGGTGGGCACGTTCGCGATGATTCGCTACTGCCTGCAACTGTTCCCGGAGTCGTCGTCGACTTTTGCACCGTGGATCATCACGCTAGCTGTGATCGGTATCGTCTACGGCGCGATACTGGCTATCGCGCAGACAGACGTCATGCGCCTGATCGCCTACACGTCGATTTCACACTTCGGCTTCATCATTCTCGGTATCTTCGCGATGACCAGCCAGAGCCAGGCCGGTTCCGCGCTGTACATGGTCAACCACGGTGTCTCGACGGCGGCACTGTTCTTGATCGCGGGATTCCTGGTCTCACAGCGGGGTACGCGATCGATCGCAGCCTACGGCGGCGTTCAGAAAGTCGCACCCGTCCTGGCCGGGACCTTCCTCGTTGCGGGCCTGGCAACGCTGTCGCTGCCGGGTCTGGCTCCGTTCATCAGTGAATTCCTGGTGCTCGTCGGAACGTACTCGCGCTATCACGTCGCTGCCATCGCGGCGACTGCTGCGCTCGTGCTGTCCGCGATCTACATACTCTGGCTCTATCAGCGAATGATGGGCGGACCAGTGAAGGAAGGGCAGGGAACGATCCGCGACCTCGCGCGACGTGAGCTCGTGGTGGTCGCCCCTCTGATCGCTCTCCTGCTGCTTCTCGGCATCTACCCCAAGCCTGCCTTGGACGTCATCACTCCTGCAGTGAGCCACACGGTCGTCGACGAGGCGCCGACACCGCTTGTCGCCGACCACGAAGGAGGTGCCCACAAATGAGTTCCTTCACCGACGTGACCGTTCTCGGTTCAGCCGGTACGGCGTCACCCAGTATCGAATACAGCCTGCTCTCGCCGATGTTGATCGTGTTCGGTGTGGCGGTGCTCGGGGTACTCATCGAAGCGTTCGCGCCCAGGCGTATTCGATACCCCGTGCAACTCGTCCTCGGTGTCGCAGGTTTGGCGGCCGCATTCGTGGCAGTGCTTCTGCTGGCCGGTACGCGGTCGACGGCGATGATGGGTTCGGTAGCGGTCGACGGTCCGACGCTCTTCCTGCAGGCGACCATCCTTCTCGTGTCGATCCCCGCAGTACTGCTGATCGCCGAACGTGGATCGGGCAACACCGCCGAGGTGATCGCGCAACACGACGCGCTCGGCAGTTTCACTCCTCAAGCGTCGAGCGTCCCGGGAAGCGTTGCGGAACAAGAAGCAGTCAAGGTCGGTATCGCCCAGACCGAAGTCTTTCCGCTCACCCTCTTCGCGGTCGGCGGCATGCTCCTTTTTCCCGCGTCGAACGATCTGCTGACGATGTTCGTTGCGCTCGAGGTGTTCTCACTGCCTCTCTACCTCCTGTGCGGGCTGGCACGTCGACGTCGCCTACTCTCCCAGGAAGCTGCGCTCAAGTACTTTCTGCTCGGGGCATTTTCGTCGGCGTTCTTCGTTTTCGGAATCGCGTTGCTGTACGGCTATGCCGGGACGGTCACTCTCTCCGGTATCGCCGACGCAGCACGCATCGGGTCGGGGACCGATGCCTTCCTGTGGCTCGGGACAGCACTCGTGGCGGTGGGATTGCTGTTCAAAGTGGGTGCCGTGCCGTTCCATTCGTGGATTCCCGACGTCTATCAAGGGGCGCCGACGCCGATCACCAGTTTCATGGCGACGGCGACCAAGATCGCCGCATTCGGCGCCATCCTTCGTGTCTTCTACGTAGCCCTGCCCAACGAATACGTGAACTGGCGTCCGCTGATGTGGGCGGTCGCGATTCTCACGATGGTTGTCGGATCGATCGTCGCCGTGACGCAGACCGATATGAAGCGGATGCTGGCGTATTCGGCCATCGCACACACCGGATTCATTCTGACCGCAGTGGTTGCGGATTCGGACGCCGGCCTCGCGTCGGCGATGTTCTATCTTCTGGCTTACGGATTCAGCACAGTGGGCGCGTTCGCCGTCGTGAGTCTGGTTCGGGACGCAGACGGTGAGGTCGCGACGCTGACGCGCTGGGCCGGATTGGGCCGGCGCTCACCACTGGTCGGGGTCGTGTTTGCGCTGTTCCTGTTGGCTTTCGCCGGGATTCCGTTGACCAGTGGGTTCATCGGAAAGTTCGCGGTGTTCAGCGCGGCTGCCGAGGGTGGCGCCGCACCTCTGGTGATCGTCGGCGTCCTGTGCAGCGCAATCGCCGCGTACTTCTACGTGCGAGTGATCGTGTTGATGTTCTTCACCGAATCGGCCGCGGACGCTCCGACCGTCATGGTGCCGAGTGCGCTGACCAGCAGTGTGATCGGCCTCGGCGCCGGTGTCACGCTCATCCTCGGCATACTCCCCCAGCCGGCGCTCGACCTCGCCGAGCGTGCAGCGGACTTCGTACACTGAGGCGATGCGTGAATCCGATCGTTCTGCCGGACTGACCAGCATCATCCGGTCGCCCTGGTTCGTAGGGTTTTCCGCGGTAGCGATTATTCATCTGATCCTGAATGCCGCTGATGCTGAGCCCTGGGACGGGATCACCAAGGTCATGCTCGCGCCGATTCTGGCTGCCTGGGTTGTCGGTCATCGTGGACCGAGAATTGTTGCTGCTGCCTTGATTGCCTGCGCTTTCGGAGACCTGTTCCTGATCTGGGACTCCACATTCGTCATCGGGATGGCAGCCTTCGCGATCGGTCACCTCTGTTTCATCCGATTCTTTCTCTCGCACGGCGCTTTTCGGGAGATGCGAAGGCGGCCATGGTTTCTGTGCTCCTACACCGTCGCCGGGATCGCTCTTGTGTCGTATGCCTGGACCGGGCTCGAACCGGCACTTCGAATTGCCGTCCCCGTGTACGCCGCAATCCTGGTGGGAACCGCATCTACCGCACTGGCGTACAACACGATCACCGGTATCGGCGGCGCACTGTTCCTCGCCTCTGACGCCCTCATCCTGCTCGGTCAGGCGAACAAATGGCAGCCTGCCGCTGCCGGCATCTGGATCATGACGCTGTACATCCTGGCGTTGTTGCTTCTGACAGTCGGAATCCTCGGACGGAGTAGCACGGCAAACCGTCTACTGACGCCCACGCTGTAAGGATCAGCGACCAGCCGGACATCTCTTCACATGACGCCGAAAACCGAGGACAGGCCGCCACCGAGCGACGAAGAGCGTTTCACCGCCTTGTGGGACGACTACGCCGGTCGGGTGTTCGCGTATACCTGCCGCCACGTCGATCATCACAGCGCACAGGAAGTTGTCTCCGAGACGTTCCTCGTTGCCTGGCGACGCTTGGACGAAGTGCCCGAGCAGGCTCTGCCCTGGCTGTTGGTGGTAGCTCGAAACACCGTGAACAACAGCCGTCGAAGCGTTCGACGCAATGATGCGCTCACCGAGAAGATGCGACGAATCGAGCAGATTGCGGCATCGACGCCGGGCGCCGACGTCACTGTCACCGACCGCACGGAACTTCTCGAAGCACTGGCAACACTCACCGTCATCGAGCGTGAAGCTCTACTCCTGACTGCCTGGGACGGATTGACCGCCACCGAAGCAGCGCGGGTCGCCGGGTGTTCGGTGCCAGCCATGCACGTTCGTCTCTTTCGCGCTCGGCGTCGATTGAGCAGCGGTTTGACACCAGAATCCGTCACCGCGATCCCGATCAACGTCACTCGACCTTGCGCTGCCGCCGAACACGGGAGTACCCCATGAGCAAAGATCTTCTGACCACGCTCGAGATGCTGCGGCCGACCGATGCGGTTACCACAGAATTCTGGCCCGAGAAGGTCCAGGATGCCGCACGCACCCGAATCATGGCTACCGAAAACAACATTGGAGCAACCAAAACTCCACGCCGCCAAGTCGGTGCCCTCGTTCTCGTCGCGGCGATCTGCGCAGCAGTGGTGGTGGGCTGCGCCGCTGCCACGGCGATGATGCCGAAACCGTTTACCGACATGTACTCCGGTTGGCAGACGATGCCGGGAACCAACGGCGGAATAGATCCGTCCACCGCCGAGCGGGTCGGGTCCATTCCCGGACCTGACGGATCCCTGTTCAGCGTCTTCGTCGCCCACGGCGAGGACGGATGGAGGTGCGTCGCCCCGGTTTTCGAGCCGTCAGCCGACGTCGACAAGATTGGACCGTCGAAATTCACCAGCCTCGGACACGGCTGCAGATCGAACGACGACTTGTACGGCGCAGATTCATTCGGGGGCGGAGCCGGTTACGAAGCTGGCCCGCACGAGGCGACCTACGACGCAGGCGCGGGGGGCGCCGTTCGGGCCGAACTTCACACCGCTGATGGCAATATCTATCCCACAATTCTTGCCGAAGACCGCTTCTACGGGTGGATTCCATTGTCGCTCACATTCCCGCGTCCAACCCTCGTCGGATACGCCGCAGACGGGACGGTAGTCGGCACCCGGTGAGCTGTCGGTACCCTCGAAGAATGACTGCACAGGCCCCGAACGAGCGCGTCCCCAGCCAGTGGGAAGAGATCACTGCAGCCGACTCGACGCATTCCACACGGTATGTGGAGCGATTCCGTTCGATGAGAGCGGACGGCAAGGACATTGTCGGGGAAGCACGTTTGATCGACGCGATGCTCGGACGCAGTGGCCGGGTTCTCGATGCCGGGTGCGGGCCGGGCCGACTCGGCGGTTATCTGCACGACGTCGGTCATGTGGTTGTCGGAGTAGACGTCGACCCGGTTCTCATTGCTGCCGCGGAGGAGGACCACCCGGGCCCGACGTGGCTTGTCGGCGACCTCGCCGAGCTCGATCTACCCGCCCGCGGGGTCGAGGCGGATTTCGACGTCATCGTGTCGGCAGGCAATGTGATGGCATTTCTCGCCCCGTCCACCAGGCAGGCAGTGTTGGCAGGATTTGCTCGTCATCTCGCTCCGAGCGGCCGAGTGGTCATCGGATTCGGGGCCGGACGTGGCTACGAGTTCCCCGAGTTTCTCGCCGACGCGACCACGAGTGGTCTCGAGGTTGATCTGCTGCTCTCCACGTGGGATCTTCGCCCGTTCAAGGACAATTCCGAATTCCTGGTCGCGGTGTTCTCGCGCTCCTAGCCCGGCAGTTCACTGCTATACCAAGGGCCTGGCACACAGCGATCAACTCACTCTGATCACAATCATGGCAATTGTTGTTCACTACGAACATAATTGGATCAATGCGGGTGTGGCCGAGCGGCAAGGCAGCGGTCTGCAAAACCGTCCACGCAGGTTCGACTCCTGCCATCCGCTCCGCTTGCCAACCAACGATTCATGCCGCAACCCGCCCCCTACAAATGACATTCGGTGCACGCAGCCTGCATGACTCCGCAAGGTCTCCGTACAGAGCACTCGGGACAGTTACCCTCGATCGATGCACCCTCTGCACGCGACAGGACAGTTGCCTCCCGGACCGATGGCCTTACAGGTGAAACACCTCTGCATGGCGTT
>NZ_QAJJ01000003.1:0-49483 GCF_003852455.1 Rhodococcus sp. KBW08
CAGACGGTCGCGTCGTGGCCTCAGGAACGGTCGACGAGGTGCGCGCAGGCAACACACTCGACGAGGCATTCGTTCGCCTTGTCGGTAGCCGCAGTCCCAATCCCGACGGGCTGTCATGGATGCGCGCATGACCACCACCAGCTTTTCACCGACACACTGGAACACGTCGGCCTCTGTGTGGCGCACTGTCCTTCGAATGCGCGTGACCCTCTACAAACGTCAGTTCACCGGCGGAAGAGCTGTACTCAAGGTCATTGCAGCTCTGTTCGGGGTTCTTGGGGCAACGCTACTGTGCCTGCGAGCTTCGGGAACGAACGGTGATTATCCCGAACTCGTCAGCGGCACAACCAGTCTCGCACTGTCGACTATCGGCGTGATGTGGATCTTGATGCCGATCATGTCTGGTCTGTCAGACGACAATCTTCACCCCAGACATTTCCAAATACTCCCCCTGGAACCCGTCCGACTCGCCAGAGCACTGTTCTCGACGTCGCTGGTCGGTATGACCGTGCCGATCACCGCGTTGGCTGCAGCAGCGATTCCAATCTATGCCGCAACGCACCACCCTGCCGCACTGCCGCTAGCCATTGTCGCCTGGCCCACAACGGTCCTGTTAATGGTCGGCACCTCACGGGTCGCGATGCTGACGATGTCGCAGCTCCTCCACAGCCGGCGCAGTCGCGAACTGGCGTTGTTGGCCTTCAGCGCGATCTTCGGCGGACTGTATCTGCTGCAATTTCCGCTCCAGAGCCGCCTCGACACGGTCGTCGGCGGCGACGTCACGTGGCCGCTCACGGTCGCGCATTCGATACCGTTCGCGTGGGGAATCACCAGCGTCGACGCAGCAGCAGGAGGCGCCTGGCTCCTAGCCGCCGGAGCGGTCCTCGCGCTGGCGCTGGTCGATCTGGCACTGCTGTGGTCGTGGCAACACCTGGTCGTTCGCTACTTCAATGGGAAGGTCGCAGAATCAGCGGGCGCGACTTCCTTGCAATTGAAGAACCAGGGCCGCGACATTCGAACCGGTTGGCGCGCATCCCGTCTGGGCTCCGTGATCTCTCGCGAGCTTTCGCTCTGGCACGGAGACATGCGCCGACGAACGCAACTGCTCTCCGTTGCCATCATGACCTTGGTCTCCGGCTTCGGACCGCTGATCTCGTCATCGATTCCATTCTCCGCCGCATGGGGTGCCTGGTTCCTGATCTACCTGGCGATGGCAGCGGGATCGAATCTGTACGGATTCGACGGCGCATCGATGTGGCATCTGGTGATGATTCCCGAGGCCGCTGCCGCTGACGTCCGGGGCCGACAGATCGCGTGGGCAATCGTGATGACACCCTTCGTGGTCGTCGCAACAGCTGCTGTACGGATCTTCGGGGACCTCGGGACCGACCGACTGGCCGTGCCGATCGCCGTCGGCATTTCGATGATCGGGGTCGGCGCAGGATTGGTAGTGGCGATATCCGCCAAAGCCCCCTACCCGGTTCCGGAGATGAAGAAGACGTTCTCCTTCAACACCCGCGGGTCCTTCAACGGCTCGTCCTTCGGACTGATCATCCTCGGCATCGTCATCTTCGCCGCGACAACAGCACCCGGCGTGCTACTCGGAGCATTGCTACCGAGCCCACTGAACTACTGCGCCGTCCCGGTCGCCGTTTCGATTGGTGCACTGGGTGCTTGGATAGGGGGCCGCGTCGCGATCACCCGTATGCAACGCGAGCCGGACCGGATCCTGTTCGCCGTCACGACAACATAGCCGCCCGGTACAACCCGCAGGGGCCACGTTGGCAACAACTCCAAGCCGACCGGTACGGTTACAAAGCATGTTCACCGTTTGCCGCCGCGTCTCGATCGCTGTCTCCTCACTCGCCCTTCTGACGAGTCTTTCCATCATGGGTGCTCCTGCAACACAGGCACTTCCGGCGCTACCTACGGGTTCGTCGGCGACGGGATCGATCGAGACGCCCGCGGGTATCGACAGCGAGGTGACCTTCGAATCTCGCGGGATCACGTTTTACGGGAGCCTGAGGTCACCCTCGGGCGTCGAGCATGCTGATCTCGCTGTGCTGCTTCTGCCGGGAAGCGGTCCGACCGACCGCAACGGCAATCAGGAGAACGCGACGGTCTTCCCGAATACTCTCGCGCACGTGGCAGACGCACTTGCAGCACAGCGGATTCCGAGCCTTCGGTTCGACAAGTTCGGATCCGGGCGCACAGGCCTTTCAGGTAAGTCGCCGGACGCTTTCGACTACGGCTTCGACATGCAAGTCGAAGACGCTCACAGCGCGCTCGACTTGCTCGGCGACCTCACCTCCACACCTGCCACGCGCACGGTCGTACTCGGGCACAGCGAAGGCGCCCTGACCGCACTCACCCTGCAACAGCGCACTGCGCTGCCGCTCGCGGGACTCGGCCTGCTGCAACCTCTCTCGCAGCGATACCTTGATCTGCTCTCGCACCAGATCAATGCAAGCCTCGACCGCACTGTGCAGGGAGGGCAACTCTCGGAGACCGACGCTGACGCCACACGCGACAGTCTCGCTCGCACAGTGCAGTCCCTACGAGAGAGCGGCACCATCCCCGCCGACCAGGATCCGCTACTCGAAACTGTCGGATTCGTCCCCCCCAACGCCCGCTTCCTCTCCGAGGCCGACCGCTACGATCCGGCCGAGCTCGCCGCAGCCCTGTCGCCTTCCACACCTGTCCTGATCACGTGCTCCGAGAAGGATCTCAACGTCAGCTGCGACCAAGTCCACCGTTTGCACTCGGCAGCCTCACCCGAAGCAACCACCTTCCTGCAGCTGACGACCGCGAACCACGGACTCGGCGACATCGGTGTACTTGCACCCGGGCAATGGGACACGATGGCGCCAGTGCCCCTCTCAGGCCAGTTCACGCAGGCACTGAGCCAGTGGATGTCGTCGGTCGCGCAGCGCTAGCCGGTCAACGCCACAGAACATCCCGTTCCGGGAGCGGCACGTTGCGCACCTCTAGCGATCCGTGCGTTCGGACTGCCCCCTTGTGTCTCGGCGCCACTCGAACCGATCACAGACGTAGAGACACCCTACCTGGCCTTTTACCTGTACATTCCGCCAACGCAGATGCCCCGACGCGCATGCGTCGGACCATTTCTTTCGCCTCCGACTCCGTTCAGGTGTCCAGGCGGCTCGGATCGAACTCGTGGCCGAACGCAGACACGAGGACGCCGAGAACGGGTACGTACCAACGCAGGGCGTGTACGGCGTTGCATGGACCATTCTTGTCAGGAGAACATTACCGAGCATGTACTTTGTATCGCTGATCAACGAGACAGTTGACGTGAGGTCGAAACTGATCAAGAACGAGCTGAGCGCGGGTAGGGCAACCGTGTCCGATCTGATTTGAACAGTGCTCGGCGGCGCCTGAGGCGATAGTGGCGGCCGCCGATCATCCTCACGCAGCAGCGTGTGGCGTAGTTGCCTGACCCGGGATTTCGCAATGTCGTTCCGGGCTTCCCGATAACCCTATTCTGCGGGCGTCAGGTCTTCGTCGTTCGCAAAAATCAGACGCCCATCATCGAGTGCGATCGCCCACCGCTGCACCGGAGCCCAGTCCCGCCCCACCGAACCGCGGTCGATGATCATGTCCTCGTAGTCCTCGATCACCACACCCGTGCATGTCAGGCTGCCACCGGCATCGGAGTCTGACACCGTGAGTCGCACGCGGGAACCTACTGCAGTCCCGTCTTCGCTTTTGCAGTTTTTGTCGGTCATCTGCCTGATTCTGGCAGAGCAACTTCGCGGCAACCGCGTTCGGGGCACAGCGACGCACGCTCTGACAGAGCGGGGGGCTGAGTGTGCTGGATGCCAATATCACTCGCTGGAGCTGTTACCGGCGTCCTTCCGGTGCCACTGCGAGACATGATTCTGTCGGTGCATGCTCCTCCAGTCAGCTCGGGTAGCAGTCCGGATCGAGTGTCAGGAGCAGGCGATGACGTTCGTCAACGATGCTCCCTCGCCGCTGCCCAGTATACCCGACAACACTCCCGTACAACCGGCATTCCAGATGACGTTGATCGGGCAGCCCCAACCCGTACGCATTCCCGAACGTCTGTGGCGTTCCTGGCTCGACGATCCCGCCGTCGTTTCTCGCTTCGAAACCAAGCACTACCGCCGCTGCCGGGGATCAGTGCTGGCCCTGGATAAGCGTGGGTGTCCTCGACCGGGCATGGTTCGTTCCGGGCGGCGAGTCTGCGCGGGCCGTCTCGCCGCGGGACCGTGACGACCCATTTGCTCGCGCACCAGATCGAATACGGCGTCATCTCGAAGTTGGGCGGGTCCAACACCGACGACGCGGCGCTGTGCCATCAATGCGACTTCGCCCGCTGCACCAACCCTGCACACATGCGGTTGGGATGTCACCACGAGAGCTCAAGCGACGGGCAAAACACAAACTTGCTGTGCTCCGTCAGGTCGAGGAAGTCAGTGGCAGCGTAGCCGTGACCTGCCGCTACTACGGGCTCAGCCGGCAGTGCTGACTACGTGACGACTTCGATCATCGGGTAGCCGTCGTAAGGATTTTCTGGCCTTGCCGGACCTTCGCGAGGACCTGCTCGGGGGGGTGTGTCTGCGTGCCAGGAATCGTGAATTTCCTCCTGCGTCCAATATCGGACATGAAACTCACGCAGACACTGGACTTCTAAACGGAGGCCGGTTTCCTCTGCTGGGCCAGCTGTTGGATACGGGAAAGTGATGTTAGGAGGCTTCGATTCACCTAGAGGAACGTCGAGTAAGGACTCCGAATGAGATGAACACAGCAACCAGCATGAGCGCAGCCACAATCGTGTAGATCGTTGCGTTCGCTGACGCTAGATCAAGTCGGGTGAGGCTCTCGGCATCACCACCAACGGAAGCTGCGAAGACAATCCCGAAAATTGCAGTACCCAACCCCGCCCCGATGGGGAAGAAGCTGTTGACTAAGCCGGTTGCCATGCCAACCCGCTCGATCGGCACTGCCGAAGTGGTAACGGCCATGAGCGGGGTGTTAGCGAGGGCACTGCCAATACCCCAGATGACGGTAGCGGGGAGCAGCAACCGTGGGTCTTTCTCCTGCCCAATTTGCCATGCCAGCAATACTGATGCAGCGGTCATCAATGCGAATCCCGCGCCAAGAAGAGTTCGAGGATCAAACCTGGACTGTGCGTTGCCGGCCCATAGCGACACCGCCATGACCGCTATACCGAGCGGCACCAACAGAAGACCAGTCTGGGATGGGCTGTATCCAAAACCTCTCTGCAGCAGAATAACCAGGTAGACGGTGGCTCCGACCGTGGCGATCCTGTTAAGAAGCGCGAGCAGAGATACACCGACAAATGTGCGATTCCGCACCAGCGCCAGGTCGAGGATCGGAGCCGGTGCCCGGAGTTCGCGAAATCCGAAAGCGACCAGCAACAGGGCTCCGAGCCCGAAGGCCGTCAGGGTGGTGCGCTCGCTCCAGCCAGTTTCCTGGGCTTTCGCCAGGCCCAAATTGATACTGAGCAGAGCTGACCCGAGCAGGACCGCGCCGGCGAGATCGAAAGCTGCGACGACAGTGCGATGGTTCCTATTGTCCGGCGCTAGCAAGGATCGCACCAGGAAAAATGCGACTACTCCGACGGGGATATTGATCAGGAACATAGATCGCCAACCGACGGCATCGACCAGGAAGCCGCCAAAGACAGGTGCCAGGACGGCGGCAACGCCGAGGACGGCAGACCAGATTCCGATGGCTCGGGCCCTGGTGTCTTCCGCGAAAGTGCGTGCAATCAGGGGCACGACGCTGGCAAACATTACTGCAGCACCTACACCTTGGATCACGCGAGCGATGTTGAGCATGAGCATGGTGGAGGCCAAGCCACAGATGAGCGAGGCAACCGCAAACCCCGCGATCCCGTACAAGAACATGCGCTTGACTCCGACAGCGTCGGTTAGCGATCCGCTGATCTGCAGCAGGGAGCCGAATGCGACCGTGTAACCGATTATGACCCATTGCAGACCGACAAGAGAACTGCCGGAAAGGTCCTCCCCGATAGCAGGCAGTGCCACGGTGACGATTGTCATATCGATCGTGAACATAGCGGTTGCAGCGAGGACGGCCGTAAGTACAAGAACCTGTCTCCGGTCGAATCGAGTTCGTATGTTTGAGGCTTGGTCGCTAGCGGTGGGCTCGGATGTTTCGCTCATCTCACTCCTCCCTTGTGTGGGAGGCGAACCTGAGTCGTTGATCGCCATTGTGAAGTGTCGGTCCGCGTGTTAATCATGCGGTGGAATTGCCCTCCTGCCTCTGCGAGGTCGGCGGGAGTTCCTGATTCGATGACTTCCCCGCCCTCCAGCACGACCACGTAATCGGCGGTAGCGATCGTGTGTAATCGGTGTGCGACTATCACGACGGTGCATCGTCCGTGAAGGTTGCTCACCCACTTCTGAACGATTCGTTCGGACAGTGGATCGAGGGCAGCGGTGGCTTCGTCAAGGATTACGATCGATGGGTTCTGCAGCGCGACTCGAGCGATCTGAACCCGCTGTCGTTCGCCGCCCGAAAGGTTGGTGCCCCGCGGACCGACCTGGGCATTCCACCCACCCGGTATGCGTGCGATGACTTCGTCGAGACCGGACAGCGTGGCCACACGATCAAGTTCGTCCTGGTTTGCGTCAGGCCGGTTAGCGGTGACGTTGTCTCGGATGGTTCTGTCAAGCAACACGACCTCCGGCATGATCACGCCGATGCGGGTGTGCAAGTCAGCGCTGCTGATATCGCGTACGTCGACTCCACCAATCCGTACCGCCCCGGTGGTGGGGTCGGCGAAGCGGGGAATCAGTCGCAGCAGTGTGCTCTTGCCTGCGCCGGATGCGCCGACTATCGCCACCGTTGATCCGAGGGGGACATCGAAGTTAACCGCCGACAGCGCCGGTTCCGAAATGCTGTCATAGCGGACGTCGACATCATCGATTTGTATCGACAGCGCTTCTCCCTCCGGCAAAGTTTGCGGCTCAACGGGTTCCGACAGGGAGGGGGTTGTCAGAAAGTCGACCGTACGTGTCACCGTCGCAGAGGAAGTGCGCAACATGCGAGCGACAGCGGCAACAGTCATGACGGGTTCGGCGAACCGCAGCGCGAGCGTTGACAGCGCAATAAGGGTGGCGATATCAGTCGGGTTATCGAGCAGTCTGATCCCCACTACCAAGACGATCGCAGCAACTGCGATGTTCACGGCGGTGCCAAACCCCGTCCGCGCCGCGATCTCCGACCTGACACCACGCCTAGCTGTCTTGTCGAGGTCGTCGAGCGCACTGGTCAGTAGCGCCATCCCCAGGTTGTTCCGGTCTGCGGACCGCAACGTCGTTTGCGATTCGGCGTACTCGATGATGCGCGCAGTCGCTTCGGTATTAGCCGCATGGTCGACGTGCTCAGCAGCCTCTAGATGACGTGTGGTGACACGATGCACAAGGTAGAGCAACGGGATTGACATCCCCATGACAACAGCTGCTGTGGGGCTGACGAGCGCGGCGAAGACGACGACTATCACGGGAGTGACTATCCCGCGCGCAAGCGCGGCCAGGTTCAGCAGAATGTTTCGAGTAGTGCTGATAGCGCCGGGCCACAACAGTGTAAGAACTTCGGCATTACGTGATGGAGTGAACCAATCGAGCGGGAGTGTGCGCAGGTGTTCGATTTCGAGAACCTGGACCGCCGCCATGGCATCGAATGTTGCTCGCGTGCCTTTCTGGACGGTCCACGCGTGCGCTGCGAGAGCCAAGGCGGTGGCGAGAGCGAGCAAGATTAGCCATCGTGTGGAGGCTTCGGAATCACCCCCGATGATGGCCGCTAGGGTCGGCAATGTGAGACCTACAGCCAGGCCTTCCAGTACGGCGTAGGCCACGCTGCGCCGGATCTGCGCGCGATACCCGCGAACGGTGTCGCGGTCAAGAACCGCAAGCAATTGTCCAATCATGCTGGCTGCCTCCCCGGCTGCGGGGCAGCCTCCCACATTTCTCGGTATACGCCCGGAGTTTCGATCAATTCGGAATGTGTTCCTGTGGCTGTGATGTTGCCGGTTTCGACCACAACAATTCGATCGGCGCCGACGACTGAGTCGAGTTGATGTGCGATGAGTATGACGGTGCGGTCACGGACGATCTCGCCTAGCGCGGCGTGGATTTCAATGGCCGATTCAGGATCGACATGTGCAGTCGGTTCGTCGAGTATCAGAATGCGCGGATTTGACACCAACGCACGCGCGATCGCAATGCGCTGGCACTCCCCGGAGGACAAAGTGATGTCGTCGCCGACCACAGTGTCATAACCTTGCGGCAGCGCCAGGATACGGTCGTGAATGTTGGCGGTGCGTGCTGCTGCGACGACCACTGCATCGTCGGAGTCCGGGTGTGCGAGTCGGATGTTGTCTCGCACGGTGGTACGTAGCAGTACGGCCTGTTGCGGCAAGAGCGCGACTGTGCGGTTGAGATGTGCGGGGTCGATCTCTCGGACATCGACACCGCCGATGGTCACTTGCCCTTGTGTGACATCGTGGTGACGGCCAATCAGCGAGCAGATAGTGGATTTTCCCGATCCGGATGGTCCGACGATGGCCGTGAACGATCCCTGCTCTATCCCCAACGTGATATCGGAGAGTACCGGGTCCACCCCGTACCCGAAAGTGACTGAGGTGAGCTGAATTTCATCGCCGGCTGGCCGGAGCGGACGATCAGAAACCGAGAGCGGGATCACGGCAAGAATACCTTCAATGCGGGTAGCTGCCGTTGCTGCCGAGACAATACCCCAGCGCGCCAGAGTGATCGCAGACGGTGCCGCGGCCACGATGACGGATGCGACGACGAACGGCACTAGATCTGTTGGCGGTCTCGGGGTGTCCTGTATGAGCCAATACCCTGCAAAGAGCGCGACAAAGAGCCCAAAAACCGGGTCTGTGAGAGCCGCAATCTTGGATCCGCGTGACTCCTGTTCCAGGTGCGAGTCAACAATGATTTGGTGGAGCTTCCTCTGCGCGGTAAGCAGTCGGGTGGCACCGGTCGTCGCAGCACTTGTGATTCGCAGGGTGACCGCGTCACGCATTTCCTCGTTCGCAGCAGACACGAGAGCCGATATCGCAGCGCCCTGTTGGGCTTGGAAAGACTGTGCCCGCAGAATGATTCGTTGCTGAACGATATAGTGGACTCCGATCGGAATCAGCATGATCAGTGTTAGTCTCCAGTCCACAGTCAGCAACCACGCCACCGCAATGACTGGTGCTACGAAAGATTGGATGAGTTCTAGGCGTCCGTGTGCGACCGCTGAGTGCAGGGCCTCGACATCCTCTCCTAACGTCGCGAGCGCCTTTTCGGAAGCGCCGGAATCGAACCAGCCCAACGGGAGTCGCCCGAGGTGATCAGCGACCGAACTGCGAACCGACCGGCGCACCCGCAGATCAGCAGTGTGGGTCGCATAGTATGCGCACGAAGTCAGGAGAAACCCCACGATCGCCGCTCCGCACACGAGTCCGATACCCATATAGATTCGGCCCCTTGCCTCGGTGCCAGCGAAGTGCGCCTCGAACGCCGCATCGGCTATCAGCCAGATCCCGAACAGGGGTACCACCGACAGTGCGGACGCGATAACTTGCAGAACTGTCGCGACACGCGTGTAACTGGCAGCGGGAGCGCTGAGTCGACGCAGGGCGGTCCGGTCCACAATAGGAACCGCGTCGAATCTTCTCAACATGGATATCCGTGTCCGGAGGTTACCTCCGTGGCGAACTTGCTGAGGTGTTCGGATGTCTCCTCCAGGGTTTCTAGGTGCGGATGATGTGCGATGCCTGCAAGGACGACGGTCCGAACCGGGCCGCTCACGTGCTGCTGCACCAGATCCACCTGACGCAATGAACCGAAGTTGTCCGCTTCCCCCTGCATAACCAGCACAGGGTCAGTGATCGAGGGCAGAAGTGGGGTCACGTCGAAGCTCCGAAATTGCGGGGAGAGCCAGACATCAGCCCAATGAGCGAACAACTCTGCCGGGTCGTCGTGGAACGGGGCGAGCGAAGCCGCGATGTTGTCATCGAATCTCTCTTGGGCAGTGCGAATTCCGTCGAGGGTGCATTCCTCGACCACTATGTGGGGAGCGATTAATATCGCAGCGGTCACGGCGTGCGTAGCGGCATAGATTGCAGCGATGGTGGCACCGTCGCTGTGTCCGACAAGGACCGGGCCAAGGGAGATCGAGAGCGCGTCCAACACCGAGGGAAGGACTTCAAGGGCTTCGTGGTGAAGATAGTCGACTGAGCGCTCTCGTGTTCCCCCAGACCCTCCGTAGCCGTGTCGGGAGTAGACAAGCGCAGGCATTGATGTGAGCTTGGAGAACAGCGCCGGGAGTCGTCCCCATTGCGCGATGGAACCAAGGCCCTCATGCAGGAACACCGCTGTAGGCAGCGCCTCATTACCTGGATAGCGCTGATACTCGATGTCACCGTACGGGTGGTCGATGGTGGGCATAGACCTCACCAAGCCTGGGTTCGCACGTCAAGCATGTTGTCTCCCAGTCGCGCCCGCGCTACGTAGTCGAGGCAGGCACTCGGGGTGGCTGGCATGATCGAGCAGAACTGCACTTCGCGGAGCAGTCGCTGCATCGGCGCGGTGAAGGCCATCGACGTCGAACCTGTCACCTGGACGGCATCGCTCGCGAGAGCTTGTGCACTGGTACCCAGATGGTGCTTTGCGGCATAGATCATGGCGTTCGCGTCCTCGGTACGCTCGGCCACTGCTTGTGCTGCCCGATACGCCAACGATCGAGTCGCTTCGAACGTGACAATCATGGTGCCGAATTGTTGTGTGAGAGCGATGTCGGTGCGCCGTCGGGTATCGCGAGCTAGATGGTCGGCGACAAAATCGACAATCGCGGTGGCGAGTCCCAGGTAGGCCCCCAGGTATCCTGCTGCCATCCAGTGCGGATCGCGGATTGCCTTGAACAGCGACATCCCCTCGACGCCGAGGTAGAGCCGTTCCTGCGGAACGATGGTTCCATTGAGCAGCATTTGTGCTGTCGAAGTGCCGCGCAACGCACTGCCGCCCCAGTCGGACGTGAACTCCACGCCCGGATCGTCTTTTTTGACGACGAAATGCGATACTTCGAAGTCCGAGTCGGTGTCGGCAGGCCTGGCCGAGACAACGTAGTAGTCAGCAACTCCGGCAAGCGAAACGAACGACTTGTGGCCGTCGATGACGTAGTTGTCCCCCTCTCTCCGGTAGGTCGTAGACAGCCCTCGCAGACGAGCTCCGTTGCCCGGTTCCGAAGATGCGGACGCGAAAAGCGCACCTCGTACTACCTCGCTCACGACCCAGTCGTGGAAGCGTGCGGAGTCGGCAGAGAGACCACCCGCCTCCGAATCGAAGAGGTTACCTATCGCGACGTTGTGCATATTGAAGCCCAGCGCGGCGGCCCCGTTGTACCGGGCAAGGTCGGCCAGCAACAGTGTGTAGTCGGCGAAATCAAGCCCGTATCCGCCATCTGCAACGGGTACCAATACAGCCGACAAATCGGTCTCTGCGATCAGTTGGTACGCCGCTTTGGGATTGGTCTGGCCGCGATCTACAGCGTCGGCGAGTTCGGCCAGACGTGGACCTATCCGCCCAACCTGTGCTCGTGCGGCGTGAAGTCCGCTATCGGATTCGACTGATGACTTGCTACGGTCTTCCAAGTCTGTCGGGTTCGGCATATCAGTTCTCCACCGGTAAGGACAGCTCTCGGGCAATGGCAATCCGCAGCAGATCGTTGCTTCCCGCGTAGATCGACGACGCGAGCGCTCCGGGCAGGTCCACAGCAAAACCTGAATCGGCTATAACCGAACGGGCACCGAATAATTGGCCGGCGAGGGTCTCGAATTCCAGCAAGTCCTGCGCACAAGAGATCTTCACCATCGCTGCCTCGGTGGTGAGCGCACTGGCTCTGGTTCCGGCGTCGAGTCTTGCCGCAATGTTGGTTACCAAGGCTCGCACGCGATGAGCCAACACCGCCATGTCTGCAATGCGCGCCGCGGTGAGCGGACTGGCTCCCATCGGACGGTCGAAGTGCCGTCGTGTGGTCACCCACGCAGTGGCACGGTCGAGGACGTTATGCATAACTCCGATGGCGTAGCTCATCAACAGCGCGCGCTCCCATGTCGTGGTGACAGATAGGAATGCGAGCCCAGCTCCCTCGGCGGTTACCGTCTCATCCGCACGAACGACCACATCGGTGAAGTCGAGTGCTCCCATCGGCACCGCAGGTAGTGCTCGCTTAGCGAAAGGCTCGCTTCGGACGATGCCGGCGGTATCGGTGGGAATCAGGAACGCGGTGAGCGCGAAAGGGTGCCGGCCTGGACTAGTTCGTGCAAATACGAGGGCTAGGTCAGCAACTGGTGCTGCCGTGACGTAGGCCTTACGGCCTCTGAGTACATACGTATCGTTGGTATGGGGCTCCGCACTGGTGCCCATCGACAATGGGTCACTGCCCCCTGTTTCTTCGGTCAGGGCATGGCACAGCATAATCGAACCGTCCAGGATTCCGGCGCGTTGGTCGTCAGTAAGCGCGCGGAGGTTGCTGAGCGGCCATTGAATGCCGAACAGCTGCGATGTCAACGCGTAGCACAGGCCCGGTTCAATTCCCCCGCGGCCGAGCCCTTCGATGACGGCGACGGCGGCGATGATGGATCCTTGGGGGCGCTCAGTTTGCAAGGAGTCACGCATCATCGCAGCGACGGGGGGGAGCGCAACCAGTCGGCGCCAGGCTGCCCGAATGGGCAGCTCGGCGATCTCCGGTGCGAGTTTTGCAGCGAGAGTGGCGGTCTCGCGGGTAAGCGCCGAATGGTCCACGTCAACTGCTGTTCCCCGGGTCATCGTGTGCTCTCCGTCAGTTCACGAGTCAGCGCCGCATGCAGACTCGCAGGAGTCCGGAAGTTTCGTGCCACGGCAAGGCTTTGCGGCAGTTCGCCACCGACCAGCCGCTCCAGTTCCGCAACGATCTTCACCACGGTCAGCGAGTCCAGGAGCCCGGTGAGCAACAGTTCGGTATCAGCGCCCACAACTGTCGGCTCCGCTCCCGGTGACCTCACGGCCTGGGCAATTACGGTGCACACTGCGTCGAGGCTCGGAGCGGAGGGGCTGTCGATGTTAGAGCTCATGCGATGGTGTCCTCTCGTTGGGTGTCGATGTCGTTAGCGAGGGACCGGACCTGGTGTAGGTCGATCTTCCCTCGGGAATTCCGTGGAATCGATGTCATTAGGGTGATTCGATCGGGCAAATGCGGCACGGGTAGCGATCGGTGCAGGGCGGTCCGTACATCGGACAGCACGGTTACCTCTCCGTCACTGGTTGGTTCAACAAACAGCACCACTTGGTTATCGGGTCCAGTGGGAACAGTGACACAAGCGCGCACCCCGTTCACCTCGCCGACCAGGGTGTCGATTCCCGCCAAATCGATTCGATAGCCACGTCTCTTGATCTGGGCGTCCCGTCGGCCGTGCAGGTAGAACCGCCCGTCAGCGCCCCGCGAGGCGATATCGCCCGTACGATAGGAGCGGCGAGTTACCCTGTCCGGGAACATAATAGAGGTGGTTGGGTCATGCAGAATCCCATCGATCAGATACCCCCGAAGTAGCGACGGTCCAGCGACAACCAGTTCCCCTTTTCCGTCAGTGGGCGTGAGGTCGTCGTCAACAAGGCAAACGTCCAGACCAGCGCAGGGAAGCCCGATCGACAGTCGATGATCCGGAGTCCAATTCGCAGCAATCAACTCGATAGTGCACACGTTTGTCTCGGTGGGACCGTAGAGGTTGAGCAGTCGTGCGGTGCCGAACAGTGTCAACAGTTCGGCGAGGGATCGCTCGGGGTACGGCTCTCCGGCAAAAGCGATGGTGCGCAACGCTGGTAGCGCCGTATGACCCGCATCGGCCTGCACGCCGCTGGGGCTGGCTATTGCATCGGTGATTGACCGCAACAGCGTGGGGACCGCATATATCGTGGTGATCCGCTCGTCCCCGAGCCATTCCACGAGATCCTGAGGAAATGATTTGAGAAAGTCGGGGACTAGGACGTGAGCAGCACCAGCGGCGGCTACCGAGAAAATATCGAACGTGCTCAGATCGAATGTCAGTGCGGACTGCGCGGCAACTCGATCGACCGAGGTGAGTCCGAAAGCCTCCACGGCGGCTGCTGCGAAATTGGCGACTGCGGCGGTCGACAGCAACACCCCCTTGGGGACGCCTGTGCTCCCGGAGGTGAAAAGTAGATATCCATCCTCGGCATCGGGGGCTGGGGCGTCCGGGTCGACGGCCAACAGGAGTGAACCAACCTTGACCGCGGGCCAGTCGACACCCACATCCCGCAGGGACGGGAGATGGGCAGCATCAGTGACGATGCAGGCGAGGGCCGCGCCAGACACTAGGGTCGCGGTCCGCGTGGCCGGATCTCGAACGTCAAGTGGTGCGACGACCGCCTCGACTCGGACTGCGGCGTGAACTACCACGATGGCGTCGATCGATCGCGGCAAGTAGACGCCGACACGGCACCCACGCTCAACTCCACCAGTGGTGAGGGCACCAGCTACGTCGCTGACGCGCCGGAGTAATTCGGCATAGTTGAGGGAGTTGCCGTCGGCGACGATGGCCGCCCTGGTCGGTGCCGTGCGCGCCGATCTACTGAGGAAGTCCGCTAGCCGGGGCGCGGTCATCGGCTCACGACTGCGGCCGCAGTATCAGCTTCCAGTAGCCGGCGGACCGCGCCCTTGTCGATCTTGCCGAGTGGGGTGAGCGGCATGGTGTCGACGCGCACCACGCGATCCGGGCTCTTGTACGCCGCCAGCCCAGCTTCGGCGAGGAACACAGAGAGTTCGCGACGGGTTGGCGCAGCCCTGCCGTCGGTGACCACGACTGCCACGGTGCGTTCGCCCAGCGTGTTATCGGGTAGTCCGATCACAGCGACGGTCTCTATCGTCGGGTGCGCGATTAGGTGGCCTTCGACCTCGGCCGGGGCGATCTTTTCCCCGCCGCGGTTGATTTGTTCCTTGATGCGACCGACAACCGTGAGGTGACCCGAATCGCTTTGTCGGACAAGGTCCCCGGTCCGATAGAATCCGTCTGGGGTAAACGCGGTGTCATTGAGTTCCGCCGCACCCCAATAGCCTCGCAGGGTGTACGGCCCGCGAGTGGTCAATTCACCGGCCTCACCGTTGGGAACTTCGCGGCCGTTCTCGTCGACGACCCGGACCTCGTCGGCCGGTGACACTGGGACTCCCTGTGCGCTGCAGAGGATATCGACGTCATCATCGAGATGGTTGGCACAGAAAAGCCCCTCAGACATTCCGAGGATCTGCTGGAGTTTGCAGTCGAAGTTCGCAACGATCTCTCTGGCCGTGTGATCGGACAAACGCGCAGAACCAATTTCGAGGATCTCCAACGATGACAAGTCGCGGTTAGTGAAGCTCTTTTCGGCAAGCCAGGCAGGCGCCAACTGTGGATTGATCGCCGTCATGGTGACCCGTTCACGTTCGATCAGCTCGAAACAGTGCGCGGGATCAGGCGATTGGGATAACACGACCGTCCCGCCTGCGTAGAAAGTGCCGAGGATGCCTGGGCAGTTCCAGGTGAAGTTGAATGCGATGGGCAGTACGGCGAGGTAGATGCTCGACGGGTCCAGTCGAGACCTCTCGCCGGCGGCTCGCGAGTTGTACAGATAGTCGTCATGCGTGCGCGCGATCAGCTTGGGCATCCCGGTCGTACCCCCCGACAACAGCAGTAGAGCGACATCGGACGAGGACACCGAACCTGTCACCAGGTGACCTGTCAGGCCTCCGGTCTCATCGCCGTGGGTGACACTGGCAAAAGAGAAAAATCGGGAATCCCCCCTGTATTCGCCGAGATCGCCAACCACCAGAACGGCTCGAATCGACGGGTAGGAATCCGCAACCCCGGCGGCGAGCGCACGGTGGTCGAATCCGCCGATCAGATCGGTGGTTACGTAGGCGACGGCCTCGGTCATTCGTGCTAGATGTGCGATCTCCGCACGCCGATGTCCGGGCTGAGCATGCACCGGGATTGCGCCGAGTCGCTGAAGCGCAAACCAAACGGTGACGAACTCTCCGCAATTGGGCAGCTGAATGATGACACGGTCACCTTGTTCAATGCCGAGTTCGCGCAACCCGCCCGCGAGCGCACTGGCCTGGCGGTTCAGTTGCGCATAGCTTGTGCGGTTGACGCCGTCGACGATGGCGGTTGTGTCTCCGAAGTTATGCGCTCGTTCACGTAAGAAATCGCTGAAAGTCGTTCCTTGCCAATATCCCTCGGCCCGATATCGCTCAGCGAAATCTTCGGGCCATTTGGCCGCTGCCTCGTTCACTCGATTGCCCCTCCGTCGCATGTTTGTGGTCGACGAACACGAAAGCTATTGACCTCGTAGCCGTTGACATGACCGTCCGGTTCGCTCTACGTTGACTGAGCTTAGGCTTTGCTAACCAAGAGTCAAGACCTTCCCTGTGGGTGATCGGCGACGAGTTGCATGACAACCGCCGCGCCCACCCCCGCCTACGAGGAGCGATGAGTGTGAGCGTGCCGACTCTGACCGAGCTACGCGAGACTGCTGCGGCAATGCTCGATTTGCCTGTGGCCGAAGTTGGGCTCGAGGACAACCTGATCGAGTGTGGTTTGCAGTCGATTCAGATGATCAACTTGGCAGCCGAGTTGCGACGTAATGGCATCGAAGTGGTCTTCGCCGACTTCGCACTCGACCCCACTATCAAGGCGTGGCACGACCTACTGCAGTCGCGGGTTCGCATCACCGACGACACCTCGTCCCGCCCCGACGACTCCGCGACCCCGGACGTCGAAAGCTCCCCCACAGCCGACGATCACGAGCGATTCAAGTTGGCGACTATGCAACACGCCTACTGGATCGGGCGCCGCGATGACCAAAAGCTCGGCGGGGTCGCAGCTCACCTCTACGCCGAGTTCGACGGCCCGGGCGCAGGGTCAGAGTCGGTCGACCCGGATCGCATGCGTACGGCAGTTGCTGCTCTCGTGGAGCGTCATGTGATGCTTCGTTCGGTGTTCGATGACGACGGATACCAACGGGTGCCGACGCACGCAGAGTCCGAGATCTTCACCGTCGTCGACCTTCGCAAGAAAAATGCGGACACAGTTGCCCTGGAACTCGAGTGCCTGCGCGAGAAAAAGACTCACCAGCGAATGCCCGCAGATGTGGGAAAGGTCGCGGACTTCACGCTGACGTTGTTGCCGGACGGGAAGCATCGGCTACATGTCGATATTGACATGCTCGCTGCGGATGCTCTGAGCTATCGCATCCTGATGGCCGACCTTGCCGAGATCTACCGTGGCAACAAGGAATATCTACCACCCATCGACTACTCGTATCGGCGCTACCTAGCAGACAAACCTGCGCTCACCGGTGCGGTACGTGAGCGGGACCGACAGTGGTGGAGTGAACATCTCGACGAGTTGCCCGACCCCCCGACACTCCCCATCGTGCCAGAACACGAACGTGAAAATCCGCATCACACCATCCGCTGCAATCACTGGATCGACGCGGCAGCGAAACAGACGCTGATCGAACGATCACATCGGTACGGGGTTACTCCGGCAGTCGTCTTGGCAGCGGTTTTCGCACACATCGTCAGCGGATGGTCCCGTGATCGAGAGTTTCTACTCAATGTTCCGCTGTTCGACCGCGAACCTACTCACTCCGATGTCGAACTACTCAGCGGTGACTTCTCAAGTTCCATCATGCTCGCAGTGGATGGATCACATCAGAACTTCTTGGAACTGATCCGCGATCTCCAACGTCGGTTGCACACATACGCGTCGCATTCGGCATATCCAGGGCTTGATGTGTTGCGGGATCTGGGGCGCCACCGCGGGGGTCAACTACTCGCCCCGGTCGTCTACACAAGTGGTCTCGATCTCGGAGAGTTGTTCCGCCCCAGCGTGACCGAGGAGTTTGGCCGGCCGACATGGATTGTGTCTCAAGGACCGCAGGTCGTCCTCGATGCACAGGTCGTCGAACTCGACGGCGGCCTGCTGACCAATTGGGACGTTCGAGAACAGGCATTCCCTCCGGGCGTTATGGACGCGATGTTCACCCGTCATCGTGACGTGATTGACCGCCTGGTCGGCGATAACGCCGATTGGAACTTCACGCTCAATGAACCGACACCGCCGGAACAGATAGCCGTCAGAGAGCACACGAATACCGGCCCAGATGACCGGGCGCAGGGCGATCTGGTTATCCACGAGGGATTCTTCCGCAATGTGGACCTGAACCCCGACGCGATCGCAATTGTCGACGAACACGACGTCTCCCACTCTTATGCCGAGGTCGCCGAACAGGCCTTGACCATCAGCTCCGGACTCCGTGAGCGTGGTATCGGCACCGGCGACGTTGTGGCCATCCGACTACCCAAGGGAGCCGATCAGATCGTGGCAGTGCTCGCGATCCTCGCGACAGGGGCTGCCTACCTCCCCATCGGCCACGATCAACCTCCGGCTCGAATCCGTCGGATGTACGACATCGCTGGCGCCGCACTCGAGATTGCTGGGTCCGCCCTGGACGGCGCTGACGTTCCAGTCCGCATGAGCATTGACGAGCTCGAACAGCTCGGCCGGAGCCAGACCCCGGTCACACCAGTTTTCCCCGATCCGGATGCGCTTGCGTACGTGATGTTCACCTCGGGATCAACCGGCGACCCGAAGGGCGTCGAGCTTCCCCACGCGGCGGTGTCCAACACCCTCGCCGCCATGAACCGTATGTTCGATCTCAATGCGACTGACCGTTCAATCGCGCTGTCCGCCCTAGAGTTTGATCTATCGGTACAGGAAACGCTTGGGCTATTCGCGGTCGGGGGATCCACCGTAGCCGTCACTGAAGAGGTTCGCCGCGACGGCCACGCCGCCGCGGAATTGATCGGCCGACACCAAGTCACGCAGTTGTATTGCGTGCCTGCTGTGCTCGATGTCGTTCTGGCCGGCGGAACTCAGCTACCAGGCTGGTCGAAATCGGTTCGAGTGGTCATCCTCGGCGGTGACTGGGTCCGCCCAGAGTTGCTTCGCCGAATGCATGAGGCAGCGCCGCAAGCGCGGCTCGCCGGTCTCGGTGGCGCGACCGAGACAGCGATTCACCACACCGTATGTGAAGTCGACGGCGCAAACATCGATCCCCGATGGCATTCGATTCCGTTCGGAAAGCCCTTTGCCGGGGTTGCGGCGCGGATTGTCAACGATCGAGGGCAGGATTGCCCCGACTGGGTCAGTGGCGAGCTGTGGATTGGCGGCGCGGGCCTTGCTGCTGGGTACCGCGGCGATGACGAGCGCACCGCCGAACGATTCGTCGAATACGGCGGCCTTCGTTGGTACCGCACCGGCGACACGGCTCGATACTGGCCGGACGGCACAATCGAGTTTCTCGGACGTCGCGACGATCAGGTGAAGGTTCGCGGTTTCCGCATCGAACTCGGTGAGATCGAGGCCGCGTTGCGGTCCCTCCCCACAATCGACAACGCTGTCGCCACCGTAATCGCGGGACGACTTGCCGCAACCGTCACCCCTGTCGCACTGCAGGATGCCACTGTTCCGGACCGGATTCTCGCCAGCCTCGCCGACCGACTGCCCACTTACATGATCCCGACGACTCTCGAAGTGGTTGACGAGTTCCCCCGTACTTCGAACGGCAAGATCGATCGTGCAGCAATCGCACGTCAAGTCCACCAGCGACTCTCGAACAACGACTACGTTGCACCTGAGACCGCGCTCGAAAAAGCCATGGCTTCGCTGTTCGGAGACGTCGTCGGAGGCGACCGTGTCGGTGCCTGCGATGAGTTCTTCGATATCGGCGGGGACTCCGTTCTCGCCACCTCTCTTGTCGCACGGCTCCGAGATGTTCTGCAGTTCGAATCGATCACGGTCTCCGACATCTTCAAGGCGAGAACTCCGCGTGCACTCGCAACCCACTTGGAAGCGACATCCTCTGATGCCGAACACATCCGCGCGGTCGCCGAAGTGTTCGTAGAAGTGCTCGAAATGTCCGAGGAGGAACTCGAGCAACTCGATCGAGACTCCGTGTCGACCAACAACGACTCGCAGGTGGCAGCAGAATGACACTCCCTGACAACGGATCCGGCAGTTCAGCCACGACGATCGATGTGTCCGATCCCACCGGCTGGTCCGCCGCCGACTACGCCACGGTCAACGGCAATCAGGTTCGGTCAGCTCTCGCAGCAATCGCTCTGGCCGAGCAGGACAAGCTGACACAGAACGGGCAATTCGACGCGAGTGGGCTCGCGTTCGCCGACATCGGCTGCGGGGCCGGCGAGATTGCCTACGAAATGGCCGGCCGCGGATACGCTGTTTATGCCTGCGACTACTCGAGATCGATGGTCGAGGAAACAGCCCGACGATGCGCCGCCGCCGGTGTCGAAGTGGTCCAGGCGGATGCGAACGAACTAATTCTCTCTCCCCGCACCTTCGACGTGATTCATTCCTCTTGGGTGTTGCACTGGGTCAGGGAGATCGACCTGCTCCTGGACACACTTGTCGGGGCACTGCGACCAGGCGGTCACGTGGTGCTGCAGTGGAACGCAGGTCATGCCGCGGACCAACCTGATGGGCAGTTCGGGATTTTGCGCGAAGTGGCGGAGCGGCCGCGGTGGCGCGAGCAGTTGGTTCAGGTCCCCTTCACGATGCGTCGGCACCCTTCGGACCACATCGTGGCTCGGTTACAAGCCGCGGGCTTGGAAATCGTAGACCGGGTGGACGATCTCGCGCATCCACCAGTGTCGGATGCGCCCAAAATGACATTGATCGATGTCCGTGAACGCGTCAAGCGAACTGGCATGGGTCAGCAAATCACGGCGCTCGGGGCCGACATCGACGATTTCCTCGACGAGGCGATCGCCCTGATGGTTGAGCGCGGCGATACATCTCTTCGAGACAGCCGGATAATCGCGCGCCGTCCGAATGGACCCGATTGTGGCCTTTGATGAATCGCGGCGGGCCGCCCTTAATCGCGCACTGGCACAACGGGGTCTGACTGATCGCAGACCCGAGCACAACGCTGCACTGGCTGAGTTGCCGGTCGGCGACGACGGCGTCGGAGTTGCGCCGTTATCGCCCGAACAACAGCGGATGCACTTTGCGCAATGCCTGGATCCGACGTCCGCGGCCTACAATGTGCCCTTCGTTCTCATCCTCCATGGTGACGTGAACGCCGACCACCTCGCTGACGCCGTGGGTGATGTGGTCGCGCGCCACGATGTACTCCGTACTACCTACACCGCTGATGCAGATGGTGTTGTCCGACAGCATGTTATGCCCACGTTGGAGGCGCGGGTTGGGCATCGTGGCGTCCACGCAGATTCGTTCGGAGAACGAGCATTCGTAGACGATGTCGCGCACGCCCAGATGGTCAGCCCCTTCAATCTGCAAACTGACGCTCCGCTGCGTGCGGTCGTCGTCTCGGGATCGACTCTCACTGCACTGGTCATCGTCATCCACCACATTGCGTTCGACGCCGGATCGCATGCGCAGTTTTTCGGTGATCTGGGGTGCGCCTACCGGATCCGATCCGGTAGCGGCGACCAGTTCCCGCCTGCGCTGGCGCCGTATTGGGAGTACGCCCTCGCCTCGAATCGGCCGGGCCAGAGCACCGCAACTCTCGAATACTGGCGCGGCCTGCTACCTCGAATCGCCGACCGTAGCGTCATTCCGTGGGCCGACCGCACTGGCGAAGCGCACGACGATAGCAATGATGATTCTGGCACCCTCGAACTACGCGCGTTGCCTACTGGGCTCAGTCAGGCACTCGAGAGCATCGTCTCTGCACGGTCCTGCCCGCCGCTGGTTTTGCTCTGGGTGGCCGCCGCGCTCGCATTGCGCCACTTCGGCTCCGGAGACCAGTTCGCGCTTGGGATGCCCGTTTCCACCCGACCAGGATCGCGGTTCAAGGACACGATCGGGGTGTTTGTCAACACTATTCCTCTGCCGACGAATCTGAGCACGGACCGCACTCTCGGTGACCTGATCACAGAACTGACCGAGCAATACCGGGACCACATCGCCCACTCGGATGCCGATATCGACGTCCTTGTGCGCGATATCGCCGGTCCCCGTTCGCATCCGCTGCTCGAAGTGATGGTCAACACGACCACCCCGGTTGCGATCGACCTGGGTATTGCCGGCGTGCGCGCGGAATCCGCTCCGCCACTGCACATGTCAGCGCCGTTCCCTCTCACTTTCGGTATCTATCGTACGCAGGACGATCACCTCGGCGTGTCCTTGCTATTCCGCAACTCTGTCGTGGACAAAACCAGCGCGCGCCGAATTCTGGGAACCGTCATCGGTAACCTGGCTCAACTAGCCTTCCACTCTGACCTGCCGATCCACAGCGTTATCGCGTTCGATGAGGCGCCCACCGGCGAGAATGCTCCCACTGTGACCCCCACTCTGGTGACAGTCGATCTCGATGGAATCGACTCTGGTGTCGATCCGCTCGCAAAGGCTCTGGCAGCCGTCGCCGCCACGTTTTCGGGCGCAGACTCCCCCGAGCTGTTCGGCTCTCCGCTGGCCGGCGCCGACGACGCACGGCTGTGGTGCATGCTGCCCTCGGCGGTGGTGGGATCGGAAACCAGCGAGGTTCTCAGGCAGGGCCTGGTCTCTGGTGCCCCCTGGCAGGGGCCGACTTCGATCGCGGCACATGACTCAGCCCAGTACGGCGACGTCGCAATCGTCGACGTCGCCGAAGATTGGTTGGATGTTTTCGACCTCGCAAAGGAGACTGCCGCCCAGACCTCCGCGTCGCCCCGCACCGGTGGCGCTGAGATATCGGCGGATTCGCAGACAGCATTCCTAGGCGCCCTGCACGAACTCGTACTGGGTAGCCTCATGGACGCGGTTGCGGCCCACGCGACCGGTACGATCGAGAGTCCGCTGTGGTTCATACTCGACGAACCGGACCGGGACTGTCCGGATGATTGGATGGTCCTCGCGCCGATGAGGCGGCGCTCCCCCGTCCTCGTGTTTACCGACGGAAGCATCCCCAGCCTGCCGGCCCCGCGGAGTTACGGCTGGGTTCGTGATCTCAGCCCGCACACAGTCGGCATGCTCGATGATTGTGCTGAGCCCCACACGGAACTGCATGTATTCGTCGGAACATTCCCTCGCGACCCGTCCTCGCAGACGATCAGTCGGTGCGTGGTAAGCCGCTCCAACGACCGGTGGCGTATCGACTTCCAACTCACCGGTTCCCTGGCCCCGGTAGACCCCAACCTATGGGCAGAAGCGTTCGTGCGGCGCGCATCGACACTCCCGAATCACGCTCAGACGAAGCAGCCTGCACAAGAACCCCTTGTCGCCATTGGCCCCTTCGAACGGGAACAACTCACCGAGCGCTACGGCGCACTCGACGATGTCTGGCCGTTGACCCCACTCCAAGAGGGACTGGCTGTTCACCTGTTCACCGCGTCGTCTGGCGGCGCAGACGTCTATGCCACGCAGAATGTCATCGACATCGTCGGCGACCTTGATCCGGTTCGGCTGGAGGATGCGGCAAACAGGGCAATTGCGACGTATCCATCGGTACGTGCAGCTTTCGCCCAGCTAGGAACCGACCTGGTTCAGGCCATCGTGCGGGGCGCGTCCGTGCGCGTTGACGTGCACGAAATCGCAGGCGATGCCACTGCCGCAGACGAGGTGTTCGAAGAGCACCTCCGCCGCCCTTTCGACGCTGGTTCGCCGCCACTCATGCGCATTGCCGCCGTATGCATTGCACGGCCAACCCGGCAACTCTGGCGTGTCGCGTTCACTATTCATCACATCTTGCTCGACGGCTGGTCGGGCGGGCTGTTCCTACGCGCGATCTTGGACGCCTACACAGAACTGGACACCCACACCGATACAAGCGACGCCTCGCCGTCCGCACTGGGCCAGAGCGCCGTCGACCATGTCATACCCGCCGAACCGTTCCCCATGCGGGCATATCACGCATGGCTGGCGAAGCAGGACCGCGCGAGCGCCGCCGACACTTTTGCCGAGGCCTTGCGTGACGTACCGGGTCCGACAACCATTGCCCCCGGTTACGACACCCGCAACATTGACCCCCTCACCGCCACCGAGTTCGAGTACCGCCTTGATGCCACCGTCACATCCCAGGTTCACGAACAAGCCCGGCGGCGTTCCGCGTCGGTAAACACCCTGTTCGAGCTGGCGTGGGCAACCACACTCATGCGGGTTCTCGGCGCCGACGACGTGTGCTTCGGCACCGTGATTTCCGGACGCCCCTCCGACCTCGACGGAATCGACCGGGCTGTCGGCCTAGTGTTCAATACGGTGACCACGCGCCTGAGCGGAAGCGGATGGACCTCAATCGACGATGCATGTGCGCGCCTACACTCTGATAAGGCAGCGCAACTCCGGCGCCCGTACGTGAGCCTGACCGATCTGGTCGACCGTGGTGTGCCGCCGCAGCTCTTCGACACCCTCTTCGTGTACCAAAACCATCCCAAGATGGCCGCGAACGCCACATTTGGCCTACACGACCACCTGACCGTTGCCGACACCGCGCTGCGCGATGCCACCAACTTCCCGCTCACCATCGCGCTCGACGATCGAGACGGGACAATCACCGTCCGCGTCATGCATCACCACACCGCACTGTCAGCCGACCGTGCCCGCACGATCATCTCGGAATTCGATACCGTGCTTGTCGCTCTCGCGAGCGGCCACGTCGAAACCTTGGCCGACTTGACTGGTACAACTGCGCCGCTGCCGGACAGCGCGCACGGCACGAACCTGACGGGAGAGCAGCTGGACGCCACCGTGTGGGACCTGCTCGAACGTCGGGCCGTTCTCGCACGCGACGAGATCGCCGTCGTAGCAGAGAATCGCGCCGTCACCTTTTCCGAGCTACGCGAGATAGCGCTGACGATCGGCGCACTGCTCACCGCGAGAGGTGCCGGTCCGGAATCCCGGATCGGGATCTTGATGCGCCGAGACGAGCTGACGGTGGCCGCGCTGTTCGGAGTCTTCGCCGTTCACGCCGCCTACGTTCCGGTAGACGAGAAGCACCCACCGGAACGGATCGCCGACATCCTCGACGGAGCTCGCCCAGACATCGTCCTGGTTTCACCGGATCTCAATCACCTGCTGCCAGAAAGGTTCAAATCGATCACCGTCCCTATAGACCGGGCAACTGTGCGCGCCGCGAGGATCGCGCATGCGAACAACACGATGCCTGTACGCAGCCCCCGTGAGCGGCATTTCGCTTGGCTCGACCACACCGCGTATGTCATCTTCACCTCGGGCTCGACAGGCCGACCCAAAGGCGTCCAGGTGCCTTACCGGGGACTGACCAGCATGTACTACAACCACGAGCGTGAAATCTTCACTCCGGTCTTGGCCGCTCGGGACGCACACCGCGGGCCGCTAACCGTCGCGCACACCACCGCGTTGTCCTTCGACGCATCGTGGGAGCAGCTGTTCTGGCTGTTGCACGGGCAACAGGTACACATTATTGACGATGATCTACGACGCGACCCGCAGCGGCTCATGGAGTACTTCCGTAAGCATGACGTCGACGCGTGTGATCTGACACCGAGCTACGCAACCGTTCTCACCGAGCACGGACTATTCGATCGGAACGACGCTACGGGATGGCAGGGGTTGTCGTTTCTGTCTCTCGGCGGGGAAGGCGTCCCTGCAGCACTGTGGTCAACGATTCGCAGGACACCGGGACTGGCCTCGTACAACTTGTACGGTCCGACTGAATACACCATCAATGCAGTGGGCGCTGATCTCGATGAGTTTGCAGAGTCGTGCATCGGCCATCCGATCGCCAACACCACAGCCCTCGTCTTGAATTCATCGCTGCACCCGGTTGCGCCGGATGCGGCTGGAGAACTGTACCTGGCGGGCGCAGGGATGGTGCGCGGGTACTTCGATCGCCCAGACTTGTCCGCGGAACGATTCGTGGCGGATCCGTTTGGGCCGCCGGGTCGCCGAATGTACCGCACAGGAGATCTTGTGCGATGGAATCAGTCCGGCGGTTTGGACTACCTCGGCAGGACAGACGCCCAGGTCAAGATTCGTGGCAACCGAGTCGAGCCCGGTGAAATCGCCGATATGATTCGGCGGCACCCACAGGTTCGAGGTGCGGCGGTGATTGCGCGAAACTCTGCACAAGGCGCGATCCAGCTCGTCGGCTACACGATCGTCGACGACGCCGAGGTCGACACCGAGAGCATCCGCGCCTTTCTCGCAAACCGATTGCCTGCATACATGGTCCCCGAGGCGCTGGTCGTTGTTGAGAAACTACCGCTGACAGTAAACGGCAAACTCGATGTTGCGGCGCTGCCGGCACCGCAGTTTCAGAGCCGCCGGCGAGGTGGACCACCACAAGGTGAGGCCGAGGCTGCGGTAGCGGAGGTTTTCGCAGACCTACTCGAAGCGGACGCCGATTCCATCGGCCGTGACGACGACTTCTTCGCCCTGGGCGGGCATTCACTACTAGCCGTGCGACTGGCGGCTCGCGCCGCCACAGCCCTGGGAAGACAGATCGATCTTCGCAGGATCTACGGTGGCTCTACCGTCTCAGAGATCGCCAGCACCCGTAGTGCCGCGGTTGATCGAGTGCTCGTGGAGATCAACTCGGGGTCGACCACACATCCAACGGTGGTCTGCCTACATCCGGCGGGCGGATCCAGTTGGCCCTTCTTCGGATTGCGGCGACATCTGCCCCCGGCATGGAACATGGTGGCACTGCAGGATCCTGTATTGAGCGGTGGTCGACCCGTCACCACCGCAACTGGCTTGGTTGATCAATACACCGATGAACTCGTTGTGTACTGCGCCGCGCGAGATATTCGCGAGGTGACCCTACTCGGTTGGTCCTTCGGCGGCCAGCTCGCCTACTCGATGATCAACGCTCTCTGCAGCCGCGGCGTCAGCGTGTCGGGGTTGGTGCTGCTTGATACATACCTCCAATCGGAGATTGGGGTGCCAGCAGAAACCGACGAGGCCATTCTGGATGCCGCCGCCGAGTTCTTCGGCACAGCCGCAGACTCTGGTGGGCCACTCAGCACCGCCGACGGCACCTTGGCCCAGGCCGTGCGGGAGGCATATCTGCGGCACTCCCGAATGATGGAGGAGCCAGTTCCATTCACCGATCCTGTGCCGACTCAGTTGATCGTCGCCGACGATTCACCCGGGATCGCAGAAGATCTGCAACTCCAGAACCGCCACTGCTGGCAAAACCGTGTCGGTGACCATCTACACGTGCAGAACACACCGCTAGCACACAACCACATGACCACCCCTGAGGGCTGGGCTGTCATAGCTCCGCTGCTCCACGATTTCGTCCGTGACACTGCACGACGACCCTCCAATACAGAAGGACAACGATGAACCTCCAGCTTCGATCCCAGCGATTGCGGTCACGACGGTGGCTGCCTCTCACCGCAATCGCCATCTCGGCTGCCGTCTTTTCTGCCGCGTGCGGTTCGACGGCAGCAGATGACAAAACCGATACTCCGACGACCAACTCGTCTGTGACGGTCACACATGCGCGGGGGGAGGTGACCGTCCCCGCGACTCCATCCCGAGTAGTCGTGCTTGGGTCAGGAGACGCCCAAATGGCAAGCGCGCTAGGCGCAACGGTCGTTGCCGCAGTCGCGAATCCGTCCAGCGCGGACAAGAACTGGCCCGGGACCCAGCCGCCCCTGAATTCCGACGTTATGACACTCGACTCCGTCAAACCCAATGTGGAGACAATCGCTGCCGCTCGACCTGACATTATCCTCGCGACGACGGCTCAACAGTCGTACGTTGACCTGTACGACCAGCTCACGAACATTGCCCCGACGATCATTTATCCCACTGCCGCATTCGCAGACTCCGGTGAGGATCTATTGCGGCTCATCGGCAAGGTGCTCGGCAAAGAAGATCAAGCCAATACCCTAATCTCAGCGGCAAACAAGGAAGTAATTGACTTCGCTACGTCGAATCCCAGTCTGAAGAACTCGACCTATGCATTCGGCCAGTACGCTGGCGGAACCTTGTATTTGCTTGCGGCAAAAGAGAACCCATCTACTCGTTTCCTCACCTCGCTCGGTCTGCAGCTGAGTCCCGAAGTAGCTCAGCTGGCTGCCGGGGGCACCGCCAATGGCTTCGTCACTCTGACCCCTGAACTCTTCTCCAGCCTCGGCACCGCTGATCACATCTTGGTCAGCACTCCAGGTGATCCAGAGGGCACGCAATTCCGTGCGGTGCCGCTCGTTTCAGAACTCGGGGACAACCTCCACGTCATTTCCACAGATCTGGCAGGGGCACTGTTGACGGCCAACCCCTCATCTGTGAATTACCTGATCGATCAGCTACAGCCTGCGCTCGCTTAGCAAGACGTAGCCGGGAGTTCGAGAATCACAGCAAGGAGAGTATTGATGAGAACGCCCGGTTTCGATGAAGAATTCCACAAAAGGTTGGCGCTGCGGGGGATCCGGCGCGTATCTGCGCCGTCTTCTTCAGGGATGGTCGATGACCCCGGATTACCCTCCGAGGCATTGACCATCGCAGAACAACGCATGTGGACCGTCCATCAGATGAATCCGCAATCTACCGTGCACGCCATCGGGATCGTGTGGTGGTTCGATGACGCTATCGACCCGGAACGGCTCGCGAAGGCGGTCAGTGCAGCGGTGCGTGAATTCTCGGTACTGACTTCCACCATTGCAGTGACGGCAGATAACACACCCTGTTGGCAAGCCCAGGACGATATTCCGCCGATACGCGTGTGGAACGACTCTTCACCCGCTGTGGAACCGGGACATCGCGCCAGCGACTTGGCGTCAACACCATTCGACCTCACCACCGAAGTTCCGTGGCGAGCCGAAGTGATCCCCAGGGCAGGCGGCGCAGCAGCGGTGGCCTTCGTCGTGCACCATATTGCGGTCGATGATGACTCATGGGCCGCGCTACTGCGACGCATCACTGACTATTATCACGATCCAAGGACTCGACCCTCCCTCTCTACCAATGTCCGCAAGCACTACCGCCCCCGCACTGCCGTCACCGACCGAGCGGCAGCGGCAGCGGCCCGAGTGTGGGCCGATCCGCCACCACGAGTTTTTCCCCGAACGAGCGAGGGAAACCCGGAGGTTGGAGCGCGCGTGCAACGCGCTGTCGATCGATCGCTTGCCGCAAAGGTGGCAACAATTGCCAAACAGTCTGGGGCGTCGATGTTCTCGGCTCTAGTAGCAGCGTGCACAGTCGCAGTGCACGCTGCCACCGGCGCAACCGACCTTGCACTGGTTACACCGGTCGTGAGCCGGCCGGATGATGCCAAGGACCAGGTGGGGTACTTCGGCAATTTAGTACCGCTGCGCATTGCCTTCGCCCCATCCGTCCCCCTCGGATCCCTGCTCAGCGCAATCACTGCGACCTGCTACGACGCCCTCGAATTCCGGTCCGTCGATCTGGATCTTCTTCGTGCGGGACTGCGCGAACGCTCGATCGACTACCGTGCTCCCGAGATTTTGGTAGCGCTCCGTCACAATCCCGGTCGACTCGGGAATCTCAACGGCACGCCCGTGCGCGCGAATTCGGTATCCAATGGCACAAGTCAATTCGTGCTGGGGATCACGATCGAAACTGGTCCGAATTCTGATGACATGACTGTCGAACTCGATTATCGACTCACGCATCTCTCCCCACCCACAGCCAATGCCCTTGCCGATCTGGTCGTGGCAACACTGGGCGCGCTCGCTAATGCAGTTGATCGAAGTATTGACGATGTAGTCACCTCGTTCGCTGGTGGCCCACGTCCACCCTTCACGGACGGGGGTACTCAAGAAAGCCGCGAGGACACGGTGCCGGAAATCATTCGGCAACAGTGCATCAACCACCCAAATGGCACAGCCCTTGAAATTGGAGATATCACCGTCACGTACGGCCAGCTAGGCGACTATGTCCACCGACTCGCGCGGCGGCTACGCAGGACCGAAAGTCCGCACGCTCCGATCGCCCTATTATGCGAACCAGGCCTCGCCCAGATCGTCGGTCTACTCGCGACCTGGTCGGCTGGCATTACCTGCATACCGCTCGACCCTGCCTATCCCACAAAATGGATCGATCGCGTTCTACACACCGCCGGCGCACGAACGGTCTTAGTCGACCCGACAAACTGGGATCGCATCGACGCGTTGACCTGGTCCGGGCAACATATCGACCCCATGGATGCAGCGGTTGCCTCGAACGACGGAGAATCCGAGCACTGGTCCGTCATCCCGGATACGCACGCCTACATTGGCACAACGTCCGGCAGCACCGGCAGCCCCAAACTGATTGCGATCTCTCATCGCAACGTCGCAGCACGTGTGCGCTGGGGTGCCAAATACTGGCCGCTGCGCGCCGGCGAGACTCGACTAGCGAAGAGTTCGATCAACTTCGTCGATGGAATCACCGAAATCATAGACACTCTGACTGCTGGAGCCACCCTGCGTGTTCTCACCCGCAGCGACAGATCTGATCCTGCGGTCCTTGGCAAAGCAATCGACGAATCGGGAATCCAGCACCTGATGGCTGTCCCCACAGTATGGGAATCACTTGCTCACCAAAACCCGACAGCGCTTCGCGGGCTCACCCGAGCGGTGACGACCGGTTCCGCCCCAACGGCAGGACTTCTCACGGACCTGCAACGTCTAGTCCCTGGTTCGGTCCACAGTTCTTACGGCTGCGCTGAAGTCGTAGGTGACGTCATGGAGGGGCTCGTCGGACGGGGAGACCCGACGACGGCAATCGGCACTCTGCCCACCGATTGCACTGTCTATGTGCTCGACGCGCGGCTCCGACCGACCCACCCAGGTGTAACGGGAATGGTTTACATCGCAGGTCCCAGTGTGGCGCATGGTTACCTTGGGGACCCGGCAGCAACTGCCAGCGCTTTCGTGGCCGAGCCTTTCCGCGTTGGTTCCCGCATGTTTGCTACCGGTGACCGTGCCCGTCGCGCTGCCGACGGCACCGTGACCTACCTCGGCAGAAACGATAACCGCATCAAGATCAACGGAGTACGGATCGAAAGGGACGAAATCGAAAGCGCACTGTGCGCCGAGCACAGCGTGTCCGCGGCCGCGGTGGCCACGGACGCGACCCGCAACGGAACCAGCATTCTCGTCGGATACGTGAGCGGCGACAAAGACATGGACTGTACTGACATCGCCCGAGCGGCAACGCGAGCGCTTCCGCCAGGGGTGACCGTCGCACTCGTTCTTCAACTTCCGTCCTTGCCGACGCTTCCCAGTGGGAAAATCGACTACAACGCACTGCCTAAGGTCACGCCGCCAACTACGCCAGTCAAAGTTCCGAACCCGCTGGAGCAAGCCCTCACAGTGATTGTGGCCGAGGTGCTGAACATGGACACGGTGCACCCGTCCGACGACCTCTTCGCTCTCGGCAGTACGAGCTTGCAAACCGTCGACATTGCACGGCGCGCAAAGGATCTCGGTATATCCTGCACCGCAGCAGACTTGTTCGAGTACCGCACCGTAGCTGATCTCGTCACGCATTGCACCAACACCGAACGCCCCCAATCACACGTTGACGAGTCAGTGGCAAGTGACATTGCGCTCCCATTGCCCCCTATCTCTCGCTGGTGGTCAACAGCTAAGGCAAGTGAACCGCTGGTGGTCGTGCGCACTTCACCGCACCGTCCGGATACCATTCGCGCCATAGTTGCCGAACTTGCCGTTGACAACGAAGCGCTGCGCACGCGAATATTCCGATCGCGGCGAGGCACTATCCGCGCACGATTGACCACAGAACCGCTGGTCGCCGTGACAGATCACGGAAACGCTTCGAACCTCGCCGACTTGGCAAAAGCCGCTGTCACCCAAGATGGCCACCCAGGATGCTCAATCGCGGTGAACAACGACGGTTACATCGCTGTCGCTGCGCCACCTCAACTACTTGATCACGGCTCGATCGCACGGCTGATCGACGCACTCAACACCAATTCCCCGCAGACCGGAACACCTGGCCCACCCAGCCTGTCCGCCTGGCTAGCCGCACCGGAAATGGAAACCAATGGGATCGACCTGGATGTCCTGTTGATAGATCGTCCGCGGCACTTCGATAGCGGTGGCCCACATGAACACACCGCCCGAGACGGAATCGCCGGATTCCATAATGCGGACCGGGCCCGCTACGCATCAACACTTGCCCGAGCAGTCGAGCTGAAATTCGGGCGCACCGTCGCTGTGGATCTCGAATGGGCGCCAAGCGGCTCCGATGTTCCCCTGCTGGGCCCTCTCAGTGATCTCGTGCCCGCCGAGAATTCCGCCATCTCGCCTGCTGCGGCGTATGCCGGAATCCGGGCCGCCTGGAATGATCGAGCCGGTCGCCGAAAGGTCAACACGGCGCCTGTGGCAGATGTCTGCATTCTCTTTGGTTCTCGTTCGGCCGACGCGTATCCCCACCCGATAGTCGTTACCGTGGACGACGAGGTGACAGTGTCACTCACCGCCCACGCCCGAGAAAGCATTGAGCCCGCGAGGCTGCTGCAAGCCTGGCGTGGTGTACTCGCCTCGAGTACTGATTCAGACATGTCATCGAGGGCGAGTTGCGCATGAACATGCAACAGAACACGCCACTGGCCGATGCCCTGATCCAGGTCCTCGCCGACTCGGCGCTTAATTTCCACGCCGTTCCGTGGGGTGGGGTCTCCGCTACGGACAGCCCTGTCAGCCAACGGTATCGAGACCTGTTCGGTGACAGAATTTCCGACATCGACGTCTCCATGGCAGCACCCGCACTTGACTCGTTCTTTAGACCCCGCGGCCCGCTGCAATCTGCACAGGAACTCGCTGCCGAAGCATTCGGTGTCGATGCCACCCACTTCCTCACTGGGGGAACAACACTCGCCAACACCATCGCGGTTACGGCGACTGTCCCGGTCGCAGGCCGGGTAATGATAGACCACACGTCGCACCAGTCAGTGCATTTCGCGGCAGCGGCGAGTGGCGCCGTCGTAACCTCCATGCCGCCTGCACCCGGGAATCGTTGCCCGGACTACGGCGAGGTAGTCAACCTTCTACGACGAGCAGCAACCGCCGGGCAGCCCTTCGATGCTGTGGTTGTCACAACATCAACCTACGACGGACACCGCCTACGTTGTGACCAAGTACTTCCGTTGATCGCGGAAGCCTCCCCGACGACCGCCATCGTTCTCGACGACGCCTGGGCCGCCATTCACTGTTTCTCGCCGCAGACCCACTCGATAGCGCCGACCCGAGTTGCGGCCTCCCTCCGCGCACGCCCAGGGCCGGTGCTCATCGTTCACTCTGCGCACAAGACGATGAGGGCAATGCGGCAGGGCTCATACTTACATGTCATCGGCGACACCGATGTTCGTACCGCAGTGCAGCAGAGCATATTTCGTCACCATACGACGTCGCCGTCATGGCCAATCCTCGCTTCACTCGACCTCGCGCGGGCTGACGCCGCCTCAAGCGGTCCCGTCGCAGTTGACCGGTCACTCCAGGCCTCATCAACTCTGACAAGGAGCCTCAACGCCCGCCCGGACGACCTTAACCACTTCCGAGTGGTGCCCGCACCACTGCCAGCAGCCGAATATGTGACCGACCTGATGCGATTGCATATTCGAGTTCCGGAAGGACATACCCCTGTTTGGGTGCGAGATTCTCTCTGGCATGAGCATCGCATCCATGTACCTCGCGTGGCTGGTCGGCATCTCGTGGTGTCGATAACCATCGGAATTGACAACGTTGCCGCAGACAAACTGGCCACGGCGCTTACCCTACTGGAGAATTCCACCCCCATACTTCGACAGCCACCGCAATTTCCGAACATGATCGAGGTCTCTGCAAACGAAGGAGACTTGATCATCGCTTATCCACCAGGCCGGCCTGTTAGCTCGCACCTCGCAGCATGCGAAGCACTATCCAACGGTTCCGAACTTTTCACCGTACCCGCACGAGCGGGTTCAAGCAGGAATGTCGGCGAACAATGTCTTCCTCCACCAAATTCCGCGTTCCCGATCGAACCAAAGCAATCGAAGAACGCCATACTGCCACCAATGCAGGAGTCAACCAGTGAAGAAAAATCTTGACGACTCGAGATCACGGAACGACAGTACGGTCGATCTGATCGGAGTCGGATTCGGACCGTCCAACCTAGGACTGGCAATTGCGATTCGCGAGTACAACGAATCGCAAGAGTCCGACAACCGGATCACAGCGCGCTTCGTCGAGTCGAAACCAACTTTCGGCTGGCACCCCGGAATGTTGATTCCAGGTACGACCATGCAGATTTCGTTCCTGAAAGACCTCGCCACACAGCGTAATACTACAAGTCGATTTACATTTCTGAATTATCTAGCAGAACACGGCAGATTGAACCATTTCGTGAACTATCAAACATTCTTCCCCACTCGGATCGAATTTCATAAGTACCTCGAATGGGCGGCCAATCAAGTCGACGCCGACGTCGATTATGGAAGTCGCGCAGTTGAAATCCTATCCGCGGGTGATCACTTCGAGGTCCGGACCGTTGGCAGCTCAGAGCGCATGCTTAAAGCGCGCAACATCGTCATGGCAGGAGGTCTGACCGCCGCACTCCCCGACGGCGTGACACCGACTTCGCGACAGTTCCACAGTCACAACCTGCTCTTCGACCTGGCTGAACTGCCACCGATTCGACACAATTCTTTTATCGTCGTAGGCGCAGGGCAAAGCGCGGCCGAAGTCGTTCGCTATCTTCATGCGACATATCCCGAAGCTGAAGTCCATTCAGTTTTCGGCAAGTACGGATACAGCCCTTCCGATGACAGCCCGTATGCAAACCGGATATTCGATCCCGTCGCAGTCGACGACTTTTACTCGTCGGCACCGCACGTGCGCAAGCAACTGCTGAACTACCATCGCGGCACCAACTATTCCGCGGTCGACCTACCACTCATCGAAGAGTTGTATGCGATCGAATACGCTGAACGCGTACAGGGTCCACGCAGACTTTTCGTCCACGGAGCGTCTGCGATTGTCGACACGCACGAGGACTCCGTCGGCGTGAGCATCACATTGGAACACCGCCCTACAGGGCTCACAGAGACCATCCTCAACGATGCCGTCATCTACGCGACCGGATTCAAGCCGATGGATCTACCCTCAATTCTCGGACCACTTTGCGACAGGGACGATTTCCATTCGAATGGACCCACTGTTACGCGAGACTATCGTTTAGTCACCACGGTGAGCTGTGGCGGTGCCGTGTTCCTCCAAGGTGGTACTGAGCACTCACACGGGCTCACGTCATCGTTGCTGTCGAACATCGCAGTGAGGTCGGGCGAGATTTTACAAGCGGTCGTCTCACAGAGCGCCCCATCGTCCGCTCCCCATATATCTAGTCCGTAAAGTTCAACAGACCTGTGGAATGTGTTGGGTTTCAACGACGATGAAGCTTGCCCCTCTGTATGAACGCACGGAAGGGCTCAGTCAGCCAGTCAGACGCACCGACATGCTGTTCGCTACTCCAGTCGGGCGATAGTGGTCAGAGCTTGTTCCAGTCGATACTTGCGCGGGTGAGTCCCTCGACCCATTTTACGATGGGGTCACTGTTGCCTTGTGGCCAGTAGGGTTTTCGTTCGCCGGTTGTCCGCCATCCGAGTTCGGTGAGGAATAGATTGCACGTCCGTTGTCTGGAAGCCACCCACCGCCAGTGCGGTGAGGCGAGCAGTGCGGCGGTGTTGACGACGCTGGGGTAGCTGGCTGCCAGATATTCGCGGCCTTCGAGGAAGATGAACTGTCTCGCATGCGGCTGGAGGATGTCGAGTCTTTCCTTGACACCGCTGCACGAGGGAAATGAGTGGAGGTTGTGTCCACCATCAGCTCCTTCGAGCACAACAGGTGATGCAACACCGGCAATACAGCCACCGGATCGCCTACCGAACGCGCACAGTCGATCAGCGGACGAGATTTCGCGAACGCTGCCAACAATGCAGCCGCAATTGACTCCACTCGGTGACGAGGGTGCCGATATCCGCCCAGCCACTGCACGTTCGTCAACCAGACCGGATCGTGCTCGCTCACTCGCCGATGGGCCCAGCCCATCGACGCGCATGCCCGCTCGGTCGCTGCGAATGCAGCTTCATCCCGCGGCTTGATCCGCGCCGCAGGTCGACAATCGACGACTACCCCGGTGCCGTCGGCCCGGCGAGCGAAGAAATCCGGTGCATGCGATCGGCTTCCGTGCCCATCGCGCCAGAGCAGCCAGAATGGTTGCGCCGCGAACCCAGTCACATCAGGATCGAAATCCAGCACCAGCGCCTCGTCACGCTCCAACCAGGACTCGAACTCCACATGCGCCGACACCGTCGCCGACCAGTACAAGCCAGGATTGTGCCGCTGGCCCTGATACGACGGAATCGAACGGATCGGCGGAACCCGCTCAAACCGCACCGCCACCGCATCCGCCAACGAGCACCGAACCTCGACCCCATCCGAACCCACGAAGCCGATCTCGAATGCATCCAACCCGACCGACCACTCCGCCCTCCCGTTCGTCCACAGCCAACCGCATGGGGCAGCGATAATGACACACCGCGTCAGATGCCCTGAGTCTGCATCACATTGACGTACTGAAAGATCAGATCCGATGAGTCCGCATCAGGTGCGATGAGCCAGAACAATCCCCCCGGTGAACTCTGAACCCGACGGTGGCCACGACGTTCCATCCTCGATTCCACCTACGACCACAGTGACACCAAACAAGACAACCTCCGCGCCGTTGCACTGGCAGATCGGCCGAGATCTCGCTCCGAAATGAAATTTCGTTCCGGAGCGAAATCTTTTTTGTACGTGAGGAAATCGAGAGTTTGTTCACCTCGAATTCGAGAATGTTTGCGGCCGGGGGCTGCTGCCGGTGGACGATTCGATCCGGTACGGAGGATTTGAGTTTCCTCGACGGTGAGTGCGCGGCCCATCACATCTTCGACGAAGTTGGCGGCGAAGGATGTCTGCGTCTGCGGCGTTCGTCGGCGTGTTCAACGTGCGTTGGCGGCCGAGTAGTTTGCCGAGGTCGATGACACCGCAGGTGGCCGGGCAGGCAGATGCCATATTGGTGATCCGACCGACCGGGGGTGACCTAGTGTCCTGCGCCGGTAAGTAACCTTCCGATATGGCTCTCGGAAACGGGTTGGTCGCTCGCATCGAGCGGACCGTGGACTTCTACGGTCCAGGCCGTCCGATTCCGGCAGACGAGCTTCACGCGCGATTGCATGCGCTCGACATCGTCCCGGACAAAGACTTCACCGAGTTCGTGGGACGTTGGGGTGGATGCTTCGCGGGCGTGTCAGTGCACGTATGGGACAACGCCGAACTTATCGGTCGTGAGACATGCATCGAGCTGACCATTGAGGCGCGTGACGCATACGGTGCCCTCATCGACGGGGTGGTGTTCGCTGACGACGGATCGGGGAATCCGATCTGGATCGCAGCGGACGGAAGCGTGTGCTTGGTCGACCATGACAACGGGAACACAGTTGTCCGACTGGCGGCCAGTTTCCGCACGCTGTTGGAAGAGAACGTCGACGACTGACTCACGAAGGCATCCGCGCGATGTCGACTTTCACCGCCCTGGGCTCGTCGAAGGTCCTGATCACAGGGTGATCGGGCCATCGTTCAGTCCAGTGATCGGTGTTGATCACTGCGCTGCCCGGAGCGTCGGTGTCGATGCGAGAGTGCGACTTGCGGTTGGCGAGTGCTCTATCGGGCCGAGCGGGCGACCGTTTGCTCTTGATAGCACCATCGACCGCTAAGTCTCCGGCCAGTTGGGTGGAACCCTACGGCGGTACATCTCGTTTGGCTCGTAGTCCAGCATCGCCCGTTGTGTCGAGATTTTCCTGGCGACGGAATTCTCCCGCGTGAAGATCACGCATCCACCAGCCGGTCCAACAGCGGCGGCATTAAATCAACAGCGCCGGCACGATTCACGGGGAGTCGAGCAGCTCGATTCCGTAGTCGGCGACCACGGCCCGCACCTCGGCGAGGTAGCGCTGCGCCTGCGCCGTGAGCGGGACGCCGGAATGGCTGATCCAACCGATCTCGATGCTCTCGTCCACGTCGAGTGGGATCGCGACGATCTCGGGGTCGAGGTCGTCGCTGATGATGCCGGTCGAGATCGTGTAGCCGTCGAGTCCGATCATGAGGTTGAAGATGGTCGCGCGGTCGGAGACCCGGATTTCCCGCTTACTCGACAGGGTGGAGAGGATCTCTTCGGCGAAATAGAACGAGTTGTTCGCGCCCTGGTCGAAGGTGAGCCGTGGCAGGTCGGCCAGATCATCGAGAGCGACGCGATCTCGGGAGGCCAACGGGTTCTGTCTGGCGATGAAGATGTGCGGCACCGCGGCGAAGAGCGGGCGGAACACCAGCCCGGAATCTCGCAGGAGTTTGTCGATGACCTTCCGGTTGAAGTCATTCCGGTACAGGATGCCCACCTCACTGCGGAGCATCCGGACGTCTTCGATGATGTCCCAGGTCCGGGTCTCACGAAGCGAGAACTCGTACTGTGCGGCGTCAACGGAGTCCACCATCCGGATGAACGCCTCGACCACGAATGAGTAGTGCTGAGCCGAGACTCCGAGCAGTCGACGGGACGGTGGCTGACCGAGGTAGCGCTGCTCCAGCAGCGACATCTGCTCGATGACCTGCCTGGCATAGCCGAGAAACTCCGCGCCCTCCTCGGTCAACGTCGCCCCCCGGGCCGATCGAGCGAGGAGGGTGCGCCCCACTCGGGATTCCAAGTCTTTCATCGCGGCAGACATGGTCGGCTGGGCAACGTAGAGAAGGTCGGCGGCGCCGGTGATCGACCCCTCCGCTGCGACCTCGATGAAGTAATGCAGTTGCTGCAGTGTGATACCTCTGGATTCTCGCGCCATAGCTAAACCCTATAGAGAGACATAGGCAATGTTAGTTACCCGATAACTGAACTGGAACTGCAGGATGGTGGCAGAGACTTTCCGCACGGCCGAGCCCTGCCGATCAAAGACCCGAAATGGACGTACATGTCGAACGAATTCACGTTCAGCATCACCACCACCCGCTTCGACGAGGACTACTCGCCGTCGGAGCATTCTCGGACCACCACGAACTTCGCCAACCTGGCCCGAGGCGAACACCGTCAGCAGAACCTCCGCCGAACCCTGGCGATGATCAACGACCGGTTCAACGATCTCGCACGCCGGGACAACCCGGGCCGGGACCGCTACTGCGTCGAGCTCGACATCGTCTCCGCGGAGCTGCAGTTCAGCTCGGACGGCGCCGATCACCGACTCCCCCTGATCGAAGTACTCGACATTCAGATCGTCGATCGCCTCACCGGCACACGATTGCCGGGAATCGTCGGGAACAACTTCTCCTCCTACGTCCGCGACTTCGACTTCAGTGTCCGCCTGCCGGCAGTCAACGAGGGAACCTCTGTATTCACCGTGCCCGGCGACTTCGGTGACCTGCACGGCAAACTGTTCCAGCATTTCCTCGACTCCGAGGCCTACAAGGCGCGCTTCGCGATGGATCCCGTGATCTGCATCAGTGTGTCCACGAGCCGGACCTACCGCCGGACCGGGGATCACCATCGGACCCTCGGCGTCGAGTACCAGCAGGACGACTACTCGTTGACCGACGAGTACTTCCGGAAGATGGGTCTCCAGGTCAGGTACTTCCTGCCGCCCAGCGGTGTCGCCCCGCTCGCGTTCTACTTCCGCGGCGATCTGCTCAGCGACTACACCGAACTGCAGCTCATCGGCACGATCAGCGTGATGGAGACCTTCCAGAGGATCTATCGGCCGGAGATCTACAACGCGAACTCGCCCGCCACTGAAATCTACCGACCGACCCTCGATCAGCAGGACTACTCGCCTACCCCTATCGCCTACGACCGCGTCGAACGCGGTCAGCTCGCAACGAAGCAAGGCCAGTACACAGAAGAGCACTTCATCAAGCCACACCGAGAGCTACTCGAACACTGGGCCGCCCGCTTCCCCGTCCTCGTCGGATGACCACCAGAGGAAAGTCGACCATGAACCACCAGATCTTGCCCACCTCCACCGTCGGCAGCCTGCCCAAGCCCTCGTGGCTCGCCCAGCCCGAAACCCTCTGGGCGCCCTGGAAGTTGCACGGCGATGAGTTGATCGAAGGCAAGCAGGATGCACTGCGTATCGCCGCCAAAGAACAGAGCGATCGCGGCATCGACATCGTCAGCGACGGAGAGCAGACCCGTCAGCACTTCGTGACGACGTTCATCGAGCATCTCGACGGAGTCGACTTCGAACAGCGCGAGACGGTTCGGATCCGCAATCGTTACGACGCGAGTGTGCCTACCGTGATCGGCGCAGTGAGCCGCTCCAAGCCGGTCTTCGTCGACGACGCGAGATTCCTCCGGCAGCAGACCAATCAGCCGATCAAATGGGCACTGCCCGGCCCCATGACGATGATCGACACGCTGTACGACGGCCACTACAAGAGCCGCGAGAAGCTGGCGTGGGAGTTCGCGACGATCCTCAACCAGGAAGCACGAGACCTCGAGGCTGCGGGGGTCGACATCATCCAATTCGACGAACCCGCGTTCAACGTCTACTTCGATGAGATGAAGGACTGGGGCGTGGCGACGCTGGAAAGGGCAACAGAGGGATTACGCGCGGAGACCGCAGTACACATCTGCTACGGCTACGGGATCAAAGCGAACACCGACTGGAAGACCACCCTCGGCTCGGAGTGGCGACAGTACGAGGAGTCGTTCCCCCTCCTACAGCAGTCCAGCATCGACATCATCTCGCTGGAATGCCACAACTCCCATGTCCCGATCGACCTCGTCGAACTCATCCGGGGCAAGAAGGTCATGCTCGGGGCCATCGACGTGGCGAACGAGAAGATCGAGACTCCGGAGGAAGTCGCCGCCACCATCCGAAACACCCTCAGGTTCGCCGACGCGGACAAACTACTGCCGAGCACGAACTGCGGAATGGCGCCCTTCTCCCGGGACATCGCGCTGGCGAAGTTAAGCGCGCTCAGCGCGGGCACGCGCATCGTTCGTGAGGAGCTAGCGGCCGCGAAGCCCTAATCTATCGAGGCCGCATCTCACCGACGGTCCGGCAGGACACGGCGGTTCAGGTTGATCTTCTGGCGAAGGCCCGGGTGGATCGCGACATGGCCTATGTCGATCATGGGGTCAGTGGCCGGCAGGCTCGTCGGCCGGGTTTGGATAATGCGATTAACGCGGCTCGGGCTGGCGATGTGTTTTGTGTGACGAAGCTCGATCGGCTGTCTCGTTCGGCGAAGGATTTGCATGAGACGGTGGAGCGGATCGCGGAGAAGGGTGTGTCGCTGTCGATTGATGGTCAGGTGTACGACCTTTGCTGATCCGATGGGGAAGATGTTCATTGGCATTCTTGCGTTGATGGCGGAGTTCGAGTCCGATCTGATTCGTTCGCGCACTCGTGATGCTGTTGCCGCCGCGACGGCTGCTGGGAAGATGAAAGGTAGGCCGCATAAGCTCTCGCCCGAGGAGCGTGCGTATCTACTGCAAATTTATGAGACGGGTCAGTTCAAGATCGAAACGCTGTGTAAGAACACGGGTTTGAAGCGTTCGTCGTTGTATACCAATATTGCGCTTGCGCGGATCGAGCGGGAAGCGAGCGACCGGACCCCTCGGGTCGAGAGCTGAGCCCGAGAGTGGGGTCCGGTCGCGACGTCAATGTTGCAGGTGCTGTCGGCCGAGTTGTCCCTCAAGTAATTTCGACCGGTTGATGTTCAGGTCGAGTCTTCTCGCAGAGTTGCTGATGCGTTGACTGCTCCGATGGTGCCGGCGCGTCTTATGTGGAGGCGTTACGTTTGACCCATCCCCAGACGGCTGTGGCGACGAAGAGAACGATGCCGATGATCGCAAGCCACAGCAAGCCTTTGGCGACGAAACCCACGACGACGAAGACAAGCCAGAGAACCAAAAGAAAACCTATGAGACTCAACATCTCTACATCAGTACACTCGAACCGAGGGCGCCGCATCCCTAACTCCGGGCAATAGGACGTCAGTCCTCAGCAGGCGAAGAGTTGTTCCGGCGCAACGAGCGCCGGCACGCATCGGCTGTACGCAAGAGATACCGTTCGGCAGCGGTGTAGTCGGAGGCCGCGCCCGAACCGCGACCACGAACGATCAGCTCCAGATAGCGACGACGGTAGCGGTACGCATCAGGCTGAGCGAGAAGAAATTCCGTGGCCGCGATGACCTCGGGGCTCGGTGCAGCGTGTGCAAGCGCACTCCTGCTCAAGCGTTCGTCGTCGACTCTCACGGCCCTCCGTTCTGTGCCCCACCGGGATAGAACCCGTCGGGTTTCGAGAGAGCGAAACCCGACGGGTAGTGCGTGTACCTCGGCCCGGCAGAGGTCGGGTACAGCACAGGTGATCTACCGGCAGCGACGTTTGGGGGTTCGGCTACCGGTGGATCGCACAGATTCCTACCCTGCTTGTCGTCGAGACAAACATGGCACTCGTACAGGTTCACTGAAATCATGTCGGAGGGTTGAGGTTCCCGATCGGGGGGAAGGCGTCCGGCATGCTCAACGACATTCCCCGATCGCCACCTCACCGACACGGACCTGCCGCGCGGACCTCTGATGTCGTTCTCGATCTTCTCGGACAGACCGCTGTGGACGGGGCGGCGGTATCGGTGTTCGCCGGCACTGCCGGTGACCTTGTCTACGCCACCGACGACATCGCCGCGCAGATCGACGAACTGCAATTCATCCTCGGCGAAGGCCCGACCGTGGAGTGCTTTCGTCGTCTACGTCCAGAAGTACACCATGACGACGCGAGCGATCACGGTGCGGACGAATGGCCGACCTTCGCCGCGGACGCTTCTGCGCTGGATTTCGGCAGTGTCCATGCGTTCCCGCTGGTCATCGACTCGGTACCACTCGGGGTTCTGACGGTCTGCATCAAGAACCCGCGGGGCCTCACGCCGGAGGAGGAGAGGATCTGTGTGCGCTGCGCCCGGTCATTGGTCAGCTATGTGCTCACCGACCTTACGCGAACACCGTATCTCGCTACCGGCCCCTACGGTTTCTCACGAGCCGATGTGCATATTGCGAGTGGGATACTCGCTGCGCGCCACACCATGACGATCGACCAGGCGTTACGTCGCCTGCAGTCGGACGCCCGCGCCCAGCATCGCCGCATCACGGTCCTGGCACGTGAACTCATCGCTGATCACACCGAGACGAATACGACATGACACGATCATCACCCTCGCCGCCAAAAGCTACTATGTAGCTAACTCAAGGATGGGTGGTGGGACATGACGGGGAGCGATCACGTGTTCGCCGGCAACTCAATGCGCTGTTCGCCCGATCGGCCGTCCGTACAACCAACACCATGCTTGCGCAGGCACTGACCGATCAAGGTTGTCCGATTTCGGCTCCGTATCTTTCTCAACTTCGCAACGGTGTCCGAACGCGACCAGCACCGCGATACGTCGAACGGATCGCCGAGTACTTCGCAGTGCCGCTCTCGTACTTCTACGACTTGCCCTACGAGCGCAGTGATGACAGCGGCGAGGATCGAGACCGCGAACGCGTGGCGATATCGGAGATTGACGACGACGGCGTTCGCCGCCTCCTTCTCCACGCTCACGGTTTGAGCGCGGAGGCGATGGACCTTCTGTTGCAGTTCGCCGAACGGCTGAACGTACTCGGTTAGGGTCTACGTCCAGTTTCACGTTCAACAGGGGACTAGGGGCGGCAGTGAGACCACGTCCGGTTATCGCGCTTCTTTCGCAGCGAGGTCCTCGGTTATCTAGATTCCTGCTTGTCCGCTCAAGGCTCGGATGATCTCGGCAGCCACGGTCGTGAGGCGAATGTTCTGTCGCTGCGATTGCGCGGCCAACATCTCGAATGCTTGGTCCTCGGTGATTGCGTGCATGACCATCAGCATTCCTTTGGCCTGTTCGATGTGCCCGCGCGATTTCATCGCCGCCCGCAGGCCCGCGATTTCCGTTTTCCATTCTTCTCCCCGCCGGGCCTTCCACACCGCCCCCTCCAGTGCGGCGATGAACACCTGCAGCAATACCTCGTCGATCTCGTCGAAGCCGTGATCGACGAAGCTGTACAGGCTCAGTACCCCGACGTGAACCTCGTCGATGAACAACGGGGCCGAGAGATAGCTGGCGACACCGATCTCGGAAACGCGCTGCGCGAAGTCCGGCCACTTACGAACCACGCTGTCACTGTCTGCGCGCACAGGTTGGGCCATGTGGGCAGAATCCACACCCGGACCCTCGTTTACCCGGTATTGCTCGTGTTCGATGTCGAAAACGCGGGCATCGGTGCATGCCACTGTCTTAGGTTTCGTGCCGCGTTCGGGAACGAGTACGACGCCGGCCATGTCGGCGCTCGCGATTGTTGCCACCAGCTGCTGACAGAATGTTTGAATCAGTCTTTCGGATGCACTCGCGCTCACCAGCGCACCGAATCTGTCCGATGACTTGAAGATGTCGCCCGCGAGCGGCTGACCGGACGATGAGACACCGGATGTGTCAGCGGCAGCCTTTGCTGATGAATCGTCCATTTCGGTCCCATCCCGCAGCAGAACTGCGGGTGAGCGTCCTGCGCGTACTCGTCGTCGCGCGGCGCTTGTTTCACCGAGATATCGATAATACGTCAATAGAGAACGCGATTCGATGGCAGGTTCGCGCGGATGCGCGATCTGGCTCGATGCATACCGAGCACGAGTACGCCCGATCGAGAGTTGGCCCGCCACTTGGATCCGTGGTCCAGGAGCTGGACCACGCGGGTCCGGTTGAGCGTGACCGCGAGACCGAAAAGCGCACGTACAGTCGAGCTCTGAAGCGGTGTGCGTTCGTGGTGGCCCACCGATTGGTGTTGTGAGCATCCGATCGGTGGGCCGTGCGTGCCAGCGAGGACCAACATGCTGACACGCAGTATCTGAGGCCCTGATCGGTGGTTCGTCGTCAGCTACCGATCAGGCCGCGCACCCTCGCCGATAGGAGAAAGTGCAGTATTGTCGAGCTCCGTTGCCCGAACTCACCGGTGCGCGCATGTGAGCGGGCAACGATTCTCGACCATGCTGCCCAATTCGTCGATCGATGAAACATGGCATCTTCGAGCGTCGATGCCACGATCGAACCATCGCCTTACTTCCCTGCGGACTGTCCCGCGTTCTCTACCGCTACCGAACTTCCGCAGAAACCTGACGAGGGTGATCGAGCCATATGCATGGCACAAGCCCTCGGTTTCCGGTAACGCCGGCCGACCATAGTGATCGAGGATCTGAGCACGGCGTCGAGGTAATCGAGGGTCTCTGACACGCTCGATGAGGTCGGAAGCCTCCCAGCCACACGACCAGGAGCCCGACAGCCGATGGTCGAGCTGTCGGGAACATACGTACCGTCCGCGGGTCCTAGCCCACGGACACTGAACGAAACCGCCGCACGGTTACCTGCCGCGCTCGTGACAGGAGAGCCCTCGTGCACGTAATCGGCGCTCTGCCAACACATTCTGACCGCGTTACGTCACGAGACACGTAAACTGTCGTGACATGACCCAGATGGCTTGGCATACGGAAGCTCTCACTCCGGCTTCGTCAATGCGGCGTAGGGTGGGACGAGGTTCTGACGTAGTGAAGGTGGACCGCCAGTAGGGCTGTTTTGATGCTCGATCTCACCACTTCCACCGGGATGTCGTCCGTCTGAGCGATTTGCCGAGATGTCATGGCACGGTAGTAACTCCGGTAAAGATCCTTCCTCTCCCGATGTTGCACTGTCGGCCAGAACGACTCCAACGTTATCTCGTGTTCACGAGTTGCATTCTCTCCCTGTCGACGCGGCTCCGGCGCGTCGGCGAAGTTGTCAGCGATCGGCTGGGCATGTTCGTGCTGCCGAGACCGCATGTCTGCCGCTGTCAGTCGATGAGCGAGCCGAAGGAGCCATGCCGTCGGCGAACTGCGTTCGGCTCGGTATCGGCTGGCAGTCCCCCAAACTTCGGCATAGGTTTGGCGTGTGATTTCCTCGCTACGTCGATGATCATCGATCATGTGGGTGATCAGCCCGTAAACCTGGCCGCAGGTGCGATCGTAGAATTCGGCGAACGCGTCTCGGTTACCCGATGCCACCTCGCGCAGCACGCGCACCAAGTTGCCGTCGTGCCCGGTTCTTCCCATCGCGGTCACCATGCCTGGTTGTCGCACCTGCTGCCGGTCACGGAGTTCGCGCTCGACACTTCCGTGTTCCGGGGCAGGGGTATTCCCCGGATCTGGTTCGGGCGGTGCAGAAGTCACGGTCTATCTGCCTCGTCAACTTCCCTCGGAGTCGTCGACGACGCCTCGGACTGGCTGAGCGTGTCGGTCAGTTTCGCACAGAACACCGGCAAATCATCGGGCTTGCGGCTCGATATCAACGTATTCGGGCCAGAAGTGCATACTACGACTTCTTCGTCTACCCACGTGCCGCCGGCGTTCGTGATATCGGTACGCAAACTAGGCCACGACGTCAGCGTACGACCGGCCACCACGCCGGCTTCGACCAGCGTCCACGGTCCGTGGCAGATTACCGCGACGGGCTTCCCGGCATCAAAGAAACTCCGGACGAACGCCACCGCTTCTGGATTCATGCGGAGAAAATCAGGGTTGGCCACGCCCCCGGGCAGGACGAGAGCGTCGTATTCGGACGACTCCGCCGACTCGACCACCGCGTCCACGTCAAAGACGTCAGCTTTGTCGAGATGGTTGAACGCCTGGATGGTGCCGGATTCTGTCGAAACAATCGACGGCTGAGCGTGTTCGGCAACCAATGCATCCCACGGATCTGTCAACTCGACCTGTTCGACTCCCTCCGTCGCCACAAGGAATGCCACTTTCTTCCCTGCAAGTAATTGACTCATGCTTGAACGTCCTTCCTCACCTTCGTCACTCGCGCCGAGCTACTGCTCAGCTGGATACGCCCTCGGTGTCGTCGAAGAACGACCATTCGCCATCATGGTGGACTTCCATTCGCCATCCCAGTTCCGAGTTGTCGGCGCGAGAATCCACAAACCAGGCATGCGCATCGTCAGCGCTCTCGATGTCGCGCGTCGCGATGACGTCGCCTGCAGGATTGATCACTCTGTAAGTAGCCATTCCGCTCACCTTCCCCAACCGACGTTTCCTCAATCATCGACCGCGACGCACTTTGTGGTGAGGATCTTGCCGAAGGCGCGGGCGATTCGGCTCATGGGGATCGGCTCAACGTCGTTGTAGGCGGGTTGAAACACCTGGACCGCATCCGCAAATTTGTCCCACAGCCACACCTGATCGTGAACGTCGTACGGCATCGGGTACGGATACGGGCTAAGCCATTGCCTGGGCTCGACATCGACAATCGGGAACCACCCAGCGGATGGACGAAATTTTCCGGATCCAGGAGTTCAATGCTTGGGAGTTCACCTGTTCAGACAACCTCAGACACCGGCCGGCCACCGTCGGGGTCTGCCGACGTGGTGGCCGTTGTCGCGTTCGGTACCGCGGTGGTGTTCCGCTTCGTGTTGCGGACGATCATCACCCGAAAATGAGCTACTGCGCTGGTCGGCAGCGTGGAATAACTCTGAGACAGTCTTCGTTGTAGAGACTGTCAGTGTTCGGTTCTTTGCCCCGGGTACCACCCCAGAAATGCCGCTTCGAGCGGCCACTTGCCGAGAGGCGCAAGACGGGCACCGACCCTGTGAAGCCGCTGGACACCCTTTTCGGTTCCGGCGGCTTCGTCAATTCCGGTGGGAGACCGAGGATTCGTCGTGGGCCGTGTGCGTTACTTGCTTGCGACGAAAATACGCGACCGCGACTGAGGCAGCATCGGACCGGGTTGCCACGACGCTAAGCCATTCTCGGCGTGCTCAATTCGGATAGACGGCAATCTCGATGAGATTGCCATCCAGATCCCGACAATAGTGCGACACCATCTCTCCGAGGGCACCTAGCTTGGTCACGGGCCCGTCGAGCACCTCCACCCCACAGCTCTCCAGGTGGGCACTGACAGCATCAGGCGAAGCCGACGTGACGAAGCACAAATCCTCGGAACCTGCCGCCTCGACAGCACCGGTCGTCCAGCCCGGGTCTTGCTCCACCGTTCCGAGAGGCCTCAAATTGATCTTCTGATTTCCGAACTTCACCGCAGTGCGCGCCGTAGGGCCAAATCGCTCGATCGTCATTCCGAGTACTGTCGCGTACCACTGGGCTGTGGCGTCGACATCACGACAGTTGATCACGATGTGGTCAAACCGCTCGACCGAGAATCCCATGGTTTCGCACCTCATTCATTACCGTAAACCACTCCAAAAAGTCACCCTATCGCGACGGCCCTACCTGCGTTCTTTGTGCTCATGCCCCGCTTCGAGCGGCGACTTGCCGAGAGGCGCAAGACGGGCACCGACCCTGTGAAGCCGCCGGACGCCCTTGTCGGTGCCGGCGGACCGACGCACGCGGCTCGGTTCGCCGTTCCGCGCAGTGCGCTGGCGGGGATCTCAATGCGGGAAGCAAGGTTCGCTGTGTAGCGACGGATGGGCCAGCATTCGACAACCTGCGTTTCGCTTCCATGCGTGGTGAACTTGGATTGGTGCCTTTGCGAAGCACATGCCGCTTCAGTGCAAGGCCGCGAGGTCGGTAGTGAGAAGGGTAAAAATTACCGGGTGCGCGACAACTGAACTCCGCTGCGCCAGACAACGAACCCGGTGAGCGCTCCGACCGCAGCGCTGGCCAGTGGCCCGACGATGAGATACAGCGTCGGGCTCTCATCACTGCCAGGACAGAGAGAGATCGTAGGTAAGTTGGCCGGATCCGTGATCTGCGATGTCAGAGGTGCGTACGAAGCACATTGGGTCGGTTGCCCGAGCCACCACAGCACGAAGCCAACGCAGATAAGACCACCAATCAAGAAGGTTGCAGCCCCCGCTGCGATCAACGTACGCATCTCCGCATCCTTCCATGGTCGCGGCCACGTTCAGTTCGGCGGATAGCGTCGTCACCATAGAATTGAAACGCAGGATTGAATTGAAACGCCGGATTTGACAGAGACCAGGAGAAGTTCAGTAACCATCGTTTCATCGGAGTGGCGCGACGGCGACGCCGTCGGCGAATTCACCCGGGGCATCAGCGTCTTCACGGCAGACAATCGTCCGGTGCCTCTGGCTGGGCGCTCGCAGACCCACGAGGCCGCCCTGCATGACATGGTCGTCAAAACCCGGGCTTACATGGCCCAAGAGCCGGGCCCGTTCATCGACCGCACCGCACTCCACGTGAACCGAAACTATGTCCAGGTCCAGGGCATCATCGACCTGGAACTCAGCGTCGACGATATCGTCGCTCGAATCACCGCCGCCTACGATGCCATTGGCCAGGGCTCACTCACCCTCTAT
>NZ_QAJJ01000029.1:0-3362 GCF_003852455.1 Rhodococcus sp. KBW08
ACAACTGCGGCAACAACAAAGTGCGGGCACGTCGGCTGGATCGGCGTGTGCGGCCCGGAGTCGCTCGTTGCTTCGTGTTCTCCGGTCCCACATCACGGGCGCTCATGACGGCACGACCTGTGATTGAACGACTAGCTGGAGAACACCGTGCTGCATGAAGCAACTCACTTCCGTCAACGCTTCAGTTCACCGCCCGAACTGTCTCGATCCGGCGGCGAGCTGCCGTGCCCAAAGTAGGCACATGGAACCATTGTTGCAGCTAAAGACATTGGTTCAGAATCTCGAAAGTATGCAACCGGTCGGTTCGTTTCGATTAGATGGAAGACTTTCTGTACGACCAAAAACTAGCTGGCGATGTTCTCGAGCGCCCAAGATGCGCGCTGCACTGGATCGATGAAGTTGCGCGGCAATTAACTGGACGTTCGAAATTGCGCACACAGTTGGTGTGCATCTTGGTGCAATTTGCGATTTGGAACTCGAGCCATTCTCGTCACACTTGCAGACAGGCCAAGACCGAAGATCGATCGGCAGGTGGAGGTCGGCCGTCCCGGCGACGGAGTAGAAGCAGAGCAAGCACGGACCGTTGTCGACGACTCCGACGGACAGTTCACTCGCGCACTGCGTACCGACCACACGCGACACCGGTGCCATTTCTTACCCTCGGATCGATTCAACACCTACAGGACGGTACGAAGGTCCGTCAAAGCTGTGAATGCGTTGCCCGGTTCGACCGGATAGTGTTCATGGACGTTGCACAATGGAAGTTGCACATTCGACTTCGGAGGAAACGTGTCTGTTCAGCCTTTGAGTACCGTCCGGCCGTTGTCGACGCGCCAGACGACGGCACTTTTCGTCGACACTGACCATTCGTACACACATCTGGTCAGTGTTTGGATCTTCGATGCGGAATCCGGCCCAAATGGTTCAATCGATCAGCAATCGCTCGAAGCGTGGATGATCGATCAGCTTGACGTCTGCCCGATATTCAGGCGAAAAGTATATCGAATGCCGTTTGATCTTGGTTTTCCCTGCTGGGTGACAGATCGAGATCTTGATATCAGGAGACATATCACTGTAACGGGGCTTTCCACGCCAGGCTGGCGCGGCCTTACCGATGAAATCGTCCGGATCGCCAACCGCCCGATGGACCGGTCAAGACCGCTGTGGGAACTTCACGTGATCAACGACATCACAGGTGCAAAAACTGTCCCAGACGGAGCTAGTGCTGTCATTCTGAAATTTCATCACAGCGTTGGCGACGGAGTTGAATCTGTCGCACTTGCCCGACGACTGTTCGGTGATCCAAATCCAAGTTGGCCTGTTCTGGACTCGGCAAGGCCCAAATTCCGAGTTTGGCAGATTCCCGAACTGACTCTGCGGCAAGTGCGACAAGCGCGACGTGCCACGGCTGAGATGAAAGCCGCACAAGAGGATCTGAGTAGCGCCGTCGAATCAGGGAGAGTCGCGCCGACGCCTGCCAGTCGGCCCTCAACGCGATTCAACCGAGTAACCTCTGGAAAGTGGACGTTTGACGTTGTCCTGTTTTCGCTGACCGATGTTCAGGCAATTCGTCGTGCTGTTGAAAATGTGACAGTCAATGACGTAATGCTGACCGTCGTTGCAATCGCACTATCAAGTTATCTGGACACTGTCGGTGACACTCCCCCAACCTCTATGGGCTCCGCGTCGCCGAAATCCGTATTTCCAGTGAAACAGCGAGTGAGCGAGCCCGAAAAAGGTTCCAACCAGTTTTCGACGATGCTAGTTGATCTCCACCCTGAATCCGAGAATCCAGTCGATCGACTCCGTTCTATCGCGTACTCGGCCAGTCTGGAAAAGTCACGCATCGGCGACCCTCGATCTGTGCGGGTGGAGCACACGATGGACCATTGGCCTATGTGGCTGGTGAAGTATGCGATGTGGAGACAAAAACGCCATGCGGCTAGACCCACACAGAATGTGGGCGCGACCGTCGTAGTCACCAATGTTCCCCGTGGTTCGAGCCAAGGTCTTTCCTTCTTCGGTAGGTCCGCGATAGACGGGTTCGGCGTTCTCGGTACCTGCGACCAATCTGGACTGCAACACGTTGTCAGCTCGCTGGGCGACCGAATTTCAGTTAGTTTCACTGCCTGCGCCGAGGCGATGCCGGACAGCAGTCTTTACGCGGAAGCGATCACTCGAGCGTTCCGAGACCTGCAACAAGCCTCAACCGGGTCCGGCGGGGCCGATTGAGCCGACGAGGCTCGAGACACCGCCGAATCCGTTACGCCGGCTAATATTGCGTCCTCAACGCTCGATCGATTACCTGCCCGATCTCTGCTGACGCTGGTGGCGTCATCATCGCGACATGGGGACATTGAACATAAAAATTGTCAATTACTCCGTGCACGTATGGTTGCCACAGCAAGGCCGCGTCTGCGGGTTCAGGATGCTGCTCAGAACTGACGAAGATGACATCTCCATCAAACACCTTCGGACCATATCGATCGATCATCGCCTCCAACGCCTCGATGCTGGTAAACAGCTGACGAATTCGATCGATCGAAAGTCCAACCCTGTCTCCTTCGACTGCCTTGAGAATTGAAGTCAGCGACTCCCTACTAAGGTTTCCAATCTCCTCGCCAGCGGGGATGGCGATTCCCATCGCAGAGAAATCTTCGCGTAGATGGTCAACAAAAGGACGTGAGTCGGCTGCCTCGGTTAGCTCGGCAATCGGAAGGCTGTCGACAACTACCAGTGTCTCAACTTCGCTACCACGGTTCTGCAGCCGAGTGGCCACGCCATGCGCAAGCACACCCCCTAACGACCATCCCATCAGTCGGTACGGACCCTCGGCTTGCACACGAATTATTTCGTCTACGTAGCGATCCATGTAGTCGCCGAGTTCGGCAGGAGCAAATTTCTCGTCAGTCAGTGCGGGCGTTTGGATCCCGTAAACAGGAATTGATCTGTCAACAGCAGGCAGCAAGTTCATGTACGGCCAAGCCAATCCGACCATGGGATGGATGCAGAAGAGCGGTCGCTCGCTACCACCAGTCCGCAACGGCAAAACAACAGAAATTGCGTCATCAGATGCAACGTCGAAACCTGCACGGATGCCGATAGCGATTCTGCTGGCTAGATCCGTCATGATCGGAGCATCGAACACGATACGAACGGGGACGTTCACGCCGAGTGCCTCCGTGAGTCCGGCGATTACCCTCATTGCATTTAGTGAGTTGCCGCCGAGTTCGAAGAAGTCATCGTCGAGACCGACAGCATCGACACCGAGAATCCCAGAGACGACGCTCGCCACCAGGATCTCGGCCTCCGTCGTGGGCGCGCGGAAGGACCGACGCTCGACCACCGGCTCCGGCAACAAC
>NZ_QAJJ01000030.1:0-126262 GCF_003852455.1 Rhodococcus sp. KBW08
ATGTGAAGTACCAAATTAATTTTGGCACTGACATTCATCGACACACTGTTGAGTTCTCAAAGAACACGCACACACCATCGCTTCAACATGGTTGAAAGCTCCGGGGCAAGGGTTACAATCTTAGCTTGTTTGCTCACGGGAAGCAAGTTCCCGCCGAGCTTGACTGTCTCCGACTTCGTCCAACCGCGTGTCCCCGGCCTGTCGGTCGGGGTTGGTGTCCGTGTCGCTCTGACTTGGACAAAGTTACGCGAATGAAAACTGAGCGTCAAACGTGCAGGTCGCGGATGTTCGTCAGGTTAAATCCGCTGGTAGCCCGCCCGTAGGCGGGCCACCAGCGACCACAGGAGCCCCGCGAGAGCACTGTGACCCCACACACGTCAGTTCGAAAGTATTTTCACGCCGGCGAAGTTGCGCTTTCCGCGCCGGACGACCAACCAGCTGCCGTGAAGCAGATCGGATGCGGCCGGCTCCCAGTCATCGGTCGAGACCTTCTGGTTGTTCACCGAAGCGCCGCCCTCCTTCACTGCACGGCGAGCGGCTCCCTTGCTCTCACACAAGCCGCTTGTCACGAGCAGATCGATGATCGTGCGTGGCTCCCCCGGCGCCAGTTCGCTGACAGACGCTTCCTTCAGCGCAGCAGCAAGCGTCGACTCGTCGAGTTCCGCCAGCTCCGCCTTGCCGAACAACGCCTGGCTGGCGAGCTCGACGGCGCGGGTGTTGTGTTCTCCGTGAACCAAGGTGGTCATCTCGGCGGCCAACCACTTCTGTGCTTCGCGCGCATGCGGGCGCTCCGCCGTTGCCGTCTCGAGTTCCGCGAGTTCGTCTGCGGTCAGGAAGGTGAACCAGCGCAGGTACTTGATCACGTCGGCGTCGCCCGTGTTCACGAAGTACTGGTACCACGCGTACGGGCTGGTCATCTCGGGGTCGAGCCACAGACTGCCGCCACCGGTCGACTTTCCGAACTTCTTGCCATCGGCCGAGGTCACCAGCGGAACGGTCATTGCGTGAACACTCTCGCCGTCGACACGACGGTTGAGTTCGACGCCCGCGATGATGTTGCCCCACTGATCGGACCCGCCGACCTGCAGCGTGCAACCCAGATCGCGTCGCAAGTGCAGGTAGTCGTTGGCTTGAAGCAGCATGTAGCTGAACTCGGTGTACGACATCCCGTCCGACTCGAGACGACGCTTCACGGTGTCACGCGCAAGCATGACGTTCACGGAGAAGTGTTTGCCGACATCACGCAGGAAGTCGATGGCCGACATACTGCCGGTCCAGTTCATGTTGTTCTCGATGACCGCACTCGTCGGAGAATCGTCGAAATCCACGAATCGTTCGAGCTGACCACGGATGCGTCCCGCCCAGTCAGCGACAGTGTCGGCGGAGTTCATCGTCCGTTCCCCGACATCACGGGGGTCACCGATCAAGCCCGTTGCTCCGCCGGCCAGAACGATCGGACGGTTGCCGGCACGCTGAAAACGCTTGAGCGCGAGAAGCGGAACCAGGTGGCCTGCGTGCAAGCTCGGTCCGGTCGGGTCGAATCCCGCATACAGCGTGACCGGTCCGGCCTCGAGATCCTTACGCAAAGCGTCGAGATCGGTTGATTGGGCGATCAGCCCGCGCCAGGTCAGTTCGTCGAGAATATTCTCAGTCACGGACTCGATCATCCCATCTTCACGAAATGGCCGGTGCTCGCGGGCTTCGGCGATACGCGGACACCGCCGGCGAGTCCGGAATCCAGAGGCGCCACGGAACCTCCGCTGCGGTACTGACCCCCACCCGCGGTCCGCTGACCCATTCCTCGGGCTCCCTCAATTCGAGCCGAATCCGCGAGGCTGAGTCGAAGACGTCTGTCCCGTTGTCCGCCAGCGTGATTGCAACAGAAGCGCCGAGATTGCCTGGTCCTCTGGCCCATTGGTGAGATGGCCGATCCGGCGATCGCCGAGCAGACACCACATCGTGACCCGCTTCGATTTCAGCCGCTCGGAGCAGAACACCGCCCGCGACACCGTCCGGGCCGTACGAGATGTTCATACACAAGTGCATTCCGTAACTGCGGTAGACGTAGAGACGGCCCGCCCGCCCGAACATCACGCTGTTCCGCGGCGTTCGCCCCCGATACGAATGTGCTGCCGGATCCGGCCAGGGCCCGTCCTTCTCCCCGCCGTACGCCTCGACCTCGACAATCCTCAGCGAAATGTCGTCGACGATCAGGGTCGAGCCGAGAATTGTCAGGCCCGCTTCCAACGGGTTCTCCACATTTTCCAAGGTCTCGATACTCACCCCTCGATTGTGCCCACGCCGTTGACTCTTCGGTCAGTCGAGTCGCATAATTCAACAAGTGATGAATTATTGAAACGAGGCGCACCGTGACCACAACGCCGGCAATAGACATCCGCGGACTACGAGTCATTCGCGGCAAGCGCGAAGTTCTCCACTCACTCGACCTGCAGGTTTCGTCAGGATCGATCACCGGACTGCTCGGCCCGTCCGGCTGCGGCAAGACAACCCTCATGCGCGCGATAGTCGGAACACAGATCGTCGAAAGTGGCGAGGTCAGAGTCCTGGGGGATCTCGCCGGGTCCGTTGCCCTTCGCCGTCGGGTCGGGTATGTCACCCAATCCCCCAGCATGTACGGCGACCTGACGGTTACTCGAAACGTCCAGTACTTCGGCGCTCTGTACGGCAAATCCAGCGCAGACGTCGCAGCAGCGGTCGACGCCGTCGGTTTGCGCAGATACGCCGATCAGACCGCCGCCGATCTGTCCGGAGGTCAACGCGGTCGAGTTTCGCTGGCATGCGCCTTGGTGGCGTCACCTGATGTGTTGATCCTCGACGAACCGACCGTCGGTCTCGATCCGGTGCTTCGCGTCGAATTGTGGGAACGATTTGCCGACCTCGCTCGCAGCGGAACCACCCTGTTGGTCTCCAGCCACGTCATGGACGAGGCCGATCACTGCGCCGAACTCATTCTCATGCGCGACGGCCATCTCCTCGCACAACTCTCCCCCGACGAACTCCGCGCGAAAACCAGATGTGAACGCCTCGAGGACGCCTTCCTCGAACTGATTCGAACCTCACCCGTCGGAGGCGAAATATCATGAGCATCAGGATCTTCGGTGCAACCACCGTTCGAATTCTGCTTCAGCTCCGCCAGGACCACCGCACCGTCGCCATGATCTTGTTGGTCCCGTCGTTGCTGATGATCTTGCTGTATTTCCTCTACCAAGACGTCCCGACTCCGCCCGGCCAGGTTTCCCTCTTCCAACGGGTCGCGATCACGATGTTGGGAATCTTGCCATTTGTCGTCATGTTCCTGGTCACGTCCATCGCCATGCAGCGCGAACGCAGTTCGGGAACACTCGAACGTCTGCTCACCACTCCGATGGGCAAGCTCGATCTTCTGGCCGGATACGGTGCGGCATTTTCGCTCTCGGCCGCCGCTCAGGCAGCTCTCGCGTGCGCTGTAGCTTTCGGATTTCTCGGGCTCACCATCGCGGGCAGTCTTGCGTGGGTCATCGTGATTGCAGTTCTCGGCGCGATCCTCGGCGTTGCTCTCGGTCTGTTGGCCAGTGCGTTCGCGAAGACCGAATTCCAAGCGGTGCAGTTCATGCCTGTAGTGGTAGTTCCGCAGCTCTTCCTTTGCGGACTCCTCGTACCGCGCGACCAACTGCCGACCTGGCTCGAATGGATCAGCAATGTTCTTCCCTTGAGCTACGCCGTCGACGCTCTTCAACAAGTGTCGATGCATGCCGACGCGACGGGCCAGATGTGGCGTGATCTCGCCGTCATGGCGGGCTTTGCCGCCGCAGCGCTCTCGCTGGCCGCGGCAACACTCGATCGCCGAACCCCATGACCGACAACGACACCGCCCCCACACCGATTCGTTCCGGCCGTCGACCAGGCAAATCGGAGACTCGTGCGCAGATCCTCGAATCTGCGCGACGAGCGTTCTCCCAGAACGGCTTTCGACGAACAACCGTCCGATCGATAGCCGCGGCCGCGGACGTCGATCCGGCCATGATTCATCACCATTTCGGAAGCAAGGAGCAGTTGTTCACCGCTGCGATCGCGCTACCGATCGATCCAGCGCAGGTATTAGGACCGGTTCACGCCTCCCCGACCGAAGATCTCGGCGAAAATCTACTCAGGGCAGTGACGGGGCTGTGGGAATCGGAACATAAGCCGGCGATTCTGGCAGCATTTCGATCGGCCATTTCCGGCGACGGATCACAACTGATTCAGAGCTTTCTGCTCGATGTCGTCTTGCGCGACATCATTCCGCGGGTGGACACACCGACAGGCACCGGCCTGATCAGAGCGGAACTGGTGGCCTCTCAGATGGCCGGGCTGCTGGTCACGCGATACGTGCTCGGACTCGAACCACTCGCATCGTTGAACGTGGACGCGTTGGTACCGCTGGTGGCTCCGAACCTCCAGCGGTACCTGACCGGTGAATTACCGATCTAACCTTCGGCCCGTGCGAGCAGCTTCTCGTGCTCGTCGTCCGCCACGTCGCGTGCCTCGTCGATCAACAGAACGGGAATGCCGTTCTCGATCGGGTACGCACGCCGCAGGCGCGGGTTGTAGAGCAACTCGTCCCCGACCAGCAACAGCGGGCCTTTGTCCTGGGGGCAGGCCAGAATGCTGAGCAACGTCGAATCAATAGCCACGTGAGTCCTCTCGAACCGATCAAACAGAATGTCCCCAGGCTACCGTGCTCCGGTACCCACTCTCGTCGGCATCAACTGGGCAGCAATTGCCTTGGTCAGCCGCTTGTACGACTGCGTCTCGGAATCGAGGAACCAGGTCCGTGGTCCTGGCGCCGGCAATCCGGCCGCAGCTAACGCAGTGGAGCTCGGACGGTACGACGAACCCACCGGGATCTCGTCTACCACGTGCACGATGTCCGGACGAGCGTCAAAAGCGATGTGCGAGAGGGCATCTGCCAGTTCGGCGGAACGGAACTGCCGCCCCGGACGCCATGTCACGGCAGCGACCGCCAGCTGATGCGGTGCGTCGCCGATGCCGTACGCGACGGCGAGATCTACTCGCGCCACACTCGACAGCGCGTCCACGATCGGCTGGGTGAACACGGGTCCGCGGAGCGTGGAGATCACCGTGTTCTTGTGATCGATCAACCAGTAGTCGCCGTCGCCGTCCCGGCGGAAGAGATTCTCAGTCGGAATCCAGGAATCACCGGCCTGGAAGAGACCCCGCATGGCACCGCCCGAGAGATCAGCGGTGAATCCGGCACGCCCGAGCAGTAATCCCACCTCGTCGTCGGCGCACTCACGGACAAATCCGTTACCGTTTTCGAGAAGCCGACCGCTGAGCGGGTCGTAGGCCGCCAACCGCACCTGCGCGCTACCCGGCAGCGGTCGGCCCTTGGAGCCGACCTTGGAGCCGGCGACGTTGGCGAGAATCACGTCACCTTCGGTCGACGCATAGAACTCGAGCACCTGCGCGGGGTCGAACGCCTCCGTGGTCCGCTTCCACAGACCGTGCGGCATTCCCGAACCGATGAACAGTCGGACCGGATGGCTGCCGTCGATGAGAAGAAGATCCTCGTCGAGGATCTCGCGCATCATCGACCACGTGTAACTCACGACAGTCACGCCGTAGCGGTGGATCTCCTCGACGAATCGTGCCGGATTCAGTCCGCGCGAGAGCGCGATCCGTGACCCACCGGCCATCGCGCCACCGATGGTCGCGAGCAAACTCGACGAATGATGGAGCGGTGCAAGGCAGTACACGGTGTCGCCACGATCGAGATCTGCCGCCGTGGCCGTGCCGAAGGCCGACAGTGCCCACCGGTAGTTGGTGATCTGCTTGGCTTCGAGAACGCCGCCGGATTCCGCAAAGATGATGAAGGCGAGTTCACGGGCGACACCGGGATCCGGTCGGTACCACCCGGGCAGATTGACCTTCGTCGGATCGATTTGTTCGAGATCGATCACGTCGTGTGACGGATCCACCTCGAGGCCGCGGGCATCGCCGCCGCCGAGCACCAAGACCGGCCTACCGGTGACCACCGCAGCGTCGACGTTCTCCGGATCGGTGATGATCCGATCAACCGATCCCAGCTTGACCGCCGCCGAGATGTCGGACCCCGGCGGAAGCATGACGGCAACGGCGCCAAGGCGCGACAAGGCCGCGATGGCAGCGAGCGCGCTGGGACGGGTCTCCATCAGGACACCGACATGTGCTGCCGGACGCACTCCCACGGAGATCAATCCACGCACGACATTGTCGATGCGGGCGTTGACCGCTTCATAGGTGTGCACACGATTGTCGAAGAGGAAGCACTCTCCGTTCGGCGCCTTTCGACGCTGCTCCGCGAGCAATTGGCTCAGCGAGATCTTGGTGTGCGGCTGAATTTGGTTGAGCCGTGCCAAACGCGGCAATGCTCGTGCCGCTTCGCCGGACAATTCGAAAGTGCCGCGCAAGGCACCGGCGGCAAGGTCACTGATTCCCTTGGTGACTCCTGCTCCTACTTCGGCGACCGAGGCGACGGTGTGGATGATCCGATTGCTGATCGACACACCGGTCTGGTCTTCGAGGTCGGCGCCGTAGACCATGTTCGCGATACGGTCCGGAAGGGGCCCACCCGTCTCGGTCCACTGTACGAATTCACCGGTGGTCGGCCAGGTGTGATTGGCCGCGGTGGAACCGACAACCAATCCGAAATGACCTGCGCGCAAGGTAGATTCGTAGACCTTTGCCCGCGGCGCTGCCTGACTGATCCCACGGACTGCCTGAGGTTGACCGATGTCGTCGACCTCGCCGACGAATGCCAGGATGGGGCAGGTGATCTCGGCAAGCGAGACCAATTGATCCTTGATCACAAAACCACCGGTCATCATTCGGTTGTGCACGATGAACTGCTTGAGCAGTTCGGCAACCGCGGGCCCGGACCACGCGACCCAACCCTCGGTCGCGAGGAAGCGTCGCTGTTGTTCCCGCGGAAGCAAAGCCTCGCGGTCGTGCAGTTGCAGCAGGAAGTCGACGCGCATCTTCAGCGTCTTCACGGGATCGAGTAACTGGAACCCGGTGCGAGCCATCCACCCGGTGACCGCCAGGCGATTGAAGACGTGATCGGCGAGGAAATCCGCACCCTTGGTGGCCAATCCGGCCGGGATACCGAAGGGCAGCGCGGCGAGCGTGTCGACCGGACTGCCGAAGGTGATGACGCTGGCGATGTTTCGACTACGCCGATACGCGGCAGCTTGATAGGCGAACATGCCGCCCTGCGAATAGCCGGAGATGTGAACATCTTTACCGGTGTGACGGTGAATGTGGTCGATGATGTCACTGAGAGCGATGATGTGATCGGCGAGATTGCGATCCCAACCGCCCTCTTCGGAGTCGGGCGAACCGAAATCGACTACCCAGGGGTCCAGGCCCATCTCGTGCAGAATTCCCACAGCACCCTGGTCGCGGGTCACGTCGTACACGTTCGCCGACATCATCATCGGCGGGATCAGCACGATCGGTGCACCGACGGTTTCCGGATCACTGTCCGGGAAGTAGCGGCGGAGCCGGTACATCGCTGCGCGCTCGACGATCTCGAACGGCGATGTGGTCGCATCCGTTTCCAGCCCACCCAACCGGACGACCTCGAGGCCGTTTTGTGCTGTCGCAACCACCCGACGAATCGGGCCCAGCACAGACTTGGAATTCAATCCCACCATTTCACTCCCAAGTTTCTCACCATGTGACGTCAGTCTCATTTTTCCCGCGCGCAACAAGCCTACTGACGACGAATACGCGTACGCGGTCAGGGAGCAAATTCTGCTCCCTGACCGCGTACGACCGAAGGACTACTGCCGAAAAGAGAGGGACAACACTCGTGACCGCGAGGTCAGAGGGTCCATTCCCGCAGTGACTGCGCCACTGCTTTGACTCCGTCCAGCTGCTCGGCGACCCGCACCCCCGCGGTGCCGCCCCGCGCATTACGCGAAGCGATGGAACCCTCGACTGTCAGCACCTCACGAACAGCGGGCGTCAGCGCGCTGTCGACGCCGGCCAGTTCCTCGTCCGTGAGGTCTTCGAGTCCGACACCTCGGGCTTCCGCAACACGCACACACGCTCCGGCAGCCTCGTGGGCAACCCGGAACGGCACGCCCTGACGCACCATCCACTCCGCGATGTCGGTGGCCAACGTGAACCCTGCCGGGGCAAGTTCCGCCATGCGCTCGGTGTGGAACTCGAGCGTCTGCACCAGACCGGTGATGGCCGGGAGCAACATCTCGAGCTGCGCAACAGAGTCGAAGACCGGTTCCTTGTCCTCCTGCAGATCGCGGTTGTACGCCAGCGGCTGAGCCTTGAGCGTCGCCAACAATCCGGTGAGGTTACCGATCAAACGACCCGACTTACCGCGCGTCAGTTCCGAGACATCCGGATTCTTCTTCTGCGGCATGATCGACGAGCCCGTCGACCACGCGTCGGCAAGCGTGATGTAGCCGAATTCCGGTGTGCTCCAGATGATGATCTCTTCCGCCATGCGGGAGAGATCGACACCGATCATCGCAAGCACGAACGCCGCCTCGGCCGCGAAGTCACGCGAAGCGGTTGCGTCGATCGAGTTCTCGGCCGAGCTGTCGAACTTCAATTCCGCTGCGATGGCTTCGGGGTCGAGACCGAGCGAGGAACCGGCGAGTGCACCGGAACCGTACGGGGACACCGCAGCTCGCACGTCGAAGTCGCGAAGGCGCTGCACGTCGCGCAACAACGGATGTGCGTGAGCGAGCAGGTGATGCGCCAACAAGACCGGCTGAGCCGCCTGCAGGTGCGTCTTGCCCGGCATCACGGCATCCGGGTGAGCCCCGGCCTGAGTCGCCAATGCGTCGACCACGTCGAGAACACCGGTGGAGATGCGGCGAACCGCGTCCCGGAGCCACATGCGGAACAGCGTGGCCACCTGGTCGTTTCGCGAACGACCAGCACGCAGGCGTCCGCCGACCTCCGGCCCGACTCGCTCGATCAGACCGCGCTCGAGTGCACCGTGTACGTCCTCGTCCGAGTCACTCGGCCCGAAGGCGCCGCTGGCGACATCTGCCGCCAGACGGTCGAGACCGTCGAGCATCGTCGCGAGGTCGGCCTCGCTGAGAAGACCTGCCTTGTTCAGCACACGAGCGTGCGCCTGTGAGGCCCGCACATCGTACGGAGCTAGGACCCAGTCGAAGTGAGTCGACTTGCTCAGCGCCGCCATGGCAGCGGCCGGTCCGGATTCGAACCGCCCACCCCACAGGGCGCCTTCGTTTGTTCCGTGGCTGCCAGTCACAGTCAGAGACCCAGATCGCGCTTCGCGGCGACCTTCGACGACAGACCGTGGATCTCGACGAAGCCCTTCGATGCGGACTGGTCGAAGCTGTCACCCTCGTCGTACGTCGCAAGGTTGAAGTCGTAGAGCGACTCGGGGCTACGACGACCGTTGACGGTGATGGCTCCACCGTGCAGGAAGAGACGGATGTCGCCGGTGACGCGCTCCTGCGTCTTGTCGACGAACGTATCCAGCGCGTCCTTGAGGGGCGAGAACCACAGGCCGTCGTAGACCAGCTCGGACCAACGCTGCTCCATCTGACGCTTGTAGCGACCGAGCTCGCGTTCGAGGGTGACGTGCTCGAGTTCCTGGTGAGCGGTGATGAGAACCATCGCGCCCGGAGCTTCGTAGATCTCACGGCTCTTGATGCCCACGAGACGGTCCTCGACGACGTCGAGGCGACCGACGCCCTGAGCGCCTGCCCGCTTGTTCAGTTCCTGGATGGCTTCGAGAACCGACACCGGGCGGCCGTCGATGGCAACCGGGCGACCCTTGTCGAAGCTGATGATGAGCTCGTCGGGTGCGTTCCAGTTGACCGTCGGGTCCTGGGTGTAGTCGTAGACGTCCTTCGTCGGCGCGTTCCACAGATCCTCGAGGAAACCGGTTTCGACGGCGCGGCCCCAGACGTTCTGGTCGATCGAGAACGGCGACTTCTTGGAGACGTTGATCGGGATGTTGTTCTCTTCGGCGAAGGCGATGGCCTTCTCGCGGGTCCAGGCGTAGTCGCGGACCGGTGCGATGACCTGCAGGTCGGGTGCGAGGGCGCCGAATCCGACCTCGAAGCGAACCTGGTCGTTGCCCTTACCGGTGCAACCGTGCGAGACGATGGTGCCGCCGTGCGAGCGGGCAGCTTCGACGATGTGCTTGACGATCAGCGGACGGCTGATAGCCGAGACCAGCGGGTAGCGGTCCATGTACAGGGCGTTGGCCGCGATGGTCGGCAGGCAGTACTCGTCCGCGAACTCGTCGCGGGCGTCGACGACAACGGATTCGACTGCGCCGCAGTCGATCGCGCGCTGACGCACGACCTCCATGTCCTCGCCACCCTGCCCCAGATCGATGGCGACGGCGACAACTTCAGCGCCGGTCTCCTTACCGATCCAACTGATGGCAACAGAAGTGTCCAGCCCGCCCGAGTAGGCGAGTACGACGCGATCGGCCATGGTTTTTGTGCTCCTTCGGTTGAAAATCTCTATCAAAGAATAAGGGGTCAGGCGAGCGATTCGATCATGGCCGCGAGTTCCGCTCCGGAAAGCGGTTCTCGGGCCACCACGAAGATGGTGTCATCTCCGGCGATCGTTCCCACGATGTCGGGCATCGAGGACCGATCCAGTGCGCTCGCGAGGTAGTGCGCGGCTCCCGGCGGTGTCCGGAGAATCGCCATGTTGCCGCTGAAATCGGTGGAGACCAACAGCTCACCCAACAGCCGCGAGAGGCGGTCGGTACCGCCGGACACACCGCGTACCGGGTTCCCGTCCTCCGGCACCACGTAAACACCGGCGCCGCCGTCGGCGGCGCGCAGTTTCACCGCTCCCAACTCTTCGAGGTCACGCGACAGGGTGGCCTGCGTCGCTTCGATGCCCTCGGCACCGAGCAACGCCGCCAACTCCGTCTGACTTCGGACGGGGTGCGCCGCCAGCAGCGCGATGATGCGCGACTGGCGACCGGCCCGAGTGGGAGCGACGCTCACGCCTGGTCCAGTTGGGTTCGCTGTTCCAGCAGCCACACGAGCAACGCCTTCTGGGCGTGCAGACGGTTCTCCGCCTCGTCCCAGACGACGCTCTGGGGTCCGTCGAGAACCTCGTCTGTGACCTCTTCGCCTCGATGGGCCGGCAGGCAGTGCAGGACGACAGCCTTCGGATCTGCCTTTGCGAGCAGTTCCTTGTTGATCTGGAACGGACGGAACGGGCCGACCCGATCGAGCCCGTCGTTCTCCTGACCCATCGAGGTCCAGGTATCGGTGACCAACGCGTCGGCACCGACGACACCGGCCTGCGGGTCCTGAGTCAGCGTGATGGTCGCGCCGGTTTCCGCGGCGCGTGCGCGAGCTGCTGCCACTACCCAGTCCGCCGGTTCGAAGCCCGCGGGACTTGCGATGGTGACGTCGATGCCTGCGGTGACTCCGCCGAGCATCAGCGAGTGAGCCATGTTGTTGGCGCCGTCGCCCAGGTAGGTGAGCTTCAGTCCCTTGAGCTCGCCCTTCTGCTCGATCAGCGTTTGCAGATCGGCCAGAACCTGACAGGGATGAAATTCGTCGGACAACGCATTGACGATGGGAATCGTTGCACCCGTTGCCATTTGCTCCAAGCGCTTCTGGCCGAACGTGCGCCACACGACGGCGTCGACATAGCGGGAGAGTACGCGTCCGGTGTCCGCCAACGTCTCTTCACGACCGAGTTGGGTACTGCGCCCGTCGACGACGACGGCGTGGCCGCCCATCTGCGCAATGCCCATCTCGAACGAGAAACGTGTACGCGTCGAGTTCTTCTCGAAGATGACGCCGACTCCGCGAGGACCCTCGAGTGGACGCCGAGCGAACGGGTCCTTCTTGAGAATCGCAGCGAGTTCCAGAACTTCGGCCTGCTGCGCCGGAGTCAGATCGTCGTCCCTGAGAAAGTGTTTCACCACGGTAGTCACTTCTCCCCCGGCTGGTCAGCCGATAGTGCACTGTCGAAGATGGCAGGTAGTGCTGCCACGAAGGTTTCGGCCTGCTCATCGGTAAGGATGAGCGGCGGCGCCAACCGGATCACTCCGGGTTGCGCTGCATTCACAAGGTACCCGGCTTCGCGCGCGGCATTTTCCACCGCGGGCGCCACGTCCTCGGTCAGCACGACACCCAGCAACAGTCCTGATCCCCGTACGTAGTCGACCAACGGATGGCCCAGATCTTCGATGCCCGCCGAGATCGATTTGCCCAAGCTGTCGGCGCGTGAGATCAGGTCTTCCGCTGCAATGGTTTTCAGCACGGCGAGCGCCGCCGCAGCGCACACCGGATTGCCGCCGAACGTCGTACCGTGCTTGCCCGGTCCGAACAACTCTGCCGTTGCCCCGGTCGCGATGCAGGCGCCGATCGGCATTCCGCCGCCGAGTCCCTTCGCGAGAGTGATGACGTCCGGGACGATGCCGACTGCCTGATGTGCGTAGAACCAGCCGGTCCGGCCGATGCCGGTCTGCACTTCGTCGAGTACGAGAAGTGCACCGCGTTCGGCGGTGATCCGCCGTGCCTCGACGAGGTATCCCTCGGGTGGCACCACGACGCCGCCCTCACCCATGATCGGTTCGAGGAACACAGCAGCGGTGTCGGAATCGACGGCCTGCTCCAATGCCTCGACATCGCCGTACGGCACGAACTCGACACCGGCGGGCATCGGTTCGAACGGCGCCCGCTTGGCCGGCTGACCCGTCAGCGCGAGTGCCCCCATCGTGCGACCGTGGAAGGAGCCTTCGGCCGCGATGATCTTCTTCCGGCCAGTGGCGCGAGCGAGCTTGAAGGCAGCCTCGTTCGCCTCGGTACCGGAGTTGCAGAAGAAGGCGCGCCCGGTGACGTTGCCGAGATGAGCGAGCAGCTGCTCCGCCAACTCGACGACCGGCTCGCTGGCGTACAGGTTGGAAACATGGCCGAGTGTCGACAACTGAGTAGTGACGGCTTCGACGACGGCCGGATGTCCGTGTCCGAGGATGTTGACGGCGATTCCGGCCAGGAAGTCGACGTACTGCTTGCCGTCGGCATCGGTGAGTACAGCGCCGTCACCGCGGACGAGAGCAACCCGGGGTACGCCGTAATTGTTCATCAGCGAAGCGGACCACCGCTGCTGCAGATCGATCGTGCTCATGAGGTAGCTCCCTGTTGGGGACCGGCGACCGAGGAACCCGGCACGACCATCGTGCCGATTCCTTCACCGGTGAAAAGTTCGAGTAGGACTGAATGTTCGAGCCGGCCGTCGATCACGTGCGCCGACGGCACACCTCCGCACACCGCGCGAAGGCAGGCCTCCATCTTGGGCACCATGCCGGCATCGAGACTCGGCAACAACTGGGCGAGGGCGTCGGTGTCGATCTCGGTGGCCAGAGAGGATCGGTCCGGCCAATCGGTGTACAGACCTTCGACGTCGGTGAGGACAACGAGCTTCTCGGCACCGATCGCCTCGGCCAGTGCGGCAGCGGCGGTGTCGGCGTTGATGTTGTGGACGACACCGTCGGCGTCGGGTGCGATGGTCGAGACCACCGGAATACGTCCTGCCGCAATGAGATCGAGGACCGCATCCGGGTTCACGGTGGTGACGTCTCCGACAAGACCGATGTCGGTCTGCTCCCCCTCGACCGCAACAGTGCGTCGAGTAGCGGTGAACAGGTGCGCATCTTCGCCGGAGATGCCGACCGCGTACGGGCCGTGCGCGTTGATCAGGCCCACGAGTTCACGGCCGACCTGACCGAAGAGCACCATCCGCACGACGTCCATCACCTCGGGCGTCGTCACACGGAAACCACCGCGGAACTCACCCTTCATGCCAAGGCGTGCCAGCATCGCGTTGATCTGCGGGCCACCGCCGTGCACGACGACGGGATGGATACCGACAGTCCGCAGAAACGCCATGTCGGCGGCAAATGCCGTTTTGAGCTTCTCGTCGATCATGGCGTTTCCGCCGTACTTGACCACGACGACCTTGTCTCGGAATCTCTGCAGCCACGGCAACGCGTCGGCGAGGACATGCGCTTTCTGATGCTCGCTGATCACGGGATACGTCTCGGTCATGACGAGTACGCCGAGTTCTCTTCGACGTAAGCGTGCGAGAGGTCGGTGGTGCGAATGCTCACGGATTCGTTGCCGATTCCCAGATCGATGTCGAGTTCGATGTCGATCCCGCTCAGGTCCACCTCACGTGCTCCCGGAGCACCGACGCCGTCGATGCAGACGGGACTCCCGTTGAAGGACACACTGATTCGATCGGGATCGAGCTCGATGGGAGCGATACCCACTGCTGCGAGAACGCGGCCCCAGTTGGGATCGGATCCGAAAAGCGCTGTCTTGACCAGGCTGTCGCGGGCGATGGTCCGGGCGCCGATCAGCGCGTCGGACTCGGATGCTGCACCGCGCACCGTCACCTTGACCCGCTTGGTGACGCCCTCTGCATCTGCCATCAACTGATCGGCGAGATCGTCACACACGGCCAGTACTGCGGCGTTGAGTTCGTCCTGGGTCGGAGTGACACCGCTGGCGCCGGACGCCAACAGCAGCACCGTGTCGTTGGTCGACGTGGCGCCGTCGACATCGAGGCGATCGAAGCTCAGGTGAGTAGCGGCGCGCAGAGCGGTATCGAGCTGCTCGGCCGTTGCGACAGCATCTGTCGTGACGACACACAGCATCGTGGCCAGCGCAGGCGCAAGCATGCCCGCGCCCTTGGCCATTCCGCCTACGTTCCACTTGTTGGCGTGGTGCAGCGACGCCTGCTTCGGAACAGTGTCGGTGGTCATGATCGCGTATGCCGCGTCGGTGCCGCCGGAGATTCCGCCGGCAAGCTCGTGGACCACCTCGGTGACACCGGGGATGAGCTTGTCCATGGGCAAGCGGTCGCCGATGAGTCCGGTCGAACAGACTGCGACCTCGATCGCGCCCGTCTCGGTTCCCCAATTGCTCAGTGCCGACGCAACTTCCTCGGCAGTCTTGTGTGCGTCCTGGAATCCGCCCACGCCGGTACATGCGTTTGCGCCGCCCGAGTTGAGCACGACCGCGCGCAGCTTGCCCGTCGTCAAAACCTGCTGCGACCACAGCACCGGAGCGGCCTTGACCTTGTTCAGGGTGAAGACGCCGGCAGCGGCCAGATCGGGTCCCTCGTTGAGCACCAAAGCGAGGTCCGACTTGCCGCTCTTCTTGATACCGGCAGCAATTCCGGCACCGCGGAACCCGGCAGGTGCGGTGACGCCCTGTGTGCGGAGCAGACGTCCCCCGGCGACGTGAACCACGTCTGCAACGGTCGCGTCAGGCTCGGTTGCGTTGTCGATCTGCTGCGGATTGTCGGTGCTCACGGAGCTACTCCCACGGTAGAGAGACCTGCGGTCTCGGGTAGGCCAAGGGCAAGGTTCATCGATTGCACAGCGCCACCGGCGGTGCCCTTGGTGAGATTGTCGATTGCCGAGATGACAACGAGCTGACCGGCGTCGGCGTCCACGGTGACCCCGATCTGCACGGCGTTGGATCCGATCACGGCGCCGGTCTGCGGGAAGACGCCGGCAGGCAGCACATGAATGAACGGCTCGTCGTTGTATGCCTTCTCGTAGATTTCGCGTGCCTGCTCTTCGGTCGCGGTGGTGGCTGCCGTGCAGGTCGCAAGGATGCCGCGCGGCATGGGCGCGAGGACCGGAGTGAAGGAGACACTGATGTCCTTGCCGCCTGCGGCCGAGAGATTCTGAATGATCTCAGGGGTGTGGCGATGGACGCCGCCGACGCCGTACGCGCGGACGGAGCCCATGACCTCGGAACCCAGCAGATCAGCCTTCGGTGCCCGGCCGGCGCCCGAAGTGCCACTGACCGCAACCACGTTCACGTGTGAGTCCACGATCCCCGCGGCAACGGCGGGGGCCAGCGCGAGGCTCGCTGCCGTCGGATAGCAGCCCGGAACGGCGATGCGGGTGGCGCCTACCAATTTCTCACGGGCACCGGGCAATTCAGGAAGACCGTAGGGCCAGGTGCCGGCATGAGCGCTCTTGTAGTACTTCTCCCAGGCTGCGGAATCCTGCAGCCGGAAGTCCGCGCCGCAGTCGATGATGACCGTCGATTCGGGTAGCAGCTTGGCGTACTGAGCCGAATTTCCGTGTGGGAGACCGAGGAAGACGACGTCGTGACCCGAGAGGATTTCGACAGTGGTCTCTTCGAGTACCCGCGACGAGAGAGGGAGCAAGTGCGGGTGATGCTCACCGAGCGTCGAACCGGCGTTGCCACCGGCGGTCAGCGAACCGATCACCAGACTGCCGTCGGCATAGGAGGGGTGCCCGAGAAGCAGACGCAGAACCTCACCACCGGCGTACCCACTGGCGCCGGCAACGGCGACTCTGATCGGCTTGCGTGCGTGCTCGGTCGTACCACCTTCAGTCATGTCACACAGTATGCATCATTGTGCATCGGAATGCATAATTACTTACCCATGGATCGCCGGATCTCCTCGAGCTTGGCTTTTGCTGCCTTCTGGCGCTCGTCCCACTGCTCGTCGACCGTTTTCCCGGCGGGACTCTCGTGTGCCAATTCGGCCGAACCTGTGGAAGTACCGAAGCGTCCCTCTATCTTCTCCCGAACACGGTCGAAAGTGGGGACTCCCCCTTCGGTGTAGTCGGGTTCGGGAATTCTCGGATCAGTCGCAAGTACCACCGGGACGTCGATGATCTCGTCGACCTCCACAACGGTATAGGGCAGTTCGACTTCTTCTGCGTCGGTGATCGTGTCCTCGTCCGCGTCCTCTACACGGTTCGGCTCGAGGCTCGCGGCAGCGGTGTCCACCACGGAAAGAAGGACCGACAGGCTCGGACGACGCTCGACCACTGCGCGGACCACCGCGAGGAAGTCCTTGTCGTCGAGTGCACTCGCAGCTTCGACTACCTGGCGCACGGACCCATCATGTTCGGCCCCATCATGTGCGGACCCATCAATTCGTGACACTGTCAGTCCCTTCTCGAAACTCCGACGGACAACTCCGATCCTTCCACGACCGTCCGTCGAAGGGTCAGCGTGAGGCGAGGTAAGCGGCAAACGCGTCCTCGCTCGAATATTCGGGGACGTATCCGAACTGTTCCTTGAGCCGCCGATTGTCGAGAACGGGTCGGTACTGGAGAAATCCGACCCGCTCCGGACCGTGCTCCGTTACGCCCAATCGCCGTCCGACGCGTAGAACGCCTCGCAACAACCATGCAGGAAGCGTCACCGTTCTCTTTCCCATCCGGTAAGCCAACTCGTCGATTGTCAACGCACCGTCGCCCGCGACATTGAAGATGCCAACCTGGTTTCCGGTCACAGCCTCCGCGAAAGCGCCCGCGACATCGGTGTGCCAGACGAACACGAAGGGACTGTCGCTCCCGGCTACCTTGAGCAGCTTGCGACGATCGAACAACGCGGTGATCTGATTGTCGACGCTCTCACCCAAGATCGTGCCGATCCGGAAGACAACTTGTTCCAACTCCGGGTGTTCGACGCGATTGTCAGCAAGCATCTCTTCGACCAGGCGTTTGTGCCGACTGTAAGTGAATTCGTCGTTGCCTCGGACAGGTACGTCCTCGGTGATCCACGGTGGGTTGTCGGAGTGGTAGCCGTACGCCGCTCCGGACGAAGACACGACGATCCGTCCAACCCCGTGTTCGACGCAGGCCGCGAGCACGTTTCGTGTCCCGTCGACGTCGACGCGGTACTCCTGCTCTGCTGTCGTGTTCTTCCCGGGATTCACGATGGACGCAAGATGGATCACGACGTTCGGTCGGTACTCACCGAACACCCTCCCTAATTCTGCGGAGTCGCAGACGTCCGCTCGAACGCGGTGGACGCGATCGTCCGGCGTTGCCTTGACCGTGAGGTCGGCACAGACGACGGAGACGCCCTGTGCGATCAGTGCGTCGATGACAGCGGTACCCAGGAACCCGTTCCCGCCCGTTACGAGTGCGACGGTCATGCCGGTACCGCCTTTCGGGCGCGTCGCTTGGACCAGATCGTGGCCAGAGCCAACCCGGCGATGATGTCCCAGATCCCCCACCAGCCGGCCACGACGGCCATGCCACCGAGCCCGTCGAAGAACGTGAACACCAGACCGAGCCCCAGTCCGGCATTGCGAATGCCGACCTCGAACGAGACTGCGCGACGGCTGTATTCGTTCAACCCGGTGACGGCGCCGCAGAAGTATCCCAGTGCGAGGGCAACCGAGTCGTGCAAGAAGACCGCGAGCAGTACCACCCCGATGTAGTCGACGAAGTACGACGCATTCCCCGACACTCCCGCGACGATGAAGATCAACAACGCCACCAACGAACCGTTTTTCACCCACGGCTGCGCTTTCGCGGCGATCTCCGGGAACTTTCGCGCCGCCCAGATGCCGAGAACGAACGGCACTCCGATGATCAGGGCGATCTGCGCGACCATCTCGAGCGCATTCAGATCGACGGACTGCAACAGAGCGTCGGTCTCCGGTCGTCGACTCCCCCAGAACGCGAGATTGAGCGGCATGAAGAAGATTGCGAGGACGTTCGACACCGCCGTCATGGACACCGAAAGCGCGACGTCGCCGCCCGCCCGGTGAGTCAGGACGTTCGAGATGTTCCCTGGCGGGCAGCACGCCACCAGGATCATGCCGAGTGCTACCGACGGAGCCGGCGAGAGAATCAGCGTCAGGAGAAATGTCACTGCCGGCAAAAGCAGGAACTGGGCAGCGATACCTACCGCCATCGCCTTGGGTTTGGTGAGCGCACGACGAAAGTCGTCGACCGAAGTGTCGAGGGCGATCCCCAGCATGATCGCGGCAAGCACCACGTTGAGGATCATCAACGACCCCGGGTTGAAGTTGAGAACCACGTCGTCGATCGGCATCACTGCCCTCCCTTCGCCAGAGCAGTATCGAGCAGTCCGATGTGTCGCGTGATCGCTGATCGGTAGGCGTCCTTGTTCACGTAGTAGGCCATTCGTCCCAGCTTCAGGTACTTGTATCCCCCGGACAGATCGGGAGGAGGACCCGCCGCCGCTGCCGAGAATTCCTGCGCCGCGGCAGGGGCTTCGGTACGTGCGGTGATCAATTTGGCCACCAACTCGGCCTGCTCGAAACGGCCCTGCCACCCGAGCCCGGAGGCTTCCACCATCCCGAGTACGAAGAGATTGTCGTGGCGCCGACTCGCGAGGTTGAGGAACAGGTCAGGGGCAGCGCCCGACCAGCCCAACTCGTCACGCTCGATGAAGGGGTAGTCGAGGTGATACCCCGTGGCGCACAGAACGAGGTCGTACGCGGCGGACGAACCGTCGACGAAATGAACCGTCCTGCCGTCGAACCGGTCGATGTCGCCGCGCACGTGAACATCACCGTGCCCGAGGTGGTGCAGGATCAACGAGTTCACTACCGGGTGCGATTCGTAGATCTTGTAGTCCGGTGCCGGAAATCCGAACCGCACCGGATCTCCCGTGAACTGCTTGAGCACCATTGTGTCGACGCGTTGTTTGATCCACGGCGGCAACGGCTTTCCCTGATTCAAGGTGTCCGAAGGCCGGCCGAACAGATACTTGGGAACAAAGTAGTAGCCTCGCCGAACGCTCAGGTCGACGGATTCGGCGTGATGGACGGCGTCCACTGCGATGTCGCATCCACTGTTGCCCGCTCCGATGACCAGCACCCTCTGACCGCGGAAGATCTCGGGGCTGCGGTACTGGCTCGTATGCATCAAAGTGCCGGTGTACTCGCCCTGAAACGTCGGCATATTCGGCTTCGACAGCGTTCCGTTCGCGATGATCACTCCTCGGTACCGCGCGACTGTCGTCTCACCGCTGCGACTGCGCGTGGTGACCTGCCACAGCGAATCGACGGGCGAGACGTCGACGACAGTAGTACCGAAGGTGAAGTGCCTGCGAAGATCGTGGGTGTCAGCGTAGTCACGGAAATATTCGGCCAGTTCGACGTGGCTCGGGTAGTCGGCGACGGAATCTGCCATCGGAAACTCCGCGAACGCGGTAGTGGTCTTCGACGAAATGAGGTGCGCCGACTCGTAGACGGTGCTGTGCGGATTGTCGATGTCCCAGAGCCCACCGACGTTGTCGTGGCTCTCGAAACCGTCGAACGCAATGCCGGCCCGATCGAGGTTTCGCGCGCCGGCCAATCCAGACGGGCCCGCTCCGATCAGCGCGTACTTGTCCTCTGTCGTCATCCGTCGAGCGTCGCAGATAGTTCGAATCTTGCAGCGATGTGCCGGATAATGACGTTATGAGCGCACTCGATGCCGACAACGATCGCGGGATAGATGAAATCGATCTGAGGATAATCAATGCGCTACAGCTCGCACCGCGATCCACGTGGCTTTCGTTGGCCGGCCCACTCGAACTCGACGCCGCGACTCTCGCCCGGCGTTGGAATCGACTGTCCGAATCGTCGTTGGCCTGGGTAACGGTCACTCCGGGGCCACAGGTGCTGGCCGGCATCGTCACAGCAATCATCGAAATCGATTGCTCCCCTGCACTTCTCGACGCCATCTCGTCACATCTGACTGGGTTGGCCCACGCCGTGACCATCGAAGCGTCAACGGGTAGAGCCGATCTGCTCGTCACGGCCGGTACTGCGGACTTGGCGTCGATGTCGCGCTTCATCTCCGAAGAGGTCGCAACGATCGACGGCGTACTGGCGACACGAACCTCGATCATCACACGCTGGTTCACCGAAGGTGGGCGATGGAGACTCAATGCGCTGGCACCGTCCGAGAAGGGTGTGCTGACCACCAGCGAAAACCGTACTGCCGTACGCGCTCGGCCGACTGGAATTTCCGAACAGGATCGCAAGGTTCTGACCATGCTCGCCTACGACGGGCGCACTCCCATGAAGGACCTGGCCGACGCGATCGGTATAAGTCCGGCTGCGTGCAAACGCCAGATCGACCGGCTCACCTCTTCGGGGTTGGTGGCGCTGCGGTGTGAATTCGCGCGGCCACTGGCCGGACTTCCCGTGCTCGCCACCCTGTGGTGCCACGTCGAACCCGAACTGCTCGATACAGCGGGCCGAGTGCTGAGTCGAGCTCCGGAAGTTCGGAACTGCTTCGCCGTGGTCGGCGCCGACAACCTGGTGGTTCAGTTGTGGCTGCATTCTCCTGCAGAACTCGATGCCTTCGAAATTCGCCTGCGCCAAGAATTCCCAGGCCTGCACGTCGGTGAACGGTCGATCGTTCTCTACCTACGCAAGCTACTCGGTCACGTGCTCGACCAGAACGGACGCAGGACGTCGACGATCGCCCCGGACGTGTGGTTGCCGAGCCGCATCGACTCGCCGGGACACCGATAACCCACAGAGCCCACGACCACCAGCAGTGGTCGTGGGCTATGTGATCGACTGAAAAATCAGCCACGCATCTGCGCACCGACGGCCTTCGAGGCAGCCTCGACCGCTGCGTCGCGAGCCGCGCTTGCCTCGTCCTCGGTCAGCGTGCGATCGACACCACGGAATCGCAAGGCAAACGCCAGGGACTTGCGGCCTTCACCGACCTGTTCGCCCTCGAAGACGTCGAACAGTCGAATGTCTTCGAGAAGTTCGCCGCCGCCGGAACGCAAAGCTTCCTGCACCTTCGCTGCGGGAATGTCACGATCGACAACAACCGCAACGTCCTGGAGCACCGCGGGGAACGGCGAAATGCGCGGCGCGGGCAGGTTCTCGACCAACGGCAAAGCGTCGAGGTCGATTTCCAGTGCGCAGGTGCGCGCGGGCAGTCCGGCACGCTCGAGAACGGCCGGATGCAGTTCACCCGCATGACCGACTACGTTGCCGTCGACGACAACCTCGGCACAGCGGCCGGGATGCCACGGCAGGTACTGCGCCGCACGCAGTTCGACCTCGACGCCTGCTGCAGCTGCAATAACCCGCACTGCTGCAAAAGTGTCCGAAGCCTCGGCCGGACGGCCAGGACCCCAGGGGCCGCTCGGCTCACGCAAACCACTCAACACTGCAGCGATGTGAACGGGCTGAGCCGGCAACGACGCAATCAGGTTCGCGATCTGCTCGTCCGTCGGACGGCGATCCACCGGCAATGCATCAACCGGCTTGGTTTCGGGTCCCGGCAACACAACCTGCGCAATGCCGTACAGCGACAGGTCACGCTGACCGCGAGAAGCGTTACGAGCCAGGATTTCCAGCAGACCCGGAAGCAGCGTCGTCGCCAACTCCGGACGATCGGCTTCGAGCGGGTTGAGCACCTTACTGGTGTTGCGGCGCGGATCGTCCGCGTCCAAGCCCCAGACGTCGAAGACGTTGGTGGGCAGGAACACCGGAGGAAGAACCTCGACGTACCCGGCGTGAGCCACAGCCTTCGAGACCGTGCGCTTGCGCCGCTGCGACGGAGTCAATCCGCGACCGGCCGGAGCGGCGGGGAGCACCGACGGGATCTGCTCGAGACCTTCGAGGCGAAGAACTTCCTCGACGAGGTCCGCGGGCTGCACCAGGTCCGGACGCCACGACGGCGGCGTCGCGACCAACTGGCCGTGTCCCTCTTCGCTGACGCCGACCTCGACGTTGCAGCCGACCTGGGTGAGGCGGCGAGCAGCGGTGCCGTTCGGGTAGGTGACTCCGGCGACACGGTCGGGCAGGTCGATATCCATACGAATGGCAGCGCGAGGGGCGACTTCGCCCACGTCGGTCAGGACCGGCTCGATCCGTCCGCCGGCAATCTCGACCAGCAGGGCTGCGGCGCGATCGACCGCTGCGAGCGGAATCGCCGGATCGACGATGCGCTCGAAGCGCTTGCTCGCCTCACTCGGCAGCTTGTGTCGGCGCGCCGTCTTGAAGACTGCGAGCGGATCCCAGGTAGCTCCTTCGAGCAGGATGTCCGTCGTAGCCGTTCCCACCTCGGTGGTGGCGCCGCCCATGACGGCAGCCAGCGAGATGACTCCGGAATCGTCGGCGATGACAACGTCTTCGGGATCAAGCGTGCGTTCGACGTCGTCGAGCGTCGTCAACTTCTCCCCCGCCTTGGCCCGACGGACCACCAGCTCGCCTTGCACCGCGGTCGCATCGAACGCATGCAGAGGCTGACCGAGTTCGAGCATCACGTAGTTGGTGACGTCGACGGCCGGCGAAATCGGGCGAACACCCGAGAGCAACAGTCGACGCTGCAGCCACCACGGGCTCACTGCCGCGGGATCGATACCCGTGATCTTCCGCATCACGAAACGCGACGCCTTCGACTCCGGTTCGAGGCGCACCGGCCAGGCTTCACCCTCGGCCGGATGCGCGGGAACCGAAGCGGGATCGGCGTATTCGAGATCGAAACCACAGGCCAGTTCGCGGGTGAGGCCGCGGACCGAGAAGCAGTAGCCCCGGTCCGGGGTGATGTTCAATTCGATGATCGTGTCACCGAGACCGAGCAACTCGTTGCCGTCTGCGCCGGGTTCGGCGGTACCGGGCTCGAGCACCAAGATGCCCGAATGGTCTTTGCCGATACCGAGTTCCGAGACGGAGCAGATCATGCCGTCGGAGACCTGGCCGTACGTCTTGCGAGTGGCGATTTCGAATCCGCCAGGCAGCACCGCGCCGGGCAGCGCAACGACGACGAGGTCACCCTCGTTGAAATTGCGGGCGCCACAGACGATGCCGCGAGTCTCGGGTTCGCCGACCTCGACCTGGCAGAAGCGGATCGGCTTCTTGAACTCGGTCAGTTCGGTGATGGAGACGACCTTGCCCACGACCAACGGGCCGTCGATCGCCTCGAGTGTGTCGAGTTCCTCGACTTCGAGTCCCACCCGGACGAACCCGGCGTCCAACTCTTCCGGGGTCACCTCCCAGTCCGGAGTTGCCCGCTGCAGGATCTCGGTCAGCCAGGATTGCGCTACTCGCACGTCTGCTCAGCTCTCTCGTTTGTCGATAAGTCTTTGTGAAGGTTCCGCGGACCGGATCGGTCAGCCTGCGACACCGAAGGGCAGCGTGAAACGCACGTCACCTTCGACGATGTCACGCATGTCCGGGATGCCGTTGCGGAACTGCAGGGTCCGCTCGAGGCCCATGCCGAATGCGAAACCCGAGTACTCGTCGGGATCGATACCGCTGGCGCGCAGAACGTTCGGGTTGACCATGCCGCAGCCGCCCCACTCGACCCAGCCTGCGCCGCCCTTCTTGTTCGCGAACCAGACGTCGACCTCGGCCGACGGTTCCGTGAACGGGAAGTAGTTGGGGCGCATACGGGTACGCGTCTCGGGGCCGAAAAGGGCACGAGCGAACGCATCGAGAGTTCCGCGCAAGTTGGCCATCGTCAGACCCTTGTCGACGGCCAGGCCTTCGACCTGCGAGAAGACAGGAGTGTGCGTCGCATCGAGTTCATCGGTGCGGAACGTGCGGCCGGGGCACACCACGTAGATCGGCACCTCACGCGAGAGCATGGTGCGGACCTGCACCGGCGAGGTGTGGGTACGCAGCACCTGGCGGGAGTTCTCGGGTGCCAGGTGGAAGGTGTCCTGCATCGTGCGTGCAGGGTGGTCCGGCAAGAAGTTGAGCGCGTCGAAGTTGAAGTGCTCGGTCTCCACCTCCGGCCCCTCGGCAACTTCCCAACCCATGGCGACGAATACGTCGGCGACCTGCTCGGAAATCAGGCTGATCGGATGACGCGCCCCGACGGGGTGGCGATCGGAAGGCAGAGTGACGTCGATTGCCTCGGCAACCAACACCGCAGCGTCACGCTCGGCGAGGAGGACCTCACGACGAGCGTCGTACGCGTTGTTGATCCGAGTGCGGAAGATGTTGACGCGCTTGCCGGCGTCCGCCTTTTCCTTGCCCGGAAGGCTGCCGAGTCCCCGGCGAGCGAGGGCGATCGGGGACTTGTCCCCCAGGTGCTCCACCTTGACGTGCGCCAGCGCGTCCAGGTCAGCGGCGTCCGCGAGCGCCTTCTCGGCGTTCTCAGCCGCAGCGGTCAACGCCTCTTCGGTGAGTACACTCGCGTCGACCTCCGGCGGTGTCGCGCCCTCATTTTTGGCCACGGCTGTGACGCTCCTGTCGCTTCTCGGTTTACTTCTCGTACTGCTTACTTCTTGTACTGCGAGTTACTTCTTGTACTGCGAGCGAGCATTCGAGCTCACTCGAGCTTTGTCTCTGCTCTTGTATTGTCTCAGGCTTCCGCAAATGGGATTCCGTGAGGTCTTCGCGTGCGTTTTCAGCAGTGATCGGTGGCGCGATTTTGCACTCGTGCGCTTGCGTACAGGCAAATCGCCGCCGCTGTCGCGAGGTTCAGGCTTTCGGCGCGGCCATGGATCGGAATCCGCACCCGATGATCGGCCTGGGCGGCGATCGCCGGATCGAGACCGTGAGCTTCGTTACCGAACAGCCAGGCCGTCGGCTTGCTCAGCAACTCGTCGGCCTCGTCGAGGTCGACTTCGCCGTCAGCTGCGGTCGCGAGGATTTGAATGCCGGCGGCGCGAATCTGCTCGATCACCGACACCGTGTCTCGATCGCGGACGACCGGGAGGTGAAAGAGGCTGCCCGCCGACGAACGAACGACCTTGCCGTTGTGTGGATCGACGCTGTCACCAGCGAGGATTGCCGCATCGGCGCCCACTGCATCGGCGATGCGAATGACGGTGCCGGCATTGCCTGGTTCGTTGACCTCGACCGGCACTGCGAGCAGGCGGGTGTCCTGGTGGACGGCTGCGCTCAGCGGTACATCCAGCAGATCGCTGACGGCAACGAGGCCGGGCGGCGTGACGGTATCGCTCAGAGCTTTGATTGCTCGATCGGTGACAAGAGCAACACGAACTCCAGCGGTCAGCGCCCGATCGATGACGTGCTGATAGCGCTCGGCCGCGTCCTCTGTGTAGAAGAGATCGTGTACCGGGCGGGTCTCGCCGTTCGAGAGTGCACCGTTCAACAGTTCGGTGACCGAGTTCTCGCCCTCGACGAGGAAACGTCCTGCTTTGCGTCGTTCTGCTGTGCGCAGGAGCTTGACAGCAGAAACGACCCGCGGAGTCCGCTCGGTGAGCGGGTCCACGGGCCGTTGCTGTGATGCGTGAATCAGGCTGCTTCTCCGGCAGGAGCGTTCACGTCGGCCGGCAGAGCGGCCTTCGCGAGTGCGACCAGGCCGGCAAAGGCCTCGGCATCGGAGACAGCGAGCTCAGCCAGGATCTTGCGGTCGACGTCGACCTCTGCCAGACGCAGGCCCTGGATGAGGCGGTTGTACGTGATGTCGTTTGCGCGAGCTGCAGCGTTGATACGCGTGATCCACAGCTTGCGGAACTCGCCCTTGCGCGCACGACGGTCGCGGTACGCGTAGGTGAGCGAGTGGAGCTGCTGCTCCTTGGCCTTGGTGTACAGACGCGAACGCTGTCCACGGTAGCCGCTGGATGCAGCAAGAATTGAACGACGCTTCTTCTGGGCGTTGACCGCCCTCTTTACGCGTGCCACTTGAAAAATCCTGTCAATCTAGGGGCTGAAAGTACGACCCCGGGTGGTCAGTAAGGGGGCGACTCAGATGCCGAGCATGCGCTTGATGCGCGGAGCGTCGTCAGGGCTGACAACAGCGACACCGTCGAGACGACGGGTAACCCTGCTGGACTTGTGCTCGAGAAGGTGGCGACGGCCGGCCTTCTGGCGCATGAGCTTTCCGCTGCCGGACACCTTGAATCGCTTCGAGGCGCCGCTGTGGCTCTTCATCTTGGGCATGGAGTCCTCAGTTCTTGTTACGTGGTGGATCTTGGGAAATCGACTAGCTGGCCGGAGCCTCGGGAGCGGCATCGCCGGTCGCCGGTGCTTCCGGAGCTGCTTCACTGGAAGCCGGTGCGGCCGGAGCCGGACGCGGAGCAGCCTGAGCCACTGGCGCCTGAGCGCTCTCCTGCGCCTTGACGCGAGTCTTGGCGCCCTTGTGCGGTGCCAGGACCATCGTCATGTTTCGGCCGTCCTGCTTTGCCGAGGTTTCGACGAATCCGAGATCTGCGACGTCTGCTCCCAGACGCTGCAGAAGGCGGTAGCCGAGTTCGGGGCGTGACTGCTCACGTCCGCGGAACATGATCGTGACCTTGACCTTGGAACCGGCTTCGAGGAAACGAACGACGTTGCGCTTCTTGGTCTCGTAGTCGTGGTCGTCGATCTTGGGTCGGAGCTTCTGCTCCTTGATGACCGTCAGCTGCTGGTTCTTACGTGACTCACGTGCCTTCTGTGCAGCCTCGTACTTGAACTTGCCGTAGTCCATGATCTTGCAGACCGGTGGACGGGCATCAGGAGCTACCTCGACCAGGTCGAGGTCGGCCTCAAGGGCCAAGCGGAGTGCATCTTCAACACGCACGATGCCTACCTGTTCGCCGCCAGGTCCGACCAAACGAACCTCGGGAACGCGGATACGATCGTTGATGCGGGTCTCAGTGCTGATGGGGCCTCCTAGGTTGAACGGTGCGGTCTTCATGACCGCACGCAGCCCGTACCGCCCGCACCCCAACAAAAAAGCCCCGCTGTGATGATTGCTCATCCGCGGGGCCCGATGTCGACCGATCACATAAGATCCAGCTCACGCCGAAACCTATCTCCTCGACTGAGCGAGGAACCTGACGAAGAAGGATCTTCGTAATCAGGTGACCGGAACCACTGAACTGCAGTTTTACCTGCCGCGCAGAGGTGGGAGTCGGACTCCACTTGCTGCCCCCGAACAAGTCGGAGGCGGTCGTTGCAACAAGACTAACAGGTCGCCGGAGATGAATGAAATCGGCGCCGCTCCCCCGTTGCCGGGAGAGGCCCGATTCAACACCGTCACGGCCTGATGGAATCCTTACATCCATGAGTGAGAACTTCGAGGCAGATCAGACCACCGACGGCGCGAATCCCGACGTCCGCGAACTCTCCGAAGTTCCCGCGGTCGAGGTCATCAGCCGCGCCGCAGTGATGCTGATGAGTTCGGCTGCCGAAAAACTCGGCCTCTCCGACGCCGACCCGTCTTCCAGCCCTTACCTGGACCTCGACGAAGCTCGTCGAGTCATCACCGCGCTTGCCGGACTGGTGACTGCGTCGGTCGAATACCTCGGCCCCCACGCCGGACCCATCCGCGAAGGCCTCCAAGCCTTGCAGCGCGCATTCCGTGAGGCCTCCTCGCACCCGGACGAGCCAGGAAAGGGACCGGGCGAGAAGTTCACCGGTCCGGTCTACTGAGTTGGCAACCGCCAACAAGACACAACCGACGCCCGAGGACGTCGACGCATTCATTTCACGCGTCGACGACCGCAAGCGTGCCGACAGCGTCGAGTTGATCTCTTTGTTGTCGGCCGCGACCGGCGAGCCTGCTGTCATGTGGGGTTCGAGCATCATCGGATTCGGGGCACGGCACTACCGGTATGCGAGTGGCCACGAGGGTGACACCCCGCTGATCGGGTTCTCCCCCAGGGCCACCGCACTCACGTTGTACCTGTCGCTGAACTTCGACGACTACACCGACACACTCGCGCGCCTCGGCAAGCACAAGGTCGGCAAAGGTTGCCTCTACGTCAAACGGCTGAGCGACGTCGACAAGGCGGCTCTGACCGAACTGATCACGGATTCGGTTGCCGCAGCCCGCAACATGATCGACTGAACCACTCACCTTCCATGCGCAACAGGCCGAGCGTCTTCGGGCGGTTGTCCGAAGACGGTCGAATCCCGTGGTGTGAAGTGGTCGTTCGTCAGCGTGGCCCGGCGCATCCGATCGAGTCGAAACCAACGCACGGCGTCGCGCTGGCGACACCAGCCGATGAGAAACCACTGCCCACGGTCCTGCGCCAGAATGTGCGGCTCAACTGCCCGCACCGTCTCCGAACCTTCCCCATCGACGTAGTGCAACGACACGACGCGACTCTGTTCGAGACCCTGCTCTACCGCCTGCCGGTTCCTGCGCGAATCCGTCAGAGCCCCGCCGTCGCCGCGAATCCACACGCGACCACCGAGTTCGGCGACCTTGCGACGACTCTCCTCGTCCATCACGTCGAGTAGTTTCGCCAGAGCTGCTCGTCCATCCGGCGCAAACGGAGCGTCGCCGGCTGCCGTCAACGCCAACGCGATCGAAACCGCTTGCGGAACAGTGAAATTCACCGGCGGTAGAGTGGCACGACCTACGAGTCGGTATCCACCCCCGGGACCTGAGCGCGCCTCGATCGCCGCACCCGCCATCATCAGCGTCTCGATATCCCTCTTGATCGTCCGGGTGGTGACACCGAATTCCTCGGACAATCGGGAGCACGTAGTCCCTCGATCGCCCTGTCGCCGAAGTTCCTCGACGAGAGCATGCAATCTCGCAGCTCGATTCACACTCAAGAGTGTCTCAGATTCCGATACCAAACGGTGACATAAACAGTGACACTCTGTTGTCACCAACCCGACTGCACTGTGAACACATGAAAACTCACATCGTTCTTGTTCCCGGATTCTGGCTCGGTTCATGGGCTTGGGATGCAGTTCTCCCCCACCTCGAGCGTCCCGATACCCGCGTGACCAGCCTGACACTGCCCGGGCTCGACGCCGTAGACACAGATCGATCAGCGGTCACCTTCGACGCCCACGTCCGTGCAGTCGTCGACGCCGTATCGGCCTCCGACGAGCGCACGGTCTTGGTCGTACACAGCGGCGCCGGCCCGGTGGGATACGCGGTCACCGATCGCATCCCGGATCGCGTCGCTCGGATCGTCTACGCCGACTCGGGCCCCATGCCCGACGGCGCGGCGCTGCGACCGGATCTGGCTGCTGATGTCGTCGAGATACCGCTCCCGACGTGGGCGGAACTCGAAGCAGACGGCAGCAGCCTCGAGGGACTCGACGAGAAAGCTCTCGCGGCGTTCCGCGCCAATGCGGTCCCCGAACCGGCCGGGCCCGCGCGTGAGCCGATCGTCCTGACGAACGAAAAGCGCTACCAGGTGCCGTCGACCGTAGTTTGCAGCACGTTCCCCTCCGCAGTGATCGCCGAGATGGCCGACGGGGGTCATCCGATGGCCGCCGAATTGGCGAAACTCCCCGTGACGTATGTCGACCTCCCGACCGGCCATTGGCCGATGTGGTCGCGCCCCGAAGAGCTCGCCCAGGTGATCCTCGAGGCCACCGCTTCCTGACCGAGAGAGCAGTGATGCCGGGTCGATTCCGACCCGGCATCACTGCCCGACTTCCACGTGCTCACGCACTACTAGCGCACAGAAGCGGCTTTCTTCCGTGGTGCCGCCTTTTTCGCTGCAACTGCCTTCGTCGCACGTTTCTTGGTAATCGGCTTCGCCTTGGCCGGAGCGTGCTGCGCAGTGAGGACCTCACTGAGGAACTTGCCCGTGTAGCTCTCGGGGATCGCGGCAACGTCTTCCGGAGTACCTTGCGCCACAACGGTTCCGCCGCCGGATCCACCTTCGGGTCCCATGTCGACGACCCAGTCCGATGTCTTGATCACGTCGAGGTTGTGCTCGATCACGATCACGCTGTTGCCTTTGTCGACCAGACCGTTGATCACGATCAGGAGCTTGCGGATGTCCTCGAAATGCAGACCCGTGGTGGGCTCGTCGAGGATGTACACGGTGCGACCGGTCGACCGCTTCTGCAATTCGGCGGCCAGCTTGACGCGCTGCGCCTCACCACCGGACAGGGTCGGAGCCGGCTGACCCAGTCGGACGTAGCCCAGTCCGACGTCGACCAGAGTCTTGAGGTACCGGTGAATAGAGGTGACCGGCTGGAAGAACTCGGCAGCTTCCTCGATCGGCATGTCGAGAACCTCGGCGATCGACTTGCCCTTGTAGTGAACCTCGAGCGTTTCGCGGTTGTACCGAGCGCCGTGGCACACCTCGCAGGGCACATACACGTCCGGCAGGAAGTTCATCTCGATCTTCAGCGTTCCGTCGCCGGAGCACGCCTCGCAGCGTCCACCCTTGACGTTGAACGAGAATCGGCCGGGCTGGTAACCGCGGACTTTCGCTTCGGTGGTGGCCGCGAACAGGGTGCGGATCTTGTCGAACACACCGGTGTACGTGGCCGCATTCGATCGTGGAGTCCGGCCGATCGGAGACTGATCGACCTGCACGAGCTTGTCCAGCTGATCGAGACCGTTGATTCGTGTGTGACGCCCGGGCACCTGGCGTGCACCGTTGAGTTTGTTTGCCATGACGGTCGCGAGAATGTCGTTGACCAACGTCGACTTGCCCGAACCGGAGACACCGGTGACCGCAGTGAGCACACCCAGCGGGAAACTCACGTCGATGCCGTCGAGATTGTGCTCGCGAGCGCCGACGACCGTGACCTGGCGTTTGCGGTCCACCGGGCGGCGAATGGCCGGGACCTCGATGAAGTTACGACCGGACAGGTAGGCGCCGGTCAGGGATTCTTCGCACGTCAGCAGTTCTTCGTACGGTCCGCTGTGGACGACCTTGCCGCCGTGCTCGCCGGCGTACGGTCCGATGTCGACCACCCAGTCCGATGTCCGGATCGTGTCTTCGTCATGCTCGACGACGATCAGCGTGTTGCCGAGGTCACGCAGGCGCGTCAGGGTTTCGATGAGTCGCCGGTTGTCACGCTGGTGCAGGCCGATGGACGGCTCGTCGAGTACGTACAACACGCCGACGAGTCCGGAGCCGATCTGCGTTGCCAAGCGGATTCGCTGGGCCTCGCCACCGGACAACGTGCCCGCGGCACGCGAGAGGGAAAGGTATTCCAGGCCGACGTCGAGCAGGAAACCGAGTCGTGCCTGAACTTCCTTGAGGACCTGACCAGCGATGGCCTCCTCGCGTGAGCCGAGAGTGAGGCTGTTCAGGAAGTCCGCGCAATCGGAGATCGACAGTTCGCAGACCTCGGCGATGGACTTACTGCCGAAGTCTCCCGCCGCGATTGTTACCGACAAGATTTCCGGGCGCAGGCGCGCCCCACCACACGCCGGGCACGGAGTGTCGCGCATGTACCCGTCGTAGCGTTCCTTCATCTGATCGGATTCGGTCTGCTCGAGGCGGCGATGCAGGAAAGGCATCACACCTTCGAACTCCGCGTAGTAAGAACGGGTACGGCCGTACCGATTCTTGTACCGGACGTGCACCTGCTCCTCACTGCCTTCGAGGATCGCTTTGCGGGCCTTCGCCGGCAACTTGTTCCACGGCGTCTTCATGTCGAAACCGAGGATGTCGCCGAGGCCGGACAGCAGGCGTCCGAAGTACTCGGAACTCTGGCCCATCGACCACGGTGCGATTGCTCCGTCTTCGAGGCTCAGATCAGGGTCCGGGACCACCAGATCCGGGTCGACCTCCTTGCGAATACCGAGGCCGGTGCATTCCGGGCAGGCGCCGTAGGGCGAGTTGAAGGAGAACGAGCGCGGTTCGAGATCGTCGATCGCGAGTGCGTGGCCATTCGGGCAGGCCAGCTTCTCGGAGAAACGACGCTCACGATCAGGTGCATTTTCTTCACGGTCGACGAAGTCGAGGACCACGATGCCTTCGGCCAATCGTAGTGCGGTCTCGACCGAGTCGGTCAGGCGCTGCTTCGAGCTCGCCTTGACCTGCAATCGGTCGACCACTACTTCGATGTCGTGCTTTTCCTGCTTCTTGAGCTTCGGCGGATCGGCCAGCGAATGGACGACGCCGTCGACGCGCACGCGCGAGTAGCCCTGGGTGTTGAGCTGATCGAAGAGATCGACGAACTCGCCCTTACGAGTACGGACCACCGGTGCGAGGACCTGGAACTTGATGCCCTCTTCCATCTCGAGCACCTGGTCGACGATCTGCTGCGGCGTCTGACGTGCGATCTTCTCACCACACACCGGGCAGTGTGCTGAACCTGCGCGGGCGTAGAGGAGTCGGAGGTAGTCGTACACCTCGGTGATGGTGCCCACCGTCGAACGGGGGTTGCGGTTGGTCGACTTCTGGTCGATGGACACCGCCGGCGACAATCCCTCGATGAAATCGACATCCGGCTTGTCCATCTGACCGAGGAACTGACGCGCGTACGCCGAGAGTGACTCGACGTAACGGCGCTGCCCTTCGGCGAAGATCGTGTCGAACGCGAGGCTGGACTTGCCGGAGCCGGACAACCCGGTGAAGACGATCAGGCTGTCTCGCGGGAGGTCGAGATCGACTCCTCGCAGATTGTGCTCACGCGCACCCCGCACGATCAGGCGATCCGCCACACCAATTCCCTTCATTGTCAATCATCTGGGGCCGTCACCCCGGAGAAGGCTCGAGTGGCCTCGCAACCGCGAGTCCTCGAGCGATCGTCATCGTAGGCCGAGCCACCGACACGTTTGTCTCACCGAGCGAGCCCATCGCTCTACCTGCCCCTATTCGAAGGTAGCCTGCGATTCATGACGAATCAGCCCATCGTGATCGACGACTCCTACACCGGACAGGTCTCCCCCAATTCTGCCCCTCAGCGGCGCACAGTCGACGGTGCCGTCATCACGAAGATGTCGGTCGGCCCCATGGACAACAACACGTACCTCGTCGTCTGTTCCACGACCGGGAAATCTCTCCTGATCGATGCGGCCAACGAGGCCGAGAAGATCATTGCGCTCATCGAACAGGAAGCACCTGTTTTCGACTCCATCGTCACCACCCACCAGCACGGCGATCACTGGTTGGCCTTGCAGGACGTCCACGCCGCCACGAAGGTGCCCACCGCCGCGCACCCCCTCGACGCCGAGGTCCTGCCCGTCACCCCGGACATTCTCCTCGAAGACGGCGACAAGGTGACCGTTGGCAACCTGAGCCTCGACGTCATTCACCTGTCCGGACACACTCCCGGATCCATTGCACTGGCTCTCACCGAACCGAGCGGCCAGGTTCACCTCTTCACCGGTGACTCACTCTTCCCCGGAGGTGTCGGCAAGACCGCCGACCCCGAGAAGTTCACTTCCCTGCTCGACGACGTGGAAAACAAGCTGTTCGGACGGTACGACGACGCCACCGTCGTCTACCCGGGCCATGGCAAGGACACGACACTCGGCGCCGAGCGCCCGCACTTGGCGGAGTGGCGCGAACGCGGTTGGTGACGTTCCAACGTGCGCTCCCACGGATGCCCGAAGGTTCCGTGGCCGTTCGGCGCGGGCCGGGGCGCGTCACCCGCCAGCTCCTTGTGGCAAACCACGAACACGCCGTATGCGGATACGCGGTAACGGATACTTCAGTACGGTGTGTCGGGATCCGTGGCGAAGTCATCGACCCAGTACAGCGGGCGTTGGCAGTCATTGATCGGTCAACCGCGAGAGGCGCCGCGGCTTCGATGAAACGGACCAATTCCTTGTGAGATCGCTAGGGTGGAAAGCGAACCTACATCGGGAGGCTTGAAACATGCTGGTACGTCGAATTGCTCGTCCACTGCTTTCCACGATCTTCATCGCCGGGGGAATCGATGCTTTGCGCAACCCTGCTCAGCGAGCAGCCAAAGCGTCACCGCTGATCGACAAATCCGTCGAGACGCTGCCAGGAGCAGTGACGCAGAAGGTGCCTGCTGATCCGGAAACACTCGTCAAGATCAACGCCGCTGTCCAGATCGGCGGCGGTGCCTTGCTGGCCACCGGCAAGGCGCCGCGGCTCGCGTCGTTGGTGCTCGCGGGAAGTCTGGTACCGACCACGCTTGCCGGTCACGACTTCTGGAACGAGACCGATCCGTCGCTGCGCGCGATGCAGCGCACCAACTTCATCAAGAACGTCAGCTTGCTCGGCGGACTGATGATCGCCTCCGTCGACACCGAGGGCAAGCCGTCGCTCGGCTGGCGTGGCCGCCGCGCCGCGAAGAAGGCCCAGGCGTCTATCGCCGCGGCACTTCCGTTGGTCGCATCGCAGACCGATCACACCAGCGATCGCGTCGAGCATGCTTTGTCGGTGGCGTCCGAACGCGGTTCCGAACTTGCCGAAACGGCCAAGTCGCACGGCACGGATTGGCTCGAACTCGCCAAGGAGCGCAGCTCCGAGTTCGCAGAGATCGCGAGCAAGCGTGCCGCGGAATTCGGAGAGGTCGCCAAGGAACGCGGCCCGGACATCCTCGAAGTCGCGCAGAAGCGCGGCTCCGAACTGGCCGAGACCGCTCGCGAGCGCAGCGCCGAACTGGCAGAGCTGGCGAGCAAGCGCAGCTCCGAGTTCGCCGAACTCGCGCTCGAAAAGAGCAACGAGTGGGCCGAAACCGCGTCGGAACAGACCGAGGTGCTGGGTAAGCGTGCCCGAAAGCGCGCCGAGAAGGCGCTCGAAAAAGCTCGCGCCAAGAAGGACGAATTGACGCACTGAGTGCTTCGAAAAACACGGTCAGGCCACCTTCGGGTGGCCTGACCTGTATCTATGCGGCAGTTCATCTGGGGGAACTAGACTGTCTTGGCGCTTTTGCAGCGCGTGAATTTCTCATCAAGCCTAGGAGATCCTTTGCCCGACGCGGACCCGTCACTGACCGAGCAAGAGCTCGAGCAGCAGTACGTGACGATGTTGTACTCCCGTCTCGACGATCTTCGAAAGTATGCCCAAACTCGCTTGAGCACGGTCCTCCTCGAGACCGGCGGCACCCCGCAAGCACGCAGTGAACGCGAATCCTTCAACGCCATGTACACCGAGGATCTCGCCAAGTACGACGCAGCCGAAAACGGAATGTGCTTCGGTCGCATCGACTTCGACGACGAGCGACGCTACGTCGGCCGTCTCGGAATCCTGGACACCGACAACGACTACGAAACGCTGCTCCTCGACTGGCGTGCCCCGATGGCGCGCCCGTTCTATCTGTCGACGCCCGCGGCGCCTGACGGTGTGAAGCGGCGACGCCATATCCGCAGTCGGAGCCGCACGGTCACCGGCATCAACGACGAATATCTGGACCTCGACGCGGCCCGCGCCGCGGGCGTGGTCACCGAAGCCGGTGGCGTCGCCGGTGAGAGCGCACTCCTGGATGCTCTGAACGCAGCGCGTACGGGCCAGATGAACGACATCGTCGAGACCATCCAGAGTGAGCAGGATGCCATCATCCGCTCCGAGCACAAAAGCGTTCTGGTGGTCCAAGGCGGTCCGGGTACCGGCAAAACCGCAGTCGCCCTTCACCGTGCCGCATTCTTGCTCTACACCTACCGCCAGCAACTGGCCAAGGCCGGTGTTCTCATCATCGGGCCCAACGCGACGTTCCTCGACTACATCAGCCAGGTCCTTCCTTCACTCGGTGAGACCGGAGTTCTGCTCTCGACGATCGGGGACCTGTACCCCGGAGTGCGTGCAACTCGTACGGATTCCCTCGCCGCCGGTGAGATCAAGGGTTCCCTCGCGATCCTCGACGTCCTCAAGAATGCCGTCCGGGATCGGCAGGAAGTTCCGTCGAAGCCGATCACCCTTCGATTCGACACGTACGACTTGAAGCTCGATCGCAAGACCGTCACGAAGGCGCGCGGTCGTGCTCGGTCGTCGCGTCGCCCACACAACCTGGCGCGCCCGATCTTCGTAGCAGCAGTCATCGAGGCGTTGGCACTGCAGATGGCCGAACTCATCGGTGGAAACCTCGTCGACGGCGGGTCACTCCTCAGTCGGGACGACATCGCCGACATTCGCGACGAGATGCGTGAGGACCCGGACATCATGTCCGCCATCGCAAAGCTGTGGCCCGAATTGTCGCCTCAGCAAATCCTCGCCGAACTGTGGACGTCTCCGGCCAGGTTGGCCAAGGCAGCGCCGCAACTCGACGACGCCCAACGCGACGAGCTTCTGCAGAGCGTCGGACCAGGCTTCAGTGCGGCCGATGCTCCCCTGCTCGACGAACTGGCCGAGATTCTCGGCGTCGACGACGCCGCCGAACGCGAACGCGCACAACGTGAATGGCGCGCGCAGATCGCCGACGCCCAGGGCGCTCTCGACATCCTCACCGGCTCTGCACCCCAGGATCTCGAGGACGAGATGGATCCCGAGATCTTGATGGCGTACGACTTGATCGACGCCAGCCAACTCGCCCAGCGCCACGATCAAGGCCAGCGCCAGACCACGGCAGAACGCGCTGCCGGCGACCGGACATGGACCTACGGTCACGTGATCGTCGACGAAGCCCAAGAGCTCTCCGAAATGGCGTGGCGAATGCTGATGCGGCGCATACCTAATCGCTGGATGACGTTGGTGGGCGATACAGCCCAGACCGGAGATCCCGCGGGAACCTCGTCCTGGCAGAAGATCCTCGAGCCTTACGTCGCCAAGCGCTGGAAGCTCACCGAACTGACCGTCAACTACCGAACTCCCTCGGAGATCATGGATGTCGCTCACCGTGTGCTCGAAGAGATCGACCCGGAGCAATCCGTGCCCCGGTCGGTACGCGACAGCGGATTTGCGCCGTGGGCGCTCAAGACCACTGCCGAAGAATTGGAATCGACCGTGCGCCGTTGCATCGAGTCCGAGTCGCATCCCGGTATTACCGCAGTGATCGCCGGTTCCGAGGTCGTTGCCGACCTGGCGGGTCTTGCGAGTGAGACTGTAAGCGTCCTGTCGGTCAAGGACGTCAAGGGACTCGAGTTCGACACCGTGTTGATCGTCGAACCCGCCGACATTCTCGACGAGTCACCACGCGGAATGAACGACCTCTACGTCGCGTTGACCCGAGCTACCCAGAGGCTCGGCATCATTCACGTCGAGTCGCTCCCCGCGGTTCTCGACGGCGTCGAGGCAGCAGAGTTGGCCTTCGATTCGTGAGCCGCACGGAGTAGGTTCGTGCGTGACACCACGAATGGCGGTGTCACCCCAATTTGTGTCGACTACTGAAGGAATGACCCCTCGTGCTTGGCCTGCCCGCAAGTTCCGCCGCACCCATCCGCAAGATCGCTCGCGTGGTGATCGGTGTCGGGATGCTCGCGGCGGTGACAGCCGGCTGTTCGGAGGATGACTCGAGTTCGACGGCTGCTGCCAGCAGCGACGACATCGCTGCTGTTGCTGCAGCACCGACCGAAAAACCGGTAGACGAGGCCGAACGCCTGCGGGCGGCGCTCGCGTCTACCGGGGTGAAGCCCGCCTTTTCCGACGACATGTTGCAGGCGCTCGGTGACGGCGTCTGCCAGCAGCTCGCGGCCGGCACGGATCGAGAGATGATCATCGCGAATCTGCGGACGGTATCGCTGAACGGAGCAAGCGAACCGATGGTCACCACCGGAAACGGCTCGGCCGCATCGACAACACTGCCCAGCGCCGATCAGCTGGCTGAAGTGTTCGTCGATGCGGCCGAGGCCGACTACTGCCGGTAGGTCAGCGAACGGTGTGCACGATCAGAACATCGGATGTCGCCTTGCGCGCCGCATCGGAAGGCACCGAACCGAGTAGACGCCCGGTCAACGTGTTCAATCCGCGATTTCCGACGACCAGCAAGTCGCCCTTCACCTCGTCGAGCAAAGCGAGAAGCGATTCGACAGGGGCGCCGACGACGGCGCGCTCGACGACATCCTTTGCCCCCTGGGCGTGTGCGCGCTCACGGGCCGTCCGAAGGATCTCGTACGTCGGAGCGGAACCGGTGACCTGATAGGCCTCGTTTCCCAATGCGTCAGCAGCAGCGCTCACGTCCTTGGGGTCGGCCGGGTAGTACGCACACGCGATGACAAGCTGAGCGTCCGAGCCACTGGCAATGGCGGCAGCTCTGTCGACTGCCTTCAGTGACGACTCGGAGCCATCGGTTCCTACGACAACGGTCCGGTAGGCACTCATTCATTCCTCCATGGTTACGGGACGGACGGTACGGCCGGCACCGAGCGCAACGATGTTGCACCCGCTCGACAACCGCTGCGCTGACATTAGCGGGATTGTGCCGCGGATAGTGTTATTTGCAGTACACGCCACAAGCCCACAGTGAATGTGATTCTTCGTCACAGACACATTAGTCCGGTGGTGACCACTCAGCGAAGTTTGCCGAAGCGGGGCCCGAACAGCGCCGCCGGAAAAACTTCCTGCTCGACCAAGGCGGCACGCCACGGCGTTGCCAATTCCAGCAACCGCTTGGCACCCTCCTCACCCAGCGCATCCCACGGAGCCAGAGCGAGGTCGTCCGTCAGATCTTCGACGACGTCACGCAAGTCCTGCCCGTCCTCAGTCAACGCACCGGAGGAACGATCCAGTAGTTCGCGATCCTTCAAACTCTCGACGGCCTCGTCCCACTGTTCCTGCGACCATCCGCGGCGAGTCTGCGCGAACTTACGCTGAAACCCGATACCCGTCGCGGTGTGCGTGATCAACGCGTCCAGGCCGTTCAATCCCGCGGTCTGAAGGGCCGCAATGTGTCCGTCACCGCGATACTCACGCAGCAGTGTCAGCGCGTGCCAGAAACGCAGATGCGGTTCAGCCGGCCAGTCGAGCGACGCCCAACCCGCGTACAGGGGGCGGCCATCCACTCCAGGAATGTTCTGGGCAGCGATCGACACGAGTTCGGCAGCCTCGGCCATGTCCGCCGATCCTGTCACGTCTGCACCGAACAGGCGGACGTACGCCGCGTCGATTGCCCGATACCGCGCGGCGACAACCTCTGTGGGCCTTGCCAATTCCCAGGCACGCGGGATGACACTGGCAATCAATTCAGGATTGAAGTTGAAAAAAGTAGCCGTGACGACAGTCGCGGGTGGAGCGCCGAGCGGCGCTGATCGCCCTGCGAAGTACACCATCCGGCCGGGCTCCAACCCGACGCCGACAAGTTCCTTTTCCGTCTCCGGGACGAAGTACGCCAAGGAATGGAGAAGTTCGAGAGTCCGCGCGGTCTTGCCTGCAGTCTGTGCATCCATACCTGAAACCGTAGCGGTCGAGAGCACGAACGCACGCGAGGCGACCTACTTGAGACCCGCGGCGTCCATCCCTCGGAGCTCCTTCTTCAAATCCGAGATTTCGTCTCGCAATCGCCCAGCCAACTCGAACTGAAGGTCGCGTGCAGCGTTCATCATCTGATCGGTGAGTTCCTTGACCAGATCTGCCAATTCGGCGCGAGGCATCGATTTGGTGTCGCGCCCCTCGTACACACCGGCACTGACCGCACGACCGGCCTCACCCTGCGCACGCCGACCACGCGTCGCGTTGCGACCCGAACCACCGACGTCCACGGACGCAGCAGTGTCTTCTGCCTCCTCGTACACCTGATCGAGAATGTCCGCGATCTTCTTGCGTAGAGGTTGTGGGTCGACGCCCATCTTTTCGTTGTAGGCGACCTGCTTCTCGCGTCGTCGCTCGGTTTCCTCGATGGCCTGCGCCATGGACGCGGTGATCTTGTCCGCATACATGTGCACTTGACCGGACACATTTCGAGCCGCTCGACCGATCGTCTGAATGAGACTGGTGGAGCTACGCAGGAAGCCTTCCTTGTCGGCATCGAGAATCGCGACCAACGACACCTCGGGAAGGTCGAGTCCCTCACGAAGGAGGTTGATGCCGACCAGCACGTCGTACTCCCCCAGGCGAAGCTGTCGAAGCAACTCGACTCGTCGGAGCGTATCGATATCCGAGTGCAGGTAGCGGACGCGAATACCGAGTTCGAGAAGGTAATCGGTCAGATCTTCCGACATCTTCTTGGTCAACGTCGTGACCAGCACACGCTCGTCGCGTTCCGCTCGCTCACGGATTTCGTGAACGAGATCGTCGATCTGTCCCTTGGTCGGTTTGACGATGACCTCGGGATCGATCAATCCGGTCGGGCGAATCACCTGCTCGACGAACTCACCGCCTGACTGGCCGAGCTCGTACTTACCGGGTGTCGCCGACAAGTAGACGGTCTGACCGATCCGCTGACTGAATTCTTCCCAGGTCAAAGGGCGGTTGTCAGTTGCCGACGGCAACCGGAATCCGAACTCGACCAGGTTGCGCTTGCGCGACATATCGCCCTCGTACATGGCGCCGATCTGCGGAACGGTCACATGTGACTCGTCGATGACCAGAAGGAAATCTTCGGGGAAATAGTCGATCAGAGTTGCGGGGGCGGTTCCAGGGCCACGGCCGTCGATGTGCCGCGAGTAGTTCTCGATGCCGGAGCAGAATCCGACCTGTTTGATCATCTCGAGGTCGTACTGCGTTCGCATGCGCAGACGCTGCGCTTCGAGGAGCTTGCCCTTGCCTTCGAGTTCGGCGAGTCGCTCTTCGAGTTCCGCCTCGATGTCCTTGGCCGCACGCTCCATGCGTTCAGGGCCGGCGACGTAGTGCGTCGCCGGGAAGATGCGGACCGTATCGACCTGGCGAACGATGTCCCCGGTCAATGGATGGAGGTAGTACAGCGCCTCGATCTCGTCGCCGAAGAATTCGATGCGAACTGCCAACTCTTCGTACGACGGAATGATCTCGACCGTGTCGCCGCGCACGCGGAACGAACCTCGTGTGAACGCCATGTCGTTGCGGTTGTACTGGACATCGACGAGCAGGCGCAGGAACGCATCGCGTGGTACCTCGACACCGACGTCGAGCTGAATCGAGCGATCGAGATACGACTGCGGAGTACCGAGGCCGTAAATGCACGAGACCGAGGCCACCACGACCACATCCCGTCGTGACAGAAGGCTGGACGTTGCCGAGTGACGGAGCCGCTCGACATCGTCGTTGATGGACGAATCCTTCTCGATGTAAGTGTCCGTCTGGGCGATGTACGCCTCGGGTTGGTAATAGTCGTAGTACGAGACGAAGTACTCGACCGCATTGTTGGGGAGCATTTCCCGCAACTCGTTCGCGAGCTGAGCCGCCAAGGTCTTGTTCGGGGCCATCACCAGAGCCGGGCGTTGCAGCTTCTCGATCAACCACGCAGTCGTGGCCGACTTACCGGTACCGGTCGCACCAAGGAGGACAACGTCCTTCTCCCCCTCGTTGATCCGTTTTTCCAGTTCGGCGATGGCCGCCGGCTGATCGCCGGCCGGTTCGTACGGGCTGACGACCTCGAAGCGCGCGTCTGAGCGCTCGATGTCACCAACCGGCCGAAACTCGGAATGCGCGACCACGGGATGTTCGGAAGCAAACGCCATGAAACCAGGGTAAGCGCACCCACCGACACAATGCCTGCTCGTCCGCGTTCAGCCGAAAACGCAGTTCGGCGGTAGGTTCATCGATCATGAGCGAGGAACGTCCCCACATTCACCGACCGAAGGTCGAAACCTTCGACATCGCAGCTCGCACCAACGTCGATCCCAAGGGTTTCGTTCGCCCGGTCGAGCACTACCGCGAGAAACCGTGGGGGCTGTACATGGCGCGCCACGCCGACCATCCCCAGTTTCACTACCTGGAGTCCTGGATCATCCCCGAACTCGGAATTCGAGCATCGATACTCCACTTCACACCCGAGCACGTCCGTGACTGGGACTTCTACGTCGACATCGGCGAATTCACCCGCGGCGAGCATGTGTGGACCTCAGAGGACCATTACCTCGACCTGGTCGTGCAGACCGGACGCAGCATCGAATTACTCGACGTCGACGAACTTCTCGAGGCGAACACCGCCGGGATTCTCGACCCGAAGACCTCGGAACGCGCAATGTTGAATGCCGCGCGGGCAATCGACGGCATCGCCGCCCACGGTCACCACCTCGACGCCTGGCTGGGCGCGTTGGGAATGCCGGTCACATGGCGCTGAGTGGTCAGAGCGACCAGCCTGATTTCTCGGCCCACTCCCACGCCCGGTGGAAGGCGGCGTCGAACCACGGGGTCTTGACTCCCAGGTAGGCGTCGATCGCCGAGGCGTAGTCGTCGATGCCTGCGGCACTCTCGGCTGCCTTGACCTTGAGTTCGGCGTACTCGGCACGCGCCGACGGATCGGCGCGAAGCCAGTCGCGGAAGAGGATCGCGAACTGCTGACCGGGCCAACCGTCCACCCGAATATGGATGTTCGCGCGACGCCCTGGATCGGCACTGCCGTGAATCCGCTTTGCCCACACCGCCGGATCGGTCTCGCCGCCGAGGTACGACGGTTTCGGGTCGTCGGCGACGATGTGCTCGATCCGGGGGAACCCGGCAGCGGCCAGATCTTCCGCGAGGTCGTCGGCAACACCGAGGTGCTCGACGGTGATCTGAATGTCGATCACGTCCTTGGCATCGAGACCCGGCACTGCGGTCGACCCGATGTGATCGATACGGAGCGCGCGGTCACCGGAAGCCAGCGACAACCGGCCGATGATTCGTTCGGCCTGTGCCGGCCACGACGGGTCGGCTGGAGTCAGCTCCGGCAGTGCGCGTACTACCGTGCCCTCGCGGAGGTTCTTCTCGAAAGGTACAAGTCGATTCGCCCACAGATCGCGGACCACGTCGTCGAGTGAACCCGGCTCTCCGCTGTTGTCGAGCCACACGTCGGCAACAGCACGACGCTGATCGTCATTTGCCTGCGCTGCGATTCGCGCACGAGCGTCGGACTCCGGCATGCCGCGCGAGCCCACCAAACGTCGAACTCGTTCCTCCTCGTCGACGTAGACGATGACGACCAGATTGAATGCCGGCGCCATCGAACCCTCGACCAACAGCGGAATGTCTTGAACGAGCACTGCATCGGACGGCGCAGACGAGATCTGCTCCATCGTCCGCGTACCGATCAACGGGTGGAGGATGCCGTTGAGAGTGCCGCGCGAGGTGTCGTCGGCAAACGCCAACGAGGCCAGCGCAGGTCTGTTGAGGCTGCCGTCCTCGGACAGAATCCCGTCGCCGAATGCATCGACCAGAGCGGCAAGGCCAGGAGTGCCGGGCTCGACCACTTCTCGGGCGATCAGGTCGGCATCGACGATGACGGCTCCCAGTTCGCTGAGGATTTTCGACACTGTCGACTTACCGGCTCCGATGCCTCCAGTGAGGCCTACTCTCAACACACTCGACAGTCTCTCATCTCCGCGCCCGAGAGATCGAGACACGCCTACCGATCGAACACGCCGGGGCATTCGAGGCTCAAATACCACAATTTCGGTGACTGTGCGGTTATGTTCTAGCGAACGCACCTGTACCTGCACCTTCTCGAGAAAGTGGACGCCATGCGAGCAGATCGCGACCATCACGGTCAGCACCGCCTCGGAATGCCGAACGGCGTGCACTGCATAGAATTTCCCGAAGTTGCTTTTGCCCTGGCAGAGCACCGTCGTACGTGGTTCACGATGCTCGTGAGCCAAGGCCGACACAGCTTCGCGTCGATGCGTAAGCGCACAGCCGAAGCGACTGCCACCTACTGGGTGCCTGCTCCCGCAAACTGAGTTCTCTTCACGAAGTACAAAAATGACCGGCAACCCTTCGGTGCCGGTCATTTTTGTGTTCACTCACTGAATTCTTTGTGTGCAAGTGACACCTGACAGAGAAAAGAACCCCGCCCCTGCACAGTGCAGGGGCGGGGTTCTTCACAGATCTCGCTTGATCAGATCAAGCGGTAATCCTTATGCGTTGCCCGACAGCTTCTCGCGAAGTGCGGCGAGCTGTGCATCGCTGGCGAGCGATCCGCCAGCGGACTCTGCCGGAGCGGAGCCGGCAGCAGCCGGAGCCTCAGCATCGTCTGCAGCAGCCGTCTCCGAGGAGTAGCCGGCAGCAGCGGTGGCAGCCTCGGCGGCCTCGTCTGCAGCGGTCTTCTCCATCTGAGTGGTGTGCATCTTGTGGCGACGCTCAGCCTCGGCGTAGCGGTTCTCCCACTCTTCACGCTGCTTGTCGAAGCCCTCGAGCCATTCGTTGGTCTCGGGATCGAAGCCCTCGGGGAAGATGTAGTTGCCCTGCTCGTCGTACGAGTCGGCCATGCCGTACTTGGACGGATCGAACTCGGCGTTGTAATCCTCGTTGGCCTGCTTCAGCGACAGCGAGATACGACGACGCTCGAGGTCGATGTCGATGACCTTGACGAGTGCATCGTCGCCGACGCCGACAACCTGGTCCGGAACCTCGACGTGGCGCTCAGCGAGCTCCGAGATGTGAACGAGGCCTTCGATTCCCTCTTCGACGCGCACGAATGCACCGAACGGAACCAGCTTCGTGACCTTGCCGGGCACGATCTGGCCGATGGCGTGCGTGCGGGCGAACTGACGCCACGGGTCTTCCTGCGTTGCCTTGAGCGACAGGGAGACGCGCTCGCGGTCCAGGTCGACGTCGAGAACCTCGACGGTGACCTCGGTGCCGACCTCGACAACCTCGGACGGGTGATCGATGTGCTTCCAAGACAGCTCGGAAACGTGAACCAGACCGTCTACGCCGCCCAGGTCCACGAATGCACCGAAGTTGACGATGGAGGACACGACGCCCTTGCGGACCTGGCCCTTCTGGAGCTGGTGCAGGAATTCGCTGCGAACCTCGGACTGAGTCTGCTCGAGCCATGCACGGCGCGACAGGACCACGTTGTTGCGGTTCTTGTCGAGCTCGATGATCTTGGCCTCGATCTCCTTGCCGACGTACGGCTGGAGGTCGCGGACGCGACGCATTTCGACGAGCGAAGCGGGGAGGAAGCCACGAAGACCGATGTCAAGGATGAGGCCGCCCTTGACGACCTCGATGACGGTGCCCTTGACGGCCTCGTCCTTCTCCTTGAGCTCCTCGATGGTGCCCCAGGCACGCTCGTACTGAGCGCGCTTCTTCGACAGGATCAGTCGACCTTCTTTGTCCTCCTTGGTGAGGACGAGAGCCTCGACCGCATCTCCCACGGAGACGACCTCGTTGGGGTCGACGTCGTGCTTGATGGAGAGCTCACGAGAAGGGATGACGCCTTCGGTCTTGTAACCGATGTCGAGCAGAACCTCGTCGCGGTCGACCTTGACGATGGTTCCTTCGACGATGTCACCATCGTTGAAGTACTTGATCGTGGCATCGATGGCGGCGAGGAAGTCCTCGGCGGAGCCAATGTCGTTAATGGCAACCTGCGGCGAGGTGACGGTTGTGGAGGGCATATGTTGAATTGCTCCGGACGAGTTGTGGTCGGTTGATGGATTTTGTCGGACGAGATGCGCAACTGTGGCGTACAAATGTTGGAAGTACTTTGTGAAGTACTTGATCGAAGTACCCAGCTGCATCAATTACGAACAACCGAATACCGGATCACATTCCACACCGCGGAAGCGCACCGCGAGCTCTCTCGGTCCGACTGATTCCGAGACCTTGGTAAAGATCTCGTATAGACAATCGGTCGGATGACAGACACTCGCGTGAGTAAGACTACGCGTCGGCTATCTTGCCGGGCAAACCCGGGTACCCTGCGCCCGCGTCACCCGTTCTACTGTGTTGTTCATGTCTGACGAGCGCCATGCCGCCGCCAATTCCATTCTCGGTACCAGCGGCGTCGGCCGGGTCCGTGTCGATTCGAGTGCCAGCGACCGCGCCAGCCGTGCGTGGTGGGACGCCGACGCCGACGATTACCACCGAACCCACGGCGAGTTTCTGGGCGTGAACAGCGCCGAAGGTGAATTCGTCTGGTGCCCCGAAGGGCTGCACGAGGGCGATCACCACTTGCTCGGCGACATAGTCGACAAAGACATATTGGAAGTGGGTTGCGGCTCGGCGCCGTGCGCCCGATGGCTCGCCGGACACGGTGCTCGGGCCGTCGGTCTCGACATCTCGATGGGGATGCTCGCCCGCGGGCAGGACGCGATGAATGCCGGCGGACCGGCAGTCCCGTTGATTCAGGCGAGTGCGGAACTCCTGCCGTTCGCCGACGAGAGTTTCGACATCGCCTGCTCGGCGTTCGGTGCTGTGCCGTTCGTGGCCAATTCGCAGCAGGTGATGAACGAAGTCGCCCGGGTTCTGCGTCCCGGCGGATCGTGGGTCTTTGCCGTCAACCATCCGATCCGATGGATCTTCCCCGACGATCCCGGGCCCAAGGGCTTGACCGCGACCCTCCCCTACTTCGACCGCACCCCGTACGTCGAGGTCGACGACAACGGAGTCCCCACCTACGTCGAGCATCACCGCACCATCGGCGACCGGGTTCGGGAGATCGTCGCGGCCGGACTCCAGGTCCGCGACATCATCGAGCCCGAATGGCCGGAGTGGTTGGACCGCGAATGGGGACAGTGGAGTCCCCTGCGCGGCCAACTCTTTCCGGGCACTGCAATTTTCAGCGCCGTCAAACCCTGACGGCTACAGCAGCTTCGACAGGAACGCCTTGGTCCGATCGTGCTGCGGATTGGCCAGGAGTTCCCGCGGCTCGCCTGCCTCGACCACAACTCCCCCGTCCATGAACACCAACTGGTCTGCGACCTCGCGGGCGAAACCCATCTCGTGGGTGACGACCACCATCGTCATGCCTTCTTTGGCCAACTGCTTCATCACGGTGAGAACTTCACCGACGAGTTCGGGGTCGAGCGCGGACGTCGGCTCGTCGAACAGCATGAGCTTCGGGTCCATCGCGAGAGCGCGAGCGATGGCAACTCTTTGCTGCTGACCGCCCGACAACTGGGCCGGGTAGGCGTTGGCTTTGGCGCTCAACCCGACCTGATCGAGGAGATCCTTCGCGCGTTCGACGGCCTTCTTCTTACTGACGCGCTTGACCTGTGTCGGGGCTTCGATGATGTTCTCGAGAGCGGTGCGGTGAGGGAACAGATTGAAGTGCTGAAACACCATCCCGATGTCGCGGCGTTGTTTGGCCGCTGCTCGTGGGTGCAGTTCGTACAGTTTGCCGTTCTTCTCCGAGTAGCCCACCAGGTCGCCGTCGACGTACAGTCGGCCGGCGTTGACCTGCTCGAGGTGATTGATGCAGCGCAAGAACGTCGACTTGCCCGAACCGGACGGTCCGACGAGGCACAGGACCTGGCCGGGATCGATTTCGAGTGAGACCCCTTTGAGAACCTCGAGCGCGCCGAAGTTCTTACAGACTCGGTCTGCCTTCACCATCGGTGTCATCTGCGTTCTCCTCCTGGAATATCCGGGAGTGTCTCCACTACCGTTTCTTTGCCCTGTGCGTCGGCGAGTGCCTGAAGCTGACGAGTGGTGAGCGTCCTCGTCGACCCTTTCGAATAGTGGCGTTCGACGTAGTACTGGCCGACCATGAGAACACTGGTCATTGCGAGGTACCACGTAACCGCGACCATCAAGAGAGGAATCGGCTCGAAATTTGCACCGGATATGTCTCGCGCTCGTCCGTAGAGTTCGGTACTCAGCGGCACGGCGGTCACCAGTGAAGTCGTCTTGAGCAAGCTGATCAACTCGTTGCCGGTTGGTGGGATGATCACCCGCATCGCCTGGGGAAGGACCGTTCGCCGCATCGTCTGACCCCACGTCATTCCCAAGGCCACTGACGCCTCGGTCTGACCTTCGTTGACCGAGGCGATACCTGCACGGACGATTTCGGCCATGTACGCCGCCTCGTTCAACGCGAGTCCAATGACTGCGAAGAGAAACGCCGCCTGGAGATCTTGCATGTCGAAATGCACGAACTGATGGACGAACGGAATACCGAGATCGATGCTCTTGTAGATCGACGGGAAGAGCCCCCAGAAGACAAGCTGGACGTAGACGGGCGTGCCGCGGAAGACCCATAAATACACCCAGGCAGCGGACTTCAACACCGGGTTCGGCGACAGCCGCATTACCGCAAGGACGATGCCCAGAACGATCGCGGCCGCCATCGACAGAATTGTCAGTTGAATGGTGACCCAGGCGGCCTTCGAGATCCGAGCGTCGAAGAGGTACTGGCGGTAAGTCGCCCAGCCGAACTGTTCATTGGTCGCCGAACCGTAGATAAAGAGCCCCACGAGGACTACCACCACGACTGCTGCGACCCATCGGCCCGGTCTGCGCAGTGGGATCGCCTTGATCGGCGCAGGCTCGCCAGTCTCAGTTGTTGTCATGTTCATCAGCTCTCCGCGCCGTTGATCTTGGATACTTCGATGACGCCGGCCTCGACACTCCAGGTCTGCGCGATCTGTTGATAGACGCCGTTGTCGATCAGGTACTGCATTGCCCGCTGCAGGGCAGGGCCGAGCGCGGATCCCTTCACGATCGGCCAGCCGTAAGGCGCCGAATCAAAGGGTTCTCCCGCAGCTTCCATCCGGCCCTTGCTCCGTTTGATCGCATAGCCGGTCACTGGCGAATCAGCGGACAGCGCGTCGACTCGACCGAGAATGAGCGCGTTGGCCGCGTCGTCCTGGCTGTCGTACTTGATCTTCTCGATGGGCGGCTTACCTGCAGCAACGCATGCCTCGCTCTTGGCAGGCACCTCGTCGATGTCCTCGGTGGTCGTGGTCTGCACCGCCACTCGCAGCCCGCATGCGTTGTTCGGATCGACTGGCTTGTCCGGCCGTTGCGCCCACTGGATACCCGCGCTGTAGTACGTGACGAAGTCGACCGTCTTCTCGCGCTCCTTGGAGTCGGTGAACGAGGACATGCCGAGGTCGTAACTTCCAGACTGGATAGCGGGGATGATCTTGTCGAAGTCGGCTTGGTTGAAGACAGCTTCGACCCCGAGCACGGCGGCAACGGCATTCATCAGGTCGACGTCGAAACCGACGATCTTGCCATTCTCGTCTTTGAATTCGTTTGGGGCGTACGGAATGTTGACGCCGACCTGCAGCTTGCCCGAATCCGTGACCTTGGGCGGCAGAAGTGCGGCGATCTCGGGCACCTTCTGGATATCGAGCGGCGGTCCTTCGGGAACGAGACCCTCGTTGTTGGTGACACATCCGCCGCACAGTGCGACGATCAAGCCCACCAACAGGACTCGCACCACGTTGGCGCGCAAACGCCCGCCGCTGCTCGAGCCATAACTCACGCCACGATGCCTTGGTGCCCGTGCGTTTTCATCGACCACGACTCTGCTCTCCACTCGTCGATCGCCGCACTTGCAACGTCCATCCGAAATTCAGTCGAACGGTAGGTTACGGCAGGAGTTCCACCGTCGCCGACTTCGCAAGATTCCGGCCTGTCGTACAAGAATCAGCGACGCAGAGTGTGTGCGTACACGACTTCGGAAAATTCGCTGGTCGATGCCAAACCGCCGAGGTCGGCGGTCGCGATGCCCGACGCGATGGTCGTGCGAACGGCATCTGAAATCCGGCGTGCTGCCGCAGACAACAACCGATCTCCCCGTGCATCACCGAGCCAGTCGAGCATCATCGCGCTGGAGAGGAACAGTGCCGTCGGGTTCGCCCGGTTCTTCCCGGCGATGTCGGGTGCTGCACCATGCGCAGCCTGAGCCATGACCTGTGTCTCGGAAGCGTTGATCGACGGCGCGGTTCCGAGTGAACCGGACAGCTCGCCCGCCAGATCGGACAGAATGTCGCCGAACATGTTTTCGGTCACCACGACATCGAAGTCGCCGCCGCGCCGAACCAGGTGCGCCGCCATCGCGTCGACGTGCTCGTCGTCGACGACCACGTGTGGGAACTCTGCGGCGACGGTTCTGCAGGCGTCGCGGAAGAGGCCGGTGGTCAGCGTGAGGACGTTCGCCTTGTGGACGATCGTGACGTGACTGCGCCGACGCGACGCCAACGTGAAGGCAGTGCGTGCGATCCGTTCACACGCAGCGCGGGTGAACACACCGACGGCCAGCGCGATGTCGGGCGTCGGCATGAATTCGCCGCTGCCGACCGCCATGTTCCGATCCGCGTACAACCCCTCGGTGTTCTCGCGGACGATCACCAGATCCATGTCGGGGACCATCGCCTTGACGCCGGGGAACGCTGCTGCCGGTCGGATGTTCGCGAACAACTCGAACTTCTTCCGGATGACGCCGCCGGGGGTGAGTTGTCCGCGAAACCTCTCGGGATACGACGCGCTGTCATGGGGTCCGAGGATCCAGCCCTGCAGCTGCCCCAACGCATCGATGGTCTCGTCGGGAATCGGCGTGCCATGAGTGTCGATGGCTGTACTCCCGAGCGGAAGCTCGACCCACTCGACGGGAGGAGCATGAACCGATGACAGCGCCGCATCCACGATCTGCCGTGTCGCCGGGACGATTTCGTGGCCGATTCCGTCGCCGTGCATGAGTCCCAGCCGCATGGCCGGAGTACCGATTGCGCTCGCACCTGTCATCAGGCAATCATTGCTCACCATGGTCCAGTCGGTGGAATTGCTCCTCGATCCGGCGAGCGAGTCGGCAGTCCGAGCACAATGGCAGCTTCTCGCCGACGCCGGACTACCAAGTCAGGCGTCCCATCACGGCCCGTCCAACCGCCCGCACATAACGCTGTTCGTCGCCCGCGAGATCCCCGCGGAGATCGACGAACAGTTGAAACGGCGCTTCTCGGCCCCGGACTTCGAAGTCCGACTCGGCGGCTACGTCGTGTTCGGCGGCAAGCAGATGGTCTTGGCGCGCTCGGTCATTCCTTCGCGCGCACTCCTTCACCTGCACCGGGAAATAGCCGAAGCCACAGCTGGCTCGACGGCACTTCCCGCCCACGTCGAGCCCGGCGGGTGGACGCCGCATGTAACGCTCGCCCGACGCGTCGAACCTGCACGTCTGGGCGAAGCCATCGGCTTGGTCGGTACCGACGTGATTCTCGGGCACAGCGGCGCGATCAGGCGCTGGGACGGTGAACGGAAGACGGAATGGTTACTGACGCCGCCGCTGTGACAGAGCGGGTTGCACGTCGGGTCACCAGGATTCCCGCGATCACCGCCAGTGCACCACAGGCTGATTCCAGCCAACGCTTTCGTCCAACACGATTGCGCCGAGCGCGACGCCCACCACTGGGCTGAGGTAAGTGACGGTGGATGCCGCTGTCGGCCCCCACCCGCGAACGACGTTGGTGTTCCAGATGAATGCGAGTCCGGTCCCCAGTGCGCCCAGCGCGATCATCGACAGGACAACTGCCGGCGTCAGGTGCATCGGCGCGCTTGCGACGATCGGAGAGGCCAGAACCATCACGAAAGCGCCGATACTGATCTGCATAAGCGCGACCGCACGAGTGTCGACACCGAGCGGAAGCACGAAACGTCTGAGGTAGACAAACGAAATGCCGTACGACGCAGTCGCTCCCAGGCAAGCGACCTGAGCACTCACACTTCCGGCGACGCCGAGATTCCACGGCGCCAACACGATCAGCACTCCACCGAATCCGAGAAGCAACCCCAGCGACTTGTATCGCGTCAGCGTCTCCCCCGGCAGGAAGGCAAGGGAGACAGCCATTGTCATCAGCGGCGTGGTGGCGTTGTAGATGCTCGCGAGCCCCGAGGACATGTTCTGCTCCGCCCAACTGAACAGCAGCCATGGCACGATGCATTGCGTCGCTGCGAGAAGCGCCATGTGCTTCCAGACGCGAAATTCCCGCGGTAGGCCGATCCGGCTGACCGCTGACACGAGAATCAGCGCGAGCGCACCGAAGACCAAGCGCCACAGAACCACCTGCGTGAAGGACAGACCTTCGAGCCCGATCTTCATGAAGAGGAAACTGGCTCCCCACACCAGCGCAGCTGCGGTGTATTGAATGGCCAGACTTGCCCTCAAAGGGTGAAGTCTCCATGCGGACTGACATCGTGACGAGTGTCGGGTGTGCGTCCGGCAAGAGCTAGTACGTTCAGGACCAGTAGGACCAGGAGGCTGACGACGATGATTGCCATGTGTCCAGCCTGACGGAATGTCCGACACAGGAATAGTGGCAGAAAAGCCAGACTTGGACGATTTTCTGCCACTTTGCCTTTTTTCTGTCACACTCGAAAGATGCTCGCGAAAGTGGTGGTCCCACTGATGCCGATGACCGAGGCGTTCGAACTCGGTGTGGCATGTGAAGTATTCGGCTTCGACCGATCCGACGACGGCCTCCCGACTTACGACTTCTCTCTGATCGCCGCTGTTCCGGGCCCGATCCGAACGCGCTTCGGCTACAACATCGATGTTCCGTACAACCTCGATTCCCTCGACGACGCCGATCTCATCGTCGTTTCCGCCGGCGGAACCTACGACGCAGGCGACGCCTACATGTGTTCACCGAGTCCCGACTCGAGTGTCGATCCCCTGTTGGTCAAACTGTGTGAGGCTGTAGCCCGCGGCGCCAAGGTGGCCAGCCTGTGCACCGGAGCGTTCGTCCTCGGGGCGGCAGGACTCCTGGACGGCAAGCGATGCACGACGCATTGGCGTCACGCAGAAAGGCTGGCGCAGACGTATCCGGAAGCCAAGGTCGATCCGGACGTGCTCTACGTGGACGAGGATCCAGTGTTCACCAGCGCAGGCACCGCGGCAGGAATCGACTTGTGCCTGCACATCGTGCGGAAGGAACAGGGTTCTCGCGTGGCCAACGGCATCGCGAGACGGATGGTGGTGCCACCCCACCGCGACGGTGGGCAGGCCCAGTACGTCGCCACTCCCCTCACCTCGACGCCGAGTGCAACCCTTGCTCCACTCCTCGACTGGATGACGGAGAATCTCGCCCTCGATCTCACCGTCGGTATGGTCGCGGCCCGAGCGAACATGTCCGCTCGCACGTTTGCCCGCCGTTTCCAAGCGGAAACGGGAACGACTCCCGCCCGATGGCTCAGTGATCAGCGGGTACTGGCCGCCCAGCAACTCCTGGAGAATTCGGATCTCTCCGTCGACGTCATCGCAGAACGCGTCGGTTTCGGCGGCGGCGCCGTGCTTCGCCAGCACTTCATCCGGCTTCGCTGCACCACGCCCCAGGCCTACCGCCGGACGTTTAGGGCGACCGAGAACGCAAGCTGAAATCGGCTCAGGGAAGAATCAGCGGTTCCGGGGCGTTGCACACACCAACAGCCCGCACAATGGAAAGGACCCCCGTGGCCACCCAGACACTCACCCAGCAGAACTTCGACGAAACGATCAACGGCAGCGACGTCGTCCTCGTGGACTTCTGGGCCTCCTGGTGCGGCCCGTGCCGCCAGTTCGCGCCGACGTTCGAAGCCTCTTCGGAGAAGCACGCCGACGTCGTTCACGCAAAGGTCGACACCGAGGCCGAGCAGGGAATCGCTGCAGCCGCCAACATCCGCTCGATCCCCACGATCATGGCTTTCCGCGAAGGCGTACTCGTGTTCAACCAGGCCGGCGCTCTCCCCGCTGCTCAGCTCGAAGAGCTCGTCACTCAGGTCAAGGCACTCGACATGGACGAGGTCCGCAAGCAAATCGCAGAGCAGACCGCTTCAGCTGAATAGCGAAAGAGAGCGCGCTCTGAATCGAATTCGATTCGGAGCGCGCTCTTTTCGTGGCCAGACTGTCTTGAAGCCGACTCAGTGAGCCGCGCTGTCCCAGCTTCGACCGGTTCCCACCGAAACATCCAGGGGTACCGACAACTCGATGGCTGTGGCCATCTTGTCCTTGACCAGTGCGGTGACTTCCTCCAACTCGGAGGCGACCACTTCGAGTACCAGTTCGTCGTGCACCTGCAACAGCATGCGCGACTTCAATCCGGCGTCGGCGAGAGCCTTCTGAACATTGATCATCGCAACCTTGATGATGTCGGCTGCGGTGCCCTGGATCGGCGCATTCAGGGCAGCACGTTCGGCGACCTCACGACGCTGACGGTTGTCGCTGTTGAGGTCCGGCAGGTAGCGACGACGACCGTAGAGCGTCGAGGTGTAACCGTCCTTACGTGCCTGCTCGACCACCGCGTGGAGATAATCCCGCACGCCGCCGAAACGAGCGAAGTACGCATCCATCTGCTGCTTCGCTTCTTCGGTCGAAATCTTCAGCTGTGACGCCAAACCGTAGGCACTCAGCCCGTAGGCCAGACCGTAAGACATCGCCTTGACCCGGCGCCGCAGTTCAGGTGTTACCTCTTCGATCGGTACACCGAATGCGCGCGAGCCGACAAAGCTGTGCAGGTCCTCACCGGTGTTGAATGCCTCGATCAGTCCCTCGTCGCCGGACACGTGCGCCATGATGCGCATTTCGATCTGGCTGTAGTCGGCAGTGAGCAGAACGTCGAAACCCTGCCCGACTACGAATCCGTCGCGAATCTCGCGTCCCGCGTCGTTTCGCACCGGGATGTTCTGCAAGTTCGGATCGGTCGACGACAGACGCCCGGTTGCGGCAACCGTCTGGTTGAACGTCGTGTGGATGCGACCGTCTTCGGCGACGGCCTTGAGAAGACCGTCGACGGTCACCTTCATACGCGTCGCATCACGGTGCGCGAGAAGGTGTTCGAGGAACGGGTGTCCTGTCTTGTCGAACAGACCTTGCAACGCCTCGGCGTCGGTGGTGTAGCCCGTCTTCGTCTTCTTGGTCTTGGGCATGTCGAGTTCTTCGAACAAGACCACCTGCAACTGCTTCGGCGAACCCAGGTTGATCTGCTTGTCGATCACCTCGTACGCGGAATTGGCGGCGTCGGCGACCTGGGAGGCGAAACGGCTCTGAAGATCATGCAGATGCGCGCTGTCGACGGCGATGCCGGTGGCCTCTATCTGAGCGAGCTCGATCGTCAACGGCAGTTCCATGTCGGAGAGCAGCGACTTGGACTCGATCGACTCCAACTCGGTGTCCAGCGCAGCTGCCAAGTCGAGAACGGCCTGAGCGCTGAGCATCGCGGTCTCGGCCGCTTCGGCATCGAGCTGTTCGGTGTCGTCGAGCAGTGAAAGCTGTTCCTGTCCGGATGTTTCGGCGCGAAGTTCGCGCTTGAGGTAGCGGAGCGAGAGGTCGTCGAGGTTGAAGCTGCGTTGACCCGGCCGGACGAGGTATGCGGCCAGAGCGGTGTCGCTGGTCAGTCCACCGAGCGTCCAACCCCGCCCACGCAGAGCGTGGATCGCCCATTTGGCTTCGTGCAGGGCCTTCGGCTGCGATGGGTCGGCGAGCCAATCACCTAGAGCTGCTTCGTCTTCCGGCGTTGCCGTCGATGCCGCGATGTATGCACATTCACCGTCCGAGGCCGCGATCGCGAGCGCAGTGACGTCGCCGGCAAACGGAGTTCTGGTTTCGAGCACCGTCACGCCGTGACGCTCACCGGTTCGCGCGTGGGCGTCGAGCCATGCGGCAACCGCACCCGGGGCGAGTGCGTCGCCGCTGACCTCGAACCCTTCCTCTGCTTCGGGCTCGGACGACGACAGGGTGGCGAACAGCCGATCGCGGAGAACCTTGAACTCGAGATCGTCGAACAACGCATGAATCTTCTCGCGGTCCCACGGAGCCAACACCAACTGCTCAGGCGTGTACGGCAACGGAACGTCGCGAACCATCTCGGTGAGCTGACGGTTGAGCAGGACGTTCGCGAGGTTCTCGCGTAGTGAGTCCCCCACCTTGCCGCGAACCTTGTCCACGTTGTCGACCAGTCCCTGCAGGTCGCCGTACTCACGGATCCACTTGGTGGCGGTCTTCTCGCCGACGCCGGGGATGCCGGGGAGGTTGTCACTCGGGTCGCCGCGCAGGGCAGCAAAATCCGGATACTGCGACGGGCTGAGGCTGTACTTCTCCTCTACCGCAGTCGGCGTGAATCGGGTGAGCTCCGAGACGCCCTTCTTCGGGTAGAGCACAGTGACGTTGTCGGTCACCAACTGCAGCGAGTCGCGGTCACCGGTCACGACGAGAACCCGGTATCCGAGTGCCTCCGCCTGCGTGGTCAACGTGGCGATCACGTCGTCGGCTTCGAAACCTTCCTCGGCCATGACCGGGATGCCCAGCGCGCCGAGAACGTCCTTGGTGATGTCGATCTGGCCCTTGAATTCGTCCGGAGCCTTCGCGCGCTGTGCCTTGTACTCGGGGAACAGGTCGGCGCGAAACGTCTGACGCGACACGTCGAAGGCCGCGGCCAAGTGGGTGGGCTGCTCGTCACGAAGAAGATTGATCAACATCGACGTGAAGCCGTACACCGCGTTGGTGGCCTGACCACTGTGTGTCTTGAAGTTCTCTGCGGGCAGCGCGTAGAAGGCGCGGAACGCCAACGAATGCCCGTCGAGAAGCATCAAGAGAGGGCGATCGTCCGCCTTGCCGGTGGTGCCGGCTGGAGCGGTGGACGTGCTGGACCGAGTTGTGGTTGCGGGGCTCACGGTTCATCAGTCTAGGGATCGCGACCGACATCGACGCCTTCGCCGTTGTTTATGCAGGAACAGACGCAAGAATCGGACAATTGATGCAGCCATTGCCCTTCGATACGGAACCGAAACATCCCGGAAATCTCAGAACCCCATCTGAAGCGAACGGAGCCGTTAGAGTCCGGAAATCGCAGCAACGGAACAATCCCTCTGCTGCGCGGCACCTTTGTCCAGACGCGCTATTCCCGACCCGCTCGGAGGACGTACGTGGCCCCACCCGTAGTGAAACGGCAGACCCTCGCGACACTCAGCCGACTACTGGCCTTTGCATTACTGACGTTCTTCGCATTACTCAGCCTGGCCGGAACTGCTTCTGCTCAGGAACCGACCACTTCCCCTGCACCGCCGACAGCACCGGTTCCCGACAACGCTGTCCCCGTCAGCGGCAATCTCAACAACGGCGGCACACGCCTCGCAGGCGTCACCGTGCGTGCACTCGATTCTTCCGGCACCGAAGTCGCCACCGGAGAATCGGCATCCAACGGCCGTTGGGAACTGGCCGTGGCACCGGGCACCTACACCTTCGAGATCGTTGCCGACACACTCCCCGACGGGGTCAGTGTGCAAGCCGCTGTCGAACGCGAGGTGGTGGCCGGCCGCGCGAACACCGTGATCTTCTCGTTCGGCGAGGTACGTACCGCCTCGAATGTCAGCTTCGGCGAGAAGCTGATTCGCACGACGGTCGACGGCCTGCGGTTCGGCCTCGTGATCGCGATCGCCGGAGTGGGTTTGAGCCTGATCTACGGCACCACGGGCCTGACCAACTTCGCTCACGGCGAGATGGTGACGTTGGGAGCCGTTGCTGCGTGGGTGATCAACACGTCCTTCGGCGTTCCGCTGATTCCGGCCACGATCCTCGCGATCTTGGTCGGCATCGGTATCGGCCTGCTGACCAACGGGATCGTCTGGAAACCACTGCGCAAGCGCAAGACCGGGTTGATCGCACAATTGGTGGTCTCGATCGGTCTCGCGATTTCCCTGCGCTACTTGATCCTGATCTTCTTCTCCGACCGCGCCGAACCGTTCGACGACTACCAGGGCCAGGTCGAGAAGAACTGGGGCCCGATCGCACTGACCGACGCCAACGCGATAGTCATGATCGTCAGTCTGGTCGTCCTGGTCGGCGTCGCCCTTCTCCTGCAGAAAACTCGGATCGGAAAGGCCATGCGCGCTGTCTCCGACAATCGTGACCTCGCCGCGTCCTCGGGAATCAACGTCGAACGCGTGATCATGTTCGTCTGGGGTCTCGGCGGCGGATTGGCCGCCCTCGGCGGTGTGCTGTTCGGTATCTCCGAACTCGGCGGACGCGTCCAGTGGGAAATGGGCTTCAAACTCTTGCTGCTCATGTTCGCCGGAATCACCCTCGGTGGTCTGGGAACCGCGTACGGGGCGCTACTCGGCTGCGTCATCGTCGGACTTCTGGTCCAACTCTCGACGCTCATCATCAACCCCGACCTCAAATACATCGGCGGACTTCTCGTCTTGATCGTGATCCTCGTGGTTCGCCCCCAGGGCATCCTCGGATCCAGACAAAGGATCGGGTGACGAATATGGACATCATGGGAGCTTTCCAGGTTTCCTTCGCCCAGTTGATCGGGCCGTCGGCAATCTTCTACGCACTGCTGGCAATCGGGCTGAACCTGCACTTCGGCTACGCCGGACTGCTCAACTTCGGTCAGATCGGTTTCGCCCTCCTGGGCGGCTACGGCGTCGGCATCATGACCGTGACCTACGACCAGCCGTTGTGGCTCGGCATCCTCGTCGGACTCACCGCAGCCGGTCTCCTCGCACTCGTGCTCGGTATCCCGACGCTGCGTCTGCGCGCCGACTATCTCGCCATCGTCACCATCGCCGCGTCGGAGATCCTGCGTCTGATCTTCCGCTCGACCGCGTCGGATTCGGTGACCGGTTCCACCAACGGCCTGTTCGGTTTCGCAGACCCGTTCACCGCACTGAGCCCCTTCGACTCGGCCAAGCAGTACTCGTTTCTCGGCGTGAAGTTCTACGGAGACGACCTCTGGTCGATGGTCGTGGGATGGACCCTCGTGTTGATCTTGTGCGGATTCGTCTACCTGTTGACGCACAGTCCGTGGGGGCGTGTCCTCAAGGCGGTGCGTGAAGACGAGGACGCAGCGCGATCGTTGGGCAAGAACGTCTTCGTGTACAAGATGCAGGCGCTGGTTCTCGGCGGCGTGATCGGTGGTCTGGCCGGTGTGTTCAACGCCCTGCAAACCAAGTCCATCAACCCAGACTTCTACTCGACCGCGCAGACGTTCTTCGCGTTCGGCGCGCTGATTCTGGGCGGGGCGGCAACGGTATTCGGCCCGGTGGTCGGCGCAATGTTGTTCTGGTTCCTCCTCGCCATCCCTGATGCATTGTTGCGTCAGGCGATCTCCGGCGAAAATCCGCTGCTTTCACTGACGGAACAGCAAGTCGGAGCCACCAGGTATGCCCTGCTCGGGTTGATGATCGCTCTCCTGATGGTCTTCAGACCGCAGGGAATACTGGGTAACAAGCGGGAGGTGCAACTCAATGCTTGACGCCGATACCAGAGCACAGATCTTTGCCGACGTTCCCCACCTTCCCGGATCGGCGAAACCCGACCCGGTACTGGTCGCTGACCACGTCTCGCGGACGTTCGGCGGTCTCAAGGCTGTCGACGTCGATCACCTCGAGATTCAACGCGGGTGCATCACGGGTCTGATCGGCCCCAACGGTGCCGGAAAAACGACGCTCTTCAACCTCCTCACCGGATTCGACCGGCCGGACACCGGTACATGGTCGATGGACGGTCAATCGCTGGGCCTCATGTATCCCCACCAGGTAGCCAGGAAAGGAGTGGTACGGACGTTCCAGTTGACCAAGGCGCTCTCCAAACTCACAGTGCTGGACAACGTACGACTGGGTGCCACCGGCCAACGAGGTGAACGCATCTTCGCTTCTCTCGTCCCGTGGATCTGGAAAGGGCAGGAACGCGAGATCACCGAACGCGCCAACGAACTCCTCGCACGATTCAAACTCGACACCAAGGCAGACGACCTCGCCGGTTCACTCTCCGGTGGGCAGCGCAAACTGCTCGAAATGGCTCGCGCACTCATGACCTCTCCCTCGGTGGTGATGCTCGACGAACCGATGGCGGGGGTCAATCCTGCTCTGACGCAAAGCCTGCTCGGACACATCAAGTCACTGCGCGACGACGGAATGACGGTCGTGTTCGTCGAGCACGACATGGACGTGATCCGAGACATCAGCGACTGGGTGGTGGTCATGGCACAGGGCAGCGTCATCGCCGAGTCCACCCCGGACGAACTCTCGTCCAACACAGCTGTCGTCGACGCATATCTGGGCAGCCACCACGACCAAGCCCTCGAGTTCGACGACAACGGAAATCCGGTGGGCGAGACGGCCGTTCTGGCCGCCGCCCTGGCAGAAGCCGAGGTCGAAACCCTCGAGGCGGGCGGTGACCTCTCGGAACCAGACATCGACAACCTTCCGGCCGATCTCGCCGCGACACTGGAATCGAGTCCCGAGGAACCGCGCGGAAGGCACGAGAAGCCATGAGCGAGAACCACGCACGTTCACTCACGCCCGCAGAGTTCGCCGCAACTGCCGAGGAGCATCAGCGACTGTCGGCAGGTGCCCTGCTCCGCGCCGACAGCCTCGTCGCCGGCTACATTCCCGGCGTCAACATCCTGCGTGAGTGCAACTTCTTCCTGAAGGAAGGCGAGATCGTCGGAATCATCGGACCGAACGGCGCAGGCAAGTCGACACTCCTGAAGTCACTGTTCGGTTTGATACCGGTTCGCGAAGGGTCGGTCACTCTTCGCGAGGACGACATCACGTCCGCGCCCGCTCACGTCCTCGTGCAGAAGGGAGTCGGGTACGTCCCTCAGACACAGAACGTCTTTCAGACTTTGACTATCGAAGAAAACCTCGAGATGGGAATTTATCTGCGACCCAAGGCATTCGCGGAGCGGTTTGCCTTCGTGAGTGAACTGTTCCCGCTGCTGAGTGAACGACGAAAGGTGAAGGCCGGCGCACTCTCGGGCGGCGAACGTCAGATGGTCGCGATGGGCCGGGCTTTGATGATGGATCCGTCGGTCCTGCTCCTCGACGAACCGTCCGCGGGCCTGTCCCCGATGTTCCAGGACGAGGTGTTCATCCGCTGCAAGAAGATCAATGCTGCGGGTGTCTCGGTCATCATGGTCGAGCAAAACGCGCGCCGCTGCCTTCAGATCTGCGACCGCGGCTACGTACTCGATCAGGGTAAGAACGCGTACACCGACACCGGCGCCAATCTGATGAACGACCCCAAGGTGATCGAGTTGTACCTGGGAACGCTCGCCGGAAGCAAAGAGAAGTAGGAAGGACACGAGAACGGGCCAGGGTCTCGCGACCCTGGCCCGTTCTCGTCGACTGCTTACTTGCACACCACTTACTTGCCCACGACCACGAATCCTTCTGTGGTCAGCGTGTTCTCAGGGCCGAACTTGAGCTTTCCGTACGAACCGATGGACGGTTCTCCCGAATCGTTGAAGTCCAACTCACCGGTGATGCCGTCGTAGTCGATGTCGGTTCCCGCCTTCACCAACGGCAGGCACTCGACATAGGACGTGCACTTGGTGCCACCTTCGGTGACGCTGTTGATGTTGGCTGCGATGTCGGTGCCGGCCGTCGACTTCGCCTGCTCGGCAGCGAGCGCTGAGATCACCACCGCGTCGTACGACTCTCCGGCGTAGTTGAAGTCGATCAGGGAGGGGTTCACAGCCTTCAGACGATCCTGGAAGGCAGCTCCGACGTCCGTCAGGGGCGTAGTTCCCTGCATCGTGTCGAGCAACGGCTTCGCCACGGATTCGCCCAGCGCATTACCCATGTTGCCGTCCACGCCGTACATCGCCATTCCGTCCGACGGGCCGATGCCCACTTCGTGCATGCGCGTGATGATCTTCGCCGACTCTTCGAAGCCCACCAATGCCACTGCATCCGGATTGAAGTTCTTGACCTGATCGACTTCGGAGTTGAACGACTGTGCGTTCGGGTCGTAGATGATCTTCTCGATCTGATCGGACGGGACACCCGAATCGATCAGATTCTTTTCGATGTTGTCCGCCAGACCCGTCCCGTACGGGTCGTTGAGGGCCATGATCGCTACGCGCTGACCGCCATCGTCCGAAATGAGCTGTGCGACGGCCTGAGCCTGCAGTACGTCCGTCGGAGCGGTGCGGAAGTACATGCCCTTGTCGGGGTAGCAAACGAATTGGTCCGAGGTGTTGGCAGGCGAGAACATCACGACGCCTGCGCTGGCGATCTTGTCGATCACCTTGAGCGAGACCGACGATGACGCGGCGCCGACGATGACCTGAGTGCCTGCAGCCAATTCGCGGTCGACGGTGGTGTTGGCGGTGTCCGTTGTGGTGTCCCCCGAATCGCCGGGAATCAGCTGGACCGGTTGGCCGAGAACGCCTCCGGCTGCGTTGACGTCGTTGACTCCCAGCTGGGTGCCCGCGACCATCGGCGGCCCGAGGAACGACAAGCTGCCGGTGTCGGGAAGAAGCGTGCCGATGCGCAGTGCTTCCGTGGACGGGGTGGCGCCGGCCTTGGCCTGCTCCGGGGTGCAATCGGTCGTGACGGATGTCGTCGCGGCAGAAGCGCCGGACGTAGAGCCACTCGAAGACGAGTCATCCGACTTGTCCGAGCTACAGCCTGCAAGTGCCAGTGATGCCGCGCCGAGAACTGCAGCAGTACGCACAAGTGTTCGTCTAGCCATCCCACGCTCCTAAGATCAGCCGGTGCTCGCGCCACCCGAACTGGCGCTCGCTGTGGGATCAGACGCTAGACCTTGGAACCGTTTCGCGATCCTTCAAGAAAGCCCTGTGACCTGACTGTTATCTGAAGGCGCACAGTGTTTACACGGCTGTAGCGCTGCGCGAGGTTTCGAACGTCGACGCAGCTGCTCGATACAGCCGGGTTCCGGACACTTCGCTCAAGCGTCCGGTTCACCGCCCAGGGTTTCCAGCACGACCTGTGCGACGGCCTTCATCGTGGAACGCCTGTCCATCGCCGCGCGCTGGATCCACTTGAACGCCTCGGGTTCGGTGAGCGCTTGGCGAACCATCAGAACACTCTTGGCACGCTCGATCAGCTTGCGTGCTTCGAGCCGGTCGGACAGATCGGCGACCTCACGCTCGAGCGCCGTCACCTCTCGGAAACGACTGACCGCCAATTCGACGGCGGGAACGAGGTCACTGATGGAGAACGGCTTGACCAAGTAAGCCATGGCGCCGGCATCGCGCGCGCGCTCCACCAACTCGCGCTGACTGAATGCTGTGAGAATGACAACAGGAGCGATGCGTTTGGCGGCAATCTCCGAAGCGGCGTCGATGCCGTCTCTCCTGGGCATCTTCACGTCCATGATGACCAGATCAGGCTTGAGCGACTCGGCCAACTCCACCGCGACCTGCCCGTCGCCGGCCTCACCGACGACGTCGTAGCCCTCTTCGCGAAGCATCTCGACCAGATCCATACGGATCAACGCCTCGTCTTCAGCGACGACAACACGACGGGGTGCGAGCTGATTGCCTTGCGGCTGCGGCGAATTCATGGCCACCATCCTCCTCCATCGAACCGCCCCGACACGAGACGCGAACGATTAGAGGGTACCGGTGTTTGACATTGAAATCGCATCTTCTAATGTAGTCATCGCAACAAGCCCTCGTATCCCAATTGGCAGAGGAAACGGATTCAAAACCCGTCCAGTGTGAGTTCGAGTCTCACCGAGGGCACCACTTGCCGCAGCCGCCGCACCGCAAGGTTCGGCATTCGGCTGTACCCCAGATCAACCGCAGCTAGATTCGATCCATGAACGGTCGTCGGCTGATTGCTCTGTTCGGAGCCATCTTTATCTTCGTGCTGCTCTCCGGGTGTCAGACAGACGACCAATCCGACACCGCCCGCGAATCCAACACTGTCCGCGAATCCAACACTGCCGGCGAATCTTCCACCCAGACCGTCCTCGATGCTGCAACACAGACCGGCACCCTTCAGGTCGGATCCCCTCCGGTCGATGCCCCATCCACCGAGATCTCCATGCTTCCCCCGTTGCCGAACGACACGGAGATCCCTTCACCGAATCCGCGCGTCGAGGTGACCGAGATCGACGTGACCGATCACGATGGTTTCACTCGCATCACCTATCGCTTCGACGGAAGCGGACCTGTGTTCTGGAAAACCGAATACGTCAGTGAAGCAATCCGAGCGGGTGACAGCACAGTCGTGGATGTCGGAAGTCGATCGATACTTCAAATCGACCAGATGGGAGTCCAATCGGATTCGTCGCTCAACTCCGTATCTCACGAGGGCGAAAACATCACGCGCATAGACAGTGCAGCCAGGAACAGTGCGATCCTGCAGTCGTTTGTCGGCACGGTCGACATCCGTCCGGCATACACCGTATCGACATCCGATTCACCGTCCCAGTTGACGATCGACATCCCCAAAGCAGACAGCTGACTGTCGAATACCCAATTGCGCGCTCAGCTCAGCCATTCCAGCGCAGCGGTGCTCGACGCGGTAATTCGGTTATCGCGGGGCGGATGAATACTCCGTCTCGAAACCGAGGTCTCACAATCGATCCGAGGCGATTGCGGGGTCCGGTTCAACACGACTGTCATGATTCTCACTGCATGCCCGAACTTCCGCTGCTCGAACTGCTGCTGCCAGTGTTTGTTCCAGCAGGACCGCCACCGTCATGGGGCCGACGCCACCCGGCACCGGTGTGATCGCACCGGCATGTGGGAGCGCAGCGGCGTACTCCACGTCTCCGACGTTGCCCGCGTTGTACCCCGCATCGATCACCACTGCCCCAGGCTTGATCCACGCCCCTTTGATCAGTTCCGGAACGCCGACAGCGGCGATGACGACGTCTGCCGTACCGACGTGGGCGGCAAGGTCGACGGTTCGCGAATGGCAGTACGTCACTGTCGCGTCCCGACGCAGGAGCAGCATCCCCATCGGCAATCCGAGTATCGGGCTTCGGCCGACCACGACGGCATGCTTTCCGGCGAGTTCGACGCCTGTGGCGTCGAGCAGGCGCAGGATGCCACTCGGGGTACACGATTCGAATCCCCCACCGTTCAAGGCCATTGCCGCGAACGACGCCGAGGTAACGCCGTCGACGTCCTTGTCGGCCGAGATCGCGTCGAACGCGACCCGCTCGTCGATATGGACCGGCACCGGATGCTGCAGCAGTATGCCGTCGACCACAGGATCCTCCGACAACGCTCTCAACACGTCGACAAGTTCTTCGGTGGTTGTACTCACCGGGAGTTCGACCGTCCGCGACGTCATTCCAACGGCGACAGACCGATTGGCCTTCATCCGCACATAGGCCTTCGACGCCGGGTCCGCTCCCACGATGACGGCGGCCAGGCAAGGAACGTGCCCCGTCTCATCACGAAACTGCCTGGTGCGCACCGACAGGTCCGCGAGCGCAGCATCGGCAATTGCGCGTCCGTCGATAACTCGAGCGGGCGCGTTCTGGCTGGGCAGATTTCCGGTAGACAGATTTCCGGTAGACAGATTTCCGGTAGACAGTTTTTCAGTAGACATGGATCCCCTTCACACAAGATGTGTGAAGCACCCAGGCGGTCGATGCCTCGCGATGTGCACTCCCCGGTGGTAATTCCCACCCGCGCCAGTCGTGCATGGTCAGCGTACCGCGCGTTTGTTTCACTGCCACGAAACGCATCCAGAACGCCGCTCTCAAAACGAGACAAATCGACAGAACCTATCAATAGGTAACGATCTGACCTGCAGTTATTCCATCCTAAGCAATTAGATGGCACGATGGGTGCAACCGCACGGGCACCAAGCATTGGAGGCACCGATGGACAACGGCAAGATCAACCTGACCTATGACGGTCGGGTGTCACTGAGCTTCCAATTGGCGATTCCGCACGCACCGGACAAGGTCTGGAAGGTCATAACGGAACGCGAGTACCTCGACGCCTGGTTCCCGGCGGACGTCGATTTCAATCTCACTCCAGGCGCGGATCTGCTGTTCAAGGTGACACCGGAACAAGTCGAGCGATTCGGGCTGCCCGCAGATCATGTGACGCGCGGGACGGTCATCAGCGTCCACCCGCACCGAATTCTCGAATTCCTCTGGGACGCAGATACTCTGCATTGGGAACTGGCGCCGGACGGCACCGGCGGCTGTTGGCTGACCCTCACCCACACGATGGAAGACGAAGAGTCGGCGTACGCCCACGCCGCCGGTTGGCACGCGGGCTTGGAAGTTGTTGCGGCTCAGCTCGATGGACGCGAGGTCGACTGGTCTCCGTGGGACCGAGCCGACGAACTCTCACCGCAATATCGCAAGTCTGCTTGAATCTGGGCCCGAGTTCAGTCTCGGGCCCGCCTCTCATTCCCCTTTACGCGGGAAATGCCTGATCATTCCTTCTTGGACCACCGTCGCCAACAGCAGTCCTTCCACCGAGAAGTACCGTCCGGTTGCCAGACCGCGCGAACCCGCAGCGACCGGCGATTCGGTGGCGTACAGAACCCAGTCGGTGAACCGGAACGGGCGATGGAACCAGATCGAATGATTGACCGTCGCCGCGACGATACGATCATGACCCCAGGACAAACCATGAGTGGTCAGAATCGAATCGAGCACGGTGGTGTCGGACGAATATGCCAGCGTCGCAGCGTGAATGAGCGAATCGTCCGGCAGATCACCGTCGGGGCGCATCCACACCCGATTGTGGTTGAGTTTCTCGCCGGTGCCCTTGAGGATCCACGCCGGATCGTTGGCGTACCGCATGTCGATCGGCTTGAGCGCTGCACTGAAATGCGGCAGCTTCTCCTCGTACCCCACCAGATGATCGCCGATGGGAGGCAACGACTCCGGAAGTGGAACATCCGGAATCTCGACAGCATGGTCGAGCCCCTTGCCGGAGTCCTGGAATGCCGCGAGCATCACGAACAATTCGTTCTCACCCTGATAGGCCGTCACCTGGCGATTGGCGAATGCCCTCCCGTCGCGATGACGCTCCACCCGGTAGTCGATAGGCGCCTTGACATCTCCGCCCCGAATGAAGTGGGCGTTCACGGCATGGATGGGGCGATCACCATCGACGGTCCGTCCAGCGGCCATCAGTGCCTGAGACACCAACTGACCGCCGAACGTCCGCGAACCTACCTGCTTCGGGTGGTATCCACGGAACGCATCTTCACCGATCTGCTCCAGATCCAACAGACCGAGGAGAGTACCGAGGTCGGTGGACGCGTTCGCGTGGGTCACTCAGTGGTCCTCTTCGCCGATGCGGTGGACGTGAATGAGGTTGGTGGAGCCGACAGTTCCCGGAGGGGACCCGGCAACGATCACCACGAGGTCGCCCTTGACGTACCGCCCGAGGGAGAGCAATGCACTGTCCACCTGACGCACCATCTCGTCGGTGGTGGCCACCGCATCGACCAGGAACGTCTCGGTTCCCCACGTCAGCGTCAGCTGACTGCGCACAGCGGGCAGCGGCGTGAAGGCGAGCAACGGCAGCGGCGTGTGCAGACGAGCCAGTCGGCGCACCGTGTCACCGGACTGAGTGAACGCAACCAAGGCCTTGGCGTCGAGACGTTCGCCGATGTCGCGTGCGGCGTACGAGATGACACCGCGCTTGGTGCGCGGGACGTGGGTCAGCGGTGGGACACGGGTTGATTCGTTCTCGACGGCCTCGACGATGCGGGCCATGGTGCGAACAGTTTCCATGACGTACTTGCCCACCGAAGTCTCGCCCGAGAGCATGACTGCATCCGCGCCGTCGAGAACGGCGTTGGCGACATCGGACGCCTCTGCACGAGTCGGACGTGAGTTCTCGATCATCGATTCGAGCATCTGCGTGGCGACGATGACCGGCTTCGCGTTCTCACGAGCAATCTGGATTGCGCGCTTCTGAACGAGCGGGACCTGCTCGAGCGGCAACTCGACACCGAGGTCACCGCGGGCGACCATGACGGCGTCGAACGCGAGCACGATGGCTTCGAGATTGTCGATGGCCTCGGGCTTCTCGAGCTTCGCGATGACGGGAACGCGGCGCCCGACTCGATCCATGATGGCGTGAACCAACTCGACGTCCGCGGGTGAGCGAACGAAGGACAGTGCAATGAAGTCGACGCCCAGCTTGAGCGCAAACTCGAGGTCTGCGATGTCCTTGCCCGACAGGGCTGGAACGGAGACGTTCATACCGGGCAGTGAGAGGCCCTTGTTGTTGCTGACCGGACCGCCTTCGGTGACCCGACAGACGACGTCGTTGCCGTCGATGGACGTGACGACCAGGCCGACCTTTCCGTCGTCGACCAGCAGTCGATCGCCGGCCTTGGCGTCGCGCGCCAATTCCTTGTACGTGGTGCCGACGCGATCGTGCGTTCCCTCGACGTCGTCGACGGTGATACGAACTTCTTCGCCGTTGGCCCAGGTGGTCCGCTCGTCCTTGAATCGGCCGAGGCGAATCTTGGGTCCCTGAAGGTCGGCGAGAACACCGACGGCCTTTCCGGTGGCGTCCGACGCGGCGCGGACGCGAATGTAGTTTTCTTCGTGATCGGCATGCTCGCCGTGGCTGAAGTTGAGGCGAGCCACGTCCATGCCGCTCTCCACGAGCTCACGGATGCGGTCGCCAGAAGCTGTCGCAGGTCCAAGTGTGCATACAATTTTTGTCCGTCGGTTCACGGCTCGAGCCTAGTCGCTACCCCACCGCACTTCTATCCGGCATTTGCGACCTGCGCTTTCTGTACTTACTCGATTCAGTTGTTCAGCTCACGAACAGCGGAAATGCCTTTGGATGAACCGGAGCGGGAAGCTCAGACTCGCCTGTGAGATACACATCGACGGCACGTGCGGCCGACCGTCCTTCGGCAATCGCCCAGACGACGAGTGACGCCCCGCGATGCGCGTCGCCGCAGACGAATACACCAGGCGTCCGGGTCTGCCACCTGACATCACACTCGATTCGGCCGAGTGGATCGGTGCCGACATCAAGGTCGGTGAGCAGCGGGGCGGTTTCGACGCCCTCGAAACCGAGCGCGAGTAGGACCATCTCGCACGCCAGATCCGTCGTGTCGCCGGTCTCCACCAGGGTCCGTTGTCCGTTCGCCCCTCGTGACACGGCTACCGGAACCATCCGGATTGCACGGACCGCACCCTCGCCGTCGTCGAGAAATTCCTGCGCCGCCCATCGGAACCGTTTGTCACTGCCCTCCTCGTCTGCCGGCGAGGTGCGCAGGACCCGCGGCCACAGCGGCCATGGGTCGCGATCTCGATCGCGGCGTGTCGGAGGTGGGACGTGGTAATCCAATTCCGTCACCGAGAGGCCGCCCTGGCGATGCACCGTGCCGAGACAATCGGCGGCCGTGTCACCGCCACCGATGATCACGACGTTCTTACCTCGTGCCGAGATGCTCGACGCGCCGTCCCCCTCGCATTCGCGGTTGGCCGCACGCAGGTATGTCATCGCACGATGGATTCCGCGAAGTCCACGACCCGGTACGTCGGTGTCTCTGGCACGATCGGCCCCTACCGCCAGGACCACCGCCTCGAAATCCGTCAGCAGGTCGTGCGCGCTCACGTTCACTCCGACGGCGCAGTCGGTGACGAATCTGGTCCCTTCGGCGGTCAGTTGGTCCAGCCGCCGGTTGATCAAGGCCTTGGGCAACTTGAATTCCGGAATTCCGTAGCGAAGCAGTCCCCCGATCCGATCGCTCCGCTCGAACACCGTGACACTATGTCCGGCTCGTGTCAGTTGTTGAGCCGCAGCAAGTCCCGCCGGTCCCGAACCGACTACCGCGACACGGTGTCCGCTGTGACCTACAGGTTCCTGCGGCCCCAACCAACCCGACTCCCAGGCGTTGTCGACGATTGCCTGTTCGATGCGCTTGATGGTGACACCTCCCGACGTGTGCTCGTCATCGAGTGCGAGAACGCACGCCGTTTCGCACGGAGCGGGGCACAGATGTCCGGTGAACTCGGGGAAATTGTTGGTGGAATGCAGATTCTCCGAAGCTTCGGACCACCGTCCACGCCGAACGAGGTCGTTCCATTCCGGGATGAGATTGCCGAGCGGACACCCGACGTCGGCCGAATGGCAGTACGGCACAGCGCAGTCCATGCAGCGCGAGGCCTGTGAAGATACGCCTCGATTTCGCACGACGGGATCCAGCGACTCGTATACCGACGCCCAGTCGCCGACACGCACATCGGTCGATCTGGTCGGTGTGCCGGATCGTTCCACATTGAGGAACCCGCGTGGGTCAGGCATGGGCCGGCTCCACCAGTTCGTTCTCTTCCACGACCTTTTGATAATCGACAGGTAAAACTTTGGTGAATCTCGGACTCTGGCCAACCCAGTCCTCGAGAAGTTCTGCCGCCACCGGCGAGCCGGTCGCAGCCACATGCTCGCCGAGAATTTCGACCAGCTGACTACAGTCTTCCGTCGAAGGCCGCTCCAGAACGACCATGTCGCAGTTGACCTTCTCGGCTTTCACGTCGAGTACGAATGCAATTCCGCCGGACATTCCTGCAGCAAGGTTCCTACCAGTTGGGCCGATTATGACGACGCGGCCTCCGGTCATGTACTCACACGCATGGTCGCCGACGCCTTCCACCACAGCGACCGCGCCCGAGTTGCGCACCGCGAATCGTTCCCCGACACGCCCCCGGACATAGAGTGCACCGCTCGTAGCGCCGTACAGCAGAGTATTGCCGGCAATGACCTGCTCCTCGGCCACGAAGGGTGCATCCTCACTCGGCCGGAGCACAATTCGTCCACCGGAGAGACCCTTCCCCACGTAATCGTTTGCATCGCCGACTACGACCAGCGAGATGCCGGGCGGCAGGAACGCACCGAGTGACTGGCCTGCCGTTCCGCTGAGCACGATGTCGACGGTGCCTTCGGGTAGCCCGCCAGCGCCGTAGCGTCTGGTCAGCTCAGCGCCCAGCCTCGTTCCCACCGCCCGGTCCGTATTGTGTACTGGCAGTTCGATATGCACGGGTCGAGCGTCCTCGAGTGAGTTCGCGGCGAACTCGATCAGGGTGCGTTCGAGTTCGCTCGAAACAGGTACACACGGCTTGTAGGCCGCGCCGGCCGGCGCGGCCGGAACGTCGAAGAGTGATGAGAGGTTCAACCTCCGACTCTTCCAATGCGCCACCGCCGGAGACATTTCCAATACGTCTGCGTGCCCCAGCGCATCGTCGATACTTCGAAACCCCAGTTCTGCCAACAACCGTCGTACGTCGTCGGCGATGAAGCGAAAGAAGTTCTCGACGTACTCCGGCCGGCCCGTGAATCGCTCGCGCAGTTCGGGATTCTGCGTCGCTACTCCGACGGGGCAGGTGTCGAGGTGACATACCCGCATCATGACGCAGCCGGCCGCGACGAGTGGCGCCGTGGAAAACCCGTACTCCTGCGCGCCCAGCAACGCGGCGACGACGACGTCGCGCGCCGTGCGCAAACCCCCGTCACACTGGACGACGATCCGATCGCGTAACCCGTTGAGCACCAGAGTCTGCTGAGTTTCGGCCAGCCCGATCTCCCACGGCGTACCGGCGTGGTGGATGGACGAGAGTGCCGCCGCGCCCGTCCCCCCGTCGTGACCGGAGATCAGCACCACGTCGGCGTGCGCTTTGGCCACACCAGCTGCAACAGTCCCAACTCCGACTGCGCTGACCAACTTCACGTGTATCCGCGCACGATCGTTTGCGCATCTGAGGTCGTAGATCAGTTGGGCGAGATCCTCGATCGAATAGATGTCGTGGTGCGGTGGCGGAGAAATCAGCCCGACTCCAGGTGTCGAGTACCGGGTTTCTGCGATCCACGGGTAGACCTTGGACCCCGGAAGCTGGCCTCCTTCACCTGGTTTGGCACCTTGGGCCATCTTGATCTGAATGTCGGTGGCATTGACCAGGTAATCGCTGGTCACCCCGAAGCGACCACTCGCGACCTGCTTGACAGCGCTACGACGCTTGTCGTCACGCAACCGCTCCGGTGACTCTCCGCCCTCACCGGTGTTGGAACGTCCGCCGAGAGCATTCATCGCAACCGCCATCGTCTCGTGCGCCTCGGCAGAGAGGGAACCGTAGCTCATCGCGCCGGTGTTGAATCGAGCGAGAATCATCTCGACGGGTTCGACCTGATCGAGCGGAATCGGCGAACGAATCCCACGCCGAAATCGAAACAGCCCCCGAAGTGTTCCGCCCTGCGCACTCAGTCGATCGACTTCATCGCTGTAGCGACGAAACATCTCACTTCGCCCTGTCCGGGTCGCATGCTGGAGAAAGAACACGGACTCGGGTGTGAACACATGCAATTCACCACCGCGGCGATACCGGAACTCTCCGCTGCTACTCAACTGCCGATGCTGCACCGCGCGATACGTGGCCGCGTGACGCATCAGAACTTCTCGCGCGACTTCGGTGATACCGATCCCGCCGATCCGGCTTCGTGTGTTGCAGAAGTACGTGTCGATCAAAGCCCGGCCCAAACCCACGGCCTCGAATACCTGAGCGCCGGTGTAGGAGTGAACCGTGGCTATGCCCATCTTCGACATCACCTTGAGCACTCCGGAATTCGTTGCTCTCAGATAGTTCTCCGATGCGGTCTTCCGATCTGTCCCGGGAAGCTCGCCTTGCTCGCTGAGTGCCTCCACGGATTCGAGAGCAAGATAGGGATGAACAGCCGCCGCACCGTATCCGATCAGGAGCGCGATGTGATGAAGTTCGCGGGCATCTCCTGATTCGACGACGAGTGACACCTTGGTCCGCAGGCCATGACGAACGAGATCGTGGTGCACGGCCGATACTGCGAGGAGCGACGGAATGGGAGCCTGGTCTGGGCCCGATCCACGGTCGGAGATCACGAGAATCTCGATACCGTCGACGGCGGCAGTTCGGGCAGACTCCCGAAGCCTCTCGACACCCTCGGTCAGACCGCCCCGAACATCGAACAGTCCCGGTAGGACAAAGGATGTCGGAGTTCGAGAGCTGTGGAGTTCGGTGATCCTCTTCATGTCCACCGGCCCGATCACCGGCTTGTGCAGAACGATCCTCCGACACGAGCGGGCAGATGCTTCGAACAAGTTCTGCTCGGTACCGAGCGTGGTTGCGAGAGTCGTGACAACCTGCTCGCGAATCGCATCCAATGGCGGGTTGGTCACTTGCGCGAAGAGCTGAACGAAATAGTCGTACAACAGCTTCGGCCGATCCGAGAGAACAGCCAGGGGTGTGTCGACACCCATCGATCCCAACGGCTCCGATCCTGAGCGAGCCATTGGAAGGAGAACTTCCTGCAAGTCCTCTGCCTGGTATCCGAAGAGCAGTTGCCTCTGCAACAGCGGAGCCGGATCGCCTCGGGCAGGTGCAGACACGGGGATCTCCTCGAGATCGACCAATCCTCCGTCGGCCCAGCCCCGGTAGGGTGCTGTGCTCGCGAGTTCGGATTTGATCTCCGCATCGGAAACGATGCCACGGCGAGCGGTGTCGACGAGGAACATGCGTCCCGGTTCGAGGCGCCCCTTCTCCAATACCTCGGAAGTCGGAGCGTCGAACACACCGCTCTCACTGGCCAGCACGATACGGCCGTTCTTCATCCGCCACCACCGCCCTGGGCGAAGACCGTTGCGATCCAACACCGCCCCGACGACAGTGCCATCGCTGAAAGTCACGGACGCCGGACCGTCCCACGGTTCCATCAGGCAAGCATGAAATTGGTAGAAGGCCCTCATCTCGTCCGGCATCGAAGAATCGTTCTCCCAGGCACCGGGAATCATCATCGCGATGGCGTGCTGCATGCTGCGGCCCCCGAGGGACAAGAGCTCGAGCACTTCGTCGAACGACGCCGAGTCGGATCCGCCCGGGGTGCAGATCGGAAACAGGCGAGCGATGTCCCCATGGAGCAGTGCGCTTCGCAGCATCGGCTCGCGAGCGCGCATCCAATTCCTGTTTCCCACAATCGTGTTGATCTCGCCGTTGTGAGCGATGCAGCGATACGGCTGTGCGAGTGGCCACGAGGGAAATGTGTTCGTGGAGTATCTACTGTGTACGACGGCCAAGGCAGATCGCATCCTGCCGTCACGGAGGTCGGTGAAGTATCCGGGCAACTGCGCCGGCGTGAGCATGCCCTTGTACACGATCGTTCGAGCTGACAACGAGGGGAAATACACCGCGGCCCCGTCCTGGTCGATCCGTTCGACTTGCCTCCTGAGCGCAAACACTCGTCGGTCCAAGGCAATTCCGCCCACACTGCGCTCTCGTGGCTCGGCGCACGTCACAAAACACTGGCTGATGTACGGAGCACACTGCGCGGCAACGGTTCCGACGCAGTCGCTCTCGACCGGCACCTCTCGCCACCCGATAATCCGCAGTCCTTCTTCCGCTGCGTACCGGTCTATCCGGACCAGCGCGCAGTCACGCGCTTCCTGATCCACCGGAAGAAAGCAGTTTCCGGCTGCGTAGGTGTTCTCACCCATCGCATTGGGTGGTGGAAGCTCGAACTCGGTCACCGCGTCGAATAACTCCGTCGGCAGCTGAATCAGGATCCCCGCGCCGTCACCGCTGTTGGATTCGCGCCCGGCTGCGCCACGGTGGGTGAGATTTCCCAGGACCGCGATTGCCTCGTCGACAATGGAATGCGCGCGGCGTCCAGAGGTGTCTGCTACCAGGGCTACACCACATGAATCGGTTTCCTGATCGGGGTCGTACAGGCCTCGAGGATCAGGTATTCGAGAAAACGGCACTCGGCGACCTCCACACGGTCATGCAGCCGACGTTCGCTAGTTTATCAGCACATAACCGCAGGTCGCGAGAGTAAAACTGTGGCCCCCTGACGACGAGCGTCAGGGGGCCACAGTTCCGAACATCGTTTTCGATCAGCTACGCAGTGGCCGACCTTGGCCGTCACGCACGCTACCCGTCAACATCATGATGCCGTCGATGAAAGCCCAGATCCAGATCGCTGGGACGACCACAATTCCCACGACCAGAAACAGAAGAATGTAGCCGAGGAAGATTCCGAGTAGCTGGAGCACTCCGATAGTCGTGCTGCCGATGTACAACCGACCGATGCCGCAGATACCGATGAATCCGAGAAGAATCTGCAACAGGCCAGCAGTGGTCTTCGACTTGTCCGAGAACGGTTCACCCGTCAGCGGATCACGGCCATAAGGCGCGGATGCATCAACCAAACCGTAGCCGGGTTGGACGTACCCCTGAGCTTGAGGGTATCCCTGAGGCTGACCGTAACCGGGCTGCGAATATCCAGGCTGGGGGTAGCCCTGCTGCTGACCGTAATTCTGGCTTCCCTGCGGCGGAGCCGCGTAGGGATTCGGAGTCTGATCTGCCGGCGCCCCGTAGACGGGACCGTCCGTCGGGGTTTGGGTCGGCCTCGAGTAGTCCGGCGCCGGATAGTTCTGGGCGGCGTAGCTTTCCTGCGACGTGTACGGCGCCGTGGGCTGATTCGGGGTGGAATCAGAATCGGCAGTGGGGAACGCTGTCGTCGATTCGGTTCCGGTCGGCGGCGGGTAGATGGGGTGGTTTCCCCAGCCCGGGCCGTTCCCGACTCCCGAATACGTGTCCCAGCCCGGGCCCGTGCCGGTGGTCTCCGTCGACGGCGTCTTTTCCGTGGGCGCCGAGGTTTCCGTCAACGACGCATCCGCCGTCGCGTCGTAGTCGAACGGCGACCCGAACTGCGGTGGAACCGGCGACTGCGATCCTGACGAGTCCCCCGACTCGGAAGGTTCCGGATTCTTGTTCAAGTTAGGCAACGTACTTTCCTTCGATTCGACGACGGTACGTAATAGCTTTGTTATCGGGCCGCGCGAAGGATTTCGACCTTCGCGTGGCCGGACCCCCACACATCTGTTTGCGCGTTCATCCTCGCGGTTCATCCCCGTAACGGCCGACGAACACCGTCCCGTGCATTGCCCGAAAGTATCACGATGCCGTCGACGAACGCCCAGATCCAGATTCCGATGGCGAACGGAATCCCGATCAGGAACGCCGACATGAACAGCGCGAAGAACATGCCGAGCAGTTGGCACAATCCGATGCCGACACTTCCGATGTAGAGGCGCCCGACTCCACAGATTCCGAAGAAGCCCAGCAAGATCTGCAACAGTCCAGCGGTGGCCTTCGACTTGTCGGAATACGGTTCCCCGGTTACCGGGTGCCGACCGTACGGGGCATAGGGATCACCGAACCCGTACATCGACGCAGCAGGTAGAGGCTGCTGATAGCCGTACGGATTGGGCGCGCCGTAGACCGGTCCCTGATCGTCGGGGAATCCCCCTTGCGAATAGGGACCTGTCACGGCTTGTCTTTCTTCGACAGCTTCACCGCGTCCGACGACTCGTCCGACGCTGCCGTGGAGTCGCTTGCCTCACTGGCATCGGATTCAGTGACATCGGATCCAGCGGCATCGGATCCAGCGGCCTTCGCTTCGGATGCTTTTGCGTCGGTGACTTTCGCGTCGGCCTTCGCCGAATCCGTGTCGGTGCCTGGCGCTGCGACTCCTGCTTCACCGGCAGCTACCGCAGCGACGTAGTTCTTCGACTTCAAATCAGCCGGATCCTCACGGCCCTTCTTCGCCAGGAAAAAGTAGGCCAGTGCGGCGAAGAACACGATCCCCGAGGTGAATGTGTTGACTCGAATGCCGGCGATCTCGTAGGCGAAATCGTCACGCATCAGTTCGACGACGAACCGGCCCAGGCAATAGCCCGCGACGTACAGAGCAAACAGGCGTCCGTGGCCGATCTTGAATCGGCGGTCGACGAGGACCAGCAGGATCACGATCAAGACGTTCCACACAGCTTCGTAGAGGAACGTCGGGTGAACGACCCGAATGACTTCTCCGTTGGAGACACCAGCCAGTTGATCGAGTTGGCCGGAAGAGTTCACCCGTTCGAAGATCTCGAGGCCCCATGGGACGGTGGTCTCGCGACCGTACAACTCCTGGTTGAAGTAGTTGCCGATACGACCGATGGCCTGTGCGAGCAAGATTCCGGGCGCAATCGCGTCACCTAGCGCGGACACCGGAATGCCGCGTCGACGGCAGCCGATCCACGCACCGATGCCGCCGAGGAACACTGCTCCCCAGATTCCGAGGCCTCCCTGCCACACCTTGAGTGCGTCGAGAGGCTGCCCGTTCTCGCCGAAATAGGCGGGCCAGTCGGTCAATACGTGGTAGAGCCTGCCACCGATCAGACCGAAGGGAACAGCCCAGATCGCGATGTCGAGAACAGTCCCCTTCTCACCGCCGCGGGCCACCCAACGACGATCTCCCCACACGATCGCGACGATGATGCCGAGGATGATGAAGAGCGCGTAGGCGCGCAGCGCTACCGGTCCGACGTACCAGACGCCTTGGGGCGGGCTGGGGATATAGGCCAGCAGGTCCACAGTTGAGGTCACGACGCCACGGTAGCCGAGCGGACGCCCTCGGCGAGTTCTTCGGTGAGCGAGCGAACCGCTCCCAAGCCGTTCTCGACCGCGGAGACCAGAGCCGAGCCGACGATGACGGCATCGGCGTATGCCGCGATTTCGGCAGCCTGTGCGCCGGACCGAACACCCAATCCGACGCCGACGGGAATGTCGGAATGCGCGCGGATTCGTGCGGTCAGTTCCGGAGCCATCGAGGACACGGCGTCGCGAGCGCCGGTGACGCCCATCGTCGAGGCCGCGTAGATGAATCCACTACTCGCGTCGAGCGTCATCGCGAGTCGTTCTTCCGTCGAGGACGGCGCGACAAGGAAGATCCGGTCGAGGTGGTGCTCCTCGGATGCTTCCATCCAGGCGCCTGCTTCTTCCGGAATGAGGTTGGGGGTGATGAGTCCGAGCCCACCGGCAGAGGCGAGGTCTCGTGCAAACTTGTCGACGCCGTACTGCAGTACCGGGTTCCAGTAGGTCATCACGACGGCCTTGCCGCCGACCGAACTGATCTGCTCGATCACGGTGAAGATGTCGCGCAGTCGAACGCCGTTGGTGAGTGCGGTTTCGGCTGCCCGCTGGATTGTCGGACCGTCCATGACGGGATCGGAATACGCGACACCGACCTCGATGATGTCGCAGCCACCGTCGACCATCGCCTTGAACACGTCGATCGATTCGGGAACGGTCGGATAACCGGCCGGCAGGTAACCGACGAGGGCGGCACGCTTGTCAGCCTTGCACGCTGCAAAGGTGGGTGCGAGGCGTGATGGTCGTTCGCTCACTTGTCCGAGCCTTCCGTGTTGTCGTTCTGGTCTGCTGCGTCATCCGGAACGGTTGCCTGACCCGAGGCGCCGTCGAAGAGACCGAACCAGCTTGCGGCGGTGTCCATGTCCTTGTCACCGCGACCGGAGAGATTGACGACGATGATCGCGCCCTCTCCGAGTTCCTTGCCCAGTCGGAGTGCGCCGGCGACGGCGTGGGCGGATTCGATGGCCGGGATGATGCCTTCGCGGCGCGAGAGCAGCAGAAGCGCATCCATCGCTTCGCTGTCGGTGACGGGCTCGTAGGTGGCGCGCCCGATGTCGCTCAGGTAAGCGTGCTCGGGCCCGACGCCCGGGTAGTCCAGACCGGCAGAGATCGAATGCGATTCGATGGTCTGACCGTCTTCGTCCTGGAGCAGGTAGGAGTAGGCACCTTGGAATGCGCCTGGGGTACCGCCCGCGAACGTTGCTGCATGCCTTCCGGTTTCGACGCCGTCGCCGGCTGCTTCGTAGCCGACCAGACGGACCGACAGATCGTCGATGAACGGGTGGAAGATTCCGATCGCATTGGAGCCGCCACCGACGCACGCTGTGACTGCATCGGGCAGTCGGCCGGTCAACGCCTGAATCTGCGCGCGAGTTTCGAGGCCGACCACGCGCTGGAAATCGCGCACGATCGTCGGGAAGGGGTGCGGGCCTGCCGCGGTACCGAAGCAGTAATAGGTGTTGTCCGCGTGGGAAACCCAGTCGCGCAAGGCTTCGTTGATCGCGTCCTTGAGCGTGCGCGAACCTGTTTCGACGGAGACCACCTCCGCGCCGAGAAGGCGCATGCGGGCGACGTTCAGTGCTTGACGTTCGGTGTCGACAGCACCCATGTAGATGACGCACTCGAGACCGAGCAGTGCACAGGCGGTGGCCGATGCCACACCGTGCTGGCCCGCTCCGGTCTCGGCGATGATGCGGGTCTTGCCCATCCGCTTTGCCAGCAGAACCTGACCGAGAACGTTGTTGATCTTGTGAGAACCGGTGTGGTTCAGATCTTCACGTTTGAGGATGATGCGCGCGCCGCCGGCGAACTCGCTCATTCGCGTTGCCTCGAAAATCGGCGACGGACGCCCGGTGTAATCGCGCTGCAAGCGATCGAGTTCGTTCAAGAACGAGTCGTCCGCGCGAGCCTTTTCGTACTCCGCAGTGACTTCCTCGATAACCGCCATGAGTGCTTCCGGCACATGCCGTCCGCCATAGACGCCGAAATGGCCTCCGGCGTCGGGATCGTGAGAGCGCTCGGTGAGTCCCGCGCTGGCCGGCGGCAGATTGCCGCCCTTGAATAGTGCACCGGAGCCTGGTTCCTGAGTACGTGAAGTCACCCCACCAGTCTGCCCCAAGGGTGTCGCTGGTCACCGCCCGGGTGCATCAAAGCACGCCGGGCGGGTGAAGCGATTTATCGCGACGGTTTGGGGCAGGACGGGTGTGCGCCTGCATTGACCAGATCTGCGACGGCCTTGCGAGGGTCGCCGCTGGTCACGAGGCCTTCACCGACGAGCACTGCGTCGGCGCCCGCCCCGGCGTACGCCAACAGATCGGCGGTTCCGCGAACACCGGACTCGGCGATCTTGATCGTCTCGGTCGGCAAACCGGGAGCGATGCGACCGAAGGTGTTCTTGTCCACCTCGAGAGTCTTGAGATTGCGGGCGTTCACACCGATAACCTTGGCGCCGGCTTCGAGCGCGCGGTTGGCTTCTTCTTCCGTGTGCACCTCGACGAGGGCAGTCATTCCCAGAGATTCGGTGCGATCGATGAGCGAGGCGAGGGCCTGCTGTTCGAGTGCGGCAACGATCAGCAAGATGACGTCGGCGCCGTGAGCGCGAGCCTCGTGAATCTGGTACGGCCCCACGATGAAGTCCTTGCGCAGCACCGGAATGGTGACCGCTTTACGGACTGCGTCGAGGTCGGCCAACGAGCCGTGAAAACGGCGCTCTTCGGTGAGGACACTGATGATGCGTGCGCCACCGGCTTGGTACGCCGCGGCAAGCTCTGCGGGATCGGCAATGTCGGCCAGCGCACCCTTTGACGGGCTCGCTCGCTTGACCTCGGCGATGACGCCGATGCTCGATTCCAGAAGTGCTGCTGCAGCATCGAGTGCAGGCGGTGCAGCGGCCGCAGCAGCCTTGACTGCAGCGAAGTCGAGTACGGCTTCGCGGGCGGCGACATCAGCGCGCACCCCGTCGAGAATCGAGTCGAGTACGGTCATCGTGGCCCGAATCCTTTCTGGGCAAGAGCCCGATGTGAGATACGTCATCAGGGTGGTCTCAGCCTAGTGGGACGAAATTTTGCTACTCCGTCGGGGTACCCACGCAGGTGAGGGTTCAGTCTTACTCAGTGGGACGACCCCGGTTTCGCACCGTCGCCTCCCCCGACTCCGTCGTCTCCGTCGGCCACTGTCGGGTCCTCTCCGTCGGCCACTGTCGGGTCCTCTCCGGCGTCGAGCGCATCCCACAACATCCGTTGTGTCACAGGCTCGTCCGACGCGGGTTTGTCTCCCTGACCGAGCTTGGCTGCGGCTTCGCGGCGCGCGGCAGGGTTGTCGTACTTCGACGACAACCCGCCTCGCACTGGAGGTTTGCGCATCAGAAGTACTGCTGCGCCGAGCGCCGCCACCGCTCCGACCAACGCGAGCAAGGCAGGCAGCACCGATACAGTCGTCGAGAGATCTTCCGGGTGACCGGACAACTCGGCCAACTCCACCGCTCGGTCCGCAGAGGCTCCGGACACCAACAACTGCACCGCCGGAACCGCTACCGCGATGGCGACGAGTGCAACCAACAGTCCGACTACCCGAAGTGCCCAACCTCGCACCGCAAACGACGCCGCGATCGCCGCGAGAAGCGCGAGCGCGAGCGGAGTCATCGCCGCCGCCCAGGTGCTGCCGTCGAGATCCGTCGTCCGCTCCAGCGTCTTGCCGTCGCTCGAGGTCAGATGAACCCACGTCATTCGTGAGCTGCCCCACAACGCTGCTGCCGACAACGCAAGCAAAAGCGTTCTCGGCACGGCGGTGCCACGAGAAGCGCTTGTAGGCTGCTCCGCTGCAATCGACTCGTTCTCACTCACAGATCGTCACCTCCGATGGTGCGCAGGGTGTGCGCCGACGCGATGGCGCTCAGTACTGCCATCGCCTTGTTGCGGGCCTCGGTGTCCTCGTAGACCGGGTCCGAGTCGGCGACGACGCCGGCACCCGCTTGGACATATCCGATCCCGTCCTTGATCAATGCTGTTCGGATCGCGATCGCGGTGTCGGCGTCGCCGGCGAAGTCGAGGTAGCCGACGATGCCGCCGTAGATACCTCGCCTGGTGGGCTCGAGTTCTTCGATCAACTGCATCGCACGCACCTTGGGTGCCCCTGACAGGGTTCCGGCGGGGAAGCACGCCGTGACCGCGTCGAGAGCGTGCTTTCCCTCGGCCAGATGACCGGTGACGGTCGATACGAGATGCATCACGTGGCTGTACCGCTCGATGTGCCGGTAGTCGTGCACCTTCACCGTGCCCGGGCGACAGACGCGCCCCAGATCGTTTCGCCCCAGATCGACGAGCATGAGGTGCTCGGAGTTCTCCTTCTCGTCGGCGAGGAGATCCTTTTCGAGCAGGATGTCGTCCTCCTCCGTGGCACCGCGCCATCTGGTTCCCGCGATCGGGTGTGTTGTCGCTACGCCCTCGGCGACGGTGACCAGTGCCTCAGGGCTCGATCCGACGATCGAAAACGCGGTCTCGCCATCACCGTTCGGCACGTTGAGCAGGTACATGTACGGGCTGGGGTTCGACGCGCGGAGCATCCGGTACACGTCGATCGGCGCTGCAGTGCAATCGATCTCGAATCTCTGCGAGAGGACAACCTGGAATGCCTCGCCCGCTTCGATGTCGCCGATCAACTTCTCGACGTCGACACCGAAACTCTCGGTGGTGCGCTGACGGCGGTAGTTCGGACTCGCTTTCGAGAATGTCGACACCGTCGATTTCGCGGGCGCCGCAAGAGCGCGAGTCATCGCGTCCAACCTGGCGACTGCGTCGTCGTACGCCGTGTCGACACGCTCGTCGGTGCCGTCCCAGTTGACCGCGTTGGCGATGAGGGTGATCGCCCCTTCGTGGTGATCTACTGCGGCGATGTCGGCAGCAAGCAGCATGACCATCTCGGGTATCTGCAGGTCGTCGACCGCGGAATCACCCAATCTCTCGAGGCGTCGCACCGCGTCGTAGCCGAGAAATCCGACCATCCCGCCCGTCAACGGGGGTAGGTCGGGCAGCCGCTCCGAACGAAGTAGCTCCAGGGTGGCACCGAGCGCGTCGATCGGATCGCCTCCGGCCGGAGCACCGGCCGGAACGTTGCCGTACCAAGCTGCCTCTCCGTCCACGACGGTCAGTGCAGCCGGACTCCCGACGCCGATGAACGACCACCGCGACCACGAACGACCGTTCTCGGCCGACTCGAGCAAGAAGGTGCCGGGACGATTGCCGGCCAACTTCTCGTACGCCGAGAGCGGAGTTTCGGAGTCCGCCAACACTTTCCGAGTGACGGGAACGACCCGGTGCTCGGCCGCGAGAGCTCGGAACTGCTCCCGAGTGGTGGTGGAATCGGACGCGTCACCGACGATCGCGGTGTCGGACGACCGTGCGGACATGGAGGTGGGCTCGCCGTGCATGACTCCATCATCCCAGGCTCCCCCACGCGGTCGTCGTGCGCGGGTAACCTCGGCCGAATGAAACCAGGCCAACTCGCTCCCGATTTCTCGCTGCCCGACCAGGACGGGACTCCGCGCTCGCTGACGAGCCTGCTCGCGAACGGACCCTTGGTCCTCTTCTTCTACCCGGCAGCCTCGACGCCGGTGTGCACCGCCGAGGCGTGCCACTTCCGTGATCTGGGCAGCGAATTCGCCGCGGTGGGCGCTTCGCGGGCGGGTATCAGCACCGATACGGTCGAAGCTCAGTCCACCTTTGCCACCGCACAATCCTTCGACTACCCCCTACTCGCAGACACCGACGGCAAGGTAGCCGAACAGTTCGGCGTCAAGCGCGGACTCCTGGGCAAGTTGGCTCCGGTCAAACGCTCGACCTTCGTGATCGACACCGACCGCACCGTTCTCAAAGTCATCTCGAGTGAGCTACGCGCCAACACCCACGGCGACCAGGCACTCGAGTTCCTTCGCAATCGAAGCTGACTTTCCTGGGGACCTGATTCCCTAGGCGACCTGAATCGAGCGCTTCGCAAGCCCCATCCAGAATCCGTCGATCACCTGGGTGGGCACCTGTTCCGGATCGGACGACGCACCGAGCGTGACGAACAACGGGGCGAAGTGTTCGATGGTCGGATGCGCGTACGGCATCCCGGGAGCTTGGGCGCGGAAGTCGATCAACGAATCGACGTCACCGGCAGCGAACCTCTCCCCTGCCCACGCGTCGAATTCCGCCGACCATCCCGGGGCCTGCGCTTCCGGTGACGGATCGCGCAGGAACGGTAACCCGTGCGTGGTGAATCCGGATCCCACGATCAGTACGCCTTGCTCACGGAGTGGCCGTAGGCGCTCTCCGAGATGGAGCAAACGCTCGGGATCGAGAGTGGGCAGCGAAATTTGCAGTACCGGGATGTCTGCGTCCGGGTACATCACCGTGAGCGGCACGTAGGCACCATGATCCAGGCCTCGATTCGGCTGCTGAACCACTCGTTCGTTGTCCGGCATCAACGCGGCAACCTGGGCGGCGAGTTCCGGAGCGCCGGGAGAGTTGTACTTCGCGCGGTAGAACCTCTCGGGAAAACCACCGAAGTCGTAGATGAGCGGGGTGCCCGTGGTCGTCGAACCGATCGTCAGCGGCGCCGATTCCCAGTGCGCCGAGACGACGAGGATTGCCGTCGGGCGCGGAAGATCGCCGGCCCACGCCCCCAACTGGTCGACCCACAACGCGCTGTCCACCAGCGGCGGAGCACCGTGGCTGAGATACAGCGCAGGCATGGTTGCGGTGGACATACGGACTCCTCGGGATAGACATTCGTGATTAAGTTGAAGGTTCAACCTAATATAGAACTCAACACTTGCGTCCCGCAACTATTCCCCGCGATATTCTTCTGGACATGCGTCTGAGACGCTGTACACCAGCACGCTCCGCGCACGAAGAATGCTCGACCCGAAGGAGAAGTCACCGATGAGTGAACCGACCGCGCAGCCCGACGCGCAGTCTCAGACAAAGTGGCTCACAGCCGAGCAGCAGGAAGCCTGGCTGACACTGATCGCTCTCGTGACTCGATTGCCTGCCGCCCTCGACACTCAACTGCAACGCGATTCGGCACTCACCCACTTCGAGTACTTCGTCCTAGCCGCACTCTCGGACGCCCCCGACCACAAGCTCCAGTTGTCGGTACTTGCCCAGCGAGCGAACGCGTCCCTGTCCCGCCTGTCGCACGTCATCACGAAGATGGAGAAAGCCGGCTGGGTGAAACGGGAAGTCATTCGCGGCAGCCGCGGCTCCAACGCAGTGCTCACCGACGAAGGAATGGCAAAGGTCGTCGCGGCCGCGCCGCCGCACGTCGCCTCGGTTCAAGGTCTCCTCTTCGAGGGCCTCGACGATCGACAGGTCGCCCAGCTTTCGTCGTTGGGTACGGCAATGCTCACCCAACTGGACAAGGGAATCGCCGCCGGACTCGGCAAGGCCTGACGCTTCCCGACACGAGCGGGCTGACTTACGACAGCGGCTTCGTGAGGTGGAGTGCAGCCAAGTGGCTGAACAACATGCTCGCTCCGATCGGATTTCCACCGCCGGGGTACGTTGCCCCGCTGGCCGCTGCCATCGTGTTCCCCGCAGCGTACAACCCGGCAATCGCCGTACCGTCGGCTTTGAGTACCCTCGCGGTCGCGTCGGTGCGTAGACCACCTTTGGTCCCGAGGTCGGAGATTCCGAAAGCAGCAGCGTGAAACGGACCTTGGTCGATCGGTACGAGCGGCGAAGCCCCCTCCGAGAAGGCGCGGTCGTATGCAGTGTCTCCTCGGCCGAAGTCCGCGTCGACGCCGGTCGCCGCAGACGCGTTGAATCGCTTCACGGTCTCCACCAGTTCCGCTGCGGGAACATCGATCTGGGCGGCGAGGTCTTCGAGCGTCTGCGCACTCTTCCACAATCCCGCATCCACGTATTGCTTCGTCTGCGCCATAGGCACATTGGGTGCCTTCACCGGTGGCACTGCGCCTTCTCTGTTGTCGTAGATCATCCAGTACGGCGTGGTTACTTTCCCTGCCCGCATGTGTTCGATGACGGAGCGACCCAAGCGGTCGTACGGCGCAGACTCGTTGACGAACCGGCGACCCTTGTCGTCCACGAAGATTCCGCCGGTGAACCACAACGCAAACGCAGAGCGGCCATCTGGATGGGTCAGCCCGGGCGACCACCAGGCCTCCCCCATGAGGTCGGTGTCGGCGCCCACGGCGATGGCCGCCTGGTGAGCCTTACCGAGGTTGCCGGGGCAGCCCATCGTGTCGAGAGCAGAACCAGGGACACCGAATTCGGCCCGCAGGGTCTCGTTCTGTTCGAATCCGCCGGCGGCCAGGATCACTCCTCTGTGGGCTCGGATCATTCGACGCCGACCACCTTGCTCGACGACAGCGCCGACGACCCGTCCGTCCTCGACAACCAATTCTTCGAGTGCGGTGTTCAGGTGCATGGCGGCATTCGGGTATGTCGAAAGTGCCAGCATGAATCGGCCGATCAACGACTGCCCGCCGACGAGGTACGCCGGCAACTCTTCTCCCAACCGCTCCGTCGCGAGCGGCGATCGAAGTGAATCACGAAGCACACCAACCCTCGTCGCGTTCATCGGTTTGGGAACGATGTGTCGACCGCTCGCGCGAGCCTTGGGTTTTTCCCCGAAGTAGTCGGGCCATGGCAGTATCTGGAACTCGAAATTCGAGTCCTCTTCGAGATAGTCGATCAACCCGGCGCCGCCCCGAACGTATGCCTCCTGAACGTCGGCGGGCGTCCGATCACCCACCACCGAACGGTAGTACTCCAGCGCATCGTCGATGGTGTCGTCGTCCCCGGAACGGCGAAGAACGGCGTTGCACGGGAACCACATTCCGCCGCCGCCCGAGTACGCCGTTGTTCCGCCGTACTTGTCGGTCGCTTCGATCACAATGACGTCGAGACCTTCGCGGGCCGCCGTGTACGCGCCGGCGAGTCCGCCGCCCGAGCCCACAGCGAGTACGTCGCATGTCTCGTCCCACTTCGTCATAATCAGCCTCTCCGATCCTGGGCACATTTTCCGAACGTGTTCTAGAAATCGTTCTAACACATGGACTTAGCGATCGCGGGGGATCGAAATTCTGTCCCACCGAGCGGGAGCGAGACATGACACCAAGCGGGAGCGAGACATGACACCGAGCGGAAGCGACATTGAGAATGTGATAGCGCATACTTTGCTCGCTCGGGTCCGATCCCGTAGTGTCTGGACACATGTCTGGTAAGACCAAGTTCGAGTCCACGCGTCGACGGCTCACACAGCAGCAAGCCGAAACCGTCGATCGACTGACCGCGGCAGCGATCACGGTCCTGCGCGACAAAGGGTTTGCCGATCTGACTGTGCGGATGGTGGCAGCGGAAGCGGGTGTCGCCGCGGCCACGGCATACACCTATTTTTCGTCCAAGAGTCACCTTGTGGCAGAACTGTTCTGGCGCCGACTCGACGCGGTACCTCACGAGCCCTCCCCGGAGGCGGAACGGGAAGCGCAGGTCTGCTCGGTCCTTCGTAGCGTCGCACTGCTCGTTTCCGACGAACCGGAGCTGGCGGCGGCCGTGACCACGGCGATGATGGGCAACGATCCCGACGTCGAACATCTTCGGGGACGCATCGGCAAGAACATCCGGGAGCGGCTCATCGAGGCACTGGGGCCGTCGTACGATCCCGACGTACTCGAAGCACTCGAAATCTCCTGGTCCGGGGCGCTTGTCCGAGCCGGCATGGGATACGAGTCCTATTCGCAGATCGCAGACCGGCTCGAAGTCACTGCCAGGCTGATCATGGCGGGCCGCGAGAACCTTCACTAGACGGGGATCATGGCACTCACCAGCCATGTTCCGTCGACTCGGTCGAGTGTCACCTCGACTCGGCTCGACGTCGACGCTGGTGCCGGCCGCGCGATACTCGTCGTGATCTGATCGACGAACATGAGCAATTCTGCGCGGTCTGCAGCCACGGAGCGCACGCCGACGTCGACTACCCGCGCCTTGGTGCTGATTCCCTGCTCCTTCGATTGGGGTGCAACCGTTTTCGATCCGAATTCGGCGAAGCTGTCCTGAAACGTTCCGCTTGCGCCCTCGGCAGCACGTGCAAGGTCGTCGTCGACCGTGTCGCTGTTGTAGCTCAAGAGATTCTCGACGAGCATCGGCGCCACACCGATCACCTCTACACGTGCGGTGTCAGCGGCTGCCGAACGGTGATGACTCCAGAGCAGAGTCCCACCGACTCCCACCAAGATCAGCGCCGCACACACCAAGACCACGCGCTTCACGGGACGAACTCCACACTCGACATCAGCACCCGCCCGTCGACCTCCTCGACACCGATGCGCAGACGGTAGGTTCGCGCCGAAGATTCTCCCGCTGAATTGCCGACCTGGGCCGAGGCTGCGATCAGTACCACTCCCGAGGTACCGGATTCCGATGCCAGGGCTGCGGTGTCGACACGACCATCGGAATCGACGGCGAAATCGCGGATCGATGCGACGAACGCAGATTCACCGGACTTCAGTTCGTCTGCAAAAGTTCCCGTAGTCAGCGACTTCAGCGTCGCGAGATCCTCGTCGAGCGTGGCAGAGTGGACGTCGATCAGGGCAAGGGTTCCTGCGACCGCACCGGCGACGAACTCTTGACGCTGGGACTCTCGGGCGCGGTCCGATCGAACTGCCAGACAGCCGAAGACGACGACGACGCTCAGAGCCGCGAGTGCAATCCAGGCCAGGGCGGTGAGAACACCGGGTTTGCCTCGTACCGGATCCAGCACCTCGCCCCTCAGCGATTCGTCGGCGTCAGCAACTGTTGCCACGGCTCGCCCTCCCCCGGACCGGAGGCGGCCGGAACCAACTCCGTGTGTTGATAGTCGACTCCGTCAGGCCCGGTGTACAACTCGCCGGGCGCATTGGTCCCCGACGGCACGTACGCCTCGGGGCTCCGGCAGATCTCCGGGCTCGGTGCTCGTTTGCCCGGTACCTCCATGCAGGGAATGTTCCGGGATCCACGAACTGCGAAGATCGAGTTCTGTGGAACTTTGCAGTACAGGTCGGCCGGGGTGTCCGGAACACTCATCTGGGTCGGGTCTCGTCGCTGATCGGCCGGAAGGTAACCGGTCGAGCACGCTGCAGGATCTTGCGCCTGGAGGTGGAAGTTGACGTTCGCGGCACCGTCCACCTGCCCGCGTTGTACGACGGTTTCCTGTGCCGCGACCAATGGCGGCAAGATGACGAGCACCTGCTCCAAGCCGGCGTTGTACGTCAAAGCCACCTGAGCGGTGCTCGTGAAATTGGCAAGCAGCACAGGCAAAGTGGGTTTGAGGCCTTGAAACAGCAGGTCGGCTTCGGTCGCGAAGCCCGGTCCGGTTTCGAGGATATTGCGCACGGCGCCGTCGGCGATCTCCAACTGTCCACTGAGTTGAGCGACACTGGACGCCCACTGGCGAATCTGGTCGCCCGTCACCACCTGTGTCTGCAGGAGCGGATCCAACTGCTGTACGAGCGTCGTTGCCGGTGTCGTGGCAGCGGACATCTGATCGACGAACGAAGTGGTCGAATCCAGCAGACGAGCCAGGTCCTCTCCCCTGCCTCCGAACGCCGCCGCGGACTCGTCGATCACCGATCGCAACTTGTCCTGCGGTACGGATGCGAGCATCGCCTGCGCCTGATCGAGGACCGGTCCGATCTCGGTCGGGATCGTGACAGCGTCGGGGCCGATCACGTCTCCGTCGGACAGAAAGGGTCCGTCCGCGGTGCTCGGTTGCATGTCGACATATTGCTCGCCGATGGCCGACACACTTCGCACCGCTACTGTGAGCCCGCTGGAGGGAACGGGAACCGCGCTCTCCAAAGATAATTCGGCGCGTACCACTCCCGGAGACAGACGCACCGACCTGACCTGACCGATGGTGTCGCCGCGATAGGTCACGTTCGCGTTCCGATACAGGCCGCCGGCGTCGGGCAGTTCGACTGTCACCGAATAGCGCCCGATGCCGAGCATGGTCGGAACTCTCAGGTACGAGATAGCCGCTGCGCTCATGCCTATCACCGCCAGGATCGCGAAGATCGTCAATTGCCTTCGCACCAACTTCGTGAGAATCATCGTCCACCGTCCTGGTCGGTCCGCCCGGTGTCACTTGGGGCGGCCCGCCCGGTACCCAGAGGCGCGGTCAAAGGATCGACCAGTATTCCGTTCTCCACCGGAGTTTGCGGCGCCCCGAACGGAGTACCGAAGCCGAGACCTGACTGGAGGCGATTACTCGTGAGGTCGATCAGCGCCCACAAATTGGTGTAGTCACCGCGCATTCCGTCGTCGATGGTCGTCTGGGGGAAGGGGAAGGTACTCAGATTGCCCAAATTGTTGATCAGGTCCGGTCCGGTTTCGACCACCTTCTGCAGCGTCGATTCCAAGGCGCTCAAATTGGCTTTCACATCGTCGCGGGTCCGGTCGACCAGATCGGTCCCGACGTCCCCGAACCTGCCGACCGCATCGAGGGCGGTGGTCAGGTCGACGCGTTGGGCGCTCAGTTCCGCCAAGGCCGGATCAAGGGTCTCCAACGCCTCACCGAGAACGTCTCGCTGAGCCGTGATCTCGCCGGCGAACACGTCGAGATTCTCCATGGTCGTGACCATCGCCTCGCGTTGACGGTCGAGTGTCTCGGTCACGGTGTCCATCTGGCTCAGCAGGTCGCGCGCCGCATCGGTCCGTCCGCCGAGAGCAGTGTTCAGTTCCGTGGTGATGCTGTGAATCTGGGCCAGCCCACCGCCGTTGAGCACCAGGGACAGTGCCGTCAACGCTTCCTCGGTGGTGGGATAGACACTGGCCGATGCAAGGGGAATCACGGATCCCTCCGACAACCGCCCTTCCGGCGCCACCTCGGTGGGCGGCGCGAGCGCGACGTGTTTGGATCCGAGCAGACTGGTTTGGCCGATCTTGGCAGTCGCGTTGGCGGGCAGCGACACCGAGCCGTCGAGCGCAACCGTCACCCGTGCGTGCCAGTTGTCGGTCTCGATCGCACTGATACTTCCGACTGTCACGTCGTCGACCATGACCGGAGAGTTGGGACTGATCGACGTGACGTCCGGCATCTCGATCACGACCGAGAAACTTCCCTCACCGCGGCCGGCCGCGCCCGGCAGCGACACCGAATTCAGCCCGCTCCATTGACAACCCGTCAGAACGAGCACGGCGCTCGCCGCCACACACACTGTTCCCCACCGGCGGCTAGTCATCGCGATCCTGTCGACGGCATGAGCAAACCGGTCAGATCAGACGCCACCGGCACCGTCGGAAAGCTCAAGGCGCCCGTCGGTTCCAGATCAGGCTCGCTGTACACCAGTTGGTCCGGAAGAGCGCCGAGCGCCCGGGTCGGGTTGATGCTCAGGTCCGGGTAGTTCGCCTTGATCGTGTTGAGCAACGGGCCGAGGTATTCGATGCACAAATCCGCGCCCTTCTTCGAGGTGTCGTTGGCCAGGCCGGCGATTCCGCCGCAGATCAAGTCGATCGGGTTGCCGACGTTCTGGAATGCGGGCACACCCACCATCGCTCCTTGGGCCGGCCGATAGACGTTGTAGTAGTTCGACAACGCTGTCGGAGCCAGATGCAGTACCTTCTCGAGACCTGCGCGCTTGTCGACCAATACCTGGGACACGTCGGCCAACTTCGCGATCTGCTCCGTCAAGCCGGTTCGGTTCTGTTCGACAAACCGCTGTACGTCGACGACGGCGGCGTCCAATTCGGCGAGAGCCGGAGCCAACTGCGTCCGGCTCTCGGCGAGCACACTCGAGACATGTGCCAGCCGTCCTTGGAACTGAACGATCTGTTCGTCGCTTGCGGCGAGTGCGGTCGTGAAGGTCTGCAGGCCGCGGATGGTGCCGAACAGATCGGCTCCGCCTTCGTCGAGTGTGCTCATAGCCTCCGAGAGTTCGGTCACCGAGCGCCCCAGCGCTTCCCCGTTGCCGGCCAGTGCGGATCCGGCACCGTCGAGGAAGTTGGCGGCGGGACCGCGATCGTCCCCGTCGGGACCCAAAGCATCGGCGGCCCGGCCCAGCTGTTCCTTGATCTGATCCCACTCGACCGGGACAGCTGTTCGGTCGAGCCCGATCTCCGCACCGTCGCTCAGTGCGTCGGCGCCGTCCGTCACCGCCGGTGTCAACTGCACGAAGCGGGCCGAGACCAGCGACTGGGCAACGATCACCGCTTTCGCATCCTCGGCGACGGGAACCTCGCGGGCCAATTTCAGTTCGACGCGCATTCGATCACCCTGAGGGGCGATCTCGGTGACACGGCCGACGTCGACTCCCACGACACGAACGTCGTCACCGACATACAGACCAGTCGTCGAGGTGAAGTAGGCCGTCACGTTGTAGTAGCGCATATGTTGCACCGCAAGGTATCCCGACACGACGACGATCGCCGCCCCGATGATGCCTGCGCCGACGAGGGCGATTCGACGCCGGTTCAGCGGATTGCGAACTCGTGAGGCACCCATCATCGAACCTCCGGAATCGGCAGCGGTGCAGGTGGTAGCCCGAACATCGCGTTGATCAACGGTTGGGTGTATTGCGCCGGTACCAGGTTCTGGACGTAGGCGTAATAGAAGGGACCGCTGGCCACGGTGTCACCGAGCGTGCCCACGTACGTACCGAGACCGTCGATTCCCTGAGAAAGGTTGTCCTTGTTGTTCTGCAGAATGCCGACAACGGTATCGAGTTTGCCGAGGACCGGCTGCAATTGCGCCTCGTTGTCGTGGACGAGTCCACTCAGCTGGGTCGACAATGCCGAGATGTTCGTGATCACTTCCCCAAGCGCCGCCTGTCGCCGATCCAGTTCTCCCAACAACGCGTTGCCGTCGACGAGTAGCGCGTTGACCTGTGGTCCACGCTCGGCCAACGTCCCGGCGACGTCGTTTGCATCGGACAGCAAGGTGCGCAACATGTCGTCCCGCCGATTGACGCTGTCGGAGATCCGTGCGACGCCGTCCAGTGCCGGCCTCAGGCTCGGCGCACTGCCGGACATCACCTGTCCCACTGCGTCGAGCGATTCGGAGAGCTGGTCGAGATCGATGTCCTCGACCGTCGTGGTGAGGTCACCGAGAACGTCGGGGAGCGAGTAGGCCGATCTTGTTCGCTCGACCGGGATCTCGCTGCCGACCGCGATCCTTCCCGGACCGTCGAGATCGAGTGAAACAGCTCGCTTGCCGAGCAACGACATCGTGGTGACCGCGGCCGACGTGCTTTCTCCCAAACCGATCGAGCCTTCCAGTGTGAAGTCCACGCGCGCGAGTCCGTGCTCGACCTCGATCCGGTCCACCGTTCCGATCTTCACTCCGGCGGCATTGACTTCGTCTCCCGGCGCGAGACCGCTGGCGTCGGCGAACACCGCGCTGTACCCGACACCCGATTTCAGGAACTGCAGATTCTGATACTGGAGCGATGCCAATACGACGGCGGCCGTGACGACCAATCCCACGACCCCCACGCGTACGGCCTGGCTCTGTGCCATCTCTCTCATCGTGGTGCGCACCTTCCGGTCGTCTGATCCACCAGGTCGACAGTGAGCGGCGTACCGTCGGCACCGTCGACCTTCAGGGCGATTCCGCACAGATAGAAGTTGAAGAACGACCCGTACGAGCCGACTCGGATCAGCTGCTTGTAGTTCGAGGGCATGGACGCGAGAATCCGATCGAGCTCACTCTGTTGCTCGATCAGCGGATTCAGACTTGCGTCCAGCTTCGACAGGTTTCCCGCGACGTCCGGGCGAACTCCGGCGAGGAGATCGGCGAAGGTGCCTGACGCGGTGTTCACACTCTCGACGGCACTCCCGATCATCTCCCGATCCGCCGCGAGCCCGCTCACCAGCTGTTGTAGGTGATCGAGAGTGTCACTGAACTGTCCACCGCGGCTGCGCAATTCACTGAGCACACCGTCGAGGTTGCCGATCACTCGACCGATCAGTTGGTCGCGGTCTGCGAGAGTGTTCGTGATCGATCCGGTGTGCGCCAGCACCGATGCCACAGTTCCGGACTGGCCTTGAAACACCTCGAGCAAGGACATCGACAACGCGTTGACCTGCTCCGGGTCCAGGGCTTGAAACAGCGGCTTGAAACCACCGAGTAGCGCATCGAGGTCGAGTGCCGGCGCGGTGCGATCGACGGGAATGCTCTCGCCCTGTGGCTGCGGTTCCGCGATCCCCGGATCGTCGAGCAGTTCGAGGTATCGATTACCCACCAGATCCTGATATCGAACAGCGGCTCTGGTCGATACAGTCACGGTGTCACCCGTATCCACACTGAAACTCACGTGGGCACGGTGATTCCCACCGAATTCGACGGAGCCGACAGCACCGACGGGCACACCCGCGATGCGCACCTTGTCGCCCGCTCTGAGCCCGGAGGCGTTGACGAACTCCGCCGAGTACGACCTCGCGTCGCCACCTCGCATCTGGCCGAACACGAGGATCAGCCCGGCGTTGACGAGGATCATCACCAGAACAAAAATTCCGAACTTGACGGTGTATCCACGAACTTTCATCGGATCTCCGTCCCGAACAGGTAGCTCATCAGATCCGGGACCGTGTTCATCGGTTGCCCACCATTCGGCTGACGCTCGGGCGCAAACGGATTCACCCCGGTATCGGTCACCAGGTAAGGCGCGTTGACGTTCGGGTCGCGCAGTGGAAGACCCATACACTGCGGGCCACCTGTTGCCGCGACCTTCGGAAGGTCGTCGGGATATCGGTACGGTTCGGTTCCGGCGATCAGACCGATCGACATCTTGATTCCTGGTTGTCCGTTGTAGGCGCCGTCGCCGATCTTCTTGCTCTCCTGCAGTCCGTGGAACATGCAGGGAATCACCGGGGAGTATTCCTCGAGCAGTGCGGTGGTCGGCCGCAGTAACGACAGAACGGTGTCGATACCGTCGGCGTTGGCTCCCAGTACATCTTCTCCGGTGCGGGCGACCCCGATCACGTTGAGCAAGAGGAGATCAAGATTCTGTTGCTCGTCGAGCACTGTGGTTCCCGTCGTCGTGAGCGAGTCGAGGATGTCGAGCAAGTCGAGAACAGCGTCGCGGTAGGTCTGTGTGACGGCTGGTAAATCAGTCAACACATGATCGAGAGCCTCACGTGCAGTGTTGAATTCGAGCAAGGAGGAATCTGCTTGTTCGAGTGCGACCCCGAGCCGTTCGCCGCGTCCTTGCAGAGCAGTCGAGAGGGCACCCAATGTCGAATCGAGCTTGCCCGGGTCCACGGTCCGGAGCACGGTGGTGAGTTTCTCGAACACCGTGTTCAGCTCGACAGTCACCCGGGATGCGTCGATCGTCGCCCCGGCGGCAAGTCGCGCGCTGCTCGGTTGCTCCGGCGAGGACAGGCTGACGAATTTCGCGCCGAAGGCCGTGTTCGACGTGATCGCCACATCCACGTTTGACGGAATCGATTCGAGCGCTTCGGGATCGATCGACAACGACAGTTGCGCGGTGGCGTCGTCAGTCGGCGTGATGGACTCCACCGAGCCCACGGTCACCCCGGCCATCTTCACCCGCGCGCCCGGATCCATCACGAGCCCGGCGCGCTCCGCGATCACCGTGATCGGGACGCGAGCGACATACACCTGGTTGAAAGACGCGACCGACAAAGCGATGACCCCGACGATCGCCGCAGCCAAGCCCAGAGCAGCCAACTTGTAGCCGTATCTGTGCACGCAGTCCCCCTAACCGGACAGATTGAAGTTGCCGGAACCGCCGTAGAGCGCGAGTGAGACGAGCAGGGTCACCGCCACGACGCAGATCAGCGAGAGCCGAACCCCGCGGCCCACTGCAGTTCCCACGCCCGACGGTCCCCCGGACGCGTTGTATCCGTAGTACGTGTGGATCAGCATCACCAGTAGTGCCATCACGAGCACTTGAACGAAGGACCATGCGACGTCGACCGGATCGAGGAACGTCGTGAAGTAGTGGTCGTAGAGACCGGAGGACTGACCGAATAGCACGACCGTGGTGAATCGTCCGGCCAGAAATGATCCCACGAGCGCCAGTGAGTACAGCGGCAAGATCGCGATCATCCCTGCGGTGACGCGGGTGCTGACGACGTACGGGACCGAACTGATCGCCATCGATTCGAGGGCGTCGATTTCCTCACTGATGCGCATGGCACCGATCTGCGCGGTCGAACCTGCGCCGATCGTGGCCGACAGGCCGATTCCCGCGATGACCGGCGCAGCGATACGAACGTTGATGAAGGCGGAGAAGAATCCGGTGAGCGCTTCGACTCCGATATTTCCCAGTGAGCTGAAACCTTGGATCGCAATGGTGCCACCCGAGGCGAGAGTCAAAAATCCTACGACCGCAACCGTGCCGCCTATCACTGCCAAAGCTCCAGTGCCCATGCTGATCTCGGCTACCAGCCTCAACACTTCTTTCGTGTGTTTGCGAATTGCCCACGGGATGTGAGCGATGGCGCGCGCGAAGAAGACAGCTTGTCGCCCGACGTCGTCGATCGAGCGTGACGTTCGAGCCACCCGCGCCCGCGTGCGTCCGAACTTGCCGATTTGTGCCAGCGAATCCGACAGCGTCACCTCGATCACCCCGCCGTCAATCGGATGCCGACCGCGGTGACGATGGTGTTGACGACGAACAACGCCATGAATGCGTACACCACCGTTTCGTTGACGGCCTCCCCCACGCCTTTCGGCCCACCCCGTACCGACAGTCCGCGATAGCAGGCCACCAATCCCGCCAGCATCCCGAACAGTGCAGCTTTGACCATCGACAACGCCACCTCGGGCAGGCCGGTCAGCAACGTGATTCCCTCGACGAAGGCGCCAGGGTTCACGCCCTGGAGAAACACCGAGAAGGCGTAACCGCCGGCGATGCCGATGACGCAGACGAGTCCGTTGAGCAGCAAAGCCACCACGGTCGACGCGACCACACGCGGAATCACCAACCGATTGATCGGATCGATCCCGAGCACCTCCATGGCGTCGATCTCTTCACGAATCGTTCTCGATCCCAGATCGGCGGCGATCGCTGTCGCGCCCGCACCTGCCACGATCAGCACCGTCACCACCGGACCGACCTGAGTCACGGCACCGAGCGCGGCCCCGGCGCCGCTGAGGTCGGCGGCACCGATCTCGCGGAGAAGGATGTTGAGGGTGAAACTCACCAGGACCGTGAACGGCACGGCTACCAACACGGTCGGCACGATCGACACCCGGGCGATCATCCAACTCTGCTCGAGAAACTCCTGCACCTGAAAGCGGGTGCGGAACAAGCCCACTGCGACATCGGCGCCCATCCGGTAGAACTGGCCGAGTTCGCGCATCGGGCCCGCAAGTGCAACTCTTCCGCTGTACACGTCAATGCCCCGAAGGACAAGACGTGGAGTTGCCGTAGTCGACCTTGAATTCCTTGATCCCGTTGAGCCAACCGGACGAGAGCCTGCTCGGATCGCCGAGCTTGCTGATGTCGGGCATGTGATCGGCGATCTTGCCGAAGATCAGATCGACCTCCATTCTGGCCAGGTTGGCGCCGACGCAGTAGTGCGGTCCGGTTCCTCCGAACGCGAGGTGCGGGTTCGGGTCTCGGGTGATGTCGAAGACGTCGGGGTTCTCGAAGACGGTTTCGTCGAAGTTCGCCGAGCCGTAGAGCAGTACGACACGCTGCCCCTTCGCAATCGCCGTGCCGGCAATCTGTGTGTCCACCAATGCTGTTCGTTGCATCGACGTCAGTGGAGAAGCCCAGCGGATGATCTCGTCCGCGGCGGTGCGCGGACGCTCACGCTTGTACAGCTCCCACTGATCCGGATGCTCGAGAAATGCCATCATGCCGAGTGTCGTGGCGTTGCGTGTCGTTTCGTTGCCCGCGACAGCCAACATGATGACGAAGAAACCGAACTGTTCCGGGGTGAGTTTCTGTCCGTCGATGTCGGCATGCACCAAGCGCGAGATGATGTCGTCGAGCGGCTCCTCCCGTCTCGCCTCGGCCAATTGATAGGCGTAGCCCAAGATCTGCGCCGACGCCATCCGAGACTCGCCGGCGAGCGACTCGTCGTCGTATCCCGTCATCTGATTCGACCAGTCGTACAGCTGACGGCGCCCGTCCTGCGGTACACCGATCAGCTCCGAAATCGCCTGCATCGGTAACTCGCTGGCGACCTGGCTGACAAAATCACCGCTACCTTCCGCCACGGCAGCCGCCGCTATGTCTTCTGCCCGCGCTTCCAGCCCGGCCCGCATCGCTTCCACCGACCGCGGAGTGAACAAGCGCGCCACCAACTTGCGCAGCTGTGTGTGCTCAGGGGCGTCCTTGTTGATGAGGACATGTTTAGTTGCCTCCAACTCCTCAGCGGAGATGTTGTCTTCATGCCGCGGAATGCAGCCGTTGACGTTGCTCGAGAACTCCTCGCTGCGCAACGAGACATCGCGGACGTCTGCGTGGCGGGAGACCACCCAACAACCACCGTCGTGAAATCCGCCGGTACCCGGTTCCTGGGCGTTCCACCAGACCGGAGCGCATCGTCGTAGTTCGGCGAACTCGGCAAGCGGGACGCGCTCGCCGTACAGATGCGGGTCGGTCACGTCGAACCCGTCGGGAAGGTCGATCTCAGGCATTGCAGATGCTCCTTTACGGATGGGTGCCAGGTGCCGGGCGCTGCGTGTGAGCGCTAGTCGATCCGGTGGACCGGGTCGCTGTTCTGTGAGAACTCCTTGGCCCAGCGGTAGTCCGGCTTGCCGCTCGGCGCTCGAACGACCTCGTCGGCGATCCAGAAGGAACGCGGAATCTTGTAGCCGGCAAGCTGACTGCGGGTGTGTTTTTCAATGGAATCGAAATCCGGTTCCACACCATCGCGGACGCGGAGCACCGCCGCCACCCGATTGCCCCACCGCTCGTCGGCAATACCGATCACTGTTGCGTCGTAGATGTCGGGATGGGCCTTCACCACTGCTTCGACCTCTTCCACGAAGACTTTCTCACCGCCGGTGTTGACCACCATGTTTCCCCGGCCAAGGAGAGTGACCGAGCCGTCGTCCTCGATTCGCGCTCGATCTCCGGTCACGACTGCTCGCGCGCCGTTCACCTCTCGGAATATCTCGGCCGACTTCACCGGATCGTTGTAGTAGCCGAGTGGGACGTTGCCGAGTTTCGCCAACCATCCTTCGGCGCCCGAACCCGGCTCCAACACACGGTTGTCGTCGTCGACGACGACCGTGAATCTGTTGGCGCCCACCTTGGGTCCTCCACGCTGCTCCAGCCCTTTGGTTGCGAATCCGATTCCGCCGAAGCCTGTTTCGGACGATCCGACCGAATCGGAGATCATCAGATTCGGAAAGACGTCGAAGAACGCGTCTTTGACCGATCCGGAGAAGAGCGCAGCGCCGGAGGCGAGTACAGCCAGGCTCGACGCATCCGGTTGCAATTCGTGATGGGCTTCGACCAGTGGGCGGCCCATGGCGTCGCCGGTGATGACCATGACCTGCGGCCGATATTCGGCGACGACCTTCCAGACTTGTGCCGCATCGAATTTCGGTTCGAAGATGACGGTGTTTCCGGAGAACAGAGCGTTGAACGTCGGCATCAGAGCCGAGGTGTGGATCAGCGGTGGAAGCATGCACCACCGCATCGGTTCGGCTGCCGCGGCGCCACCGCGCGACTGCTGGTACTCGTCGGCGATCGGCTCACCCGAGTAGAAGTCGTAACCGCCGGCCAGCACGCGCCAGATGTCTTCCTGCCGCCAGACGACACCTTTAGGTCGTCCGGTTGTTCCGCCGGTGTAGAGAACGTAGACGTCGTCGCCGGAACGCTCGGGAAATGCATGTTCACCTGCGCGAAGCGGGGATTGGTTGCCGAGCGCATCGGCGTACGCCACTGCCGCCGGAATCGACGGTTCGTTCCCGAGAGCGAGTTCGTCGGGCACCTCGATCACGTACTTGACCCGCGGTGCCGACACCAAGGCACCGGCAACCCGCTCAGCGAAACCACGATGGAAAACCAACGCCTCGAGATCCGCGTTCTCGTACAGGTAGACCAATTCGTCGCTCGTGTAGCGGTAGTTCACCGTGATGGGAACGCCGCGGATCTTGAACGCCGCGAGGACAGCAACCATCGCCTCGATCGAGTTGTGCATCTGAATACCGATGTGCGAACCGACTCCTAACCCGACTGACTGGAAGTAATGCGCCAATCGGTTGGCCCGCTCGTCCAGCTCACGGTATGTCACCTCCTCGCCGGAAACGATCAGTGCGAGGCGATCGGGCATCGCATCGACGGAATGCTCGAACAGGTCTGCGAACGTGTAGGCCATAGGTTGAGTCCTTCGGTTTCGGCCGTTCAGACGACGAACAGAGGCAAGGGAATTCCGCGATCTTCGAATACGAAGGCCGCGCCGGTACTGACCTTCGTAATGGCGACTTCGACGCATTCCGGAGCGGGAGCTTCGGTGATGTCCACGGTCAGAAGGAGCCCCGCGGCATCTTCGGCCACCACTCTCACGGTGAAGTGCGGATTCACGCCGCGGACCAAAGCCTGGAGGGGATCGAGGTGCTCGCTGCCGAGCAAGGTCGGCCAACCGCCGTCGCGGTCGACCAGAGCGTCTCGCGAGATCCACAGCTCCAGAGCACCGCCGTCCGGTCGGATCTCGCTCTCCACATACTGCTTCGGATTCAGCAAGGGATGCACGGACAGGACCAATGCCAACGATTCCAGAGTCGAAGGAAGCCCGAGCGCATCTCGAATACGCTGTGCCGCAACTCCCGCGATTCCGGTCAATTGCTTTCGCGTGATCTCGCGCGCCTTGTCTTCGTCGGCACGGCGGCGAACCGCTGCCAGAAAGCCCAACGCCAACAGATGATGCTGCACGCAGATCTCCTCTGCGATACGAACCAAGGCTGATCGCGAGAAGTCGGAAAACCTCAGGTCCGACAACAACGGACCCGAGTAGTCCGCCCGACCGTCCCCGCCGTGATCGATCGGGCTCAGCTCGACCGTCACCGCTGCAGTGCGTCCGATCTGCTCGGTGTGCGCGGTCATCACGGGAGGCGTGTGCGACGGGTCGATAGAAACGGTCCAGGCGCAGTGCGGATGTCGGTCCGCGGGCCTGCGCGGTGGTCGGTGAATCGGACGGATCTGGGCGTGCGGGTTGGTCGCGATGGCCGTCGCATCGAAAGTCGGATCCTCGATGTCGTGACACATCGAGGTCACGAACTCATCGCCCAACGGCTCGACGTCCATGAGTGCTCCACAATGATCGAGCCAGAATTCACCGTGCAGCGGGTCGTCGACCCGGTATCGAAAGTCCATGAACTGTGGCGGAGCACCGATGTCGAGTTGTAGCCCTTTGAAGATCGTCACGACGTCGTCGCCCTCGTATCCGAGGGCCTTCTGCATGCGGCGGGTGTACCAGGGGCTGGCCGATTCCCACTCCTCGACGGCCACCTGCGCCATACCCTCGCGTCCGAACTCGACGATCAGATGCGCCATGCCCGAGCGATCGATCAGCTGCCCACACAGGAGCAACTCGGGCACCAACACGGCAAGGTCGCGCTGCGAGAGTGTCTCGAAGGAATCGCGCACGGTCATCGGACTCACCACAGCGGGACCGGCGCGGTGCCCACCGGATACCAGCCCGGTAGCGGGTCGCCCGAGATCGATCGCTGGATCCGGCCCTGCATCCCCTTCGAGAGAGCATTGTTGCCGATCATCTCCATGAACAACGCCGACACGTTCCCGAAGTCGAAGAAGTCACGCTGCCAAGACCATTGGAAGTCCCCGCTGTAGCGGAACCAACTACCGCCGATACCGTAGACGGAGTAGTTGCTACCGTCCTCGCGCTTGGCGTCGGAAATCTGCTTCCACAAGCCGATCACGTTTCCGCTACGTTCGTCGATCACAAACTCTTGATACGGATACTCCCAGCCTTCGAGGCCCTTCATCTCGAGACCGAGCGCGACTTCACGAATCTGCTCGCGCCCCACCGCCATGAAATCCTGCTTGGGACCGTAGTTCCACCCGTACGTGGCGTCCTCGGTGTACATGTCCGCCAACGGTTTCCAATCACCGGCGGCTTCGGCCTTCTTGTTCGCCTCGATCCAGCGTTGGACCATCTCGTCGAGCTCTGCGCGGTCGAAACCCGTCATCTGAACTTCCTCCCTCGAGCACATGACTTCGCTGACATCAATCGACAATCCGCTGTAATCAGTCGACAATCCGCTGTAATCAGTCGACAATCCTCAGGGCGCCGGTCGGGCAGTACCTGACCGCCATCTCGGCTTCACCGCGGAGCGACTCGGGTGGGTCCGGGTCCAGAAGACTGACCTTCCCCCGCTTCGGGACGACAAAGATCTCCGGTGCCTCGAGCTCGCACGCCGCATGGCCCTGGCACAGGTCGAGGTCGACTTCGACGTGCATGATCACCCCTCACGCCCGGGACGCGTTCGGCGCCGGTACCTCACCGCGCACGGCTGCTGCAACTGGACGACCATCTTGCTGTGGTCGTTTCGGTAGGACTCCGACGGCTGTGTCATCTCGAACTCGAAGTCCCGCAGCAGGATCGAGAAGATCGCTTTGAGCTGCATCTGGGCGAACGCGGCGCCGACACAGCGATGCCGACCGGCTCCGAACGGAATCCACGTCCAGCGGTTGACGATGTCCTCTTGATTCGGGTCGATGTACCTCCCGGGATCGAAGGTGTCCGGTCGCGGGAAGTCCTCGGCGATTCGATTGGAGATCGCGGGTGTCGCCGCGACAAGATGGCCTTCTCGGATCTCGAAGCCGCCCACTTCGAAATCTCCACGTGCCACCCGCAACAGGATGATCAACGGCGGATGCAGTCGAAGGGTTTCCTTGACCACAGCCTCGAGAACCGGAATCTGGCGCAGGGCGTGAAAACTGATGTCGGCGCCGTCGGAGTACAGATTGTCGAGTTCGTCGACGACGTCCGTCATGGTGTCGGGATGCCGCAACATCTCGATCAGCGACCACGCTGCCGTGCCGGAAGTCGTGTGGTGGCCGGCGAACATCATCGAGATGAAGATGCCGGTGATCTCGTCGGCACTGAACCGGAGGTCGCCGTTCTCGTCCTTGACCGACACCAACACGTCCAGCATGTCGCGGTCCTCCTTGCCCTGCGGAGGATTCGCGATGCGGCCGTTCATGATGTCCTGTACCAGAGCGACCAACGCCAACCGTGCCTCGTCGCGACGGCGGAAACTCTCGATCGGCGCGTACGGATCCACGAAAGCCAATGCATCGGTTCCCTGTTCGAGCTCGTGATACAGCTTGGCGAAACTGTCGTCCAGTTCGTCGCGGAACTTCTTGCCGATCAGGCACGCCGACGAGGTGTAGATGGTCAGCTCGGCGAAGAAGTCGAGCAGATCGATCTCGCCTTCGTCTCCCCACTGCGCGACCATCGCCTCGACCTCGCGGCCGATCGTGGCGGCGTGCCCACGCATCTGTTCGCCGCGCAGAGCCGAGTTGTGGAGCATCTCCTTTCGCCGCTCCGGACTGGCATCGAAAACGACGCCTTCACCGAAGATCGGCTTCATGAAGGGGTATGCAGCTTGTTGGTCGAGATCCTCGTCGGTGGAACGGAAGAAGAACTCGTTTGCCTCGGCTCCGGACAGCAAGATCACAGTGCGATCGGCAAGTTGAAAGGCGCCGACGTCACCGCATTCTTCGCGCACCCGGCGCATGAGCGCTATCGGGTCGGTTCTCAGTTCCTCGAGATGCCCGTGCGGGAGATCCCCGCCGGACACCCGCGGCGGCTCGGGCAGTGTTCGCGACGTCTCCTGCACTCCGTGCGTCATGTCGTCTCCTGTGAGTTCGCAGTGGGAAGTTTGTCCAGTGGTGCCTCGGGCTGAACTTCGACGAGCACGATGTGTGCTCCTCGCGGCGCCGACACGACGGCGACGATGGCATTGGCGATGTCCGAGGCGCGCAGAAAGTAACCGTGTCGGGCGAACCCCCACTTACTCCACGATTCCCCGACCGGTCCGATGATCTCCGGCGTCGTGTCCATTCCCATGCCGGTCAGTGTCGGCCCGGGTCGCACGATCGACGCGCGAATGCCGGTTCCCTCGAGCTCCATTCGCATCTGGCGCCCCATTGCTTCGAGCCCGGCCTTGGCTGCGTCGTAAGCACCCATGAGTGGACGCTGGCGCTCGGCACAATCCGAGCCGATCAGTACGAAGTCACCGCGCTGCCGTTGTCTCATACCGGGGAGTACGCGATGCGCCAATCGCTGCGCACCAACAAGGTGGACTTGGATCTGCCGCAGAAACGCCTCGGGATCCATCTCGTCCGCAGCCCCGAATTCGAGATCACCGGCCCCGGAGATCACGATTTCGGCGGGACCATGCACTGCCTCTGCGGCCGAGACGAATCCGTCGACCGAATCACCGTCCGTGACGTCGAGGAAGTGGGCGAACGCTTCACCACCATTGCTGCGGATCTTCTCGGCGATGGCTTCGCATTCGGTGACTCGACGCGCACCGAGCGCAACCGGATGCCCGAGTTCGGCCAAGGCATACGCGGTGGCAGTGCCGATTCCCGACGACGCACCACTGATCAGTGCCGGCCGGCGAACCGGATTGGGTTCGAAACGAGGCATCAGCGCACCTGCACTTTCACCGGCAGGGCCGCAAAGCCCCGGACGTTTGTCGAATGAACACGCTCGATTCCGGACTCGTCGACTTCGTAGTCGCTGACCCGACGCCCGAACTCCGCCAGGGCGATCTTGGCTTCGAGCTTGGCAAGGTGGGCACCCAGACAGAAGTGCACGCCGCCACCGAAACTCGCGAGTTTTCCCGACGAACTCCGGCCGATCTGGAAGCTGTCGGCATCCTCGAAGACGTCGGCGTCTCGGTTAGCCGATCCGATCAGGAGCAGAACCTTCTCCCCCGCCGGAATGGTGCGCCCGTGGTACTCGAGGTCGACGACCGAAGTCCGAGCCACGATCTGGCTCGACGTGTCGTAGCGAAGAGTCTCTTCCACCCATTCCGAGGCTCGTTCGGGATCGTCGAGAACCGGTGTGATCTGCTCCCGATGGTGCGAACCCCAGTACAGCGCGTTTCCGAGAAGCTTGGTCGTGGTCTCGTTTCCGGCCACGACCATCAAAAACATGAATCCGAGGATCTCCTGGTCCGAGAGTTTGTCTCCGTCGATCTCGGCGTCGAGCAAGGCCGAGGTCAGGTCGTCCGTCCGCGATCGGCGCCGCTGCGCGATCATCTCCTTGTAGTAGCCCATCAAACTGATCGAAGCCTCGACCGCAGGTTGCGGCACGTCGAGAACACCTGCCTCTCGATGCACCACCAGGTCCGCCTTGCGCCGCAGTTCGGCTCGGTCCGGTTCGGGGACACCCATGAGTTCGGAGATGACGTCCATCGGCAGCTTTCCCGCCACCTCCGTAATCCAGTCGAACTCCCCGGCGCCCAGCGCAGGTACCAGATGTTGCTTCGTGAGTTCGAGTATCCGACCGTCGAGCTCCGCGACCCGCCGCGGTGTGAATCCGCGAGAAACCAACTGGCGCAACCGCATATGGCGGGGGTCGTCCATCGCGAGAAACGACATCACATAATGCGCGTGTGGACCGTAGGCTGCGGGGTCGAGCGATACCCCGTTTGCGCTCGAGAGACGCTTGTTGTCCTTGAATCCGTCGACCACGTCCGTATATCGCGACAACGCCCAAAAACCCACGTCCGGATTGTGATACAGCGGTGATTCCTCGCGCAGACGCTTGTACGTCGGATACGGATCGTCGTGAAAGTGGTAGTCGTACGGATTGAAGACCACCGGATCGATCAAAGCTTCTGTCATGATTTCTCCAGGATCAGTAGAGCTGAGGCCTCGAGGCGTCCAGCGATTTGCGCGTAGGTTCCGTAGCCGATCCCTGCGCGCAGAAGCGCCCCGGCATACAGCATTTCGAGCGCTTCCAACACTTCAGGCTCGCCGTCAGGATCCAACGCCGAGGCGAGTCGTTGATGGATCTCGAGTCCGATCCGGCCGCGAAGATGTTCCACTTCCGGATCGGAGCCGAGCAGTGCATTGGTCACGGCGGCCGATACCTCCGGTTCGTCCGCGAGAAGCAGCGCGATATTTCGAAGTACAGAGAGCACGTGCGCGGTGCGATCCAACCCTGAGCCGTCAGGCGCCGACGAGTTCTGAAGTCTTCGCCAGAAGACCTCTGCGACCAGATGCTCCTTGGACGCGAAATACGTGTAGGCGGTCGCAGTTCCTACACCCGCTTCGGCCGCAACCGAACGGACAGTCAGTCCGGAAAACTCTTGTTCGCGTAGAACTTTCACTGTCGCTTCGGCAAGCCTGGCCACAGTTTCCGCTTGTTTGCCCGTGAGGCGCCTGCGAGTGGATTCGTAGACAATCGATCCCCCGCTACTTGAATCGCCCCGTTGGCTGGACACGTGTCTGGACGTTACTACAGCGCACTGTCCAGGGCAACGAAATGGGGAAACTTCGAAAATTCACCACGAACAGGCAGGCGTGACGCGAAAAGTTCTACTACAGACCGATCTTCATCCCGGCACCAGCGTCCACGCGCAATTGCTGGCCGGTGACGAATCGCGACTCGTCCGACGACAAGTACACGACCGCATGCGAGATGTCCGCGGGCTCGACCCACGGGGTCGGCATCGCCTGCATGAAGGGGAACGTCACTGCCGCATCCTCGGCGGTCGGATTCTCGAGGTCGGGACGGAACGTCCGGTACATCGGCATGCTCTGCAACATGTCGGTGTTCACGTTGGTCGGATGGATCGCATTGACGCGAATGGAACTCGGCCCGAGGGTCAGTGCCAACGAACTGGTATAGGCCTGAATCAGCTTCTTGGCCAGGCCGTATCCGTCGCCGCCCGGACCCTGGAGCGCCTGCTGCCCGTTGAATCCGGTCTGCGGCACCAGACCGGCAACAGAGCCGATCGCGATGATCGAACCCCCTTCGCCGAGGTAGTCCATCGATGCATGCACTGTGTTGACGACACCGAGAAAGTTCACATCGAACGCGTCGACGAAACCGGCAGTCGACACGTGCTTGCCGAGCGGACAGATACCGGCGTTCGCCACGACGACATGCAATCCGCCTAACTGCCCTACTGCCTCGGCAAGTGCTGTTTCGAGACCGGCGCGATCACGGACGTCGACACGCGCTGTCACCACCTGCTGCCCGGCCTCTTTCACCAGTCGAGCCGTTTCCTCCAGATCGGCTGGACTGGCGAGCGGATATTCGTTGCTGGCGATGTCTGCGCACAGATCGAAGGCGATGACGTGCGCGCCCTCCTGTGCGAGATGGACGGCATGAGTGCGCCCCTGACCTCGAGCAGCACCGGTCACCAGCACCACTTTTCCGTCAACTCTGTTCATTTCGACCTCTCTCCCGTGGATGTGAAGGCGTGGTTGTGAATGTGCGGTGAACCGTAGCGGCGCCACACCAGGCACGAAGCGATTTTCACCGAAGTAGATCCAGAGACCCTCTCGAAATCTCTTATGCCCCAGAAACCATTGCCTCAACCACGAGTGTGAACTAGAGTCCAGACACATGTCCAGAAAGAGAGGGTTTGCGTTATGACGTTTCGACCCGCAGACAGTTCTGCACTTCTCGTCGACGGAAAGCTGGTTCCCGGATCCGGTGGAACCTTCGAAGTTTTCAACCCGGCCACCGAGGAACTGATCGGCCGCGCTGCCGAAGGGACCGCCGCGGATATGGACGCGGCCATCGCCGCTGCGCGCCGTGCGTTCGACGACACCGAATGGGCACGCGATCACGGATTTCGCGCTCGCTGCCTACGCCAACTGTGCGACGCGCTCCAGTCTCACATCGAGGAGCTGCGCGAGATCACCGTCGCCGAGGTGGGCGCACCCGTCATGCTGACGAGCGGTCCACAACTCGAAGGCCCGATCGAAGATCTTCGCTACTGGGCTGACCTGATCGAAACCTATTCCTGGGAACAAGATCTCGGGCACGCGTCACCGATGGGGATTCCGACTCATCGCCGACTGCTCAAGGAAGCGGTCGGCGTCGTCGGCGCAATCACACCGTGGAACTTTCCGCACCAGATCAATTTCGCCAAACTCGGTCCTGCCCTCGCGGCCGGCAACACCATCGTTCTCAAACCCGCGCCGGACACGCCCTGGTGCGCCGCGCTGGTCGCCAAGGTCATTGCCGAAGAAACCGAGATCCCGGCCGGCGTCGTCAACGTGGTGACGTCGACGGATCACTCTCTCGGCGCCCAGCTGTGCAGCGATCCGCGCGTCGATCTCGTGTCCTTCACCGGTTCCACCGCCACCGGACGCACGGTGATGGCCACGGCCGCGCAAACCCTCAAGAAGGTCTTCCTCGAACTCGGGGGCAAGTCCGCATTCATCGTCCTCGACGACGCGGACATCAAGGGCGCATGCTCGGTTGCCGCGTTCTCCGTCTGCGTTCATGCCGGTCAGGGATGCGCGCTCAGTACCAGACTTCTGGTGCCGCACGCTCGGTACGAAGATGCTCTGGCCGCGGCCTCCGCCGCGATGGCGGGTATCCGAGCCGGTGACCCCAGCGCGCGCGGAACGGTATGTGGTCCGGTCATCTCGGCGCGCCAGCGCGCCAGGGTGGAGAGCTACCTCTCCCTCGCGGTCGAAGAGGGCGGCACGATCGTGACGGGTGGTGGCCGTCCAGACGATCACGAGCGCGGTTTCTTCGTCGAGCCCACTCTCGTTGCCGGGCTGGACAACTCGTCTCGCGTAGCGCAGGAGGAGATTTTCGGTCCCGTTCTCGTGATCATTCCGTACGACAGCGACGACGACGCAATCCGAATTGCCAACGACTCCCCCTACGGCCTGTCCGGCTCGGTATGGGGCACCGATCCCGATCGCGTCGCGCACGTCGTTGCCGGTGTCAGAACCGGAACGCTGAGCGTCAACGGCGGCGTCTGGTATTCGGCCGACGCACCGTTCGGCGGCTACAAGCAATCCGGGATCGGCCGCGAAATGGGCCTCGCGGGTTTCGAGGAATACCTCGAAACCAAGCTCGTCGCTTCACCTTCCTGACATTCCACATCCTCACCACAGGATCATCACCACGAAAGTAGGTCGACATGGGACGTTTCGACGGTCGCACCGCGATAGTCACCGGAGCAGCGCAGGGTATCGGAGAGGCGTATGCCCGGGCTCTGGCCGCGGAGGGGGCCAACGTGGTGGTCGCCGACCTCAATCGCGAACTCGGCGAAGCTGTCGCCAAGCAGATCACCGCGGACGGAGGACGAGCGGTCTTCAAGGACGTCGACGTTGCCGACGGAGAATCGACTGCGGCACTTGCCGACTTCACGATCGAGCAGTTCGGCAGCATCGAGCATCTGGTGAACAACGCTGCCATCTACGGCGGAATGAAGATCGACTCGCTGTTGACCGTCGACTGGGACTACTACCGAAAGTTCATGAGCGTCAACATGGACGGCGCGTTGCACGTGTGCCGGGCGGTCGTACCTCACATGCGGGAGAAGGGTGGCTCGATCGTCAACCAATCCTCCACGGCGGCGTGGCTGTACTCGAACTACTACGGACTCGCCAAAGCCGGAGTCAACAGCCTGACTCAACAACTCGCGACCGAACTCGGCTGGTCGAACATCCGGATCAACGCCATCGCTCCCGGTCCCATCGACACGGAGGCGACTCGAACCGTCACCCCCGGAAATATCGTCAAGGACATGGTCAAACGAATCCCGTTGCAGCGCATGGGTACGCCGGAGGATCTCGTCGGCATGTGCCTGTTCCTTCTCTCCGACGACGCAGGCTGGGTGACGGGGCAGATCTTCAACGTCGACGGCGGCCAGGTGTACCGATCATGACGGATTCGGCGCCCAAAGCCGGCCCTTCGAAACCCAGACTGGGGTACATCGGTTTGGGCAACATGGGTGCGCCCATGGCGACGCGCCTCCTGGACTGGCCGGGTGGACTGGTGGTGTGTGATGCCCGCGCAGAAGCCCTCGAGCCGTTCACCAGTGCGGGCGCGAGTGGAGCATCGACGCCCGCCGACGTTGCAGCGCAGGCGAGAATCATCTCCGTCACGGTGCTCGACGACGCGCAGGTGCGCGAGGTTGTAGGCGGGCCGCACGGCATCCTGTCGACCGCACAGCCAGGCACTGTCGTCGCAATTCACTCCACCATCTCGGACACCACGGCGGTGGAACTCGCTGGTATCTGTCGACAGCGTGGCGTTCTGCTGGTCGACGCACCGATCAGTGGCGGCGCCGGCGGCGCAGCGCAGGGAAGGCTGGCCGTGATGATCGGCGGCTCCGACGAGGCGTTCGAGGCCGTCCGCGAGCCCTTCGGATCCTGGGCCGAACTGGTGGTTCATGCCGGCGACATCGGTGCAGGAACGCGAATGAAGCTCGCACGCAACCTTCTTCACTTCATCTCGTTCACCGCCGCGACCGAAGCTGCGCGACTCGCCGAAGCAGCAGGACTCGATCTCCGCACGCTCGGAAAGGTCGTCAGACACACCGATGCGATCACCGGCGGCGCGGGCGCGATCATGCTCCGCGACACCACCGCTCCAGTCGCGGAGGACGACCCGTGGTTCTCGATACTGCGGCATGTTCGCAATCTCGGGGAGAAGGACCTGGCCTTGGCCATCGACCTCGGTGATCGGCTGGATCTCGACCTGCCGCTCGCGCACCTTGCGCTCGCCGGACTCGGTGCCGGTCTGGGCGTCGGGAACGACAGAGAAGACAGGCTCGCCGAGCCTTCACCGGCATCTACGGCGTCCACTACACGGGAGCACGCATGACCGAGACCACTCACACGACCGACACCAATGGAACGGGCGGAAGCCGCGTCTCCGAGACCCGCGCTCGCGGCGTAGCGAAGATGAACGAGGTGTACGGCTGGGAACTCCCCGCCGACGTTCCCGGCGACTTCTTCGCCGTGACCGCCGACCACCTCTTCGCCGACATCTGGACGCGGCCGGGCCTGTCGGTGCGCGATCGGAGACTGCTGCTGATCGGTGCCATCACAGCCCAGGGGCAGAGCGATGTGGCAAAGATCCAGATCAACGCTGCTCTTCACAACGAGGAGTTGACCGAGCAGCAATTCGAGGAGGCCGCGATCTTCCTGTGCCACTACGTCGGCTGGCCCCTGGCGACCGGCCTCAACAATGCGCTGATCGCCGTGAAGGCCGACAGACGTAAAGCCGCGCGCGCCAAGAAGAAGGCCGCGGCCGATTCCGCGAAAACGGACACCGACTGACTTTCGGTCGAGATACTGCAATCAGGGCATCGATCACACCTACCGATTCCCCCACCAACCAACCAGAAGAACGAAGGATCCGAATCCATGGCCGAGGCCAGCTCAATCCGTCCGCAGTCCGCCGCAAGCATCGAGCAGTGGCACTTCGAGGCTGACGTCGTCGTCGCCGGCTACGGCATTGCCGGAGTGAGTGCTTCGATCGAGGCGGCGCGAGCGGGCGCCGACGTGTTGGTGCTCGAGCGCACGAGCGGCTGGGGCGGCGCTGCGGCGCTGGCAGGCGGATTCATCTATCTGGGTGGCGGAACCCCGCTCCAACAGGCACTCGGGTTCGAGGACTCCCCTGCCAACATGAAATCGTTCATGATGGCCGCGCTCGGCCCCGGCGCCGACGAGGAGAAGATCACCGACTACTGCGAGGGCAGCGTCGAACACTACAACTGGCTCGTCGACAACGGCGTGCCGTTCAAGGAGAGTTTCTACGGCCAACCCGGGTGGGAAACGCCCTTCGACGACGGTCTCATGTATTCCGGCGGCGAGAACTCGGCACCGTTCAACACGATCGCGACACCGGCCCCCCGCGGACACGTTCCGCAGATGAGCGGCAAGCGTACCGGCGAGAAGGGCGGCGGCTTCATGTTGATGAAGCCGTTGATCGAGACGGCCGAAAGCCTCGGCGTACGAGCAGAATACGACATGCGAGTGCAGCGACTGGTCGTCGACGGCGATCGAGTAGTCGGCATCATCGCCAAGCAGTACGGCAAGGAAGTGGCGGTTCGAGCACGCACGGGTGTCGTACTGGCGACGGGAAGCTTCGCCTACAACGAAGCGATGATCCAGTCGTACGCCCCACGGCTGATCGGGCGCCCCGGTGCGGCTATCGAAGAGCACGACGGCAAGGCGATCCAGATGGCCCAGGCTCTCGGGGCGGACCTCGCACACATGGACGCAACCGAGGTCGCATTCTTCGGCGACCCCCAGTTGATGATCCGCGGCATTCTCGTCAACGGACGCGGCCAGCGCTACGTCAACGAGGACACGTACCCGGGGAGAATCGGGCAGGAGACGCTGTTGCGCAACGAGAATCAGGCCTACCTGATCATCGACGAAGCCTCCTACGAAGAGGGCTGCGCCGCCGACAGTTCCACACCGTTCTTCAGATTCCAGCCCAAGTGGGTGGCCGAGACCGTCGAGGAACTCGAATCCGACATGGGCCTGCCGGAAGGCACACTTCAGTCGACCGTCGAGGTCTACAACCGCCACGCCGCCCGTGGTGAAGACCCCGTGCTCGGCAAGAAGAAGGAGTGGGTCAAGCCGATCGGCTCACCCGTCGCTGCGCTCGACCTTCGCAACTTCACCGCAGGATTCACGCTCGGCGGTCTGCGCACGTCGATCAACTCGGAGGTCATGCACGTCTCCGGCGAACCGATCCCGGGTCTTTTTGCCGCTGGACGCTGCACTGCCGGTGTCTGCGCCGGCGGGTATGCCTCCGGAACGTCCCTCGGTGACGGCAGCTTCTACGGGCGACGCGCCGGAATCAGCGCTGCCAAGGGCTGAGCGTCTCTTCTCAAAGTTCAGCGTCTTCGCTGCGACGTTCGAGGAACAACGTGTCACGCCACCTGCCACCGAGTTGAGCGATACGCGACCGAGTGCCGACGACTCGGAATCCGACGGCCTGATGCAAGGCGACGCTTGCCCGGTTCTCCGGGAAGATCGACGACTGCACCGTCCAGATCTCGCTGGCGTCGGCAGCTTGCACCTGTCGGCGAAGCAGCAGCTTGCCCACGCCGCGCCCGCGAGCGCCGCTACCGATGTAGATGGAGTTCTCGGCGACCCCGCGGTAGCAGTCTCGCGAGGACACCGGGCTCAGGCTCGCCCAGCCTTCGACGCGGCCGTCGATCTCCGCGACCCATCGATGATCAGGTAACCATTGCGCGTCGAGCTTCTCGGCGGATGGCACCGAGGTGGTGAACGTCGCGGTTCCGGTGTCGATTCCTTCGCGGTAGATCGAGCGCACGGCATCCCAGTCGTCGGATTCCATGCGGCGCAGCACCACGTCGTCGGGAAGAACTCCCAGTGTGTCTTCGACCGGACCACGCGCAGCCACGACGGCGGCCGCTGCCATCAGATCGGAGTATGCCGTTCCGGCAACACTGACAACCGAGGTGCCTTCGCGCACCGAAGCCTCGACGAAACCGACCTCGATCAAGGCCTCGAGGTGCGCACTCAGCGTCGACGGCTCGAGTGATGCGGCGTGTGCAATCGTGTCGACGTCGATCGGACCGCCAGCAGCAAGTCGGAGCACTCGCAGCCGCGTCGGATCACCCAGGCACGCGAACCGGCGCGCAAGTACATCGGTGTCGAGGGGCGCGAGTGTTTCTGAACTCATACCGCGACTATAACGCCGCTGACCTGCAGTTCGGGCGGCTAGGTTCGGCAAGAGCGCCCCGGAGTGAGAAACAACTCAGCCGCCGATCCTCGGGTTCGCCGGCTAACGCGCGCCGATCGACTCGGCAATCATCGACCACGAGTTGTGAAGATCGTCCTGCCAATAACCCCACGAGTGAGTACCCGTTGCCCGGAAGTCATACGTGGCGGGGATGCCCAGGGAGTCGAGCCGCTCGGCCAAACGCTGGGTGCATTGGTTCGTCCCCGCCTCGATCACTCCGCCGACGATCACCTGATTGGCCAGAACCCCGAGGTCGCCGTTGACCATCGGTCCGCCCAGATTCTCGTGTAGACCGGGCAAGCCCGATCCGTTGCTGATGTAGAGGTCGACGCCCCGCAATCTCTCGGCATTGACCACAGGGTCGTTGGCTACCCACCCCGGGCCACCAACCGGACCCCACATGTTGTCGACGTTGCCGCCGCGGAATCCGACCACGAATCTCACGTAGTCCTGACCGGGTTGAGTACTCGTCTCGGCGCACCCGCTGAAAGCGCCGACCGCGCGGTAAACCGTCGGCGCAGCCTCGGCCAGGCTCAGAACGGAGGTTCCCGCCATCGACAAGCCGGCGACCGCGTTCACACCCGTGGTACCGAGCGTGGCGTCGACGATCGGCGGCAACTCCTGGGTGAGAAATGTGGTCCACTTGTTCAGTCCGAGAACAGGATCGGGCTTCTCCCAGTCGGTGTAATAACTGTAGGCACCGCCGATGGGGTTGACGACGTTGACGTTCTTGTCGCCGAAGAAGTCGACGACGTCTGTCCGTGTCTGCCACGTCGCCGTGTCCTCGCCGCCGCCGGCGCCGTTGAGGAGATAGAGGGTCGGTCGGGGCGCACTTGTGTCTGCCGGCCGAATCACCTCGAGCGGAATCACTTTGTCCATTGCGGCCGAGTAGACGTACATAGTCAGCTGACGGGCGTTGATTTCCTCGACGTGATCGAGAGCTGAACCGTCTGAAGGCAACATTCGAGCCTGATCAGCCGAGGCGAGCGCGGCTTCGCCGAACAATCCCGTCCAAGCGACGAGGGCGACGACCAGTATCGCCCGAGTACGTCCGATCCTTCTCATTGCCGCTCCTCGTGCTCGATTGCGGTGCCCGGCAACAGCTCGGTGGCGCTCGCTTCGCGGGCGTGCGGCTCGGTGGCTTGAAGGTGTCATGCCCGTTCGGAGTATCCGGAAAACATCGTGAGAAGCCGGGCCATCTCCGGTCCGATGACCGCCATGGCCGGGGCCTCGATCATCTCGTTGTGTCCGCAACGCACCGGCACCTCCACGATCCGTCCCGTCACGAGCGGACGCCATTCCTGTGGCGACCTTTCGCGCGCAATCGTGTCGTCTTTTCCGTCAGCCGGGAAGATCAGCAGGTCTCCCTGGTAGATCTGCGGAACGAACTGGCGGGTGATTCTCTGCGAAGTCTCATACCCGCGGGCAATCCGCTCGAGGTCCCGACCGTCGACTCCCGTTTCGGGCCCGAGCGTCCGGGCCACCACGGCCGCCGCCTCGTCGAAGGTCAGATCTCGGTCGGTCTCGACTTCGAGGCCGAGTCCTCGAAGTAGGTCTCGGACGTCGAGTTCGGCTGACGCAGGCGCATCCCCGTTGTCGGGGTAGCTGTCCATCATGGCCAGTGTGGCGACTTCGCGGTCGGACGATTGCAGTTCGACGGCCATGGCGTGCGCGATGACTCCACCGAGGGACCATCCGAGTAAGTCGTACGGCCCGTCTGGCGAAACGGCCTCCATCTCTTCCACGTAACGATGCGCCAACTGTTCGATCGACTGATAGTCACCGTCGTCGCTGAGTGCGGGTAGCTGAAGGCCGTACACCGGTCTGTCCTCGGGCAGATACCGCACCAATCCCGCATACCCCCAGGACAGGCCGATACCAGGGTGCACACAGAACAGCGGTCGCCCACTTCCTTTCGTCCGCAGCGGAACAACCACGGCGAGAAGCTCTTCCATGCCGGCGTCCACGGTCGTCAAGTCGAGGCGTCGAGCGATTCCAGCGGGCGTCGGGTCGAGGAACATCCACTGAAGCGGAATTCTGCGTTGGAAACGGGAGTGCAGTGCGCTGACGATTCGGGTGGCTACCAGGGAGGACCCACCCAAGTCGAAGAAGCTGTCGGTAGTGCTCACCCGGTCGAGACCCAGAACCTCGACGAACGAGTCGACCACGGCGCGCTCGGTATCAGTGACCGGCTCGTGGAACTCGGCGGCAGCCGAACCGAATTCGGGTTCCGGTAGAGCCTTTCGGTCGAGCTTGCCCACCGGTGTCATCGGAATCCGCTCGAGAAGCACCACTGCCGACGGAACCATGTGGGTGGGTAGTCGGTCGGCTGCATACGCCCGTATCTCGTCGCTGTCCGTGGCGTCGGCAGCTGACACGCGCACGTACGACACCAGGACCGTGTCACCCGACGGTCCGACGTGGCCGATGGTGGCAGCGAAGCCCACGGCCGGATGCTGCATGAGAACTGCATCGATTTCGCCGAGTTCGATCCGGAATCCGCGGACCTTGACCTGGAAGTCGCTTCGCCCGATGTATTCGAGTGTGTGATGTGCGCCCTCGCCGGACCCGACGATTTCGGCACTGTCGCTTTCGGCGCTGGCACCGCCGGACTCATGCCAACGCACGACATCCCCGGTGCGGTACATTCGGCGCCCCGGCGACCCGTACACGCAAGCGACAAATCGTTCCGACGTGAGCGACGCCCGATTATGGTACCCACGTGCCATACCTGGGCCCGTGATGTACAGCTCCCCCGGCACACCGACCGGGACGGGCTGCAAACGCCCGTCCAGCACCAAGAAGCCGAAGCCCACTGCCGGCGAGCCGATGTTCACTCCCGCACCGGGTTTCATCGAATCGCTGACACTTGCCTGCACGGTGGTTTCAGTCGGGCCGTAGCCGTTGTGCAGCCTCCGACCCGGTGCCCATTGCGCGACGACCTCCGGCGGGCAGGCCTCGCCCACCAGATCGAGAACACGGAGCGCCTCGAAACCGTTGGCACCCAACGCCGCCAGCGCGGTCGGTGTAATGGTGGCATGTGTGACCTGCTCCTGCCGGAAGACATCGGCCAATTCGGCGCCACCGAACACAGCAGGCGGAACGATCACCACTCGCGCCGACGCACTGAATGCCATCGTCAACTCGAAGATGGAAGCGTCGAAACTCGGCGAGGCCAACTGTGAAACATGAGAGTCGTGTGTGACCTCGAACCTCTCACGAGTTTCTGCCGTGAAGCTCGCCAAACCTCGATGAGTAATGTTCACTCCCTTGGGTTTCCCGGTGGAGCCCGAGGTGTAGATCAGGTAGGCCGGATGATCGAGGTTCAGTTCACCGGTTCGATCGTCATCGGTGATCGGTTTCGGCGACCGCGCGGCTACCCGTCGGGCGAAGTGTGAGTCGTCGAGTTCCAGCCAGGGAACAACGTCGGGTAGGTGAGTTCGGCTGGACTGCACAGTCAAACCGAGCGAGGCTCTGCAATCGGCGAGCATGTATTCGACGCGCTCGCGCGGATAGGCCGGATCGACAGGCACAAAAGCCGCTCCGGCTTTGGTCACCGACCAGATCGCCACCACCGATTCGATCGAGCGAGGCATTCCCAGCGCCACGAAGGTCTCCGGGCCCACACCCCGACCGCACAACTCCCGGGCAACACGATTCGACCACTCGTCCAGGTCGCGATAGCTGAGATGCCGATTCTCCAGCGACAGGGCCACCGAGTCCGGATCGATCGCCACCGCGTCCGCCAACAACTCAGGCCACAGTTTCGGAGGTACTTCGGGGAGCCCACGCGCCGGCGTCAACGCGCGACGTTCACGATCGCCGAGTAGATCGATGTCACCGATCGGTACCTCCGGATTCCGGGTCACGGACTCGAGTACACGAACGAACATGTCGGCAAACCCGCTGACCGTGCCGGGGTCGAAGAGATCAGTGGCGAAGTCGACGGCTCCGCTCATTCCTCCCGGTGCACCGCGATCGTCGTACTCTTCGGCGAGCAGGAATTCCAGGTCTACCTTCACTACCTCGAGTTCGGGGTCGATCCCGCGGACTTCCAGTCCCGCCAGGTTCAGAATCGGCCGATCGTTGTTCTGGAATTCGAGGGACACCGAGGAAATCGGCGGATAAGCGCTCGACCGTTTCGGCCCGACCGCCTCCACTACCCGCTCGAAGGGAACGTCGGAATGAGCGAACGCGGCAAGGTCGACTTCGCGGCAATGCGCAACCAACTCCCGGAACGATCGAGCCGGATCCACCCGTGTGCGCAGTGCGAGCGTGCCGACGAACATGCCGACCAGATCATCGAGGGCACGATCTCCTCGGCCGGCGATCGGCGTTCCGATCACGATGTCGTCGGTGCTGCCCAAACGTGCCAGCAAGAGCGCGAGCGCTGCATGCACAGTCATGAATGCAGTGGACTCATGCTGCCTCGACACGTCCCGAATCCGGCGGTGAAGATCACTGCTGATCGAGAAGTGAATCCGCGAGCCGTGAAAACTCTGTTGTGTCGGCCGGTCTCGATCGAGCGGAAGTTCCAAGAGGTCGGGAGCGCCTGACAGTGCGCGTCGCCAGTAAGCCAACTGCTCGGTGATCACCGACCCCGGGTCGTCGGCTGAGCCCAGAATCTCCCGTTGCCAGAGCGCAAAGTCGGCGTACTGGACTGGAAGCGGCGTCCACTGGGGTTCCCCGCCGTGCGCGTGGGCCTCGTATGCAATCATCACGTCTCGGGTCAGCGGAGACATCGAGAAGCCGTCAGCCGAAATGTGGTGCACCACTACGGCAAGTACGTGTTCGCGCTCATTCATGGTGAACAACGATGCCCGCAGGGGAATTCGTGCGGCGACGTCGAAACCGGCCGAGACCATTCGGGCAAGCTCGTCACGGAGATGATGTTCGTCGGTCACCGATGTCTCGGCCAGTTGCGGCAGCGCGGCGCTCTCGGTGGGCACGATGTGCTGGACCGGTCCGTCGCCGCGGACCGGGAACATCGTTCGCAGCGATTCGTGGCGGGCGATGACATCGGACACCGCTGATCTCAACGCCGGCTTGTCGAGTTCACCGCTCAGCCGCACCACGAGCGGAATGTTGTACGCGGGAGAACTGGTGTCGAGTTGATTGACGAACCACATTCGCTGCTGGGCAAACGACAAGGGGATGTCGTCGGGTCGGGGGCGCGGTTCCAGTCGCTCCGACCGTTCGGCAACCGACTGGTCGATCACCGTGGCCAACTCGGCCACCGTCGGCGTCTCGAACAGGTCCCGCACCCCGACGGTGGCTCCGAGCACCGCCCGCAGCCTCGCCGCGACCGAAGTGGCGCTGAGAGAATTTCCCCCGAGCTCGAAGAAACTGATGTCGGTACCGACTCGTTCCAGGCCGAGCACCTCTGCGAACACGTCCGACACCGCCTGTTCGACCGGTCCGACCGGGGGCCGGAAATCCCCTGTGGTTGTGCCGATCTCGGGGCTGGGCAACGCCGAACGGTCGACTTTTCCGACAGCGGTCAACGGAATGTTCTCGAGCACCGTGAGAACGGCAGGCACCATGTGCGCAGGCAAGCGCCGGGCCACGGCGCGAATCAAGACCCCGGTGTCCAGTTGACCTGCCGTAGGCACGACGTACGACACGAGTCGGGTGTCTCCGGTACGGCCGGAATCGGCAACCGTAACGGCAAATCCGACGTTGGGCTCCGCCGTCAGCACACTGTCGATCTCACCGAGTTCGACACGGAAGCCTCGGACCTTGACCTGGAAGTCGCTTCGCCCGACGTACTCGACACACATGTCCGGCGTCCATCGCACGATGTCGCCGGTGCGGTACATCCGCGTTCCCGGGTCAGCCGGGTTGGCGACAAAGCGTTCTGCCGTCAACCCCGACCTTCGGTGGTATCCCCGTGCCACGCCAGATCCGGCCAGGTACAGCTCGCCGGGGACCCCGACGGGAACCGCTTGAAGTCGAGCGTCGAGCACCAGTTCGCTGACGCCCCTGACGGGTCCACCGATCGTGATCGGTTCCCCGGCGGCCATCGGCGGGCTGACGTTGGACATGATGGTTGCTTCGGTCGGTCCGTACGCGTTGTACAGGCGGCGGCCAGGTGCCCAGCGTGCGACGAGGTCGGGCGGGCACGCCTCGCCCCCGAATACGACGTCCGCAAGTTGTTCCAGCCCAGCCGGATCCACCGATGCCAGTGCCGCCGTGGTGATGAACGCGTGCGTGACGGCGTGCTCGGCCAGCAGTTGCGCCAGGTCCTCACCCCCGTAGATCCCGGGTGGAGCGATAACCATCGTCGCCCCGGCGCCGAACGCCTGCAGATATTCGAAGAGCGACCCGTCGAAACTCGGAGTGGAGAAGTGCAGCGTGCGTGATTGTGGAGTTGCGCCGTAGCGTTCGACCTGGTCTCGGGCGAAGTTGTCGAGCCCTCGCTGCGTGACCACGACACCCTTGGGTACGCCGGTCGACCCCGAGGTGTAGACGACGTAGGCGGCTGAATCCAACCCGATCGGACGGAGTCGGTCGTTGTCGGTCAGTGGGCTCCCCGAGAATCCCTCGCACTTCTTCGTGAAGTGCGGATCGTCGAGAATCAGCCACTCCGCGATATCGGGCAGTCGATCTCGGTCAGCGGCGGTGGTCAATCCGAAGACGACCTTCGAATCGATCAGCATGTGGTTTATCCGCTCGTCTGGATAGTCGGGATCGATCGGCACGAATGCAGCGCCTGTCTTGGCGACGGCGAGTATCGCTACCACAGACGTGAGAGAACGTGGGACACCGACTGCGACGTAGTCCTCTGTTCCCAGACCTTGCGAGACAAGCACGCGAGCAATGCGATTGGAGAGGATGTCCAGCTCGCCGTAGGTCATGCTGCCGTCCGTCGATTCCACGGCCGACGCGTTCGGATCACGCTGGGCTGCCACGTCGAAGATCTCCGGGAAAACACGCGACGACCCACCAACCGTGCCACGGGCTGGTACCAACTCGGCACGTTCGGACGGGGCGAGCACCGACACCACTGCCACAGGGCGATCCGGCTGGACACACGCTTCTAGTACACGCCGCAGTCGTCCGGCGATCTCTTCGATGTCGGCGGCACCGAACACCTCGGGTAGGTACTCGAATTTCAGGCGGAGCCTGGTGTCGACCGATGCCACCAGGCTGAGCGGGTAGTGGGCAGCGTCCTTGGCTTGGACATCGGAGATTCGGATCCCCGCAATATCGGTATCGGACGAAAGACCCTGACGGTCAACGGGATACGATTCGAAGACAGTCAACGTGTCGAAGCCGGTCTCCGGCCCGGTGGCTCCTTGGATCTCGGAAAGCCCGAGATAGTGGTGATCCGACAGCTCTGCTTGCTCGGCCTGGATCCGCGCGAGGAAGGTGCCGATACTTTCTCTCGGGCGCAGCGTGATTCGGACCGGAATTGTGTTGATGAACAGCCCGACCATGGTTTCGATCCCGGTCAGCTCGGGAGGTCGACCCGACACCGTCGCACCGAACACCACATCGTCTCTCCCGGTCAGTGCGGCGAGGACGATCCCCCACGATGCCTGAACAATTGTGTTGATCGTCAGTCCGAGTTCACGCGCCATCCCGCGAAGTGAGGCCGTGAATTCCTCGTTCAGATCGAACACCCACTCGGCCGCCATCGTGGAGAGTCGACGCGATCGAACCGCCGGAGCCAGCAGCGTCGGTCCTTCGACTCCGCGCAGCGTTCTCGCCCATACAGCTCTCGAGGCTTGCAGATCGCGGCGGCTCATCCAGGTCAGATAATCGCGATACGCGCGCGCGTGAGGCAAGGCCGACACTTCACCGTCAGCGGCATAGAGCGTCGCCAATTCCCGGATCAGCAGTGGCATGGACCAGCCGTCCAGAAGGATGTGATGGTTGGTGAGCACCAGCGTGAACTTTTCGGAGGTGAGAGCGATCAGGGTGAATCTGATCAACGGCGCCCGCGCCATGTCGAACGGGCGCGCTCGGTCCTCGGCCAGCGCTCGATCACGATCCTGATCTGTTGCACCCGTGAGGTCGATTTCCTGCCACGGCGCTGCCACGTTGCTTCGGACCACCTGGACGGCACGGCCGTCCGCTCCGTGAAGGAAGGCGGTACGCAGGTTCTCATGCCTGCGGAGCAGCGCGTCGGCGGCGCGACGCAGGCGCTCCGAATCGACTGCGCCGGCAAGATCGAGAGCCACTTGTACGAGGTATGCGTCGACCGATCGTTCGGCAAGTTCGGCATGGAACAACAACCCCGCCTGCAATGGAGAGAGCGACCAGACGTCGCTCAGGTCGGGGCACCGACTTTCGAGATCGTCGACCGCGTCCTGTCGAAGATCGACCAGGTCGAAGTCCGAGGGTGTGAATCCGCCGCCGTCCGCCGCGTACTCTCCGAGCCCGGCCAGTGCGTCGAGCCACCACTGCGCCAGTTGCCGAACGTCGTCCGCACCCAGAATGTCCGGTGGGAACGTCCAGCTGGCAACGAGCTGCGGGCCGTCCTCGGTGTCACTGTTGTCGGTGTCGCTGTTGTCGACGGTCATCACGTTGACCTCGAGAACGCCGGCGAGCGGAAGATCGACGGCCGCAACCGTCCGCAGGTCCTCGTCACGGATCGGTACCCATCCCGCTGAAGCGTCGGAGTCGGATCCACCGACGCGTCCGAGGTAGTTGAAACTGATCTGCGGCACGGGAAGTTGCGAAAGAGTGTGTGCCGTTTCGCGGTTCAGATAGCGCAGCAACCCGAAGCCGACGCCGCGGTCCGGCACCGCCCGGAGTTGTTCCTTGACGGCCTTGGCAGCGACGCCCGCGGCCGGGCCTCCGGCGAAGGCGTCGATCGGATCCACTCCGCTCAAATCGATCCGCACCGGGAAGATCGATGTGAACCATCCCACCGTGCGAGCAAGATCTGCCCCGGGAACCACCTGCTCCTCGCGTCCGTGACCCTCGAGACTGATCAACGTCTCCGGATTGTCGACCCCGCGGTCCCTGCGCCAGCGGACCATCGCAAGAGCCAAAGCCGTCAACAAACCGTCCTCGACGCTCCCGTGAATCGCCTGCGGCACTGTCGTCGACACGACCTCGGTCAATGCCGTGGGAACTCGTACTTCGATGTCAGTGGTGGCCGAGGCGGTGTCCCTCTTCGTCAGAGCGCGCACACCCAGATTCGGATCGGGACCCTCGAGCACCTCTCGCCAATAGTCGAGTTCAGCCACCCGATCCGGCTCGCGCGCGGCGTCGACAAGGCCACGTGCCCATCGACGCATCGACGTCCCGACCGGAGCCAGTGAAGGGTCGACGCCTGACTGCAGCTGCGCACAAGCAAGTGCCAGATCGGGGATCAGGATTCGCCAGGAGATCCCATCCATCACGAGATGGTGAGCGACGAGAAGCAACCGTTTCTCGTCGTGTGCATCGGTATCCAGCAAGACTGCCTGCACCATCACCCCGGTCTCCGGGTCGAGCCGATCCAGAGCGGCCTTCAGTGCCGTCGAAACCGTCTGCGCCACAGCGCTGTCGACACGCATGCGATGCACGAGTATCTGGGCCCGCACTGCACCTGGAGGCGCAACGTCCATCCGCCGAACGGAGTCTGGGGGCGACGACGCCCGCAGGCTCGACCGGAGTACGTCGTGATGGTCCACCACGACTTGGATGGCCCGCGTCAGCGTGCCCTCGTCGACCGCGGCAGGAATCGTGAGCAGAACAGATTGTGAGTACCGGCGAGAATCTCCACCACGATCAATCATCCACTTCATGATCGGCGTCAACTCGATCTCACCGACGCCGCCGCCTGGCAACTCGTCGAGCACAACGCGGTTGCCGGCCATTCCAGCCGTCTCGGCCAGCGCTGTCACGGTTTTGAGTTCGAACACCTCCCGCGGTGTGATCAGAACTCCGGCAGACTTGGCGCGCGTCACCAACTGGATGGACATGATCGAGTCACCGCCGAGAGTGAAGAACGAATCGTCGACCCCCACCTCGTCGAGTCCCAGAACTTCGGCGAACAGGCCCGCAAGGATGTTTTCCGTCTCGGAGGCGGGGCCACGGCTCACGGTTGCCTGTCGCCCGAAATCAGGTTCAGGCAACGCTTTCCGGTCGAGCTTCCCGTTCACCGTCAGCGGCAAAACCTCGAGAACCGTCACGACAGCGGGGACCATGTGCGGCGCCAACCTCTGAGAGAGATACTCGAGCAACGCCGCCGGAGAGATGGTCGCACCGGGCTCCGGTACCACGTAGCCCACCAACCGGTCTCTGCGGGCCACCACCGCCGACTGAGACACGCCCACTCCGGAGAGCAGCGCAGCCTCCACCTCGCCGAGTTCGATTCGGTACCCCTTCACCTGCACCTGCAGATCGTTTCGTCCGAGGTACTCCAGCTGCCCGCTGTCGTTCCAGCGCCCCAGGTCACCGGACCGATACATACGCGCCCCACTGACCGTGAGGTCGGGAATGAACCGCGCGGAAGTCAGACCGAACCGGCCGAGGTATCCGCGTGAAACCTGATCGCCGGAGACATACAGTTCACCCACCACACCTGGCGGCACTGGATGCAGCCGCTGATCCAGCACGTACACACGCAACCCGGGCAACGCCTGCCCGATCACCGAAGCAGATCCTTCACGCGCCAGCTCACGATCGAGCGGTAGGTGACTGACGTGCACGGTGGTCTCGGTGATGCCGTACATGTTGACCAGATCTGGTGACGAAGTCCCGCGGCGGGCGTACCAGCGCGTCACCTGTCCGAAGTCGAGGGCTTCTCCGCCGAAGATCACGTAGCGCAATGACAGAGCTCCACCCCCGGTAAGCCGTTCGGCTTCCGCCAATTGATAGAAGGCAGTGGGAGTTTGATTGAGCACCGTGACACGTTCGTGCCGTAGCAATTCGAGGAATGCCTCTGGTGAACGGGCCGTGAAGTAGTCGACCAGTACCAGTCGGCCACCGTGTGCGAGAGCACCCCACATTTCCCAGACCGAGAAGTCGAATGCCTCTGAATGGAACATCGTCCACACATCGCCGCTGTCGAAGCCGAAGAGCTCTCTGGCGTTTGCCAGCAACGTCACCACGTTGCGGTGAGAAACCTGCACACCCTTCGGGCGCCCGGTAGACCCCGAGGTGTAGATCACGTAGGCCACCGATTCGGGTCGGAGCGGTCGCAGCCGATCTCGGTCGGTCACCGGAAGCGGAGAAAACCTGTGCAGCGCAACGCGAATCGCCTGGTCGTCCACGGCAATCACTGGAATCTCGTTGTCTGCGACTGCGTCACTGTCTCGTATGTCGTCGCCGTCGGCCCGAGTGGTCAGCACGCACTTCGGCGCGGAGTCACGCAGCACGAAGTCCACCCGGTCGACCGGAGAGGTCAAGTCCACCGGTATGTATCCGCCGCCGGCCTTCACCACCGCCAGCAATGCCACCATCAGGTCGATCGAGCGGGCCATCGCGACTGCCACCAGGGTTTCCGGCATCACCCCCTGCGCCACCAATAGTCGAGCGAGGCGGTTTGCTCGCTCGTCGAGTTCGCGGTAGGTGACGGACAATCCGCCGCAGCGCAACGCCACCTCATCCCCGGACGTCCGCACCGTGCGATCGAAGAGATCCGACAAAGAATCCTCGTGTGTTCCGACGCCCGAGACCGAGGCCGAGACCGAGGCCGAGCCCGAGGCCGAGGGCGCACCCAGCACCCCGCTGAGTTCGCCGGCCAGAAGTATGTCGATATCGCCGACGACCGCCGACGGGTTCTCGATCACGGCGCCGATCACTCTCTCGAAGCGCGCCGCGATGCGCGCCACCGACATCCGATCGAAAATATCTGTTGCATAACGGAAACCGGCGCTGATACCGGTGGGATCACCGTGCTCGTCGACGTGCTCCATCACACTCAGTTGCAGATCGAATTTTGCAACCGCGAGATCGACATCGAGCGAGCGAACCGTCAGTTCCGGCAATTCGAAGCGCAGTCCCGTATCGGTCTGGAATTCGAGGAGTACTTGAAAGAGAGGTGAATGTGCGGTGGAACGGTCGGGCGAGAGGTAATCCACCAACCTCTCGAAGGGAATGTCTGCATGGTCCAGTGCACCGAGATCGGTTGACCGCACCGCGGCCAACACCTCGCCAAAGGTTGCTCCGGAAGTGACAGGAGTGCGAAGCACGAGCGTGTTGACGAACATCCCGACCACATCGTCGAACACCGATGCACCGCGACCTGCGACCGGGGTCCCGATCACTACGTCGTCCGCCGTCGTGAGCCGTGCCAGCAGTACCGCGAGAGCCGCATGCATCACCATGAACAGGGACGAACCATTCTGGTGTGCAAGTTCGTTCAAAGCTCGATGGATCTCGGGCGAGAAGTCCATCGAAACCACCGCACCCTCGGCAGACCGTTTCGGCGTCCGCGGTCGATCGAGAGGGAGCGGCGAGACTTCCGGAATACCCGACAGCTTTGCTGTCCAATAATCGAATTCCTCCGAGGACGACGTTTCCGTACCAACTTCTGCGTCGAGGATCTCTCGCTGCCACAGGCTGTAGTCGGGATACTGGACGAGCAGTGGCGCCCAGTCCGGAATCTGCTCCTGAGCACGGGATGTATAGGCGCGCATCAGGTCACGTGCCAATGGTGCCATCGAGAAACCGTCCGCGGCGATGTGGTGAACAACGATCGCAAGAGCATGCTGCTCCGGGCCGATTCGGAGTAGCCTCACGTGCAGCGGGAACTCTTCGGACACATCGAATCCGATGTCGAAGAACGCGTGCAAGTCCGTAAAAAGCTGCTCGCCGGGAATCGGCACGGGGTGGATTCGAGGAGCAGCGAGCGCTGGTTCGGCGATCACCTGGTAGGGCCCGTTCGCGGACGTCGGGAAGAGCGTTCGAAGGGATTCGTGCCGTTCCACCACATCACCCAGTGCGGCTTCGAGCGCACCCGAATCCAGGAACCCGTCCAATTGTAGTGCGACGGGGATGTTGTAGAGCGGAGACGACGTGTCGAACTGGTTGACGAACCACATACGCGTCTGTGAGAGCGATAGTGGAATGTGTTCTGGCCGCGGCTTACCCGCGATTTCCGAAATCCTCGAACCTTCCAGCCCCGAACCTCGCAGCGCAGCTTCCAGTGGATCGATAGATGCCGCCAGATCAGCGACCACAGGAGTGTCGAACAGGGCCTTCACCCCCACGTTCGTGATCGACTCGGATCTGATGCGCGCTGCGACGCGAGTGGCGCTGAGCGAGTCTCCACCGAGTTCGAAGAAATTGTCATCCGCGCCCACCTGGTCGAGACCGAGTACCTCGGCGACGGCTCGGGCGACCAGAACTTCGGCTCGCGTGCTCGGCATCCGATAGCCCGCGGCTGTAAAAGTAGTGTCCGGGAGGGCTTTACG
>NZ_QAJJ01000031.1:0-13959 GCF_003852455.1 Rhodococcus sp. KBW08
GTTAGATTAGCGGCATGACATGCTGTTTTTAGCTAATTTTCCCTGATTCAGTCAGCGATCCCACCATTGACCTAGGGGCAATCCGTGGTCGCCCGATTTCGGCGTCTTGACTGCGAGGACCTGGTGCAACTGGAGGTAGTTTCGGTCGAATCGAACTCGCCCGCCCGCCATGAAGAGACCCCATATTCGTGCGGTTTCTTCACCTACCTCGGCAACGGCGTCGTCCCAGTTGTCGACAAGGTTTTGACACCAGTCACGGAGAGTCGTTGCGTAATGTTCCCGCAAGTTCTCCTCGTGAAGAACTTCCAGCCCTGCATTTTGAATCTCGGTGATGATGCGCCCCGAGCCGGTCAGTTCCCCGTCAGGGAAGACATACCTGTCAGTGAAGGGGCCACCTTTGAACTTGAGGTTGTTGTCTCTCCGAGTCACGCAGTGGTTGAGCATCCTTCCGCCCGGCCGTAACTTCTCCTCGAAGAACCCGAAATACGTCGGATACTGTTGAACTCCAATGTGTTCGGTCATACCCATCGAGGAAATAGCATCAAAGTCCTTTTCCTGAATGTCTCGATAGTCCGAAAAACGAACCTCTGCCAAATCGGAAAGCCCTTCGGCTTCGATCGCCGCACGCGCCCACTCTGCTTGCTCGGCAGCCAAGGTCGCGCCAATGACCGTTACGCCTCGCTTGGCGGCGTAACGGACCATCGCACCCCACCCACACCCAATGTCCAGCAGACGATCACCCGGTTTGAGTCCCAGTTTCTCGAAAACTACTCGGTATTTGTTCTCCTGAGCCTCCTCGAGGGTGGAGTCAAGGCTCGGGTAGATCGCGCAGGTATAGGCCATCGAGGGGCCTAGTACGTAGCTGTAGAACTTGTCCGATACGTCGTAGTGGTGATGTATCGCCTCGGCATCACGGCTTTTGGAATGGAGCAAGCCGGTCGCCAGACGCCGCCAGCGCGGCACGATTTCTTGCGGGGGCGGCTCTATAGGGCGCAGATTGCTCAAACCGATCGAACGAACGATCTGCACGAGGTCTTTGACTGGCGGCCGATGGAACTTCAAATTTTCAGCCAAACTGTGTAACAGCTCGTAGGGGTCGCCCGGGTGCACTCCAACACCCTCCAGATCTCCCGAAATATAGGCCCGAACCAAGCCCAACTCACCAGGAGCTGTAGCTAAATATGTTGTGCCCCTAGGAGTTTTGAGATTCAAACCTAGCGATGCATCTTCGGGTCCAGTGGCACTGCCGTCGTACGCCGTAAACCGAAGCGGAAGTTGCCCCTGGGTCAATTTCTCAATGACTTCAGCCAGCGTTAGCTGCGCAGACGACTGATTCGACACCGACGTTCCTGCTGGCATCGGAGCAAGAAAGTCGGTGTAGTTGGCCACGGCCCGCTTTAGATCGATGTTCTTCATGTTCTGCTGTCCTCCCCTATTCGTGGATACATCATTTATGAGCGAAACTGTGAGGTGGGAACGGGCGGCTACCATCCGCCCGTTCCCACCAGTTTCATCAGTCGATCAACTAGGCATTTGAACCTCAATGTTGGTGCAGCCGAGTTTCGTTATGACTGAAGCAGTTTCGTAGTTCAGTGCAGCTTGGTTAGGCGCGAGTGCTTGCCGTACGGATTCGCACGACTCGGAAGATACGACCGGCGTCCCGCAATGTGCGACCTCGGCCGGGTAGTAGTGACCAGGGATACCGCCGAGTTGGAGGGGAGTCTGGTCCTCTGAGAGAGTCCATCCGGCCCCCTCGAGGCACTGTCGATCCCAAGTCACCGGCAATGTGCGAAGCGATGCGAGCAGGGTTCCAGATCGGTAGTCGTCGCACGCTCTACGGCTTTTCTGTTCGCCAGTTTCCGCCAGCCCCCTCGCCGCTGTGATTGCGGCATCCATCTCGACGGATAGCGTCCCTGGGCCGATTTCGTCGCAAGTGGTTGTGATGGTGTCGGCCAGATTTGGGGTGGCCTGGCTGTCGTCCTGTGCGGATACAGTGCAGGCCGTCAGTCCGGCCGATGCAGCTGCTGCGATCGAGAGCACCGCTATTCGCAGTCTCGTGTTCATTGCGTGTCCTTTCGTAGGATCGGCACCTGGTTCGGGCCGATGTTGAGCGCAGCCTGATTGGCTTGCGCAAGATAGTGAGCTTGCATCTGTCCGTCGTATTGCACGCTGTGCCACAACGGATCTGAGTAATGCATGCTGATATTGATCAGGCCCCAATTCGCGCCCTCGAACAGAAGAGCTTTCCCAGGAGGAAGACTTGCGATGTCTCCTTGGTGAAGAACTTTTTGTCGGGTCGTCGAGAAATTAGGGTTCTGCTGGCGGATGGGAATGTTGAACTGGCCGACGTACGAGGTCGATTCGCTGTAGCCCATCATCAGTCGGTCGTATTCTCCGGAGGCAGTGCTGAGGGCGTCGAGGGTGTACGGCTCGATCACACCGTTGAGCACTACCTTCGTGGGGAAGAGCGTCAGGAACCCATCGGCGGCTTGGCCCCATCGGGCGCGAGCTCTGGAGAGGTCTTGAATTCCGACGATGATATGAAGCGACTGTCCACCCGCTTCACTTACGATGGCGGGCAACGGAATTGGTGCAGTGTTGTTGGCTTCGTCGAGGACGAATGTCACGTGTGGGCGCGGCGGCTCGAACCCCTGCTCCTCTGCCGCGTGCCGCTGGTAGGTGGCGAACCGGATCTCTTCGAGTAGGCCGGCGATCAACGGCGCATATTCCTGTTGCCGCTCAGGGCTGGCGGTGATGTAGAGGGTGTCGGAGCTGCGAACGAAGTCCTTCGGGAAGAAGTTCGGATTTGTACCGATCTGGCGAGCTGCCACGCTGCCGTAGATCCGAAAGAGTCGCGTCATGCTGGACTTGACCGAGCCTCGCTCGCGGTCCGGAATGGCGAGAAGGCCGGCGTGTTGCCCTGCTGCGATTCTCGCGCCTTGGTCACCGTTACTCGCGGCGTAGATCAGTGCGCTGTCCACCTCGGTGGTCACATCAGCTGTGTCGGGGTTCTGCACCCAGTCCGCGACGGTAGAAATCGAATGATTGCCCAGAACTGCCGCGTACAGCAAAACTTCGATCCAGTCGCGGCCCTTTTCCATGAAGTGGCTGTCTGATTCTCCGGCGGGCTTATCCTGGCCGAGGAATGGAGCAGCCATTCTGGTTGCGATCATTCGAGCGTCGTCCCACGTACGGATCGACACCAACGGCGACCATCGCGCCTGAATGATTCCTGGTGGGGTCTGTTCTCCTCCGCCTGGGTCGAAGTGGAAAACCCTGCCCACCGAGGCTCTCGCCATAGCAGTCGCTTGGAGAAGATCGAGCTTGATCGAGTTGACGACACCGGCGCCGGGCATAACGTAGATCGACGGAATCAGCAGTGCTGCGCTCTTACCGCTACCGGGTGGCCCGATAACCAGCATGGCACCGCGGGCATTGGCTCCGATGTAGCGGCCGGCATCGTCCCAACCCACATGCCCACCGCCGGGTTTCGACCAGCCTCGTGAGGCGACTGCCACGATATGACGGCTGGGCGACAGTGATGCGAGAACTTCCTGGCGGTCGCTCTTACGTCGGCCAAATTTGAGCTTCGGCAAGACGCCTCCGCCTGCGATGACGCGGCCAATGCCGTATCCGAGCCCGTAGGTGAATAGCGGCAACGTCGCAAAGAGCGCAATCACGACGGCACTGATCCAATGGCCTCGGGCGAACTTCACTCGTGTCCCACCGTCTCGGATGCCGATCAACGCCATGAATCCGCAAATCACGAGAATCAGCACGGCAAAATTTCCGTTGGCGACTCGGTACATGGTGATGAGCGGCGATATCACTGCAAGCACGATCCAATACCGGCCACCGAGTTTTCGAACTACCTGCACACCGCCTGTGGCCTGCGGCCCCCACTGTTGTCCACTCATCGACCCCGCCCCTTGTCTTGATCCCTGTTGCGTTCTTGCTCGCGCTGCCGCTCGGCCGCCCGCCGAGCTGCTTCTTCTTGTGCCTGCTCCCGCGTCATCGGACGTTGCTGTTCATTCCCCTGCGTCATTGGCGACGGCCTCCCCTGCCCTGTCGGCTGAGCTGTTGGCTGGTTTGTTCGAGCAGTCGCAGGCAAAGAGCGTGGTTGGCGCTCGGCCGCCCGCCGAGCTGCTTCCTTTCGTGCTTGCTCACGCGTCATCGGCTGCCCGACGTCCTCGGACGATCGATCGCGATTCGAAGTAGCGGGTTGTCGTTCTGGCATCGATGCCGGCGGCGTGCGCGGTGTGGCCGGCCGATCGGTCTCACGGTTGACTTCACTGCTCCGTTGTTGCTCGGTGAGCCGTTCTTGAGTCTTGTTCCACGAGTAGTCGCGGCCGAGCTGCGAGCCTTTGAACCAGACCTGTTCCTGCGGTCGCTGTTGCTCTCCCTTCGGACTTGCCGTGTGACCGTCGAGACCGTAGCTGTAGCCACTGACACGACCGGTCGTTTTTGACACGTTGGCACGGAACTCGACGCCGTGCTCGGTGAGCTTCTGCTCGTAGGACGCTCGCGTGCCGTTACTGGCGCGCTCGGCTCTGGCGAGTTTGTCGCGGAGCTGCTCGCGCTCAGGTGTCACCTGACGACGTTCGGCGCTCTCCTTCTCGCCCTTCGAAATCTGCGGTCGCTCACGCTTGAATTTGCGGCTGGCGTCTTCGAGTCCGTGCGCCTTTTCGATGTGCCTACTCGCGGCTTGCGCTTTGGCGTAGTCATGGCTGGTGTTGGCAAGTTTGCCGTCCCACTGGACACGATTGACGGTGATGTGAATGTGGTCATCCGCGTGCCGGGTTGCCTCCCACGGGCATTTATCGAACCCCATCCGTTCGATGTACTCGTTGGCGACTTGCTTCCACTCGCGGTCTGTCAGTTTGCGGTCGGCTTCCGATACCCGCAGGGATGTTCGGTGCAGCGGTTTGACGACTTCGGGGCGCGCTGTCTGTCCGTGTTGGTCGATTGCCTTCGCACGATCACGCCACGTGCGTCCGGGAACATTTCCCGCCACCTTGTGAGGATTTGTGTGTTCGTCTCGCCGTCCCGGTCCGTGGTCGTATGCGAGGGCACCGTACGCCGATGTTCCTTTGCTGATACGCGGGATCATGTACGTCTACCGAGCGCGTGATACCTCCGAAGAAGATCCACGATCTGTACGTGAATGTCCGCGAACTTCTGCGCTAAAACGGCGTCGTAATTCTCAGCTACATCCGACAGCTGAGCAAGGTTTGTCACAGCACCGGCAAGGTTCTTACGCACCTCTTCCAAACCAGTGGGCACGGTCAACGGCACGGGAGAAATCGTGTAACCGATCAGCGCAGCAACGGTATGCCTTACCCATGTCGAAACACGTGCATATCCGGCGCGCTTCGATGCGCTCGTCCATGCATCGAACTCGTCATCAGTGAGTCGAACATTGACCAACTTTGTACGAAGCTGGTCGCTATCAGAAGACGGAACTTTTCGCTCTTCAACGACAGGCAAAAGTGTGCGCGCCAAGTCCGCTACAAACTGTGCAGAGGACAACGAGTCAGCGACCACTCGGCCCAACCTATTGCTGCCTCTCGCGCGTTCGTTCAGCTGAGCACACAAGTGCGCAAAATGGGCTGCCTCACTGGAAGGAATATCGGCCAGCTCGGTCGCCGAATCAGGCGCAGTCAACGAACGAGACAGAGCATCATTAACGATCTCGCGGCACCAATGCGCCAGCGACCGCCACGGCGATACCGCGAGCGCAGCCGACCATGCGGCATGCTCGTTCGGTTCCAACCGGACCGCCACTACTCGACTCCTCACGCTCGATCACTCTCCGTCTGCTCGTGTGCCGTTGGTGCCGTCGCAGCGTAGCTGCGGAGCGCCGGCGCACACGTTCCCTGCGGGGAACCCGCGCCGTGAGCTGTGCCGATAGGCACCGCGAACGGCCGGGGAACCCGCACCGACCAGGGCGAAGCCGGGTCGGCCCTCCCGTCAAGAGCGAAGCGAATGCGGGACGAGTTGCCTGTGAGCGTAGCGAACGGCATATCTCGCTGCTGCAAGTACTCAGGGCGGTCGCGCCCTGTACGCAGCGTGGAGGCTTCGCCGGCTCGGGTGCGGCCAACGCGCCCGGACGGTGGAGTCTCCACGTGTCACGCTTGCGTGACACTGCGCCGCCAGGCGCACACCGCGCACAGCGCGGGTAGTCGCCGTGCGGCGGCAAGTGATTGCGGGCCGCCAGGCACGCGAACGCGCCGACTCACGGCGACTACAACGGACGCGCCAGCGGCCGGAGACGACCACCTGTCACTGTCGGTAAGTGGTGCCACACTGCGCGTCATGAGTCTGATACTGAGTGCATCGGAGTTCGTCACAGAGAACCCATTCAAGGACTACCTGTCGCGCAAGACAGGGATGCTCTTCTTCGTGTTGATAGTCGGCGCAGTTCTGAGCATCGGAGCCTGGCAACTGAACGAGAAGACCGATGTCGATCTTCCTCCCGGTTGCGTCTTCTATCCGGGCGGCGCTGCCGCGCTCTCTCTCGTGCTTCTGGTCATCTCGATATGACGGTCCGCGCATACACTTCACTCATGTCTGAAACCAACACACCGACGCCCACACCGGAAGCGATCGAAGAACTCGCCAACCGTCAAGTGCAGAACCGGATAGAGACCGGCAAGAAGCTCGCCGCGACGCTGCGTGAACTTTCCGAAGCCAGGGCACTCGTGACCGAACTCGAAGATCGATACAAGACTGACTACGACGCGGCGATCACCAGTTCATGGACCGCTCCTGAACTGTCCAGCATTGGCATTGACCCGGTGAAGCCGAAGCGGTCTCGCCGTGCCGGCCCCAAGACTTCACGGCGGACTCAGGGCATAAGCATCAGCAACAAGAAGTAATCAGATAGAAATGGCGCGGCAGTTGGATCAGTGGTGAACTGATCCAACTGCCGCGCCACCGCTCCGCGCTGGCTTGCCAACGAATATGTGTCGATCGTTTGGTGTGTTCCTGGTGATCTTCCCCTTCCCCCAGGAACACACCAAACTGTTGTTATCAGCCCTTCTCGGTAACCGTCGTCTTGGGATGACGTGCAGCGGTTCCCTCCGTCACGAACTTTCCCGTGATCGCGCTGCGGTGATGCGTTCCGCTGCTACGGTTCGCACCGCTTTCGGTGACGCTCGTGCGGGGGTGACGTGCAGCTGCAGCCTTGCCGATGTAGCGACCAGTGATCGCGCTCCGGTGTGCCATAGTGGCCTCCTTGTGTGGTGGAGGTTCCGTGTGAACCTCTCGTTCACTAATAAGTGCCGCAAGCGCTCCGAGCCCTGAAACTATTTTTTCTTTTTTCTGACGGCGGCGGCTTCGCGGCCGGCCGCGATGCGTGCAATCGTGCGGCCGTGATCCGCCGAGACGGTTTGTCTCGCGGCTCGCGCGCTTCGCGTCCCGAAAGAGGACCGTTCAATCAGAGTTTTGATCGGCGCTTGGTCGGCCTTTTTGTTCACTAGGCTCCTCGTCTTAGCAGTCGCTTCTGGTACGTCAACATGTTCTCGACCGACTTCGCATCGGCGAGTCCGAGCTTCTGGGAAATTTCCTCGTAGGTGTAGCCCTGAGCATGCAAAAGGAGCGCAGCACGTGCACGGTCAGTCTTGACCTTGCGCAGCGCTTCCACAGTTTCCATCTTGGGAATCACTGAGGACTCGATCCCTCGAATGCTGCCCCTCAGATAGTCCATGTCCTCGTCATCGGCCCAGTACTCAACCGCACGTCGGGTGCGCTCCTCGTTGAACCAAGCGCGGTACACGTTGGGAAACTTATACAGGCACTGGCCGATGAAGAACGTCCGCAAGCTCGCGCCCTTCTTCGCATCCCACTTGTTCTGCTTCAGCACGTGGTCTTTGAAGTAGTTGATCGCCCGCACGACGGTCTCGTCTGCGAGGTCGTCAGCGACATGAACGTCATCCAGCCAAGTCTCCGGAGGGGCTTTCAGCGCGTACCCTGTGCGTTTTTCCACCTTGGAGAAGATCGACCCGCGCCGCGTCCATGCGCGAATGACTGCTACCCCGTAGCGAGCGAGCGCTTCCGCAACCGGATCCCACACAGCCGGCGCGTAACTTCCCAACTGGAGGCTCAGTAGCAAGTCCTCATCACCGAGAAGACGGTCCAGATGCTCGGCCTTGTCCTCGAACTCGACCTCAGCAAGCCAGTTGACGACAACTTGATGGTGATAGCCCTCGTCCGGTTCTATGCACGCGCCATCAGCGGCGGGGCCCTCGGGCCGGGCTGCTCGGCTCATGTGCACATCTCCTCCAGGGAAGGATCAACAACTGAAAAAGATTCAGGTGTCGTTCCCTCCTAAGTGCCGCCGGCCCGTAGATCCCTGAAAAATTCTGAAAAAAGTTTTTAGAACTTTGTTTGTGCAGGTCAAGTGTACGGGGCACCCCTGACAGGGGTCGTAGATCGCAAGGCTGTGTAGGGGTTAGTAGCCGGATGGGAGGGAGGGGTTTTCCGAGGGGGACGCCGGGATACCTGATATGGCTTCGGCACGGCCTACCCGAATAATTTTTCATATGGCTTCGGCGTGTCCTACCCGAACAGGCCGCTTCGGTGCCGCACAGTACGTGCATGGCCCTTGCGAATGTTCTGAGCGATACGCAATGGGCGAATGATGTCCTACTTCCCCACCGGCCCTATGCGACGAACCACCTTGAGCGAGGCCAATACCGCATGAGTCGCGACGACGCACTAGCCATGCGCTACGTCGAGCACTCACCGCATGCGTTACTCGGCTCGATCGTGATCGACTGCGATCACGCCGACGCGGCGCTAAGGGCCTTCGAACAACCCTCTGACCACCCAGCCCCCAACTGGGTCGCGCAATCACCCTCCGGACGCGCCCACATCGGCTGGTGGCTCGCCGCACCTGTTTGTCGTACGGACTCCGCACGCTTGCAACCATTACGATTCGCCCAGCGCATTGAGGCAGGCCTCAGGACCTCCGTAGGTGGAGATTTCTCCTACGGAGGGCAACTGACCAAAAACCCGATACACAGTGATTGGGAAACGATCTACGGCCCCAGCTCCCCCTATGAACTACGCGACCTGGCCACCATCCACACCCCTCGCCAGATGCCGCGCAGACCGGATCGCGCGGCCGGCCTCGGACGCAACGTCACCATGTTCGACACAGCGCGCAAATGGGCATATCCACAGTGGTGGCAGCACCGAACAGGAACCAGCCGCGAGTGGGACCAGCTCATACTCCAGCGCTGCCACGCTGTGAATACCGAGTTCAACGAACCTCTACCCTTCACCGAGGTACGAGCAACGGCGCAATCAATCTCACGATGGATCTGGCGCAACTTCACCGAAGAGCAGTACCGCGCAAGGCAATCCGAGATTGGACGTAGAGGCGGAGCTGTTAGTGGCAAGATTATGACGCCTGCCAAACGAGAAGCGAACCGACAACGAGCTACCAAATATGACCTCGCACAAGCGTTGGAGATCGCACTATGACCGGAGCGCAAGCGAAGAAGCGACGTGCAATTACTGCGCGCGAACTAGCTGCACGTCTTGGCTCCTCTGAACGTACAGCTCGAAGACTCGTTGCTGAGCCCCGTCAGGAGTTTCTGAACAGGGCAAAAGCGCGGCGTGCACGCGCTGTCGAACTGCGAGACCAAGGCATGAAATACCGAGAAATCGCCGAGGAAATGGGTATTTCGACGGGCACTGTCGGCCGGCTGCTGCACGACGCCAAACGGCACGATGAGGCCCACGTCGAGTCGCGTGCAAGCTGAGCCGAAGTGTTCGTTGGCAAGCCAGCGCGCAGCGGTGGCGCGGCAGCCCGGTAGTAAGAAATAACTTGTTACAAAGTTAGAAAGTGACTCTAGCCTTCACTTTTATAGTGCCTAGTAAAATTGAAAGGGGCCATCTAGAGCGTGTACCGGACGGACCTATGGCCGCGATGACCAGGTCAGATAGAGAGAAGCACCCCCCGGATTCCGGGGGGTGCTTCTGACCTCAACGAGGTAACGAGCTTATGACCGCACCGACAAGTCGAGCGAGACATGTAGCTCGTTTACGCCAATAAGATAACACGATGCCGATTTCCGAGCCACCCCGTTATGCGAACTTCACAGCGCGAATGATGGAGATCACATCGACACGGGCACCCTGGCACCGCCGCCTGTGGCGCAGCGGCACCATGCAGATCGCCCGGGAACTCCTCGACGAGAGTGTCCGGCCTGGAGCTCCGGAGGCGGCGATCACCGACCAGCGCAGCTACGTCATGCACTGTTTGCGCACCGACCACGGCATCGCGGATCACGGCAAGTGCGTCGAGGGCACCATCAAGGGGATCACGCCGGGCATCACTGAATCGAGTCACGCCTGGATCAACCTACGTGAACATATCGACCGTATGTACGACTCGTACCTCGTGAACTGGGCAGATTCCCTCGATACCCCAACCCCCAATGGCAAGCCGATTGACGTGGAGGGTGCGGCTCGACGAATCACCGCCCATCTTCTGGATGCGGGTATGCACAAGAGCAGCCTGTACGCCTGGTTGCGGGCGATTCGGGACGACGACTCGACCGCGATCACGATCGGTGACTTCCTGCGTGAAGCGGACCGCCGGTTGAGGCAGCCTGAGCGGATATACACCTTCTGCGTTCCGGTCGAGAAGGTGGGCGGGTTCGACGTGGCGACCGCGCCGGGCTGGATGACGGCGCAGCAAACAGCACAGTGGAAACGGGTTCACGCGCAGAAGGCTCAGGGCCTGTTGCAGCGCGGGTCGTTCTTGCTCGATGTTCAGGCACGCGACGTCAACGCGGCCGCAGACAAGGCCAGGTCCCGCATTTCCAACCTTTCTGCGAAGTTCTACCTCGGCAGCAGCACCCCAATCGTGATCTGCCCGAGCATGTGGTCGAAGGAGAAAGGCAGCGAATTCCCCACGCACGCCACCAACCGGGTCATCAATGTGCGCTCATTCGAACTCCTCGGACGGGTGCAGGACCTCGAAATGCTCGACTACATCACCAATACCCTCGCTCTGGTGCAACCGCTGAGGACGGCCGCTCCCCATATCGCAGTGATGAGCGGTTGGTCCGCGATCGAGTCACTCATGGTCGGACCGTCCGATGGGCAAGACGCCATCGCAGCGAAGCGCTTCTCCCTCATCGTCGCCGCCAGCATGGTCCGGGCTGAACTTTCGTGGCTGTCGCGAACCTATGCCACCACTCACGACGACACCGCGGCCGCAGAGATGGACAAATGTGAGAGGAACATCGACAGGGCCCGACTGTTTCAGATGCACGCCCGCGCCAATCCTCAAATTGACCTGCAGAAATCTGTCGACAACCTGGCATTGGAGCGCATTCGGCCCGCCTTGACAGATCCCAGGCAGGAGATCGAAAAGATCAGTGGCATCCTGACCCGTGAGTTCACCCGGCTGTACCGGAAGAGGAACATGATCGTTCACGGCGGACACACCCAGGAAAGCAACCTGCACTCGATCTCCGAGACGCTGGCCCCCCTGATTGGAGCCGGTATCGACCGGGTGGTGCATGTCGGTCTGACATTCAATGTCCGGCCGATCGAGCTTTCCGCAGTGGCAGAATCCCGAGTTCACTACCTCGTGCCGGCAACCGACACGAATCCAGGCAACCTCTTGGACCTGCTTGAGTTCTAACAGTGCCTGATCTACGTCGCTACCCCTGAAATCCCTGCTTGCGCTTTTCCTCCGCACGGTTCCAACGCCCGCGAAACCAGACATGTCGGTCGGAATCCTTAGGCTTGTCGCTATGACCACTTGCGCAGTTCTCGGATGTTCTCAGACCGACATCAGGCCCCACGCTCTCAAAGAAACGACGGGCCATGAGTATCCAGCAGAAACCGTGTTGTGCGCGGAGCACATCGCAGCAGTATCGGACCCGAGCACTGACTGGACATTGGGTGATGCCCAAAACCCTCTCACTGGAGGAATTTCCCAAGCCGTATTCCTCGGCAAGGGACTCCACGCGCTCAACGAATTCGTCATCAAAAATGTAGAAGCGTCTCTCAGTAGCGGGAGCGCCTTGCAGGTGGATTCACCTGCAGCTACGCGTGGAAACTACGTCACGCTGAATGCTCATCGGCGCGGCGACTCCGATACGACCGCACTTAGGCTCCTGGTTCCGTATGGCCAGGAAGATGAGATCGCGAAACAGCTGGAGTCGGTCGCAGACCTTCTCAGAAGTTTCCCCAAATAGATTGCCCAGGTAGGCCCTCGATTCGAGGCAAAACGGCACGAGCGAGGATCGATACTTGGATCCTCGCTCGTGCCATCTCATTGTTGCGTTCCTTCGAAAGGCTCATCGATGTACCCGGACCGATTGACCTCGCTCGCATCCGCCGCATACAACGCGGGTGCTCGCGAAGACCTACACAATCTTGGAGGTGTCCACGCCGATGCACATCACGCCACACTGACCTTGGACCGCTACGCACCTTCATCACTGAGCGAAACGATGTGGGAGAGAATTCTGAGCGACAACAAGTCATGAGGAGCCGATAAGCTCTCAATGATCTGACGTCAAACAATCGGGGGAATCATGACTGAACCGTCACACATGGTCGATGGCCACGGACTCCACGCAGATGATCCAAATCCGCAGCGAAAGTTTTGGTACACCGCCGATGATCTTGTTTACCTCGGCTACAAACTCGACGCACTCGAAGACCTCTTCGGCAAAACCACTCCTGGACCGGACGGACTCGTCGGGTGGACTGTTTCGGCGGTCTGGAAAGTTGAAGAGGAAGTCATCGCTCCGGCATACGAGCTGATCACCTCTAGCTTCATCGACTCGGCTGCCGCAGAAAACGCCGTGTTTCGCGTCCAGTCCGAAAGCTCTGCTAACTAGTTAAAATGTTAGAAATCGGCTTGACCACTACTTTGCCGCGTTGAGCCACTGCCACAGCGCCTCGTACACGGCATCTTGCATGCGGATACCGCGCTCTACGCAAGCGAGTTTGACCATTCGCTGCATATCCGGAGGAAGCCGAGTCGCGAAAGCCGTCACTTTCGCGTCCTTGGACAAACTTGGGGGAGTCGCCGCAGCCTGACGGATCAGCTGCGGAGTAAAGGGATGAGGTTTAGAAGGCTCTACCGCCTTCGTTGCGGCAGCTGCCGCGAAGGCTGAGGGCTTTTTTCCGGTGCTCACGGCTTAATCTCCCCAAGAACTCGATCCAATGCGGCGTCAAAAGCTGCGGTCACCTCCACGACCAAGGGGCGAACTTGATGGATCGGCCTGCGGTCTCCTGCGGCCTCTGCTACCGCCGCTCGCTGAGGCACCACAAGCGGAAGAACCTGATCCCCCAATGCTTCACGGATCTCAGCGGCACGGTGCAACGCTTCACGACCCTGCGCCGGCACCCTGCCGATAAGCACGCCGGCCACTATCAGCGATGGGTTGTAATACCGCTGAATCGTCTCGATCGCCTGAAGAATCTTGCCCACACCACGACTCGCCATGAATGAGGGCTCAGTAGCCACAAGAGCGCTATCGGCCGCAATGAGTGCATTGGAAACCAACTTGCCCACACTGGGCGGGCAATCAATCAAGATCAACGGGAAACGCCGTCGGATTTCCTCGTTATCGAGTGCCGCGCGTAGACGCTGCTCCACCCCCAGCCCGACAACTGCGTCTAGATCGGCCAAATCCAGGTCCGCCGGAATGATGCTCACATGGTCCCACTTGGAAGGATGCACCGCGTCCACAGCCACACCAGAGAAGTCGGACGCCAGCAGATCTGCTGCCGTATAGCCCTCGACCGGATAGTCGATACCCAATGCCTCTGAGGCGTTGCACTGCGGATCCAAATCGATCACAAGTGTCTCCAACCCACGCGCACTGGCCGCAGAGGCCAATCCCAGCACGGTCGTGGACTTACCGGAACCACCCTTTTGGTTCACCACTGCTGTAGTCGTCATGCCGCTAATCTAAC
>NZ_QAJJ01000032.1:0-5346 GCF_003852455.1 Rhodococcus sp. KBW08
GAGCTCCCGCAACAATCACAGAACTGGTCACGATTTCCTCCGGCTGCAAAAGAGACATAGTCGTCGGTTCCGTGCGGCCTAAGAGCCAAGTCACATCCCGACGTGTACTCCTCAAACGGTAGCGCTACCGTGAAAGGTATGACACAGACCTCCCCCAGTTCTGCACTCGCACCTTTGTCGTCCGACCTCGTCGTCGCGATCGATCACGTCGGAATCGCGGTGCCCGATCTCGACGTGGCGATCGCGTGGTACACGCAGCACCTGGGCATGGTGTCGACCCACGAGGAAATCAACGAATCGCAGGGCGTGCGTGAGGCCATGCTCTCCGTCGTCGGCTCCCCCGCCGGATCCACTGCCGTTCAGCTGCTCGCGCCTCTGGACGAGAACTCGACTATCGCCAAGTTCATCGACCGAAGCGGCCCTGGACTGCAGCAGCTCGCCTACCGGGTCACCGACATCGACGCCATCTCCGCCGAGCTTCGCGAGCGCGGTGTTCGGTTGCTGTACGACGCTCCCCGACGCGGTACGGCCAACTCGCGAATCAACTTCATTCACCCGAAGGACGCCGGGGGCGTCCTGGTGGAACTGGTCGAACCCGACGCGAGCCACTAGCAGACCCGACTCCAGCTCGTATGCCAGGTAGATTGTCGCCATGGCATACGAGCAGGACCGCGGTTCGATCCAACTTCCGTTCCAGATCGCACGGAAGGGATACGACCGCGACGAGGTGCGTAACTACTTCGAGCGATTCGACGCGGAGCTGCGAGTTACCGCAGCCGATCGTGATGCTGCCGCTGCGCAGGCCCGTGACCTTGCCAAGCAGCTCGACGATGCACGCGACGACATCGACGACCTCCGCAAGGACGTCGACCGCCTGTCGGTGCCGCCCACCACTGCGGAGGGCATGAGCGATCGCATCAGCCGCATGCTGCGCCTTGCCTCCGACGAGGCCTCCGAGGTGCGCGCGAAGGCCGAGGCCGACGCAGCCGAGATGACCTCCATCGCCGAACAGGACGGCGCCCGCCTACGTGGGCACTACGAGTCGCTGATCGCCGAACTCGAGGACCGTCGCAACGCGATGGAAACCATGCACGAGCAGACCATGGCACAGGCCCGTACCGAAGCCGCGCGCATCGTCGAAGCCGCACAAGCCGAGCGGGATCGACTGGCTGCCGAGTCCGAGGCCAAGCGCACTCAGATCCGCGAAGACTTCGACATATCGATGTCGGAGCGCCGCGCCAAGGTCGTCGCCGCCGTCAACGAACTGGAGTCGTCGAGCAAGGCAGAGGCCGAGCGTCGACTCGCCGATGCGTCGCACGAGGCTCAGCGCAGGCTGCAGGCCGCCACCGATCAGTCCGAGCGCAAGATCGCACACGCAAAAGAACTGACTGAAGAACTGCGTGTTCTCCGTGGCCGAATCCTGGCTCAGCTCTTGGGTATTCGCGGACAACTCGATTCGGTTCCGGCCATGCTCGCATCGGTCAATCGGGAGAGCGAACTCCTCGATTCACCGCCCGCTCCGGTCATCGTCGAAGCCGAGGAAGATCTCGAGATCGAAGACAAGAAAGCCGACGCAGATCCGGTCGACTCAGAACCACGTATCGACGAAGACGACGTACTCGAGGACTCGGACGAGACCAACACCGCCGAGATCGACACCCGCGCCGTCGAGCAGCGAGCCCAGTCCAGGAACTGATCGACGCTCAGGACCACCGTCTGGTCAGGCTGCGAGTTCCGCGGCCTGACCAGCATCCGGTGTGCCAGTGTCGACGTTCGTTCGCGCCACCCGGTTCCGAAGGCCACGTCACCACATGGGCGACGCCGGGCCTGATGTCGTGATCACAACCGGGACACCGGTAGAACTTCGTCGCATTGGAACCGGGTATCGGCCTCACCATGTACATTTCACCGCCCGGCCCGGGTTCCTCCCGGACCAGCGCCCCGCCGAACAACACACCACTGGGTGCCTGCGACTCCGCACTCGAATCCCGAGCACGCCGAGTATCCGTTCGACGGGTTTGCTTCGGCGAAGGTTTGCGGCGCGGCATGGTTCGAGTCTAAACAGCGTCAGAAAAGTCGGAACTCGGTGCTTTCGGTCCCGCGGAGTGCCTCGTAGTCAAGGACCAGGCAACGGATCCCACGGTCGTTGGCCAAAGTCTTCGCCTGCGGCTTGATCTGTTGCGCTGCAAAAACTCCCGTGACCGGCGCGAGCAGCGGATCGCGGTTGAGCAATTCCAGATAGCGCGTCAACTGCTCGACGCCGTCGATCTCGCCGCGGCGCTTGATCTCCACCGCCACCGATGCACCGTCCGCGTCGCGGACCAGAAGGTCGACCGGCCCGATGGCCGTCATGTACTCGCGTCGCACCAACGTGTAGCCGGGGCCGAGCGTCTCGACATGCTCCGCCAGAAGTTCTTGAAGGTGCGCTTCGACACCGTCCTTGATCAATCCCGGATCGAGACCGAGTTCATACGACGAATCGTGCTCGACCTCCTCGAGAGTGATCCGAAGCTCCTCGCCCGCCTTGTTGGTGACGACCCACAGGATGTCGTCGCTGTCTCCGGTGGTCTCGACCAACCAGCACGGCGGACTCATCCAGTTCAGCGGCTTGTACGCCCGATCGTCGGCATGGATGCTGACGGAGCCGTCGGCCTTGACCAACAGCAGTCGTCTTGCGGTAGGGAGGTGGGAGGTCAGGCGTCCCACATAGTCGACACGGCAACGAGCAATAACTAGGCGCACCGGACCACCCTAAGCGATCATTACGACTACTCTCGACACACTATGCAGCGAAGCCGTGTCCCGAGTGCGCCCCTGGGGTCGTGGCTGCTCGGATCCACCGACGAAAGCCCCAGGCGTCGCCGAATCCGCGTCCAGGCACTACTGACTGCCCCTCTCCTGGTCACCAACCTGATCGGAGCGGTGCTGGCGATAGTGCTCGTCGGATTCGTGGTTCCCGGACCCGAGATCATCCACCCCGAATTCGCGTGGATCAACTTTATTGCCGTGCCCGTCTTCATCGGGTGTGTCTTTCTGATCGGACTTCTCTGGGGCACCAAACGCCTCATGCGGGATCTCCGGTGGGCCACCGAGGATCACCGGCCAACCGAGCAGAATCAACGCGCGGCGCTGCGCGGGCCGTGGCGACTGACCCGAGTGCAAGCTGTCCTGTGGACGGCCGCGCTCATCACCTTCACGACCATGTACGGAATCGTCGACCCCGACACCATTCCGAAAGTTCTGTTCACCGTGGCCTTCAGCGGTATCACCACCTGTGCTTTCTGCTACCTGCTCAGCGAGTTCGCACTCCGCCCTATTGCTGCGCGTGCACTCGAATCCGGAGCACCCCGCAAGGCTGCCGTTCTCGGACTGACCGGCCGGACAATCCTCGTCTGGCTGCTCGGAAGCGGAGTCCCCGTCACTGGCTTGATGCTCGTAGCGGTCTTCAGCTTCATCCGACCTGCTTCGTGGCAAGCCCTCGCAATCGCCATCCTCGTCATCGGCGGGATCACCCTGTGTGTCGGACTCGGGCTGACGTACATCAACATTCGATCGGCCGCGGCCCCCATTCGGTCCGTACGACGAGGCATGGAACAAGTCACCCGTGGCGACCTCACCGCGTCCGTCGTCGTGTACGACGGGACCGAACTGGGACTGCTGCAGACCGGCTTCAACCGAATGGCCGAGGGCCTACGCGAGCGCGAGAGAATTCGCGATCTCTTCGGGCGCCACGTCGGACACGAGGTTGCCGCAAACGCGGTTCGCCGCAACCCCGAACTCGGCGGTGAAGAGCGCGACGTTGCCGTTCTTTTCGTCGACGTCATCGGTTCGACCACCATCGCGGCCACCAACTCCCCTACCGCGGTGGTCGCTCTACTCAACCGATTCTTCGACGTCATCGTCGACGAGGTCGATGCACACGGCGGATTCGTCAACAAGTTCGAGGGCGACGCAGCGCTGGCGATTTTCGGAGCGCCGACGACACTCGACGATCACGCCGGCAGCGCTCTTGCCGCCGCCCGCAAGATCCAGCAGCGCCTGCGTGCCGAAGTTCCGGAAGTGAGCGCGGGAATCGGCGTCGCTGCCGGTATTGCCGTAGCCGGCAACGTCGGTGCGCGAGAAAGATTCGAGTACACCGTCATCGGTGATCCCGTCAACGAGGCAGCACGACTGTCCGAGGTCGCAAAGACGGTTCCGGGTAACGTCGCCGCGTCCGGACGGGCGGTGGCCGCTGCGGACAGCGCCGAAGCTGCCCAGTGGTCGATCACCGAGAACATCACCCTTCGCGGCCGCCTCGAACAGACCGAGCTCGCGATTCCGTGCGACGCTTTGGAGTCCGAGGCCGCCCCCTCAGAGTCCGTGCCCGTTCAGCCCTGATCTCACCTCCCCCCCTGAGCGAACGGCACGTTCGGTCGATCCAAGGCGATGAATGCCACGTTCGCTCGATGACTTTCCCTCTTCCCGACGGTCTATATCGGCACAGCGGAAATCCGACGACGCCTGGGAGATGGGTACGACTATGAAACTGACGACCTTTACCATCGTCACTCTCGACGGAGTGATGCAAGGACTCGGTGGGCCGGACGAAGACCGCCGTGGTGGATTCGAGCGGGGCGGATGGTCCGCGCCATTGGTGGACACCGAAGCGATGAATTACCTCGTCCAGGTCTACCAGCGAGCTGACGCCTTCCTGTTCGGCCGACACACCTACGAGATATTCGCCGGATACTGGGGCACGTTCGAGAATCCGGATGTCAACCCCATTGCAAGCGCGTTGAATTCGCGGCCCAAGTATCTTGCGTCGACGACGCTCACCGATCCCCAATGGAAGAACACGACCGCCCTTACAGGTGACACCGCCACAGCGATCGGCGAACTGAAAGCCGTACCCGGCGGTGAGCTCCAGGTGCACGGGAGCGGCAACTTGTGCCGTTGGCTTTTCGCGAACGATCTCGTCGACGAGATGATCCTGCTAATCGTGCCGGTGGTCGTAGGCCAGGGCACTCGACTCTTTCCCGACTCCGGACCGGACATCGCACTCGAACTGGCCGAATCGCAGGCAACTCCGAAAGGCGTGATGATCCAGCGGTACCTGCCCACTGGCCGGCCGAAGTATGCAACAGCCACCGCCGACGGCATCGACTGATCCGGGCAAAGCGCCCGCCGACCTCAGTCGTGCGCCCTGCCCTGATCGTGCGAACGGTACGTTCGGTCGATCTGAGGCGACGGACGTACCGTTCGCTCGCGGTCGGGGGTGGTGTGTGTGGGTGTGTTTTGGGTATGAGAAAGCCCCCCAACCATGACTGGTTGGGGGGCTTCTCTTACGTTGTGTTCGGCGGTGTCCTA
>NZ_QAJJ01000033.1:0-10521 GCF_003852455.1 Rhodococcus sp. KBW08
CACCCACCACCAACCCACGTTCGGAAGCGCCCAGAATCTCCGTATCACCCACTGGAGCAGTTGGATTCGAGACAAACGACCGGAGTAGACGGACGAAACGCTCCCCGAACTCGGTAACTGTGGTGCGCTCGAAGATATCGGTGGCATAGGTGAAAGCGGCGTCGAAACCCAAGGGGCTGCCGTCCTTGCCACGCTGCTCGGAGAGCGACAATTGCAATTCGAATTTGGCAACACCGATGTCGACTGAAACAACATCGACACCGAGTCCGGGTAGTTCGAGGTGAGGATCTGCGGTGTTCTGGAATTCCAACAGAACCTGGAAGAGCGGTGAATGAGATGACGAACGCTCCGGCGCAACAGCATCGACGACGCGCTCGAACGGCACCTCGATTTGCCCGAACGCTGCCAGATCAACGTCGCGAGTTCGTGAAAGGATCTCCTCGAAAGTCGCGGCGGGATCAACGACGGTTCGCAGGACGACCGTGTTGGCGAACATCCCGACCACATCGTCGAGGACCCGCTCGGTGCGCCCTCCTACCGGAGTGCCGATCGCGACATCCGGCGAGGCGCTCAGCCGTGCCAACAGGATCGCCAGCACTGCGTGCATCACCATGAACGGTGTCGTGTTGTGGCTCCGAGCGAGTTCGAGGAGGTCACTGTGCACGTCTGCGGGCACCGAGAATCGGACCGATTCACCGAGCATGGATCGTGCCGCGGGCCTCGGTCGATCCAGCGGAAGGTCGATCACGGCAGGTAGACCGGACAGGGTGGACGTCCAATAGTCCAACTGCTTCGCCTCGAGATTGTCCGGATCGTCGTCACTGCCGAGCAGTTCGATCTGCCATTGGCTGTAGTCGGCGTACTGCACAGGCAAAGGCGGCCAGTCCGGTGTCCGCTTCGCTGCTCGCGCGGCGTAGGCGCGGGTCAGGTCGCGGGCCAGCGGCTCGAGCGATGCTCCATCCGCTGAAATATGGTGAACCACCAACGCGAGGACGTGATCGGCCGGAGTGATTCTGAAAAGAGACCCGCGCAGGGGCACGTTCGCGCTCACGTCGAACCCTTCGCGAGCCAGATCGGCGATGCGCCTGTCCAAGACTTCCTCGTCCACGGATACTTCCCACGCCATCTTCGACGTCACGCGTTCCGAAGGAACTACCACCTGATGTGGGCCGTCGACCGACGCCGGGTAGACGGTACGAAGCGATTCGTGTCGATCGAAAACATCACCCATCGCGAGCTGCAGCGCAGCCACATCCAACCCCCCTGACAGTCGGACCACCATCGGAATGTTGTAGGCCGGGGACGACGTGTCGAACTGATTGACGAACCACAGGCGTCGTTGCGCCGGAGACACCGGAATCTTGTCCCTGTGCGAATGTGCCTGCAGGATTGGACGCTTCGAACGCGAGGGATCAACGCCGGAGGACTTCGCGCCACGCACCTGGAGGGCCAATGATTCGACCGTCGGTGCTTCGAACAAAGTCCGCACCCCGAAATCGACTGCTTCAGCGGCGTTGACTCGTGCGATCAGCTTTGTGGCAATGAGTGAGTTCCCACCCAGCTCGAAGAAGTCGTCACCCGCACCCACCGTCTCGGCGCCTAGGACGTCGGCAAAAATCTCGGCCAGCAACAGTTCCTCGGCGCCCTCGGGCGGCCGAAAGTTGTCCGACCGAGCATCGAACAGAGGTGCCGGTAAGGCAGCGCGATCGACCTTTCCCGATGGAGTCACCGGCAACTCGTCGAGAAGAACAAAGGCCGCGGGAACCAAGTACGACGGCACACGACTCGCGGCGTACTGCGTCAGATCGGCCGTCGAGAGCGCACTTCCGCCGGCAGGTACGACGTACGTGGTGATCATCGTTGTCCCGGAGGGACCCGCACGCGCCACGGTGACTGCATTCTCGACCTGCGGACACAACTGCACGACTTTGTCGATTTCCCCGAGTTCGATACGGAATCCGCGAACTTTCACCTGGAAGTCGCTACGACCGACGTACTCGAGTGCACGGCCGCGGCGCCGGCGCACCAAGTCGCCCGTTCGATACATCCGCCGGCCTGGGAGACCGAACGGGTCGGCCACGAATCGTTCGGCCGTCAACGCATACTTCCGGTGGTATCCGCGTGCGAGCGCGTCTCCCGAGATGTACAGCTCGCCAACGACACCGTCGGGGACGGGGTGCAATCGCTGATCGAGCACGACCTCGTCGAATCCACGGAGCGGACCGCCCACTGTGATGTTCTCCGACGGCACCATAGGCTCGCCGATGTTCGACATGACGGTGGTCTCGGTCGGCCCATAGGCATTGCACAGCCGTCGGCCGGGAGCCCACCGCTGCACAAGATCCGGCGGACAGGCCTCACCACCGACCACCACATCACCGAAGTCCGAAAGGCCCTCGGGCGACGCTGTTCCGAGCGCCGCAGTAGTGATAAAACCGTGCGTGACACGCTGGGATTCGAGGAAGCGAGACAGCTCGTCACCGCCGTAGATCGTGCTCGGTGCAATCACCATGGTCGCTCCGGCACCGAAAGCCAGAAGATACTCGAAAATCGAGGCGTCGAAACTCGGGGTCGAGAAATGCAGCGTTCGCGCTTCCTGAGTCGCGCCGAACCTCGAACGCTGTTCGGCAGCAAGCGCTTCCAGTCCACAATGCGAGACCGTCACCCCCTTGGGGAGTCCGGTCGAACCCGAAGTGTAGATCACGTATGCGGGATTGTCGGGCCGGATCGGGTGCACCCGATCGACATCGGAGTCCGAGCGCACCGACAACCGCGCAAGTCGGCCACGGAACTCAGCGTCGTCGATCGCCAACCAGGAAATCGAATCCGGCAAACGATGAAGTTCCGCAACGACCGTCAACCCCAGTACGGCGCCGGAATCGGTCAGCATGAAGCGAACACGTTCACTCGGATAGGTCGGATCCACCGGCACGAATGCCGCGCCGGCTTTGGTCACCGCCAACATCGCGACAACCGATTCGATCGACCGCGTCAAACCCAGCGCCACACTGCTTTCCGGACCGATACCGCGGTCGATCAAGACTCGGGCCAACTTCGAGGAACGCTCGTCGAGGTCGCGATAGGTCAACTCGTCTTCGAGAAACGCGAGAGCCACGCCGTCGGGGTTTGTGCGTGCCGCACCGTCGAACAACTCGGCCAAGGTGCGAGGCGAAGCGCGAAGGTCACCGCGGACAGGCCTCATCGCGGATCGCTCGTCGTCGGACAAGATGTCGATGTCGCCGACGATCATTGCCGGATCTGTTGTGACGGATTCCAGGACGCGCGCGAATCGCAAACCGAGGCCGCGTATCGTCTCGGCGTCGAACAGGTCGGTGGCAAACGCGAGCGTCACCGTAATTCCGGACGGTGTATCCGCCTCGTCGAAGGTTTCGACAGCAGACACACCGAGATCGAAGCGGCCGATGTCGGGAGGGTACTCGTCAGCGCTGGCGACCAACTCGAACGTCACCTGTACAACCGGCGCATACGCAGGTACATCTTCTACCGCAAGCGACTGCACCACCTGCTCGAGCCGTATCTCTCTGTGCGCCTGCGCATTACTGTGGACCTCGACGACGCTGCCCAGGAGCGCCGTGAACGGCGTCTCCAGATCGATGCGACTCCGGACGGCGACGATGTTCGCGTCGGATCCCGTCGGCGTACCGATTACCACGTCCGAAGCACCGGACAAACGGCTCACCACAAGCGCAAAGCCTGTGTGCAGGACCGCGCGTGTGTCCGTCCCGAGATCACGTGCCATTTCTGTAATCCGCGTGTGAGTGTCGGCGGAGATCACGACCTCAACCTGTCCACTGTCCAACGATTGCGTTGCAGGCCTAGTTCGATCGAAGGGAAGTTGCAACAGTTCGGGCGCCCCGGTGAGCTGAAGTCTCCAATATTCGAGTTGCCGGATTTCGCGTTGTCGTCGCTCGCCCTCCCGTGCCGTCGGGCCGTGAATTTCTGCGAGTTCGGCACCGGGATCAGCCGCGATCAACTCTTCCAGCAAGCCGACAAAATTCCGGTGGTGCTCGCGTAAACCCCCCTCCTCGTAGCGGACCGGGTTTGCCCGGAAGTCGACACGCAGTCTGTCGCCGCTCGGATACAGGTTGACCAGAAGGTCTTCCACCGGACCGGAGGTGACGATGTGATACTCCCCAACTGCCTCGCCCAACTGCACCTCCTGCCGAAACATCATGACGTTGACCATGGGCCCGGAATACGAGGCTTCGCCATCCGGACCGCTCGTCACGCCGGCGTCCCGACGGATGTCGTCGAGGCTGCAGCGCTGGTGTCGCAATGCACCCATGAGCTCATGCTGAACCTGGGCGAGGAGTTCACCGACGGTATCGACGGCGGCGACTCTGATGAGCAACGGCGCGACGTTCACCATCATGCCGCCCGAGCCCCGCAACACCGCCGTGGTTCGTCCGGACATCGGAACATGAATCTGGACAGTCTCTTTCGCTGTCATCCGCGAGAGGTACAACGCGAGCGCAGCGATGACCGTTGCAGCGTGGTTCTCGGATTCGTAGAGAAGGGCACAGCTCCGGTCCGACATCAGTGTGCTTTCGAGTCGGCTCTCGATTTGCGCGGGTCCAGAAGCCTCCGCCAGGCAGGATCCGGCGACGGTGGTATTGCGCTCAGCCCAGTACTCCCGGTCGGCAGCGAATCGATCCGACATTCTGTACCGCTCGTCGATGTCGTACAGCGTGCGCAGGGTCGCGGCACGACTCGGCTGCGGATCCTCTCTCGCCGCCGAGGCCGAGTACCGATGCGCAATGCGGTTCATCATGGTCATGGCGCCGAAACCGTCGAGCGCGACATGATGAATGCGGCTGTACCACAGATAGTGCGCGTCGCCCACGCGCAGCACAGCGGTCTCGACGATTCCGTCGACGGCCAGGTCGAGCTGCGTCCGGCAATCTCGACGCATCCACTCGACCGCATCCGCGATCGGATCGGAGGACCGACGAAGGTCGACGAGACGGACGGTGATCTCGAATGTCTCGTCCACGTACTGCATCGGTTGACCGTCGACCTCGATCACTTTCAGCAACGGAGATTGAAACTCGTGTGCAACTGCTCGCGTTTCACGACCCAGTAGTTCGACGTCGAGTTCGCCGCGCAACTCGACGTAGTGCGCTATCAGAATGGGGACTTCGGGGTCGAGTTGTTGTGCGAACCACGTTGCCCGTTGCGCGGCCGAGAGCGGAAATCGCATCTCGGAAGAGTCTGTTCGTTCGACCTCGAAGGGTTTCACAATGCCCCGCCCCGCACGGTCTCCGCGGCCGCCGAGTGCGAAGCCGCGTCCGAATCCAACAGCGCGAGAGCAAGAGGCTGATCGCGCCTCTCAAGGAGTCGTACCCAGAATCGGTCGGCGCATGCACCGCCGACTGGTCGATGCCGCAGATGCGTATGTCCGTTCCGATCGACTGCCCGAAATGCACTAAAAGTGTGAATGTGCCCCGCCACCTCGGTAATGTCCCTCTCCTAGACGACACATCCCCCGAGGGGAGCAGGCGCATGGACATCACCACCATTACCGAAGTGATACGCCGACCACCGGATCGCCCAGGGGACGTGTGGCGCCCCGGCGATGCCTGGCTGGCCGGCGGAACCTGGCTGTTCTCAGCGGAACAACCCGACACACGTCGACTCGTCGACCTCACAGCACTCGGCTGGGCACCACTGGAGGTCGGCACGAGCCACTTCAGTGTCGGAGCTACGTGCACCGTTGCGGAGCTGTATGCGTTTGTGCCGCCGGATAATTGGCACGCAAGTCCACTGATTCGCGTCAGTTGCGAATACTTCCTCTCCTCGTTCAAGGTGTGGAATGCGGCCACGGTAGGTGGCAACATCTGTATGTCACTTCCCGCCGGGCCGATGATCACTCTGGCGGTTGCCCTCGAGGCGACGTTCACACTGTGGGCTGCCGACGGGACAGCGAGGACCGTCGACGCGTGCGACTTCGTGACCGGTGACCACCAGAACGTCCTGGAGCCGGGCGAAGTTCTTCGGAGCATCGAGTTCCCGGTGCACGCGCTCACCAAACAGCACGCCCACCGCCGATTCAGTCTCACTCACCTCGGACGGTCAACGATCTTCATGATCGCGACGCAGACTCCCGGCCTCCACGACTTTCACTTGACCATCACCGCTGGCACGACCCATCCGATCCGGCTGACGTTCGACACGATGCCGGACGAAGAGTCGCTGCGACGGGCCGTCGACGCCATCCCGGCCGAGAACTGGTTCAGCGATCCCAACGGAACCCCCGACCACCGCCTCCATCTGGCCCGTCACTACGCCGACGAGCTCCGAATCGAACTGACGGGGAGCCGGTCATGAGCTACACGGTGAACGAACGGACGTTCGACGAGGAACCGTTCCCCGGTCAGTGTCTGCGCACATTTCTTCGGCACCTCGGACACCACGGAGTGAAGAAGGGGTGCGACGGCGGTGACTGCGGGGCGTGCACCGTATGGCTCGACGGCGCACCGATCCACAGTTGCATCACACCCGCGTTTCGCGCCGACGGTCGCGACGTGACCACCATCGAGGGGCTCGGCACGCCCGAAGATCTCCACCCGATTCAGCAGCAGTTCCGGGACGCACCTGGCTTTCAGTGTGGGTTCTGCACCGCCGGAATGATCATGACCTCGGCCGCGCTCACCGACGCGCAGAAAGAAGACTTGCCGCGTGCACTCAAGGGAAACCTGTGCCGCTGCACCGGTTACCGATCCATCGAAGACGCGGTCAACGGTGTCAGCGCAATCGAGGTCGCCCTTCCCGGACAAGCAGTCGGAACAAGCGTAGGCGCGCCGGCGGCAACCGAGGTGGTCACCGGACGCGCCGAGTACACGATGGACACCGCGATCGACGGCATGCTGCACCTGAAGGTCCTGCACTCGCCTCACGCCCATGCACGCATCACCTCCATCGACACCAGCGAGGCGCTCGCCGTCCCTGGCGTCCACCGCGTCTACACCTGGAAAGACGTGCCGCGCAAGCTCTTCACAACGGCAATTCATACCGACCACCTTGTTGATCCGGACGACACGTACATCCTCGACAACGTCGTGCGGTTCGTGGGTCAGCGTGTAGTGGCCGTCCTCGCCGATTCCGTCGTCGCTGCGGAAGAAGGCCGTCGGAAGGTGAAGGTCGATTACGAGATCCTGCCTTCTGTGTTCGATCCGGAAAAGGCGATGGCCGACGGCGCTCCAGCCCTGCACGGATCCGACGATCCCTTTGTTCGAGATCCCGAGCACAACATCCTGCTCGAACTTCACGGTCATGTGGGCGACGTCGAGGCCGGGTTCGCCGAGGCCGACGTCATCCACGAAGGCACCTACTTCTCGCCGCGGGTTCAGCACGCGCACCTCGAGACGCACGGTTCGATCTCGTGGATGGAAGACGGACGCCTTCACGTTCGCACAAGTTCACAGTCCCCCTCCATCGCCAAGGTCAAACTCGCCCATCTCTTCGACCTCCGCCCGGATCAGCTACGCGTGTTCTGCAGACGCGTGGGCGGCGGGTTCGGCGGCAAACAGGAAGTGATCAGCGAAGATCTGGTGGCGCTCGCCACCCTGGACACCGGCCGTCCCGTCTGTCTCGAGTTCACCCGAGAAGAAGAGTTCACCACCGCGTCGCCGCGTCATCCGATGAAACTGACGATCAAGCTCGGAGCGAAGTCGGACGGGACTCTCACCGCCTTTCACTACCGAAACGTCTCGAACACCGGTGCATACGGAAATCACGGCGGAGAGACACTCTTTGCCGGCGGCGCGGCAGTCTCGCTCTATCGCTGCGTGAACAAGAAATTCGATGCGTATTCCGTCTACACCAACAATGTTCCGAGCGGCGCTCTGCGTGGGTACGGGATGACGCAACCGGCCTTTGCCGTGGAATCGGCCATGACCGAATTGGCCAACGCGCTGAACATGGATCCGCTCGAACTGCGTCGACGCAATATCGTCCGACCGGGCGATTCACTCGTCGCACTCGAAGACGGCCCCGACGACGTGATCTTCACCGAAGACGGCCTGGGGCAATGCATCGATCTGATCGATGCCGCGTTGAAGCGCAATCCGATTCCCTCGCTCGGAGACGAGTGGCTCATCGGGACCGGTACTGCCAGTTCACTACATGAGACCGCGCCACCCACCGAGCACATTTCCGAGGCCTGGCTCACCCTCGGCGAAGACTGTGTATACGAACTTGCCGTCGGTACAGTCGAATTCGGCGAGGGAACGTCTACCGCCCACGTACAGATCGCCGCGAATCAGCTGGGCACAACACCGTCACGCGTACGAATCATTCAGTCGGACACCGACCGAACCGGTTTCGACACAGGCGCTTTCGCCAGCGCAGGCCTGTTTGTAGCGGGGAACGCGGTACTTCGCGCGTCGAATGCGCTCCGTGATCGATTACTGGCCTTCGCCGCGCACCACACCGGTGTGTCGATTGACCAGTGCTCGATGGACGACGACAAGATCGTGTGCGGCAGTAACCGTGTGACTCTTCAGGAGATACTCGAGGCTGCACGTCCGCGCGGGATCCGCTTCACCGAGGCGCGGAAGGCTTACGGATCTCCGCGCAGCGTGGTGTCCAATACTCACGGCTTCCGGATCGCCGTCCACCGCGTCACCGGTGAGATCCGCATCCTCTACAGTGTCCAGGCAACCGACGCCGGGGTGATCATCAATCCGGCGCAGGTGCGGGGGCAGATCGAAGCGGGCGTCGCCCAGGGCATCGGCTTTGCCCTCACCGAGAACTTTCACGTGGACGAACACGGCGCGATGATGAACCCGAATCTACGTAACTACCGGATCCCGACCTATGCAGATGTTCCACGCACCGAGGTGATCCTCGTCGAGTCATCAGACTCCGTCGGCCCACTCCGCTCCAAAGGCATGGCAGAGTGCTGTATCAATCCGGTTGCCCCTGCGCTCGCGAACGCACTGCAGGACGCCACCGGGTCGCGATTCCGGTCGCTACCGCTCACACCTGAGCGCATCTACACAGGGCTGAACCGATGACCGCGAACACGTCGGCGGACAGCGCCGCGACGGTCATCATCGGCCAGCGAGTGCGTCCTGGGCTGGAGAAGGAATTCGAGGTCTGGCAGAAGGACCTCAACCGTGCGGCCGCAGACTACGCCGGCTTCCTCGGGGCGGAAATCGCAGCTCCGACGACCACCCAACCTGATTGGGTGATCGTGTACCGCTTCGACTCCATCGCTCATGTTCAGGCGTGGATCAACAGCGCGACACGGCAGGACTACCTCGAGGACGGCCGGCAGTACTTCGACGGACCGGCCACACAGCAAGTGGTGAGCGGCGGGATCAAGCCCCCGGACCCGCTGCTGACCGTGGTCGTGACGCACCGAGTCGGCGACGACAGCATCGACGAGTTCCTTGCCTGGCAAGACCGTCTTCGCGAGGTGGAAAGCGCGTTCGAAGGGTTTCGCGGCACCGAACTGTTCCGCCCCGTCGACGGCGTGCAGGACGAATGGACGCTGCTGTATCGCTTCGACAATGCGGCCCATCTCGACACGTGGCTGACTTCTCCTGAGCGACAACAACTCCTCGCCGAGGGCCGCAAGTTCCACGACTTCGAACTGCGCACTGTCGACAATTCGTTCGGCAGTTGGTTTGCCTTCGACGAGAACGGAAACGAGGCCCCTCCACCGTCGGAGACAAAAACCTCGATCGCCGTCTGGGTCGGCCTCTACCCGACTGTCGTCTTGCTTACTTTGGCCCTGTCACCGCTGAAGCTGCCACTCTGGCTGGGATTGTTGATCGGCAACCTGTTGTCGAGTTTCATCATGAGTTTCTTCACGATGCCGTACTACGTGAATCGACTCCTGCACCGCTGGCTGCGTCCACCTTCGGGGATTCCTGTCGCAAAAACCAACGCGCAAGGAGTGGCAATCGTCGCCGCGGTGACCTTGTTCTGGGTAGTCGTCTTCTATCTCGTGACCACTCAGTTCTGGTCGCTGCCGTGACTTGCCGGACCACCAGAATGCCAGCGCGAACCCCGGGGCATGACTCTTCCCCGGTGCACACGCTGGCATTTTCAGTTATGCCCGTTCACGCCGCGGTAGGTGGACTGTTCCCGCCGATCGGCTGCTGATACGGGTCGATCGACATCGGCGGATAGAACACCGACTTCCGATCCGGGCCTATCTCCACCCTCCACTCGGTGTGGTGCAACGTCCGATGATGATGACCGCACAACAAGATCAGATTGTCGAGATCCGTTGGGCCACCATCATTCCAGTGAACAATATGATGGGCATCGCACCACCCCGACGGAGTCCCACACCCTGGGAATGCGCACCCACCATCACGAACCGCCAACGCCCGCCGCTGCGGAACCGTCGCGGTTCTGGCTTCCTTGCCGCAGTCGAGCGGAACACCATTCTCGTCCGACAAGATCCGGGTGACCGTGCAGTCGCACGCCAGCATCCGTGCAGAGTCGATACTGATCGTACCTACCCAATCCGTCCACGCGAACCCG
>NZ_QAJJ01000034.1:0-6096 GCF_003852455.1 Rhodococcus sp. KBW08
AACGCTCAACAGAATCCAAAATGTCAACGTCACCAACACGAACGGAAGGATCGGTAGCGACGGCGGAGAGCAGTCGAAGAACTCTGTCCAGCAACCCAGTTGCGTAGTCGGCATCGAAGAAGTCCGGCAGGTACCGAAGTGTCAAGTGCAACTGCTCGTCGAGTGCGATCAGCAGGGTCAACGGGTAGTTCGTGGAATCGTCCGAGGAGATGTCGTCGATCATCATTCCGTCGAGAACATCCGCCTGTGCGGCGAGGCCCTCACGGTCTACCGGGTACGACTCGAAGACCACCAACGTGTCGAACAATGTTCCGACGTCCGCAGCTTTCTGCACATCGGTCAAACCGAGATAGTGATGATCGAGCATTCTCGCCTGCTCGATCTGGACCCTGGCAACCAATTCTTCGACGGACTCCGCGGCGTCGAGGCGCACCCGCACCGGGAGGGTGTTGATGAACAACCCGACCATCGATTCGACGCCTGTGAGTGCCGGGGGCCGGCCGGACACTGTTGCACCGAAGACAACATCGTCGGTTCCGGTCAACGCACCGAGCAGGACCGCCCACGCGCTCTGCACGATCGTGTTGGCGGTGACGCCGAGTCGTGCAGCCAGAGCTGTGAGCGTCGCGGTTGTCTCCGACGACATCGACACGTTCAGCTTCTGTGACAGCGCGGTGAATTCCTGTCCGCCTGTGACCTGAGCGAGCAGCGTCGGCTGCTCGACGCCGGAAAGCGCATCCGCCCAGGCGGTCAGTGATCGATCGCGATCCTGATCGACAAGCCACGCCAGGTAATTGCGATAGCTGCGCACACGCGGAAGAACCGAGTCGTCACCACGCGTCGCGTACAGCGCCAACAGGTTCTGCAAGAGCAGCGGCACCGACCAACCGTCGAGAATGATGTGGTGATTCGCCACGACCAAGCGGTAGTCCCCCTCCGCCATCGTGACGAAGGTGAACCGAATCAACGGCGGTGACGCCATGTCGAAGTGTGTCGCCTGGTCAGCCGTCAAAACTGCGTCCAGTGCTGCCTCACGGTCGACCGCCGCGACATCGCTGAGATCGATGTTCCGCCACGGGACAGCAACGTCCTCGAGGACTATCTGGACCGGCGTTCCGTCGTCGTCGGCCGTGAATGCTGTTCGCAGGTTCGCGTAACGGTCGATGATTCCCTGTGCTGCAGTCCGCAATCGGTCGGCATCGACCTTCCCGGACAAAGTGAGAATCATCTGCACCGAGTAGAGGTCGACGCTGGATTCCGCCAACATCGCATGGAAGAGCAAGCCCGACTGCAGCGGTGCCAGCGGCCAGATGTCGGTCACCGTACCGAATCGATTCTCGAACCCGTCGATATCTCGTTGGCTCACCGAGACAAGCGGCACGTCGGACGGAGTGAGTCCTCCGGCACCGACGGATCGAGAATGCTCCGCCAGGGCGGTCAGTGCTTCGACCCAAATCTGTGCAAACGCCTCGACGCTCTCGCCGTCGATGGCACCGACGGGGTAGGCGAAGGAGGCCTCCAGAACAGCTCCGTCCGCGCCGTCGTTGACGATCGCATTGATGTCGACGACCTTGTTTGCGGGCATGTCGACGTCTTCGGGTGCTGACACGTTGGCGAAATCGCCGGCCGGCAGCCAGCCGAGCCCCTCGACACCTGCCGGAAGATCCTCGGCGACAACCCTTCCCAAGTAGTTGAAGCTGACCTGTCCCCCTGCGAAGCGCGAAAGCACTGCGCGCGTGTCTTCGTTCAGGTAGCGCAGCAGTCCGTACCCGACGCCCTTGTCCGGGATCGCCAGCAACTGCTCCTTCACTGCCTTGATCGCGCGTCCCGCCGAATCACCTCCGGCAAAAGCGTCACCCAGGTCTACCTCGGAAAGATCGAGACTGATCGGGAAGGCTGCAGTGAACCAGCCAACAGTCCTCGACAGATCCGCACCGGGAATCACGGCTTCTTCACGGCCGTGGCCTTCGAGCTGTAGCAGGGCAGAGGTCGAGTCGATTCCCGCTCGGCGACGCCACTCGATCAGCGCGAGTGCCAGTCCAGCGAGCAGGCCGTCGTTGGCGCCGCCGTTGAAAACCTCCGGCAGCGTGGTCAACAGAGTCTCGGTCACCTGAGTGGGGACCGCCACGCTTATCCGCTGAACCGTTGCCGCAACGTCGACGGCAGAGTCGTACGCCCGCTTGCCCAGCACCGGATCCGGTGTCTGCAACACCTTCCGCCAGGTATCCAGCTCGGCTACCCGCGAATCCCGATGGGCCTCTTCGGACAATGCATGAGCCCAGCGGCGCATCGACGTACCCGTCGGCCCGAGAGCCACATCGCCCGTCGCTCCGGCTACATCCCCCGTCGCTCCGCTCGCCCCGGCCATCTGGGCCGCAGCCGACACCAGATCCGGAACGATGATTCGCCAGGAAACCCCGTCGACAATCAAGTGGTGCGCAGCAATGATCAAGCGCCCCGTGCGAGAGGGACCGAAGTCGACCCACACGAACTGAACCATCACGCCGTCAGCCGGATTCAATCGGCCGAGAGCCTCGTCGAGGCCCTTGGAAGCCGTGAGGACAATTGTCGACTCGTCCGCAGCCGCGTCGACATCGACGCGGCTGAGCAGATCCTCGACGTCCACGGTTCCGGGCTCGGAGACCGACATCCCCCATCCGCGACCGTCGGAGATCAGCCGCGAGCGGAACATGTCGTGGTGGTCGACGACTGCGGCGAGTGTTCGCACGATGTCGGTTCGCTGCACTCCGAGTGGAAGCTCGAGAGTCATCGTCTGCGTGAATCGGTTGTAGCTGCCACCGCGCTCGACCATGAATCGTTCGATCGGCGTCAACGGCATCCAGCCGACGCCACCGCCCGGCAACTCCTCGAGCACCACGGCGGCCTCGACGTCGGCGGCGTACTTCGCCACTTCGGCCAGTGCTGCGACAGTCTTGCTCTCGAAGACGTCACTGGGTGCGAATACGATTCCACGTGCCTTCGCACGCGAGACGAGTTGGATCGACATGATCGAGTCGCCGCCCTGGGCGAAGAACGAGTCATCGGTGCCGATTCGATCGAGGCCGAGAACGTCCGCGAAGATCTCGCTCAGGACTTGTTCCATCTCGGTAACCGGGGCCCGGAATTCCTTGGTCTCGAAGACCGGCGCTGGGAGAGCTTTTCGGTCCAGCTTGCCGGCCGGGCTGAGTGGCATGTCCGCGGAGACCATGACCGAAGCCGGAACCATATGAGCCGGAAGGGTTCTGGAGACGAATTCGATCAATTCCGCCGAAGTCACCGAAGCGTTCTTTCCGGTGAATACGTACGACACCAGTGCCGGAGCACCCGACGGCAGGGTCGTACCCATCGTCGCCGCGAACTCGACCTCGGGGTGTGCGGTCAACGACGCATCGATCTCACCGAGTTCGATCCGGAAACCGCGAATCTTGACCTGGAAATCGTTGCGGCCCACGTATTCCACTGCGTAAGTAGAGGGTGCGGTTCCAGCGACCCAGCGCACCACGTCACCGGTTCTGTACATTCGCTCGCCCGGATTACCGTGCGGGTTTGCCACGAATCGATCGGCACTCAAGCCCGGGCGACGATGATAACCGCGGGTCACCTGTGGACCGGACAGGTACAGCTCGCCCGAGACTCCGAGTGGAACTGGATTGAGTCGTGTGTCCAGGACGAAGGCGGCCATGTCACCGATCGTGGCGCCGATGTCCATTCGGTCACCAGGCAGAAGCGGAACGCTGACGTTCGTCACGATTGTCGTCTCGGTCGGGCCGTAGACATTCAGGAACGTCCTGGGAGCCGAAGCCGATGCGGCCGAGTCGTCCCCCGTCGTCCACTTGCTGATCAGTTCCGGCGAATACGCTTCGCCGCCCACACCTACGACCGACAGGTCGTCCAGGCCGCTCGGGTCCATCGACGCCAGAGCCGCTGGTGTGATGAACGCATGCGTGACTCGTTCGCTACGGAACACCTCAGCCAGTTCGTCGCCGCCGTACACGCCAGGCGGGACGATGACCATCGTCGCGCCGGTGGCCACCGCGAGGAACAACTCGAGCATCGACGCGTCGAAACTCGGTGACGCGAAGTGCAGTGTCCGCGAGGTGGGCTTCACGAGGTAATGCGCGGCCTGAGTGACACTGAAGCTCGCCAGACCGGCGTTGGTCGCGACAACGCCCTTCGGCAGTCCGGTCGTGCCGGAAGTGTAGATCACCCAGGCAGGATGAGCAGTCGTCAGTGGACGGACACGTTCCTCGACATCGATTGGCGCTCCGGACACTCCGGCGGTCATCTGCTCGCCGAGCGCTCCGTCCACGACCAACCACTCGACGTCGTCGGTGAGATTCGCACGTTCGACGTCGAGGGTCAGGCCTACCTTTGCACCCGAGTCGCTGAGCATGTGCGCGATACGATCTGCCGGATAGTGCGGATCGATCGGAACGACCGCTGCCCCGGTCTTCGACACTGCCCACACCGCGAGTACCGATTCGACGGATCGCGGAATCGACACCGCCACAAGATCTTCAGCCCCGAGACCACGATTGATCAAGACGCGGGCCAGCTTCGACGACCACTGGTCGACCTCGCGATACGTCATGGACCGACCGGCAGCGGCCTGCGCCGTGCCGGGGTAGCGCAATGCGACGTTGTCCGGGTAGCGCGCAGCAGCGTCGGCAAGAATCTCTGCCAACGGCGCCTGCGCTACTCCTGAAGATGCCCTCTGGCTCGTCAGAACCTCACGCTCGGACGCGTCGAGGATTTCGATGTCACCCACTGAAGTCGTGGGGTCCGTCGCAATTCCGTTCAGGATGCGCATCAATCGTGCAGCGAATCCGCGGACGGTCGATTCGTCGAACAGATCCGTCGCGTACGTGAACGTCGCCGACAGCCCTTCTGATACCTCACTGATCGTGAGCTGCAGATCGAACTTGGCCACGGTCTCGTCGATTGCGAACTCGGCGGCCGTCAGACCGGGCAGAGCCAATGAGTTCTGCCCCAGGTTCTGGAATGCCAACGCCACCTGGAACAGCGGGTGATGTGCCCTCGACCGAACGGGGTCCAGCACTTCCACGAGCCGTTCGAACGGAAGGTCCGAGTGCGCGAACGCCTGAAGGTCGGTTTCCCGAGCCGAGGCCAGAAGTGTTGTGAATGCCGCCGAAGGATCAACCTCGGTACGCAGCACCAAGGTGTTGACGAACATTCCGATCAAATCGTCGAGTTCGGATTCACCTCGCCCGGCCATCGGTGCACCGATGTTGATGTCCGTTGTTCCCGACAGACGTGCGAGAAACGACGCCAGAGCCGCATGGACCACCATGAACATCGACGCATTGTGTTCCCGGCCCACGCTGATCAGCCGCTCGTGCAATTCCTGACCGATCGAGAATTCGAATGTCGCTCCCTGACCGGAGAATACCGCCGGCCGAGCCCGATCCCCCGGAAGATTCAACTGTTCGGGCACGCCGTCCAGTGCTTGCGCCCAGTAAGAGATCTGCTTTGCGATGACGGACTGCGGATCGTCCTCGGACCCGAGAACCTCACGCTGCCACAACGAGTAGTCGGCGTACTGCACCGGCAACGGCGTCCAGGTCGGAGCCTGGCCGTTGGTTCGCGCGTAGTAGGCGGTCATCACGTCACGGGTCAACGGGCCCATCGAGAAACCGTCGGTCGAGATGTGGTGCATCACGAATACCAGAACATGCTCGTCGGCCTTGATCTGGAACAGCTTGGCGCGCAACGGCACCTCGGTCGTCACGTCGAAGCCTGCCGCTACGAAGTTCGTTACCTCGGAAACAATCGCCGAATCCGAGACCCAGGTTGCAGTGAGGTTCACGTCGACATCAGCCGGTGCAACGATCTTCTGGTAGCCGACGCCGTCGACCTCGGGGTAGACCGTGCGCAGAACCTCGTGGCGGCCGATAACGTCCGACACAGCCTGTTCCAGCCCCGACACGTCCAATTTTCCGGTGAGCGTGATCGCAACCGGAACATTGTTCCCTGCCGAGTTCGTATCCAACTGGTTGAGGAACCACATGCGCTGCTGCGCCAACGACAACGGAACCTGCGCCGGACGCACCTGCACCGTCAACGCCGCACGCGAAC
>NZ_QAJJ01000035.1:0-20618 GCF_003852455.1 Rhodococcus sp. KBW08
CATCGCGCCTTTGGTGGTCCGAAGCTTCTCCGAACCGCATAGTTGCCAGGTCGCTGGCGTTTTCGGTGACAGCGATCCACGACTGCGCTAGCGAGGTGGCAGAAGTTGATCCAGAAGCACCTTGGCACCGGTAAGCGACAACGCCCGATTAGCCCGACGTAACTCACGTAACGCAGCCAAATTTTGTTCGAAGCAGAAATTCCCTCTGCCGCCAATATGCCTACAGCCCAACGTGTTCCGACTTGGACCGCTTTCATGCTCGGCCCCGCCGAACACGTCGACCAGATTCTTCCTGACGCCCACAGGACGGCGCGCCGCGACAGCGACACCCACCACTAAAGCCAATGCCGTATAGAGCGCGATCACCGGAGAAGGCTACCGCCGATCTACCGGCCGCGCCTGACGCAAACTCCGCTCTTGCAGGCTCGGCGCTGAACAAGTCTCAACCGACCGACGGCACTTCGGTGACAGCGTCGGCGGTCACGAGGATGTCGATCTCGACGAGGTTGGCTCCGCCGGCACCGGTGACGCGCACAGTTACCCCCGCCAGAGCCATTGGCCGTCGCGCATTTTCGCCCAGAATTTCGCTTCAGAGAGCGACCTCCGTCGAAACTGGTTGTCGCACAGTCACTTAAGAAAAAGAACTGACACAACTTGAAAGTTACCGATGAGATATTTCGATTACTACCACTCTCCATCCGAGCAACAAACCACAGGCTATCGGATCCCCGTCGCACAACGAAAGACATGCGGGCCAATCCACAAGATCAACTGTCTGCGCCGCCTCCGATGTCGTAGCAGTGCAGGGACACGAGTGCAGCGAGGTGAGTTCCGACCCAATCAAGCGGACACCGACCGCGACGAGATCGCGGGAACCTCGCCCTGGGCCCATCCCACCGTATGGGTGGGCGGATGCACACAACGGCCTAACGTCGACCACGTCCAGCACCGTCGTCTCGGCAACAGGAACCACACCACCATCCAACGCCGACAGCCGCGTGCTCACGGCGTGATGTTGAGTATCCCCTTGCGCACTTCCGCGCTTACCCGTTGACGTGCAAACCCATACAGTTACTGTGGACGCGCTGTCACATATAGTTTACTGTGAGGTCATCTGAGATAGATGCCACAAAGGAGCCCGAAATGCAGTTCCTCACACTTCGCCGCACGCGGCGCAACGCACCATCTGTCCGCTCAACTACGGGGCGCAATACCGTCACTAAACGTCGCGATTACCACGACACGTTGCGCACACTGTCCGAGGCATCCTCGACAGGGCTCCACTTCGAGGCGTTCAAAGACATCGCTTGGAACTCGTAACCGCGACCGGCGACGAATTCGTCGTCCACATGGATCGCGAAGCTCTGGGCGACCTACCCATGGGACAGTACGACGTCACAGTGACGATCAAAACCTTTGTTCCCCAACGCGAAATAGCATGGACCATCCTCGGAACTGTCCGGCCGCCGATCGGGCACGTCTACGGATATCGGATCGAGCCGGCCGACGACGGCCACAGTTCCCTCGTGACCTCGTACTACGACTGATATCGGTCCCACCTGGCGGCAAGCAGGAATCTTTCCCGTCATCGCCGAAGGATCTATCAAAGCCACGCTCGGTATCCTTGCACGCACCGTAGCCAGAGGTTATCCGCGCTGACCCGGCCCGAAAGCCCAGCGTCGGGGCCGTGATGCTCCTCTTCCGCGAGCGCGCAGCCACCACCGTGACAATCGCAGCACTGATCGCCGGTGCCGTCGCAACCTCATGGATCTATCTCAACGGAATCTTCTTCCCCGCACCGTCTCCGGTCAGTGCAATGTCCTACGTTGCGCTCGCAACCATCACGCCGGCCGTCCGCCTGTTATCTGATGGGCGCCGAAGCCACGCTGACGCATCCCAGCCGCCACCTCACCTGAACTCGCGGCAAGAGGCTGCCAAAGAGTAGTAGACGAACCTCCACTGCAGCCCAACACGCCCGGCTTCCCCGTCACGAGGCAAGGGTCCATCAGTTCATGAAGACCACGCCACCCGACCTACACTAGAATGCCGAGAAATCGTCTGCGCGTTCACTTTTCGAGCACTGATCACGAATCAACTCGGCCCGCCAGCGACACTACATCAGCCACCCGATATCCACACGGCGAGCGCCTACGATCTCAGGCCTACACACCCCTCCAGGCATGGGCCCGCACGATCCACCACGCCCGCCCTCACCCCCGCGGGATCGCGTACCGCGGTAAATTCCCCGGTGCACTGTGCGGGGCGCTGCTCGAACAAGCAGCAGACCCTTCCCACCCGTCCGGCGCCATTACTGCCACCGTCCCGTATTGAAATCGCACGCCGAATCGACAGCGCTGCAGTCGCACTGGGGTTGAACGCCGTCTGACCCGGCAGGGTTGATCGCTACAACATTCTTCGACCTCCACGACAGATCACAGATATCCGGAAGTTTCTTTTGCTCCGGAGACGACGCAGAACAACGGCAGCTTTCACGCAGGCGCCAGAAATCGGGCCCGATTCGCGCTACCGTTCTAGGCTATGGGGACCAGCTTCCACGGACCGAACCCGTGGCCACACATCACTCGCGCGATCCGCACGCGAGGCCCACGCTATGCCGCTGTCCCCTATCTCGGACACCTTGCGCCCGAACTACTTCCACTTCGCAGTGGAGACCTTCTGATCGTCAATGCTTCTACCGCGGCGATCCGCGCCCACGCCACTTCACCTGCCGTTCTTGCGCACTACCTCAGCAAGGGCGTTCGCATCCTGTCGTCGTCAACACTGCACGCCAAGGTCATCGTGACGAACCAACGAGCTGTAATCGGCTCGCCGAATGCTTCCGAAAATTCCACATTCACCCATGAAGCGGTCGTCATTTCCGATGACCCCCAAGTGGTTGCCGACAGTCGCGCGTTCATCAACAATATCGACGAAACCACTGCTGTGGACCAAATATTCATCGACAACGCCGCGCGCGAATGGACGATCGGGCGTGCCGTACCCATACCTGGCATCACTGGCCGAATGCAGAACCTTGACAACGACTTTTCTCTTGCTCCGACCAACCGAGTATTTATCAGGCAAGTCAGCGATCACGAAACCCGTCCCTCCGTGCGCATCGCACCTGTGAAACAGACTTCAACGAAGCATCTTTCGGTCAATCCGAGCGTGAGATATCGACTCGAAACACTCAGACTCGGAAAACCAAGCAGCATGGCACGTGGGGACGTCGTCATCCGCGTCTCCACGGACAACGAATTGTTATTGCCACCCGCTGTCGTGATATCCAACCAGGATCGAATACCGGATTCCCCCAGTCATTTTCAGTTCTTTCTCCGCGTTCGCAGCGACCTGCTACCGCTTCCTTTGGCAGACACCGAGAGGTATCTCGTCGATGTCGGGCACCCCAGCGTACAACTGCGGTCCAACCACTACGTTCGCTCGCTCAGTCTTCGGGCCGAACTGTTGGCGTTGTGGAACCTTTGAGTCCTGAGAAACGAATGTTGACGGAATGCGAAGCATTCCTTCGAGTGCGCGAACAGCGCACCGTCAATACGTCGATCCGAGCAATGTACTCACGGAAGTCGAACGACGCACGACTCTAATGTTCGAATCCGGTGAACGAAATCCTCTGCGCAACTGCGATAAAGAGCATTCCGCGTGACAATATACGCGGATCGACCTCCCCCAACCGAAGTTCCTCACGATTCGCAGGCGAACACGAAGGCACAAACCCTCCCCGCTGGAAACCTACGTTCGGCAGCTGACAGGTTAAGGTGCCTTTCCGGATCTTTCAGGTGCTCCTCTCGACACGTGACCCGAGCCATCGAGCTCGCAGACGCACCATCGATTGTCCACAGACCCCCGTCTCCATCATCTCCACGACACACGGCAGCAGCCTGCGGAGGCGCCGTCCAACACGCGGGTTACATAACCCCTCCCCCGCGTTCAGTCGCACATGAACCTCCCCGGCGTCTGACAGCATGAGAGCCAAGCATCTCCATCCGCTCCCGAAGAATCCAACCCGATTCCGACGCTAGACCGATCATCGAACCGCCGACCGCCAACGCACCCAAACTCCACCTTCAGCGAAGCCGCAGAGGTGGTCCGTCAAGCCCCTCCCTGGTCGGGCTGGCGGCGGCCTGTGAGGCGGGCCGCCGCAAAATCCCTCAGAACTCCATGGCAACATCAACCACACGCGACACACCGAACAAGCGCGCCTACCCGTATCAGTTACAGATTGGTTCTAGTCTTTCCTCATGGCACAGCACAACAAGGGACCTCGCGGACACATCGCGACTCGTGCTCCCCTCAAGCAGCACAAGGTGTACGAGGATCGGGCCGCCGAACTCGGAATCCCTGCTGGGGATTACTCCGTGCTCATACTGGCCATCACCCATGGACTGGACATACCGGACTACATCATCGACAAACTGCATCCGGACCAGCTGAGACTGCTTGAGGTCGAGGCCGCTGGATCACTGCGCCGCATCGAGCAGCTTGCGGTCGGCGCATGAACTACCCCTAGACAGCGAACAACCCCCAGGGCTTGGCGGCATCGGGGGCTGTCCGTTTATGCGGTTGTGAGAGCTTCCCAGCTCCCTGACCACCACTAACCCAGTGAAGGAAGAGGCGGTGACCACCACTACCTCGAAAGGAAGAGGCGGTGCTTACTCGATGATATCGCAGAAACGCAATTCCGCCATACTCGCGGACGTATTCGCGGTGTCATTTTTGGCACGTCCAGATCACATTTCGGCTTTCGCGGCGCTCGGATCACACTTCTGCGTCCCGAATGTCCCATCCGAGCAAGCCAGCACCGTACCCATAGTGGTACCGATGTGCGGCCGCCGGATCGAACAGACCTTCCGAACAACCGCGGCCGTGACGCGCGTACAGCGGATCCGCAGACAGGGAGGCCGCCCCTAGCCGACAACGAACGAAGTGCCCCGATACCTAACTAAACAGCGCAGACCTCTTGAAAAGCACAAAGGCCCCCGAAGGGGGTGATTGGGAGCGGACCGCATCGCGGCGAAATAAGGACTGGCAGGTCCTTGACGTCGACTGAGAACTGGCAGGTTCTCCGACATCTGTTCTCGAACATTCTCGAGAGGTGAGCTTCGAAAGTTAGCGCTTTCTCTGCTCGTACTGCATCCCCTGGAAGGGACTTACCTATGGCAGGTATGTCTCAGGGTAGCGCATACCCTGAATACAGCCCAACTCATTCCATATCACCAACCTTCGGCGTGTCGCGCATCGGCACCCAATCCGCTATTCCTCAATCGACAGAAGTCGACGAATGGCAAGCGGCAGTCGACGATGCTCTCTCACGTATCGCGCGCCTCGAATCCGCTACACGGCAACTCAACGAGTCCACTGACCAGCGTGGACGCTCTTGGTCCCTACCTGTCGAACCAACGGAACAAGCACGCGTTCCAGTGTGGACATCACGCAGGGAATGGCTCCGCCAATTCCGGCATCACACCACCAGCCCGGCCGGCAAGGCGTTGTGCGCGCGCAACCTGATCAAGCCCGACAAGGCTTACGCAGTGGCACAAGCTCACGCACATTTCGCCGAATCCCACACAGGCCGCGGGGTCTCCGCAGCGAAATCAACGATCGCTGCCCGGGCCAAAGTCAGCGAATCCTCTGTCAATCGCGCCAGGCGAGTGCTCATCGCGCTGGGAATGGGCATCGAACACGTCCGGGGACGGAACCTCAAAACCCTGGAGTTTCTGGCTGCTGAAGCCCATCACGGGGGTCAACAGCACCGCGCTGCATCGACATGGTCACTGTCATCCCCTCGAACAATCGTGGCAACGACACCTCACCGCAAACTCGCCAAGACGCGACCGTCTCGCGCCTCTGAAAGAGCGACCCGCCACAGAGCTCACAACTCTCTGAGGCCCGACGTCAATCGCGTCTACCAGCCCCACAGCAGTCGACCAGGGCCGATAGGAACTGACACCCTATCTAGTGTTGGTTTTTTATCTTTTGAAGTTCTTCCGTTAGGAAGAACTCACCAACGCGCGCACGCGCGAGCCCAGCTCACAACAAAAAAACGAAGCACTTCTCGGATCACACCGCGGCCTCTGGCACTTCAGAGGACTGCAGCCGAGCTCGTCAACCATGCGCCGGCTCTCAGACCGACCGGACATATCGGGGCGATCTGTGATCTTCTCCGCGATGTCAAGATCGATACGACGCGATGGACAGGACGTGACATCGCACTGACGCTTTCCCGAGACACAGCAGACCGGGGGTGGATCTGGCCAACAAGATCAAACCTGATCTCACCGTTGGCATACCTCAGACGCAGGCTCGATGGGATCGACTGGACCGGAGAATCGCCCAGTGAACAGCGTAAATCGGCCGACCTGGCGCGAAAGAGGGAACAAGAATTACTTGAAAGCTCACATGTTCAACGTACGAAAATGGCAGCGAACCCGGAGCACCGCGCCAAGATCCTAGCCAGCATTCGGGCACACCTGACATGCAAGCAGCAGCATTGAGGCTTTACTGGCCCCAATCCGGCCAAGCAATACACCTCCGAAAAACTCGCCTCACGATGATCGACAAGCGTTGCCGAGAAGTGTGGCGATCCGTGGCACAGCACCCTGATCGCCACAGGTGTAAATACTCATGGCGACGTTGATCGGGACACAAAGAACCCGGAGGACAACATTTTGATCTAATACGCGGAGCTCCACAGCCATTTTCGAAGAACTGACCCCGCCCGAGCCAGTCAATGGCGGGCTGGCGGTCCGCTTCTCTGCGCTTGAAGAACGCCGCGCTGGTACGGGTTCAACATCCGAGAGGGGTTGAAACGACTGCCGTTTCCTCCAATGCAGACGCGCCCGTAGATATTCGGATCGTCTATCGGTCTATCTCTCCGAGACATGTACCGGACTGAGCATCTTTATTTGCGCAGGTAAACAGCCTTTTGTGCAGAGAAGCATGGTGCGATCACTGCGTGTGACGCATGCTTTGCGAGGCATCCTGGTCGCGCATGCCATACATGCAATGCGTGCGTTGCAAGGCATGCATTGCATGTATGGCAGCGCTGTTGCGTGAAACGGTGGGCCATCTTGCGTCGTTCGTAGCCGTCGGCACGGCAGCGCCGGCATCGTGCACGGGATACTTGTAGACGGGAAGCTGTCTCCATCCCCTCCCCACTCGGTCGAGAAGTGCGTGTGTTTCGGCGCTGCGATTCATGCGTCGCTGTATTCGTAATGTGCCCACCCACCCGAAAGTTCTGCTCGCAATGCGGCGAAATCAAGCCTGACGGAACTGATTCTCCCCACCCCGTCCTCAAGCCTAATTTCGTCACTGTGACGTAAAGTTAGTTCCTACTCGGACTCGCTTCGGTCATTCCGTCGCGGCCGAACTTCGACTGATCCGGATCTCCACACGTCCCTTCCCTTACACGTCCGGGTTCACACCGCGACCGACCTTTCGCGCAGAATTTTCGTTTCACCGCGTGCCCCCGCTGTGTCCTGAGATGATTCCGCAATGTTGTTCGTGAGTTAGATGAGCACCCCGACTGGCAGTCAGTCGGCTGTATCTCTCAATAGAATTGGAACCCCCTCCCCTCGATCAGTGCGGTTGTTCGTCCCACGCATGTCTCAGTTTCTCACCATCCGTGCGGTTCACGTGAGTCCTTCCTTCTGCCCTGGATGTTTGGACCCCGATGGAATGAAATATGTTCTGGCCATCAAAGGGGTACAGGGTTCTATTGAAGTGCCCCCGGTGCGAACATCAGAAAGTTTCTGAAGTGGCAGGCTGTCTTGCCCGCCTCGCAAGGTTGGCGCGTTCCTTCCATCCCCGCAAGGGCGGTGCATTGGCGGATGGCTGGGCAGGACCGCTCGCGTCGGTTGAGCAATTTGTTCTGTGCGCACAGCGGAGATTGCTGAAACCCTATATTTCCGCCTTTAGTCAGTTGGCTGCCCAATAGCGTCCCTTCGACTTCCTTGACAATCTGATCGAGACGGACTGTCACACGTTTCGATTCGTGTCTGGAACGCCTCGCTATCGGGTGATCGTGGCAGCCAAGCTGCTCTTGGTCGGTCGACCTTTTGCAACGGTGTGTGACACTCGCGGCAGATGTTTTTCGATTTGTTCGATGGCAATGAGTGCATTGACCTGCTATTTTGCGCGTTCACGCCGCGTGGCCTGTATGCACGGCATGCATTGCATGCAGAAGTGAAAAACGTGCGGTGCATGCAAGGCATGTCCTGCTAGCAGCGCACGGCATGCGTGCAACCCTTGTATACCGTGCTCTGCGTGCTCTGCGAGCGTTGTATGGTTTGCATGCAGAGCAGCGCTTGCGTGCGGAGGTAGCACCGCTAGCGGAGCGTGCGGAGCACGCCATGCGTTGTATGCGAACAGTGCTTGGCTAGCGAGATGCGCATTGTGTGCAGCGCATGCGGGGTTTGCTAGCAAGGCATGGATAGCGTGTCGCGCATGACGTGCATGGGTTGCGGTGAACGCGTGATGAGCATTGAATGCGTTGAACGCAAGGGTTGCACTTGACGCAATTCATGCATGACACGCGCAGAGTGCGAGGCGTGTACGACACGCATGACATGCGTGTTATGCTACGCGCGCACGTAATGCACAGTGTGCGTGTTTTGCGAGTGGAGCAGACTTAGCGCGCAATGCATGCAGTGCTTGGATTGCCCGTCACGCACAGTCTGCATGCAGCCCACGTACAGCGTGGATTGCGCACACAGCAAGCAATGCACATATTGCATGCAGCGCGTGGTTTACACGCAATGCAGCCACGCAAATGTCAACGCCCTCGATGAAAGGTCCGCAATGCAGCCACGCAAAATCGCACTCGGCAACCAGAAGGGTGGCGTAGGCAAGACGGCCTCCACTCTCGGGCTTGCCAGCGCCATCACCGCGGTCGGCGGAAAAGTACTTGTCGTCGACATGGACCAACAGGGCAATACGACCGGCGGCCTCGGCGTCACTCTCGAAGAGGGCATGATGACGGCCTACCACCTCATGAACCAGACCAGAGAAGGCATTGCAGCCGAGGCGATCATTGCCACCCCATGGGATGGCGTCGACCTCATTCCCGCAGACGAAGAGCTCGGCAAAATCGAGTCGGATGGGTCGAATGACCTGGTGTTTCGCCTAGACGTTGCGTTCGAGGGGCTCGACCTTTCTCCTTATGACGCCGTGCTTTTCGACTGCCCTCCCAATATGGGCAAGGTGCTGTTCGCGGTTCTTATTGCAGCAGATGGCGTTGTCGCCATCACTGAACCCACAATCGACAGTGTCGGTGGCGTTCAGAAGCTCGAAGAGACAATCGACACCGTTCGTAAACGGGCGAATCCGAAGCTGGAATTCGACAAGATCGTGATCAGTCGTAAACGGTCTACCGGCGAACATGAGTTCAGAGAGAGCGAGCTACGGGAAACCTACGGCTCACTCGTCGCCAAGACATCGATCCCGGAACTCGCGGCCCGACAGGACGCGCACTCGAATCGCACTCCGATTCACCAGTTCAAGGGTGGGAAAGCATTGACGCTGCAACTTGCCTACAGTGACTTGCTCGCTGAGTTGCCCATCGTGATCGGAGCCCCGGCATGAGCGTGAAGCGGGAACCTGCCATTCGTAAGACACATCCGGCTGAACTCATCCCGGAACGTCCGCCCAGGGGAGACGCGACCCCTGCGGCACCTGCAGCTACGCCACCATCGCCTTCAGCGGATCTCAGTGCCCGCAAAGATGAGGAGGAGAAGCTGTCGATGACCCACAACACGCGCATCAAACCTTCGACGAAGGATCGCCTCCGGCGTGGCGTCGACAAATTGCGGTACGAGACTGGCGATCGCGAAATCAGCGAGGCATCGATGACCGAGGCCGCGCTGGACGAATACTTGAAGGCCAGAGGACTATAAGAGACCCGCGTGCATGGCATGCACTGCGTGCACGCATGATGGATTGTCTTAATTCTTGATTGTAAAGTTCGGCCCCCGGGCGAGGGCATCTTGTGTTTCGGCTGGAAGACCTAATTAGAGGCGCCTGGCACGACAGCCGAGTAGGCATATGTGGGGGACATTCCAAGGACCTCGATATTGAGAACGGCCGTCGGGTGCGGGCGGGAGGTGAACCGCCGGGGCGGGAAGTCCTTGCTGCGCGCGCAATGCCATGTCCCTCTCATCTGCTGACTGTCCGTTCTGTAGACCTTAGAAGCCTTGGCAGCGCAAAGCCTGGAGCAAATTGCGTGAACAATCCGTTGCAGTCACGCAATTCTCACGCAAAATTGCAGACCACCCCACGTCACTCTGAGATCAACAGGCAAGCAGCTGGAACGACATCCCCGACGTGCTTTGAGTGCGACGCAAAAAACATCAGTCGACTCTCGGATACGTCCGCTAGAAATCGCTGTCAACCCTCACCGCACGCAAAACGGACGAATCGCAGGAGTACAACCAGAAGAAATCTTCCGAAACCAGGAGGAGTCCCGCCGGCGGCAACCAGCGGGACTCCAGACCGAGAACACCCCTTGTAGGAAGGAAAACCCGATCATGGGTGATTTTAGTCTGCGCGCAGCGCGGATCCAGCTTGGAGCACTGATCGCCGCACTTCTCATCGCGATTTTCATCGCAATCGGGATCACCGCAGGCGCATTTGTCCTCTCCTTCGCGGTCCAACGGGACCTCGCGCGCCAAGGAACCATCCCCGAAAACCTCGCATGGATCTTTCCCGTCATCGTTGACAGTGCAATCTTCGGATCCACCGTCGCCATCGTCATTCTGAGCAAACTGAAGATGCATCGACGCGACAAGTACTTCTACGTTGCTGTTGCTGTTGCGGTGGTCGCGATCAGCATCCTCGGAAACGCCTACCATGCGTTCCACTCCGCAACAGTTGCGCAACAGGCCGTTGCGGCAGGTCAGAGTATCGGCTACACGCCTCTCGACCCGGCCGTTGCTGCCATGATCGCGGTCATTCCGCCGGTGCTCGTACTCGCCTTCACGCACGGTCTGGGAATCCTGATCAAAGCAACGGGTATTGCATATTCCGACTACAAGATCGAGATCGACAATGCTGCCGCAGGTGTGGGTACGGTTGCTACGCAAAGCGTCGTCATGCGCAACGAAACAGCCGTAGGAGCCCAGCCTTCTTTAGGTGTCGTAGAAACGCATGACGCGCCGGAAAGCGCTCCGCATCCGAGTCCCTCCGAACAAACGGGGTCTTCAGTGGACCCGGAGCCGTCGAACGCAGAGGCGGTGGCGCACGCCGAACTCGAATGGTTCATTGCCACATCGGACCTGCCCGACGCTGTCAAGGACACCGCACGACGCAAGCTTGCAGACCCGACTCTCACCTGGGAGCTGATCGCCCAGACGTCCAACCCTCCCGTTGCAACATCGACCTCGTGGCGCCGATACGAAAAGTTCGATACCGCGGCCCGAGCAGCTGGCTTCGACAACCCGCCGCTCATCGACATGCGAGCCTCCGATGTTCACTTCACCGACCAACTCGTCACTACAACGTGAGCAGCGCCGCAACCTGCCAACGCCAAGGTTCCCGAGCGCAAGGAATTGCATCATCATGGAGGGGTTGACCACAGCAGAGTGCCCACAGACTGCAGGTAAGGAACCCGCATTGACCGACCCAGGCGACCGACACCACATGATCGTTCCGCCCGAACCGCGCCAGCGACCCCGACAACAGCGAGCACACGAGACGAAGGCCAAGATCCTCAAGGCAGCTGCACGCTCACTCTCGATCGATGGGTACGCCGCTACCTCCATGAACGACATCGTTGCGGAGGCTGCCTCCACGAAAGGAGCCGTGTACTTCCACTTCGACTCCAAGGAAACGATCGCGCGAGAACTCATCAACCACTGGTTGACCGCGCTCGGCGGAATCCGACAATCAACCGACGAATCAGCAATACCAGCGATCGAGAAGTTGGCTGCATTCTTCAACGGTTCAGCGGCGCTTATAGCCGACGATGCCCTGGCCCGAGCCGGCCTCAGGCTCACCACAGAAGCAGGTCTTGATACCGCCCCACCCGCATTCCGCAAGTGGGTGGAACTCGTCAGCAGACTCGTCGATGCTGCGATCGCAGACGGACAGCTCCCCGCCTCCGCCGCCCAGCGGCTGGCAGTGAATCTGTGCGCGGGATTTATCGGCGCAGTTCAAGTCATACAGATACTCGGCGACCCTGGAGATTTCACTTCGCGCATCGACGACTTAGTGAACGCGTATTTGATCTCAGATACGTAGTCCGCGCACTGGCGAGGTCGTGGGTAGGGGAGAGGAACTGGACTCAATCCTCGCGGGGACGTCGCCAACCGTGTGCGCGGTGTACCCCTAAATCCTCGGCGGCAGCGAGGCAGTCGCGTCGTTGAGAGGGGCGATAACGTGCCAGGCTTCCAGTCGAATATCCGAGGCGCTTTGTCCATAATGAACATTTCAGCTATACGGGCCGTGCCGGCATGAAGACGCGACCATCGACGGGACCGTCACTGAGAACGGAGAAACACCAGATTTAGATCGACCCGATGAAAGCAGCGGAAACCGTGTGCGTGGGAAGGTGTGCCGCGTCGGGGCCTCTGAGTACTTCATCGATCCTCGCCGCCCGTTGAAATGATCAGTTCCACAACTCGCGCCCGAGAGTGGTACCAAAACGAATCCCAATTCGGTACCATTAGCATATGAGCACGCAGATCGCGGTACGACTACCGGACGAGATCGTGGAATTTCTCGATGACGAAGTAAGGGAACATCGCGCCACCTCGCGGGCCTCGCTAGTGTTGCGCGCTCTCGAAAGGGAGCGTCGCCGTCAGATTGCCGCACGTGACGCGGAGATCCTCTCGGCCGCAACATCCGAACATGATCTGAGTTCTCTCGCGCACAACGCGGTGAATCAACAGCCAACAGGCTTGACCTGATGCGACCAATTCACGAAGCCAGCCTCGACACAGTCCGGCTGGTCCTCGTACTCACCCGAGAGGTGGTCCGTCCACACCTCGGCACCGTCACGGTAGCGCCCATCACCGACGAGATCCGAGGACTGTCCACTGAGGTGTCCGTCAGTGCCGCGAACGGAATATCCGCCGACGCGGTGGTCAGTTGCGACCACATCACCACTATTCCCGTCAGTGCACTCGGCAACATCATCGGTTATCTTCTGCCAGCACAAGAAGAATCACTGTCCGTAGCCGTGCGCGCCGCATTCGATCTCGAATGAGGACGACAGTGAACGGAAAGGATGAAACATGGCGCTGAAGAAAGGGGAGCAGTTCACGCTATTCGAGCTCGAAACACCAGAATCCGCTACTCGTTCGGACGAAGTTCCCGAACCCGACCAGCCTTCTTTGTTCGACGTTGACGACAACGCTTCTCCCAAAACGGATTCCGACGCTTCCGCGCTTCCCGCAACCGACGACAGCGTCTCCCCTCCACATGAGCGCTCCAGCGAAGTGGAACCGGAACCCACCCAGGCGTCCGAGCTCGACGCAACCGAACTGGTCGCCCTTCCTCCCGCCGGCGAGTCAGCAGACGGCCACGCCGTCATTGTCACGGCAGCTGGGACCTACACACCATCCGGCCACACGCTCACTGGCCCAGTCGATTCCATCGAAAAACTCGACAAACTCATCAGATGGGCAACGCTCACCCCACTGGGCGCACCGGCACAGATCTGGATCGTTGGAATCGAAGCCTGCGAAATGCTCGGATGGATCATCGACCCGGGCAGCGAAGACGACGTCGATGACATGGAAATCCTGCGCACCCGCGCTGCCGAAGAACTCACCGCGATCCTCCATGCCACGCTGACCCCGATGCTGACCGCAGGATGGGAACTGCGCGGAGAACCCGGCCACGTTGTTCACCTCTCCCGCACCACCGGGAACTTCACATCTATGGTCGACATTTTCATCGAGCCCTACGTGTGGACCTACTGGAACAAAGACTTCGGATGGGGCAATCGCGTGGGGGACATGGGGATCCTCGGATCACCCACCGCCGGAACCTACCTCCCCGATGACGACCTCCCCGCTGCGCAGGAACTGGGACGCCGGCTCGCGTGGTGCGCACAACACCTCGGCGTGCTACCCGGCCCGACCCCAGCACGCACCGGTGCCGCCATCGTCGACAAGATCAAACGCGACCGCACCCGTAGCGGTAAGGGAATCGTCGTCACCGCCGGTGGGCCTGTCCCACCGTTGGACGGCGAACCTCGCGGAGATCTCGAACCTGCAGTCGGATGGACCCGCGTCCCGGACCTCGAAGAGCTCTCCGACGCAACACAACTGGTATCGATAGACCAGCGAGCGGCGTACCTCGCTTCCGCTGGCATGCTCGAATTCGGCTACGGAAAACCTCGACATCTTCGGGGCGAGGACGCGCTCGATGCTGCGCGGCAATCGAAAACCCCGTTCGGGCTCTGGCGTGTAACCCTCCCACCCGGTGACATGCTGGCGCTCCCACCCGCTCTGCCTTTGCCTCACCCACACATGCTCGCCGACCAACCTGTGCAGACCTGGATCACCACCGTAAGCCTCGATGCACTGCAAACGTCCATCGCAGATGGCGGGATCGGTGCAGAACTCGACGACCTCGACGTCACCGAAGCCTGGGTCTATCCCGAACAAGGTCGGGCGCTCGACAAGTGGGCGAAAATCTTGAGAGAAGCCCGCAAAGTTGCCGTCGACACTGGCGACACAGCAATGAAACGGTTCATCGGCGCCTGCTACAAGGGTTACATCGGCCGAATGGTCAACCCCGACATGTGGACCGCCAAACAAATGCAGCACCACCATCAACCGCTCTGGCGGGCAGCGATCATCGCGCACTGCCGCTGGCGAGGTCGCCGCGTCGCGATGCGCATTGCACGCGAAACCGGGCGGTGGCCGCTGCGCACGGTCACTGATTCCTGGGTCTACCCACTGCCCCCGGGCGTCGACATCGCCGACGACAGTGACGCACTCGGGAAGATGACTCTGGAAAAGCGTGCCCCGCTCACCGAGGACATCACTGTCATGCTGACCGACGCCCGCGACACCCACGAGATCAACCTCGCACTCAAAGCTGCGTTCACCGACGAAGATGAAGGAAACATATAGTGGCCCTGCATCTTCCGAAACCGCGATCAACCAAACCTGCACAGAAAACTGTCGGCTTGGACGGCCTCAACGTGTCTGTCTCGACAGCAGCAACCACCGGGATCGAAAAATCGAAATCGGTCAAAAGCGGGGGATTGGCCGGACTCACCAGCAAAGTCTCCGTCCGCCAGATCCGTACCGAAATCGGCAAAGAAGGCCTACGGCAAGCAGCGATCGACGCCGGAAGAAAGCCCCCATCTGACCGAACACTGCGCCGCTGGGCGCAGCAAGGACGAATCCCCCACCCCGACGTCACCGAACGCGCACAACGGCGAGCCGCCATCGAACGACTCGGCGGAATCGATGCAGTCGCAAAGAAAATCGGCCGTTCACGATCAGCGGTCTCTCGCTACCGCTCCGGCGAAACCAACGAACTGCGCGCCGATGCGAAAAAGAAGCTCAAGAACGTCAAAGCTCGCGACATCATGGACCGCGCCGGCGTATTGCGACCCGACGGACAACCCAAAAAGGCCACCATCCGAGTCCGTGGGGGCGTGTCCGTCCGCAACGGCTCCGAAGAGGGCTACGACTACCGAGTGCGTACCCTGGACTTCGCGAACTCCGACAGCCCCTTCAGCCTCGACGAAACACGAGAACTCGCCATGGCTTTGGCCAACGACGATCACGCCCGGGTGGTTGCCATCCTCGAACGTCACGCCACGATGGACTACCCCGAAAACAAGGGATTCGACCAGTACGGCGACACTTTCGGTTTCCACTTCGATTCCATCGAATCCGTACACATCGACTGGACGTAGAACCGTCCTGTCTTTCGGTGTGCCGGACAGGACGGGGAATTCCGTTCGCGAACCCTATGACCGAACACCAATATCGATCTCTCGCCCCATGGAATGCGTCTGCCAGGTCTGGAATCGAAGGTGTTCTCAGTCGAGGATGTCAGGTTTGACAGGCAGATGGGAGTCGAGTTCGGAGACGGTGGCTTCCACAGCTGCCGCGATCTCATCGTCAGTCGGCACGAGAGCGCGAACCTGGGAGGGGAGAGTCTCATAGGTGTAGTCGGCTACGGCGAGGGGTGCAGTTGTCCCGGCAAGTGAATACCGGACGACGTTGTCGTTGCGGCCCGCGCAGAGCAAGATTCCCACAGTCGGGGCGTGGATGTCCTTGTTGCGGAGGTTGTCGTCGATCCACGAAACATAGAAGCCGAGCTTCCCGACATACTCCGGCTCAAACCTGCCCACCTTCAACTCGACGACGACGAACCTCGCTTGCACCCAGTTGAAGAACAGCAAGTCGATATAGAAATCCTGATCACCGACCTCGAAATGGTACTGGCGTCCGACAAAAGCGAACCCGTGTCCCAACTCGAGGAGGAACTGCTCCAGCCGACGCATCAGCGCGGACTCCAGCTCCCGCTCCGCCACACGTTCGGTGATGTCGAGAAAATCGAAGACGTACGGGTCACGCACCAATTGCTGAGCGAGATCGGAATCCTCGGCCGGAAGATGGTCCTGAAAATTCGACGGTGCCGCACCGATCCTGCGCCGTAAACCACTGTTGATCTGATTTTGCAGCACATTGCGCGACCACCCGTGTTCAGCAGCCGTTGATGCATACCAGTCGCGGTCGGACTGGTTATCCAGCTTGTCGAGCAATACCGTCACATGACCCCACGGCAATTGGCCAACAGGTTGTTGGCCAATTGCATCGCGCCCCCAGATACTCGCCATCTGCCGCATGTACTTCAGATTGGTCCGCGACAACCCACGCATGTCGGGAAAGGCCGATCGAAGATCGACGGCGAGCCTGTCGATCACCTTTGAACCCCAGCCCTCGGCCTCTTGACGCTGCACGATCGCGTGCCCTATGTCCCAATACAGGCTGAGCAGTTCGGTGTTGACGATTCGGGTGGCGCGAACTCGCGCTTGCCGAACTTGCGACTTGAGATGGTCGAGAAGCTGGGCGTAGTCGGCGGGCAGTTCGGCTGGAGCATTCACCCATCCATCTTTACCCAGCGCTGCTGGGAACGCCCACCGGACATCCCCCACTGGACACCTCAGCCCGCAGGAACGGCGACTCGGCGTGGATGCGCGCTAGACGCAGGATCACCCGGCCCCTCGCACAGCTCAGTTCTTCACAGGGCGCATTGATCGGAGGGAATACGTCCAGCACCATAGCGGCCCTCACCTGAAATCGGGCGCGTCAGGCCTGTCCGCGTGCGGGCAGGTACATCGTGTTCCCTGGTAGAGAAAGGTTCTCATGCCGTTCCTAGGTTCGACCATCCACCGTCCGGTATGCATGCTGATGGCGGCAACAGTCGTCGCGGCCTCCATCGCTTTGATGTCGCCGGGCATCGCGGCCGCCCAATCAAACGGATGCTCGAAGACTTTCAACCTGTTCATCCCCGGAACCTGGGAAACCGCAGAAGACGCCGATCCCTCGATCCCGGTCGGTATGCTTAAACCGATCGCCCACAGCATCGCGGATACGAACGGTAGCGCGGCACAGGTCCACACTCTGCCGTACATGTCCCGAGCCTTCGACAACGGAAGAACCTACGCAGACAGCAAATCTGATGGTTTGACGAGGGCGAAGGACGTGATCGCCGAGATCGCAACGAAGTGCCGTGGCATCAAGTTCACCATCACCGGCTATTCCCAGGGCGCGGACATCGCAGGTGATCTTGCCTCTGAAATCGGCAACGGCTCCGGCCCCATCAAAGCAGAGCAAGTCCTCGCGGTAGGGCTTCTCGCCGATCCCGGTTCCGGAACGAACGGCGAAGCAGTCATCGGCCCGAAGCCGTCAGGAAAGGGGATCGCCGATCCGCGACCGCAGGGCATGGGGAAGCTGTCGGGCCGGGTCGCGTCGATCTGCGATCCGAAAGACCTCTACTGCTCCATCCAAAAAGTTTCGAGCCCGCTGCTCGGATCGCTGGGTTCAGTGCTCACAAAAGCTCCGAGTACTGGAGTTGACGGCCAGGTAGGCGACAATTCACACCTGGCCACCGCGCTGGCGTCGGATTTCTCCCAAGCCGATCTTCCCAGCCTCGCCACAGCCACCAGCAATCTGACCAGTGAACTCTCGAAGACGCACGGCACAGTCGACCTCGAGAAGGTCGCCTCCAGCGCGACAACTCTGGCGAACACCATCAGCCCGCTCGCGGAACTACTCGGCTCCGGTGCCGCCAATCCTGCGGCGAACGGGCAGCTCGCTGCAGCTCCCGCCGGAACAGCCGAAAATAATGCCGGCCACGTTCTAGACAAGGCCGGAGAATCTGATCTCAGCAGTGCGCTCTCGACAGTGACCGCGATCGCCGACACCGCGAGCACGCTCGCCAGCAAGGGCTCCACGACGCTGCCGGCCTCATCTTCGGACCTGACCCCCCTATCGACCGCCGCTGGCACCCTCGACAGCCAGATCGCGCCGCTCCTGGCGACACCGAGCGACGTCCTCGGATCCGCCTCCGGAGTCCTCTCCTTACTCAAACCCACAGTGGTCGTCAACCAAGTTCTAAGCGTGGCCACCGGCTTCACCTCCCTGGATATGCCTGCGATTCTGGAGAACCTGAACCTTCTTCCGCAGAAGGTCGCCGCGCTCGACGCGCAGGGTGCCCACAAGATCGCAGGGGACCTCAACAACCAGTTCTCGCCGTTGGTGAAGATGGCCGCCGGCGTCGATCTGAAATGGGTCTCGCAGGTCCTGTCGGCAATCCCGGATCCGTCCGGCTACTCGCAGGTCGCCGCGCTCGTCGCGTCGATCCTGGGAGGCGTCGACATCATCAAGCTTGCAAACCTCGTGGGACAGGTTCAGGAAATCGCTTGGGCCGCAGTCGAGAAGCTGCTTCCACGGCCAGGGCAGCTTCCGGACGCGCTCGGTGCCGGCGCTGCCATGACTGGCCTCGTCCCGGTCGGACTCGAACTCGCCTCTGTCGCGGTCAACATGCTTTCCGGCAAAGCTACGAAGACTGATCCGACATTGCTCGGCAAGCAGTCGTCGACGGCCGCGACCACCATCACCACTCAGGCACAGAATCTGGACCTGCCAGCACTCGCCGATTCGTTGACCACGATGGCTAGCTCACAGGGCGCCAACGACCTTGCCTCGCTGGTAGGGGAGGGGCTCGCCGCGGCGTCCTTCTTCGCATCCGGAGCGCACCAGAACTACAACTTCCTCGTCGTCGACAACGCGGGCCGCAACGCGATCCAGTGGATCTCCGACTGGCTCAATTTGCAGATCGGAGGTGCAGCATGAGCCGATCACGCGCCCACCATCCGGCTTCTCGATGGACGATATGCGAGATCTGCGAACACCGTGGCCATTTCCCAAGGATGATGCCAGGGCAGCCAAGAAGACCACGAGGAGAAAAGAGATTGACCGCCGTTTCATACCCGCATAACGAAGGGATATCCCACGTCGGTCGTCAGCTTGAAGCGTGGCGGCAAGTGTCATCGCTTGCTGACAACTGCGCAGCCAAACCCTCGGCACCACCTCGCCAGGGCGTGACCAAACATATGGGCACACAAAGGCCCAGGCGTCTTCGCTGCGGGTGCCACCCCTCCTTTGTTGTCACGGTCGATGTCGCAAAACGGTTCTACTGCAACGCAAGTCAAGGAACTTAACAGCGAATCTCGAATGCATCAGTCGAAGGTGGTACCCATCAGTGTTGGAGATCGCCGCTGGCTGTCGCCATCTCGGTACCTGAGCAACACGAAAATCAGAGCGTCGTGGTGTATCGAATCAGCCTTGATTCCGGTTAGCGGCTCAGTGGAAGATTTCTCCGGCGATCTGAACGTTCATCTCCAACCAAACGCGGCGTTGCCAGCTGTTGAGGGATGCCTGCCGATCGCCGTGGAGTAGAACCGATATACCACGTGAACAAGGTAGATAGCCGAGTCCGACCGCAGCCGAACTCTTCTCGGAATCCTAGAAATTGTCCGGCCGCAACAAATCCTGCACGTGATTGTTCGTCGAAGGAGTCGTGACGGAGGGGGCGAGTCGCCGTGAGAAGACTGTTGGACTTGTCGATCTATCGCGGTCAGGGGTTTGCATTGGCGGATCTAGTGATCAGTGTCAGTCAGTCTCGTTACAGGTCACCCCTTCAATGAGGGATTGCGTCTTCGCACAGAAGTGGGAAACCTTCGTGTTTGTCCCTCGAGTCGAGTCGATTTGGGCAGCCGGACTATTTCTCTTTTTCGAGGCGGTCATCGTCTCTTTGATCGGTCCTCGGATCTAGGCCTTTCTAACCGCGGGGGTGTGAGGAACCGTCGCGCTCCCGCGGTTCTGGCATGTCTGCTCACTGCGTCCGGGGTGGCCGCTAGGTCGAAATTCCCCACCATGCTTGACCCAAGCGGGAGCCTCAGCGCGGAATTCGGCACCTGGGTAGTACTTTTGGAGGATTTTCCCAAATTTGTCTGTACACGCGCAGTTGCATGTGACTACTGTCACTCATCATCACAATCCGACTGGTATCCTTTATCTTGATCGCCGGGTCGGGTTGCATCCCAAAGGAGAAATACATGTCCC
>NZ_QAJJ01000036.1:0-117405 GCF_003852455.1 Rhodococcus sp. KBW08
TCGCCAGGTCAGAGCACTGACGCGGGTTAACAGCCGATACTTTTCTCGAATTTTTGCTTCTCGCGATGACTTTCTGCGCCCACTGCGGTCTGTATGAGCAGGAACCAACAGGAACCGAAGCGTTCAGTAATCAGTCAACCGACTTCAAGGAGCACCCATGTCTCGTCTTCTCTTCGTCAACATGCCGGTCAAGGACGTCGCCGCTACCCGGGCATTCTTCAGCGGGCTCGGCTTCGAGTTCAACGACATGTTCAGTGACGAGAACACCGTCTCGATGATCGTCAGTGATTCCGCCACCGTCATGTTCCTGAACGAACCGCGATTCGGGGACTTCATCGCCGACGACATCTGTGACACGTCGAAAGCTCGTGAAGCACTGATGTGTGTGTCGGCCGACAGCAGAGAGGAAGTCGACACTTTCGTCGATGCGGCGATTGCTGCCGGCGGTAGCAAGTGGATGGAGCCCCAGGATCACGGCTTCATGTACGGACGCGCATTCCGCGACCTCGACAATCACGTCTGGGAGGTCATGTGGATGGACCCGGCTGCGACTGTTCCTCAGCAGTAACGCAGAGCAACAGCCGTAACGAGTAGCTGCGCGGGTCCTCCGTACCGGAGGGCTCGCGCAACTCCCTGCCCCTACAGCTCTGCAGGCAATCCGAACCGCGCGAACAGACTCAGATCGAAGAAACACGTCACGTGCGAGATCCCGGACTCGGTGACATCTAGAACGTGCAACTGGAAAGCACGGTGAACCCCATCGGGCTCGCGCATGTAGAGGCCGAACGCCGGCTGGCCGTTGGCGGCGGTCGGAAGTAGACGCATCGCTCCTGGTCCGTCGGCCGGGCATTTGGTTCCGATGAGCTGCCCGATTGCCTCGGGTCCCTGGTACCAACCCTCGAACGGAGGCATCTCCCAGATGGCTTCACGCGTGAACAGCTCAACGATGGCCTCGACGTCGTAGCTCTCGAAGCTGTGCACGTAGTCGCGAAGCAACTTCCGGGCAGCCTCGGTAGTGGGTTCCACGAGATCGTCCTCAGTGGGCCCGATGTGATTGATCTGCGCGCGAGCCCGCTGCAGCAGGCTGTTGACCGCAGTGGTTGTGGTGTCGAGGGCCTCCGCAACTTCCGATGCCTTCCACTGCAGAACGTCGCGCAGGACGAGAACCGCACGTTGGCGCGCGGACAAGTGCTGCAAAGCGGCAACAAGCGCGAGCCTGACCGAATCGCGATTGACGACCATTACGGCGGGATCATTGACGTCGCCCAACGCAGAATCCGCGATTGGTTCCAACCAGGCAATCTCGTTGCGCTCGATCAAATCGTCGGCCGGGTCCGAACTAGGTGCGCCGAGGCCGGTCGGGAGTGGACGCCTCGATCTCCCCTCCAGCGCGGTCAGGCAGGTATTCGTCGCGATGCGGTAGAGCCAGGTCCTGAGCGACGACTGGCCCTTGTAGCCGTCGAACCCGCGCCAAGCCCGGATGAACGTCTCCTGGACCTGGTCTTCGGCGTCGTGAATCGACCCCATCATGCGATAGCAGTGCGCCAGCAACTCGCGGCGGTACGGATCGGCAAGAGTGAGGAAATCACTGTCCAACGCCTGATCGACTGTCATTTGTTCAGACTAGTGGCCGAGAGCCCGAAACACAGGCGTCGGCGAGAATTTGATCAGGCAGGCGCCTGCACCGCAGTCAACCTGGATCTCTTCCGGAGAACGAACCCCAGTGATTCGTAGAGTCTGATCGCATTCGTATTCGATTGCACTGCATGGAGAAACGGCAGCTCGCCGCGCTCGCGAATCCCGGCAGCGACGGCACGGATCAGCGTCGTACCCAGGCCTCGACCCCGGAAGTCGCTGTCAGTGCACACCGCACTGATTTCCGTCCATCCCGGAGGGTGCAGCCGCTCCCCCGCCATGGCAACAAGTCTTCCGTCGACGCGAATGCCGTAGTAGCTGCCCATCTCGACGGTACGAGGAAGAAACGGTCCGGGCTTGGTGCGCTCGATCAATGCCAGAATTTCGGGAACGTCACCCGTTCCGAGAAGTTCGACCGACGGATCAACGGAGACTTCGAGTGCGGACCCGTCCATCTGGACCGAGCCGAACTGATCCACAACGCGCCACCCTTCCGGCGGGTGATGATCAAATCCTCGTAAACCTACTGTGCCGCCTGGACCTACGAGTGTGAGTAGGTTCTCCCAGTCTTCGGCGTCCAACTCGGGCGGATGACCGACAAACGGAGCGACTGTCGGGTCGTATCGCGCAACTCTCCCTGCCCAGCGAGCGAATTGCGCATGATGTCCGCGAAGTCCTTGTCGCACAGGGTCGTCCAGTGGATGAGTATCGACATCCGTGTCAACCGTCTCGACAAACGACGCCAGGGTCGCCTCCGTGGTCATCGAACCTCTTCCTACCCATGTCTGCCAGTGATGGAAGCGAACGAAACTCCCCGTCCACCTCGATCACAACGCTAAGAACACTTGCTGTCGTAGTCTCCGGATAGAATCAAGATGATTCTGACCTCGGCCCGTATTTCCGGCGTCAATCAGGACTCGATTGCAGATCCGCACCAGGACATTCGTCGCGACGCCTCACCAACCGGAAGGCTATTTGGCATGAGCAACTCCGACCCGATCAGATCTGCATTCGAACAGTTACCCCTGAAGGAGATGGACGCTGCGACGCTGGTCTTCGCCATCGAGAGCGCCGTCGACGAGCTGGCGATCCCGGGTGAAACCCTGCGGCTCGCCATGGAGGTCGCGACCCTCGCGCATCTCGATCAGCTCAGAAAGAACGGGATCAAATCCAACGAGGATCCCTACATCGTTCATCCCCTTCGAAATGTGTTGCGGCTGCTTCGGTACGGATGCTCCGACGTCGAGATCCTGAGCGCAACCGCACTTCACGACACGGTCGAGGACCGACCACACGCCGTCATCGCGCTCCTCGGTGGCCGGACTGCGGACGACATGTCCGCATCCGAGGCGCAAGAACGTGCGTCAACACTTATCGCCTCGCACTTCAGCCACAGAATCTCCGAACTTGTTGAGGCAGTGACCAATCCAATCGACTACCCGCACGACAACACCACCGGCTACCAGGATCACGTCATCCGCGCGATCGAGGATCCCGCGGTGTTCCTCGTGAAGTTCAGCGACTTCGTCGACAACGCGGGAAGCGTGAAGTACCTGAACGAGACCGACAGACTGAGACTGGTCACGAAATACGAACCCCTTGTGGAGCACTTCAAGCGGACTTCCCTTGCTCTCGGCAACGCATTGCAGCTCTCTTCCGGAGGACTCGACGCGATCGCACAGCACATCGCGACCATCGAAGGCGATTTCTCGAATACGGTCCGACAGGACGTAAAAAATACTCGCCAGTAGTACCGATCAGTAATAATCGAGCAATCGGGAGAATTCTCCGAATACGCGATTTTGTTACCAGTGGGTATTCACTTCCTTGCCAATTTCATTACCATCGTGATCCGTATCACAGAGCCCAATCCTATTGCGCCACAGTGATTTAACGCCATAGGTGTAACCGTGGTTCACGTTGACTAATATTCTTCAATTCGCCCAGGTGACATGAGCGTCGACATACTGCATTCTTAGATAAACCAGGGATTCCCTGGAAGCAGACACAATATGTTGCTGATTCGTGATTGGAGCGGTTCTGAGTCCACGCCTGCAGGGTGGCACACAAGGCACGCCGTGCCTGAGCGCAGGGGACTCTACGAACCGGATAGGCAATCACTTGCCGACGCGCAACCGGGGGAAACACAGCGCATCGCGGCGTAGTTCACGAACCAGGTAATCCGGGTATGTGGGACACGGTCGGCTCATATCGCAACGTACGTGACGAAGAATCTCATCAAGGACGGTGGCAGTGACAATGTTCAAACGAATCGCAGTGGTCAATCGAGGTGAGGCCGCGGTCCGGCTGATCAGGGCTGTACGCGAACTGAACGCCGAACACGACTACGGCATTCGCGTCATTGCACTGCACACAGAGGCCGAGCGCCGCGCCATGTTCGTCCGCCAGGCCGACGAGGGCGTGACCCTGCGCAGCACCGGCACCGGTAGCCCGTACCTCGACTACGCCGAACTCGAGCGAGCACTCCTCGCAGCCAAGGCCGACGCAGTCTGGGTCGGCTGGGGCTTCGTGGCCGAGGATCCCGCCTTCGCGGAGATCGTCGCGAAACTGGGCATCACGTTCATCGGCCCGAGCGCCGACGCGATGCGCCTGCTCGGCGACAAGGTTGCCGCCAAGATCCTGGCCGAGAAGGTCGGCGTACCTGTCGCCCCGTGGAGCGGCGGACCTGTCGAAACGCGCGCCGACGCTCGTCGTCATGCTCAGTCCATCGGATATCCCCTGATCATCAAGGCCCGAAGCGGCGGCGGCGGACGCGGTATCCGCAAGGTCTGGGCCGAAGACGAACTCGAAGTTGCACTCGAGCGCACGCAGGGCGAAGCAGAGCGGTCCTTCGGCGACCCCGTCGTCTTCCTCGAACGCCTCGTCACCGATGCACGCCACGTCGAGGTACAGGTCATCGCCGACAACCACGGCAATGTCTGGGCTCCGGGCGTTCGCGACTGCTCGATTCAGCGTCGCAACCAGAAGGTCATCGAAGAATCCGCCTCTCCCGTGCTGACCGAAGAACAGTCGGACCACCTCAAGAAGGTGTCCGCCGAACTGGTCAAGGCAGCCGGGTACCAGGGCGCAGGCACGGTCGAATACCTCTACCAGCCCGAGAACAAGCTGTTCACGTTCCTCGAGGTCAACACCCGTCTGCAGGTCGAGCACCCGATCACCGAGGTCACCACCGGAATCGACCTCGTCAAGCTGCAGATCCTCGTCGCCAGCGGTGACGAATTGGTCGGCGACTGCCCGCCCGCGTTCGGCCATGCCGTCGAGGCTCGTCTCAACGCGGAGGACGCCGACAACGATTTCGCGCCGGCGCCCGGCACCGTTCAGCTCCTGAAGTTTCCGCTCGGCTCGGGCATCCGCGTCGACACCGGCATCGCGGCGGGCGACGTCATTCCGCCCGACTACGACTCGATGGTCGCGAAGGTCATCGCGTGGGGCCGCAACCGCTCCGAGGCACTCGCGCGTCTGCGTACCGCCCTCCGTGAAACCACTGTCGTACTCGACGGCGGCACCACCACCAAGTCGTTCCTCCTCGATCTACTCGATCGCGACGAGGTCGTCTCGGCATCCGCGGACACCGGCTGGCTCGACCGCACGGGCGCTCTCACCGGCACCACTCGCCGCGCGGACGTCGCACTGATCGCCACCGCCATCGATGCTTACGACGCCGAGGAGTCCCTCGAGCGTGCAGCTTTCCTCGCCTCGGCACGCGGCGGCCGTCCCCGCGCCAATCACGCGATCGGCCGTACGGTCGAGCTCAACTATCAAGGTCAGGCATACAAACTGACCGTCGGGCGTATCGGCCCGCACCGCTACCGCGTCGACGGAGATGCCGGCGACATCGAGGTCGACGTCGATCGTCTCGGTGACTTCGAGTCGCGTCTGGTGATCGGTGATCGGCGCTTCCACGTCGTTTCCGTCGTGAGCCCGGCTCGCTATCTCGTCGAGGTCGACGGCATCAGCCACCAGATCAGCCAGGACGACGCCGGCGTGGTCCGTGCGCCCGCTCCCGCCGTCGTCGTCGCAGTACCGGTCGCGGTCGGCGACGACGTCGAAGCCGGCTCCACCCTGGTCGTGCTGGAATCCATGAAAATGGAGACTGCGGTTCGCGCTCCGTACGCGGGCAAAGTGCGTGAGGTCCTCGCTACCGTCAACTCCCAGGTCGATGCCGGCGCACCGCTCCTGCGCGTCGACCAGATCAGCGACGAAGCCGTCACCGAAAAGGCTCCGCGCGTCGAATTCGATCTTCCGGCAGCAACTTCCGGTTCCGACACCCGTGGCGACGCGCTGGCGCAGCTCGAAGCATTGACCGCGATGATCAGCGGCTACGACGTCAGCGGCAAGCACGCGAACGCAGTCCTCGCCGAGTACGACGCACTTCGTAGCGCGCTCGAGTCCGAGGACCGCGAACTGGTACAGGCCGAACTTGCAGTGCTGACCACCTTCGCCGACATCTGCGAGCTCTCGCGCAACAAGCCCACCTCGGGTGAGTCGGCGAAGGACGAATCCGTCCACAGCCCTCGCGAGCACTTCCACACCTTCCTGCACTCACTCGACTCCGAGCGCGAAGGTTTGCCGGCGTCGTTCCGCACGAGACTCGAACGGGCGCTTCGCCACTACGACGTCACCGATCTGGACGATCGCCAGGCCGTCGAGGAAGCGGTGTACCGACTCTTCCTGGCATTGCAGCGCATGGAAGCCCAGATCCCGGTCATTGCAGCACTTCTCGAAGGATGGCTGGTCGGCGACAAGGCCCCCGGTTGCTCGGCTCAGGAGCTCAACGAGGTCCTCGATCGACTCATCGTCGCGACGCAGGTCCGCTACCCCGTCATCGGCGACGTAGCCCGTAACCTTCGCTTCCGGTTCTTCGACGAGCCGCGCATCCGCAAGGTTCGCGAAGACGTCTACGACGGAGTACGCGGCAACCTCGCCTACCTCGAAGAACAGCCGGACGCTGCCGATTTCGACGAGCGGATCGCCAACCTCGTCGCCACTCCCGAGCCTCTCCTGGACCTGTTGGGTCGAAAGATCGGCCTCGGCAACCGCGATGGCGGCCCTCTGCTCGAGGTCATCACGCGTCGCTACTACAAGATTCACTCCTTCGAAGACGTCCGCGTTTTCGAGCACGTCGACCGCCGTTTCGTGACCGGCAACTTCGACCTCAAGGGTGACGGGCTGCATCTGGTCTCGACGGTGGCCGAATTCGACGCTCTCGGAACGGCTCTCGACGATGTCGCCACGATCGCGCAGGATGCTCCGTCGGGCCGCGGCCTGGTAGTCGACATCTACCTCGACTGGCCGAATCAGCCCGCTGACGGCGACGCTCTCGTCGAGACGCTGCGCACCGAACTCTCCCGCAACGAGGCGATCACCCGATCACGACGCGCGACGGTGATCATCTGCAACCCCAACGGGGATCCGGTCAGGTGGGTCACCTTCCGCCCGGTCGACGGCGAACTGGTCGAGGATCACATCATCCGCGACATGCACCCGCTCACGGGTCAGCGACTGGACATGTGGCGCCTGAAGAACTTCAACGGAAAGCGTCTGCCGGCTCCGGAGAACACCTACCTGTTCCACCTCTCCGCCAAGGAGAACCCGAAGGACGAGCGCCTGATCGCCCTCGCGGAAATCCGTGACGTGACACCGCAACTGGACGACGAAGGTCAGATGGTTGCACTCCCGGCCATCGAGCGCACGCTCGCTGCCTGCCTCGACGGCATCCGCCGTGCGCAGAGCCAGCGCGGCGACAAGCGTCGACTGGCAGCCAACCGCGTCGTGCTCTACGTGTGGCCGGTCGCAGACGTTCCCAGCGAACGCTTCTCCGTGATCGCTCAGAACGCAGCCCGACTGACCGTCGGCGCCGGGCTCGAAGAGATCACGCTCATCACCCGCTTGAAGGACCGAAAGGGTGGCGCCCCCAAGGAAGTTGCGCTGCGCTTCTCCTATCGCGCAGGTGCCGGTGTGGTCATCAACAAGACAAGCCCGCCCACCGAACCGCTGCTCCCCCTCGACGCCTACGCGCAGAAGGTCCAGAGTTCGCGGGCACGCGGCACCGTGTACCCGTACGAGCTGATTCCGCTCCTGACCGGTACCAAGGGCACTTTCGTCGAACACGACTTCGACGAAGCGGGCGTCCTCTCGCCCGTCGAGCGTCCGTACGGACTCAACAAGGCCGGCATCGTCGTCGGCCTCGTGAACACTCCGACGCCGCGTTATCCCGAGGGAATGACTCGTGTCGCGCTCTTCGGTGACCCCACCAAGGCGCTCGGTACCGTGGCCGAGGCCGAATGCTCACGCGTGGTCGCTGCCATCGACCTGGCCGAGAAGTTGAACGCTCCGGTCGAGTGGTTCGCACTGTCCTCGGGTGCCACCATCTCGATGGAGAGTGGCACCGAAAACATGGACTGGGTCTCCCGCGGCCTGCGCCGGATCATCACCTTCACCCAGAACGGCGGCGAGATCAACATCGTCGTCACGGGCATCAACGTCGGCGCTCAGCCCTACTGGAACGCCGAAGCCACCATGTTGATGCACACCAAGGGCATTCTGGTCATGACCCCGGACAGCGCGATGGTGCTGACCGGCAAGCAGTCTCTCGACTACTCCGGTGGTGTGTCGGCCGAGGACAACTTCGGTATCGGTGGTTACGACCGCGTCATGGGCCCCAACGGCCAGGCGCAGTACTGGGCCCCCGACCTCACTGCGGCGTGCGAGATCCTGTTCCGTCACTACGCACACTCGTATCTCGCTCCCGGCGAACGGTTCCCGCGTCGCGCAGCGACCACGGACCCCGTCGATCGTGACGTGCGCAGCTTCCCGCACACGCACCCGTCGAGCGACTTCGAGACGGTCGGCGACATCTTCTCCTCGGCGAAGAACCCGGATCGCAAGAAGCCCTTCGACATTCGCACCGTGATGCGGTCTGTGGTCGACCAGGACCACTCGGTTCTCGAGCGTTGGGCCGACATGGCCGGCGCCGACACCTCCGTCGTTCTGGACGCGCACCTCGCCGGACATCCGGTCACGGTGGTGGGCATCGAATCCCGCGCGATCCCGCGCAAGGGTCACTTCCCCGCGGACGGTCCCGACACCTGGACGTCGGGAACGCTGTTCCCGAACTCGTCGAAGAAGACTGCCCGCGCGATCAATGCTGCGAGCGGCAACCGTCCGATCGTGGTGCTGGCCAACCTCTCCGGCTTCGATGGTTCCCCGGAGTCGCTGCGTAACATCCAGCTCGAGTACGGCGCCGAAATCGGCCGCGCCATCGTCAACTTCGACGGACCGATCGTGTTCTGCGTCGTTTCCCGCTACCACGGCGGCGCGTTCGTCGTGTTCTCCGGTGCGCTCAACGACAACATGGAAGTTCTTGCTGTCGAAGGCTCGTTCGCCTCGGTACTCGGCGGCGCCCCCGCCGCCGCAGTGGTCTTCACCCGTGAGGTGAACACCCGCACCAACAACGATCCGAAGGTGCAGCAACTGGAGGCAGACTTGGCAGCAGCCAAGGACGACACGGAGAAAGCACATCTGCGCGTAGAACTGAACGCTCAGCGCATCGCCGTCCGCTCCGACAAGCTCGGCGAAGTGGCATCCGAATTCGAAGCGATCCACAACATCCAGCGGGCCCGAGAGGTCGGCTCGGTGGATGAGATCGTCCCTGCCGCAGAACTGCGTCCGCAGATCATCGCAGCAGTCGAACGCGGCATGAAGCGCGCACTCGCGCAGTAAGTTTCTCCGCACGTCGAGCGGCCCCGCGAATTGCGGGGTCGCTCGATTTGTATCCGGCAGCGCCGGCGTCAGACGCCCTCTAGCGCCTCTCCGATCTCTTCGAGGACATGATTGTGCTGCTCTGTTGCGAGCAGATGCCCCGCCGCGATGGTGACTGCCACGGGCCACTCGATGATCTCGAAGGCGACCATCAGTCCCATCACCGCAAAATAGGCGATCTGTTCAGGGGGCGGAACCGGAATGGAACCGACGATCGGTAGCTCCAACTCGAAGCTCCGAGCCGAACGGACGGATTCCACTACGGCGCGGTGATCGACGGGGTTCGTGCGGTCGACGGTGTTCTGGGACATGTCACGATTCCTCAGGATTCATCTCGGGTCGCCCGGGAGTTCGGCGACGTGTCACTTCCAGCAGCGACGCTCACAAGCGTGTCCGATTCGCCGGTTCCCGCTTCTTTGATTTCCGCTTCGCTGATTTCCACGCTGTCGCGAGCGCTGACTCCCCCGATTCGGGAGGTGTACGCCGTGCTGGTTCGCGTCGGGGTCTTGCGAATCGTCGACTGACCTTCCGCGTTTTCCTCAGGTCCGGCGATCCGCTCCAACACCCGCGGGGCGAGCGCCGCCAGCAGCGTCGCCGCCGACGCACAGCCCACTGCTTGGCCCCACGCGATCGGACCGAGCGGCGTACAACCGAGAAATTGGCTCACCACCGGTGTGCTGACGAGGGTGGCCAGCGCCGCAGCGGATCCGGCAACGGTGGCGACCACCAGCGGACTACGCGATTCGAGCAGCGTCTGCCCCAATTGAGCACCAACCAGGGCAACCAACGCCACCGTCGACGCTCGCCGCCTCCTGCCGCTCGTCCGGGCCAGAAGCCACGCAGCCATCGCACCGATTGCCGTGGCACAGCCGCGGACAGCGATTGTCTGCCACAACGCATGAGTGTCCATCTGTTCGGACTTGTCGGATCCGTTCTCGGACGGGGTGCTCACCGCGAGCGCAGCAGCAGGCAAGGCGTCGGTCATCAGATTGACCAGTAGCAACTGCCTTGCGTTGAGCGGTGATTCGCCGGACAACGCAGAACCGATCAAAGCAAACGCGACTTCACCAGCGTTGCCTCCTAGCAAAACCCCCACCGCCGATCTGACCCGCCGCCACAATTGACTGCCCTCGTCCAATGCGTCGGTCAATCCGCCGACGTGGCCGTCGAGGAGCACGATGTCTGCCGCGCCGCGCGCCGGATCGCTGTCGGTCGACGCCACCCCGATTCCCACGCTGGACACTCGGATCGCCGCAGCATCGTTCGCACCGTCACCGACCATGGCGCACACCCGCCCGTCGGTCTCCAACGCTTGCACGATCTCGATCTTCTGCTCGGGCGTCACGCGTGCGAAGACACTGCTGCCGCGGACCGCGTCCCGTCGTTCGGCGCGAGAGAAGTTTTCCCAGTCCGGACCGGTGACAACATCCTCGCGGGCGACGTCCAACCCCAGTTCGGCGGCGACCGCGGCCGCAGTGGTCGGATGATCGCCGGTCAGCACGCGTACGTGTTGCCCGTTGCCTTGAAGGTCTCGAACAAGTTGCGTCGATTCGGGTCTCAGCGTGTCCGAGAGTCCGAGAAGGCCGACCGCTTCCAATCCCTCGGAGCAACACCGTTCGAGAAACTCCGAGTCTTCGCCGGCGCGTCGCGCATCGTGTTCCGACAACTCTCGCTGGGCGACGGCAACCACCCGCAGTCCACGTCCGGCCATGCTCTGCACGTGCTTCGACGACACAGCATTCGGATCGAGTCCTGCTTCGGACACGAACTCCGGCGAACCTTTGAGTGCGATCCGCCTACCGAGCAAAGCTGCCGAGTACGGCCGCCCCGACCTGAACGGAACGAGATTGTCCGCCTCGACGTCACCGAACACCGAAGCATTGCCTAGAGCTTGCTCGGCTGCATCGACGACGGCGGCGTCCGTCGAATGAAATACCCGATCATCCCGGCGTCGCAGGGCACTGCGCGCCGCAACTTCCAAGATCTCACCTTCGTCCCAACCGTCGACGCGTTCGACCGCGGCCACGCGAAGCTTGTTCTCGCTGAGGGTTCCAGTCTTGTCGAAGCAGACCACGTCGACACGGCCGAGCGCTTCGATGGAACGTGGAGCACGAACCAGTACGCCTGCTGCAGTGAGCCTTCGAGCTGCTGCCTGCTGAGCCAGAGTGGCAACCAGAGGCAGCCCCTCCGGCACGGCAGCCACTGCCACGGCCACGCCGCCGGTGACTGCGCGGCGCAGACCGGTGCCACGAATCAGACCCGCCACTGTCACCAACGCTCCGCCGCCGATACTGGCCGGCAGGGTCGCCCTCGTGAGCTCGCGCAGTCTGTTGGACAGGCCAACGGCCGGCCCGGATCGGGACACGCCGGCATCAGCACGCCTGGTTACCGTTCGGGCTCCGGTGGCCGTGACCACGCCACGGCCGGAGCCGGCAAGCACTGTTGTCCCTGCATAGACCATGCACCTTCGCTCGGCCAGTGGCATCCCCGGGGTCGGGTCGGTCTGCTTGTCGACGGGCAGAGACTCCCCCGTCAACGACGACTCGTCGACTTCCAGCGATTCGGCGCTCAACAGACGACAATCGGCGGACACGATGTCCCCGGACTCGAGGGCCACGACGTCACCGAGTTCCAACGCGTCGGCCGCTGTCTCGACCGTGCCGGCGTTCGTCACGCGCCGAGCTACCGGCTCCTGAGTCCGCAACAGTCGCTGCACTGCCCGTTCCGAATGAAGTCGTTGAACAGCGGACATCGCGGCATTACCGACCAAGACCGAACCGACCAGGACGGCGTCTACCGGTGAACCGAGGACTGCACTGGCCGCAGAACCGGTGGCCAACACCGGCGTCAGTGGATCCGCCAATTCTGTTCGCAACGCCGACAATCCGGCACGGATCAACCCGAAGCGTGCGGGCGCCCGCACACGAGCGTCGGCGCGCTGCGGCGTATGCCGGACGGATTCGGAGAGTTCGCGAACGACAGAATCACCGTCCATCTCATGCCAGCTATCGCTCGGAGCACCGACAGGGTCGGGAGCCTGAATCACAGATCGGGACAGGGTGTATCCCGTCCACAGTCCCGCGGCCGAACCAGCCGTGACCGGCCCCGGCCCAACCCCTCGAACTCCCGGAAGCATAATCAAGGCACCCAATGCCGAAGAACCCGAAGATAGTTCGACCCCGCGCCTCGTCGCTGTCCGGGCGGCCCGGAACGCATGGACCACCCGCCACGCCCCGGCCAAGTCGGTGTGGATGTCAGCGCTCACGTGCTCGCCGCTCGGTGGCGCAATCCCGATACGCAGCACCGCCTGCCCCGCTATCGCCTTACTCGACACGACCGCAACTGTCCGGCCCTCGGCGACCAATGCCGAGAGAGCCTCGCGCAGGCCGGCTTCGGGAGTCGACCGCGCCGGATAGAGCTCGTCGAATCCACTTCGGAGTGATCCGAGCCCGTCGTCGTCGATCGTGACGGCTGCGACCCCGGCCGTGCGTATCTCGCCTATCAGTGTTTCCGCCAACTCTTTTCGCACCGGTCTCACGACGACGTCCGCGCCGCCGATGCGATGCCGTCCCGCCCCGACAGTTCCGTCGTTCAGAGCCTTCCTGGCTCGTGTCCACACCGCGACGCGATCGGACTCGGCCACCCCTCGTATGTCGGACACCCGGAGCGCGTCGTCGAAGAGGACCCTCGGATCAACGAGAACGGTGTCGACACGATCGAGCATGCGTAGCGCGGCAGGATCCGAAACGGCGACGTGGTGTGTCCGCCACAGACCGAATGACAAACCAGCAGCGAACGATTCGCGCGAGATCCGAAGTGGCCGCGGTGCCGAAACCTTGATGCTCGTCGCGACGGTGTCACCGCCGGCAGACACAGCCGCGAGTGCAGCCCCGGCGAGCAGCTGAACCCCAGCGATCCTGTCAGCGTAACGCTCCCCCGGACCACTCGGTTCATGCCTCACGGATGAATGGCGAACTCCGGGTTCGAGTGAGCACCCGCGCCGAGCGGTGCGCACTGCCAAAGTTTCGCGCAGCAGCATCGTCCGCAATCCGAAGTCCACGCCAAGCGATGCAGGCGCATAGGTCACAACATCCGCGAACGACGTCGCCGACTCCAACGCGAAGTCGGTGAGCGAACGGCCGAGGCTCTGTTCGATTCGCCGACGCACGCGGGGTTGATAATTGATCGCCGACGCCGCCGCCGAGACATAGGCGGAACCAGGCATTCGCGGGGCACGAAGGATCGATCCCGCTGCTGCCGGAATCATCCCGACGCCCGCCAGCGCAAGGGTGCCGGTCCGCAGCGCCACGTCACTGACAGCGGTACGCGGAATCGTCGAACCACCGACCAACGCGAGACCCGACAACGCCAGGCGCGGCGGCAAAGTTGCCACCGACACCGCTCGCCGGGCCATCGCTGTGAACATCAGTGAGTGGATCGCGTGTGCGAAGAACTGTGAGTTCGATCCTGTGACCGACTGGCCGGCTTGTGCGAGTTTCCGCTCGATTCCTTCTTCGCCGGTTCCGTCTTGCTCGCGCGGCCAACCGCCTTGACCTCACGATCGGGCCGACCGCTCTTACGATCCCATTCGTGAAGTACCAGGGCCGTGCCGCCGACTGCCACGACCACCGGCCATTCCACCAATCCCGCCGCACCGACGGCGGCCATCGTGAGAACGGCGGTCGGCATCGAGGAACTACCCGCACGAAGTCCGTCTCGGACGCCCTCCGCCGTTCCGCGTATCCCGCCTGTCACTCCACCGATCACTCCACCACCGACGGCACCGGCCACCGTCGTCGTTGCGTCTGCCAAACCACGAACCACGCGGGTGGCTTCGTCCACGATCATCATCGGACGCTCCTATCAGCAGTCCATCGAAGAATTCAGTATTTGAGGCCATACCCAACGCTGACGGCGGCAATCACGATCCGATACATTTTTCGCCGAACCTGGCGAGGGCGCGCCATCGCCAGCGCCGTGAGAGGGTACGGTGCGGGATGCAGCGACCACCTTCATCGACGGGAGTTCCACACAGTGGCGATCATCGGAAATTCGGACCTCGACATCTTCCGACTTAGCTTGGGCGGCAACCCTTTCGGATGGACCGCAGACGAGAAGACGTCCTTCGAGATCCTCGACTCGTTCGCCGAAGCCGGTGCAAACTTCATCGACACCTCCGACTCGTACACGGCGTCGGCTCCCGGCAATTCCGGTGGGGAATCCGAAACGATCATCGGGAAATGGATCACCGACCGAGGTCTGCAGAACGACATCGTCGTCGCCACCAAGGTGGGTAGCCATCCCGATTTCAAGGGCCTGAAGGCAGACAACATCGCAGCCGCGGCAGAGGCTTCGTTGCGGCGCCTGCAGACGGACTGCATCGATCTGTACTACGCACATTTCGACGACCCGCAGACTCCGCTCGAGGAAACTCTCGAAGCCTTCAATGCGTTGGTCGTCGCGGGGAAGGTTCGCTACCTCGGAATCTCCAACTACAGCCCCGACCGAGTCCGGGAGTGGCTGCGGATCACCGAAGAGAACGGTTACGCCGCGCCCATCGCGCTGCAACCGCACTACAACCTGGTACACCGCAAGTCGTACGAACCCGAACTCGCGCAGATCGCCACCGACAACAACATCAGCGTCTTCCCGTACTTCGCTCTCGCTTCCGGCTTCCTCACCGGAAAGTACAAGAGCCGCGCGGACATCGAAGGCAGCTCCCGCGAACGACTGACCGCCGGATACTTCAGCGACGCCGGACTCGACGTCGTCGCGGAACTGGCAACAATCGCGCAGGCCCACGAGAGCGAGATCTCGACGGTTGCGCTGGCCTGGCTGCTGACTCGACCGGGCATCACGGCACCGATCGCGAGCGTCAGCCGGCCCGAGCAGCTCCCGGCGCTACTGGACGCCCCAAATCTCGTGCTGTCGTCGAATGAACTGGACACTCTCGAACGAGTGTCGGCGGCGGTCGGAGCCTGAGATCAGGCAGTTTTGAGATGAGCGCCGAGGGCCGTGTTGTTGATCGTCCAAAACGACCAGCCGTCATGGCTCTCGGTGTCGCCTGAGATGTGACCGGTGACGGCATTGGCGGCCGCCGTCGGATCGGGGAATCGGCGGCCTTCCATCGGTCCGCGCATGATCTCCACGACCTCGGTGGTTTCGTCGAAACGTCCGACCCAGCGGTAGCCATGGCAATCGGCCGTCATCTCGAGGCGATTGTCGACGACTTCGATCTCCTCGACACCGCTGGCGCGACGCTTCTTCGCGGCAACCGGCGACGTCTTGCGCTTGGTCGCAACCGGGGCCTCCACGTAAATGCTCGGATCCTTGACCGCGGCAAGGCCCAACGCATCCCAGCGATCGTGGCCGTGCACCACGCGCCCACGCGGAATCGCGTGATGGCCGGTGCGATTACGTCCTGGGCTGTCCATGATCCACAGATCGACCTCGGCACGGATGTCGTCGGCGACCTCGTTGGAGGGCAGCATGAAGAACTCGTGCGGATCGGCCGCCAGGTCGACGAACACCCAGAACTCGGAGCGGGTGTCGTCACTCTCGAGCGACTCGTCCTGACGCCTGGCCTGCCAGTCTCCGTCGAGCTTCGATCGCACTCGAACGATGCGGCTGATGCCGTCTGCGCCCGTCACCTCGACGGGGTTACGACGCGAGTGAGTGAGACGGACAGCCTTGCCCCCACGCTGCGTAGCTTCGGAAATGAACGCATTGATGCCGCGGCTTGCGGTGTCTTCCATGATCGACCTGTCTCGAGCGGGTACGCCCGCATCACCGGATCGGCATCGGGGTCGAGCATTGAACGAAATCCCGGCCTGTTCTTCGATCGTGTGGCCGGTCAGTACCTTCGACCTTACAGCGCAGACGACGGCCTGACTACGGCGCCCGACGCTCGTTCCCAGAGGTCAGCAGTGCAATGTCCCCGTAAAGCGCCGCCCGGTGAGCGAACATCAGCTTTTCCACACCGTCGAATTGGTCCCCGACGTAGTGCGTGTTTGCAGCCGAGAGTTCACGTGAACCGGAGCGCGCAAGTAGGTCGTCGATCCGGCTGTCGAGGCTCGCCGCATGCGCAACCGCGCGCTGCGAACTCAGCTGATCCTCGGCCCGTGCGACCAGGTCACCGATCCGCGCGAGGGCCGCAACGCGCTCGACCAACTGGTCCCAGACCGCGCCGAGCGCTTCCCGGCGCGAAGCGATTCCGGCTCGGGTTCCCTCGTCGCGTGCCAGTGCAACCGCGTCGTCCAACTCCGCAAGAATCGAACGCAGCGCGACGGTGTCAACCGCGATCTGGGTGATCTCGTCGGCCAGATCGAGTTGGTTGCGTTGAATGACGAAGTGGTCGGAATGCCACGCGCTGGAACTCTCGATCCGGTCGAACAGATTCCCGGCAAGGTAGAGCAGGGCGTCGTACTCACCGGCGCGTCCTTCGGGTTCTGAATCGACGAGTCCGTCGAGGACCTCGGCGATGCGTCTTCCGGCATCGGCGATGACTCCGGTTCCCTGAACTTTCCCGAACTGGGCGGCAAGTTTGTCGAGCGCAGCATTTCCGCTACTGGCCACGACGCCGAGACCCACCGGCAGCTTGGCTGGGACCGGGGTGCGGGTGAGCCCGGCGAAAAGAGCCTCACGTTGCTCCACATCGAGATGCAGTCCGTCGCGGCGATCCTTGCGAATGGCACGGACGCTGCTCGCGAAGTGGCGATTGGAGTGCACGATCGCCGACCGCATCGACTGAACGCGCTTCTCGAGCGCCTGCACCCGCCGGTCGAGGACAACCTGAACCGGGCCGATACGGGTCGCGAGCAGCCGACGCCTGGTGCGGGCAAGTTCGTCGGTGAGATAACGCAACTCCGAGAAGCCGCCGATCTCCGGGAACGAACGTCCGATACTGCGACGGTTCGCCAGGATCGACCGAGTCGACTCGTCCGCATAACCACCGGCTATCAGCAGTGCGACGTCATCGGACAACTCCGGCCGGTTCGACTCGACGGTCCCCGCCGCACACCACTCCCTGACCCGAGTGGAGATGAGCGTTCGGCGTTCGGTCACCGACGCCACGACAAAGACGTCGTCAGTTCCGTCTGTCATCTCACGCCTCCTGGTGGTCGCCGGTTACCACTGTTCCAGAATCTGCCGACACGCGCCCGACCCCTGCGCCCGAGCACGACGCACCCCTGCCATACCGTAGGCGGGTGACCTCCCTGCGATCAGACGCGCACGCAGGTCACTCGCGCGCATCAGCGACTGCTTCAGCGGTTCAACCGCTGCTTCCCGACCTCGCCATCGAACAACTTCAGTCCTTGTTGCACGTTCGTTCCTGGACTCTCGCGGAATGGTTCGCACTGGCCGACCGACACGGATTCCTCGCGCCCGCGGCCAGTGTTCCGCTCTTCATGGAAGCCGCGTTGAAGTATCCCGAGCACCGCGAGGCGCTCCTTCGCCTCGCCGGTCGACGGGGGCAGTACCTGGCGGAACAGAATCCGGACTGGGCCCAGCTCCGGCGGATCGGGTCCCGCCGGGACGAGCTGTGGCTCTCGCGCGATCCGGACGATCGGACCGCCTGGTTCGATTACATACGTACGGTCGACCCGGAGTTGGCGAGCGAGGAACTCGAGATCGCCTGGGACGACGAGCCCACCGCAAACCGCCTGCATTTCCTCGATCATCTCGACGTCGGACTGGGTGAACACGACTACACCCTCCTCGAACGCGCACTCGACGATCCAGCCGTGCGGGTCCGTGAGCGCGCAATTCAATTACTACGTCAACTCCCCCGATCACCGTTCGCCTCTCGCATGGTCACTCGGGCTCGGTCCTGGGTGCGGCTCGAGACGAAACCGTTGCGACCGCGCCTGGCCGTCCGTTTGCCCGGTTCACTCGACGACCTCGCATTTCGTGACGGCATCGAAGACGTCCACTACAAGAACAAGGGAATCCGGCGCTGGTGGCTGCGCCAAGTCGTGACTGCAACTCCGCTGACGCTGTGGGAATCGATGGCCGGTTCACCGCGCGACGCTCTCACTATCCCCATCGAGAAACAATGGCGTGACGTGATGATCGAATCATGGACTGCTGCAACCGTTCTCCAGAAGAACACAGCGTGGGCTTCGGCCTTCTTGGAGAGGGACGGGCGCACGACCGACCGGAGAATCGTCGCCATCGCCGACCCACGCGAGCGCGTCGAGTACATAGTCGCCGGACACGCGGACGAGTACCTTCTGGGAGTCGACGGCAGCGCACTCCTCGACGGCATCGACCGTCCATGGCCGCTGGCCGTCGCCGAAAAATTGTTGAATGCCTTGGAAAACGAGGCGTTGGAGCACGCCGCGACAGGCGAGGACCTGGGCATCCACTCGCGGCACAGCCACTTCTCCACCCTGCGAAGTGTGCAGGCTCGGTTCCCTTTCGAGGCGATACCACTGCTCCGCAGCGCCGCGTCCAGAACGAGCGACCCCGGCTGGCAACAAGCGTTCATCGACAGTGCGGTCAACATCGAGCAGCGTCGACTCCGCTTGGACGTCTTACGCTCTCACCGCTGAACGACGAAGGGTCGCACTCCGCGAACGGAATGCGACCCTTCTGTCGATCGTGAAAGATCAGACGACGCTGACCATCTCGTGATCAGCCACGCCGGCGGCCAACACCCGGAGATGGTCTTCGGTGCTGCCGAGGGTGTGCTCGATGGCGACGAGGCGACTCACGTAATGACCCACCGGGTATTCGGCGGTCATTCCGATACCACCGTGCATCTGGATGGCCTCTTGACCGATGAGCCGAGCCGAACGCCCGATCTGCAACTTCACCCGCGAAGCGATCACCGGATCCACGACGCCGTCGGCAAGGGACATCGTTGCGTACAGACTCATGCTGCGCGCCAACTCGAGCGAGACGTACAGATCGGCGGCACGATGCGTCAATGTCTGGAACTTTGCGAGCGGAACACCGAATTGCTTACGCGTCTTGAGGTATTCGGTGGTCAGACGCAGCGCCTCTTCCATTGCTCCGACAGCCTCGGCGCACAGAGCAGCCTGCTCACGGATCTGTGCGGCCTGGATCAGCGCGGAAGCGTCTCCGCCCTCACCGAGCGCTTCGGCCGGAGTATCGGTGAACTCGATCTGCGCCCCGCGCAAACCGTCGTGAGTGGCGTAGGACTTGCGTACCAAGCCCGAGGCATCACTCTTGACGAGGAACAGTCCGACGCCGCCATTCGGGAGCGCAGCGCTCACGACGAGGATGTCCGCCGTCGCGCCGTGCCCGACCGGATTCTTGATGCCGGTGACGGTCCAGCCGCCGTCGACCTGGGCCGCCGCGGTGGCCCGTTCGGTTGCCGGCCAACGGATTCCGGGTTCCTGATCGGCGAAGGCGAGGAACATGGTGCCTTCGGCCACTCCGGGAAGAATCGACGAGCGCTGCTCTGCACTGCCGCCTTCGGCTATGAGCCCGCCCGGCGTCACCACCGCGTCGAGTAACGGTTCAGGTGCCAAGCGTCGACCGATCTCGGTCATGACCGCGCCGATTTCCACCGGGCCCGCGTCCATGCCGCCGTCGTCCTCGGAGAACGTCAGGCCAAGCAGGCCGACCTCGGCCAACTGCTTCCAGACCTGCGGGCTCCACCCTGGATCGGAGTCGATGATCGCGTTGCGCTTCTCGGCGTCGTAGCTACGCGCGAGGAGGTCCTTGGTGGTGTCGCGGAGAAGCTTCTGCTCGTCGTTCAGTTCGAAGTCCATGCCACGCCTCACAATCCGAGGATCGAGGAGGCGATGATGCTTCGCTGCACTTCGCTCGATCCGCTGTAGATGGATACCTTGCGGTAGTTCAGGTACGTCGGGGCCGTGTGCTGCGCCCAGCTCGCGGAGGCGATGTCGCTGCCCGCGTCGTACGGCAGTGAATCAGGGCCGGCCACGTCCATCAGCAGTTCGACGCTCGCCTGCTGCAATTCGGAGCCACGAAGCTTCAGCAGCGACGACGCCGGGTTCGGCTGGCCGTCAGCAGAACTGGCGACCACCCGGAGCTGAGTGAGCTCGAGGGCAAGCAGTTCGTTTTCGAGTTCGGCGAGACGGGCGGCGAAGAGCGGATCTTCGAGCAGTGTTCCGCTTCCGACCTTGACCTCGGCAGCGCGGGCCTTGGCCTGGGCCAGACGAACCTTCGAGAAACCGACGCGCGTGACACCGGTGCGCTCGTTGCCGAGCAGGAACTTGGCGTAGCCCCAGCCCTGGTTCTCTTCACCGACCAGGTTCTCTCCCGGCACACGGACGTCCTCGAAGAACACTTCGTTGACCTCGTAGCCGCCGTCGATCAGCTTGATCGGGCGGACCGTGACGCCAGGCGTCTTGAGATCGACCAGGATGAACGAGATGCCGGCCTGACGCTTGGGCGCATCGGGATTGGTACGCACGAGGCAGAAGATCCAGTCGGCGTACTGTCCCAGCGTCGTCCACGTCTTCTGACCGTTGATGACCCAGTCGTCTCCGTCGCGGACCGCGCGGGTCTTGAGCGACGCGAGGTCGGAGCCGGCCTCGGGTTCGGAGAATCCCTGGCACCACCAGATGTCGAGGTTGGCGGTCGCGGGAAGGAACTTCTCCTTCTGCTCCTGCGAGCCGAAGGCTGCGATGACCGGACCGACCATGTTGGCGTTGAACGCCAACGGTTCGGGGACCGACGCAAGCTGAAGTTCGTCGAGCCAGATGTTGTGCTGGACCGGGGTCCAGTCCTTGCCGCCCCACTCGACCGGCCAGTGCGGTACCGCCAGACCGTGAGCGTTGAGGATCTGCTGCGCCTCGACCATATGGTCGCGCCCCAATTCCTCGCCGTGGGCGTACGCCTCCCTGATGTCCGCGGGGATTTGCGTACGGAAGAACGTCCGCATCTCGTCGCGGAACGCTAGTTCCTCGTCGGCCAATGCCAGGTTCATCGGGATTCCTTCGCACTCGAAACCGGATTCATGTTCGGTTCGACCGTACCCCGACGATCCTGGAGGCGGAACAGGTACCGCGAAAGACGGCACTCAGGGCCGAGTTCCTACACGGTTTTGAGGACCAACAGGTAACCCCCGCCCGCGGCGTCGATGCTCGTCTCGACGTTCAGCGACGGAGCCAGTCGCGACAACCGGTCGATCAACCAGTCCGACGCTTCCTGGGCATCGTCTTTGCCCGGACAACGAGCGACGGCGACGCGACCACCCTTGCGCTCGAGCTGCTCGACGACCCCGATGATCGGAGCGGGATCCACGACGAACAACCGATCCGGCCATTCCACAACAGGTTTGACCGCACCCTTCTTGGTGTTACATGCGCGGTGCGCCAAGCGTTCGACACCACCTTTGGTCTTGCCACCCTTTTTCGCGGTGTTGATGCTGTCGATGCTCGGGCCGCGCGGATCGTTGACGGACATGTCGGGATCGACCGGTTCGTCACACAGCCAGCAGCGCCAGGATTCACGTTCGCCGACTTCTTGAAGGGTGCTCATGTGGCAACGGTACCGTGCGCACTTTCGGCTGTTTCCGCTGCCGAAAGTGCGCACGGGGCCGAAGGCCCTACATGTCTGCAATCGCCTCCAGCGGCTTCGTCTTGGCCGCTCGGTTGGCCGGCCACAGTGCGGCCAACACACCGACCACACCCGAGCCGATCAGCATCCCGACAACCTGACCCCACGGGATCGTGATCTTGTCGAGGCCCTGGTCGGCAAGGGTGCTCACGAAGGCCCAACCGAACGCGATGCCGAGAACAACTCCGACCGCTGCGCCGTACACCGCGATAAGCACCGATTCGAGATAGATCGTTCGCCGCATCTGTCCGCGCTGCATGCCGACGGCTCGCAGCATTCCGATTTCTCGTCGCCGCTCGACCACCGACAGCGCCAAGGTGTTGATGATGCCCAGGATTGCGATCACGACCGCGAGTGCAAGCAGTCCGTAGAGGATCGCCAGCAACGTGTTGATCTGTTGCCCCTGAGTTCCCTTGAACTCCTCACGATCCTGCACCTGGACGACGACGTACTTCTCCGTGGCCGTTTCGAGTTCGGATCGCAGCGTGGTCAGATCCGCGCCGGGCTGCGCCTTCACCAGCACCACGAAGTCCGGCAGGCTCTCCGCCGGCATCAGCTTCCGGTACGCCTCGTCCGAGACGATCCACGAACCGATCAGCTGGTTGTCCTCGAACACTCCCGCGACAACCGTCTGGTACTCGACGCCGCCGGGACCGGTCAACGTCTGAGTCGAGCCCACAGTCCAACCCTTGTCGTCCGCAGTCGACTTCGAGACGAGCATGTTGTTGCCGGTCAGATCGACCGTGCCCTCTAGAATCTTGTACTCGAGCACGCCTTCGATCGGTCCGTCGAACGAAGCGCCCTGCTCGTCCTCGCCGTCGACCTTCGCACGCACTCCGTGCAACGACGTCGCGCTCTGCACGTCGGGCACCTGTCGGACTGCGTCGGCCGCACCCCGCGGCACGCCGATCGCGTTGGGTCCGGTCAGGATGTAGTCGGCCGAGACACCCACGTCCACAAGAGCATTGATGCTCGCCTTGGCCGAAGATCCGAACACTCCGATGACCGTCACCAGCATCAGACCGAGAGTCAACGCGAATGCCGTTGCAGCCGTACGGCGGGGATTGCGCACTGCATTGGTACGAGCCAGCCGCCCGATGGCGCCGAACGGCTTGGCGAACACGGCACCGAGCGCGCCGACGATCGGCCGCGACAGGGCCGGAGCACCGAGAAGAACCGCGATGATCAACGAGAACGCACCGAGCCCGACGATCAGAGCCGCGCCGCCACCGGTACCGCGAGAGCCGAATACGAGCAGTGCCACACCGATCACGCCGAGAATCGCACCGATCAGCGTCCGCACCCGCAATGAGTCGCCGGTCGAGGCGAACTCCTCACGCATGGCCGCTACCGGCGGGATCTTCGACGCACGACGAGCCGGGGCATAAGCGCTGAGCGTCGTGACGACGACGCCGACCACCAACGCGACGATGATCGTGCGGGCACCCACCTGGAGCGGGCCCTCGGGCAGACCGACGTCGAACGTGTTGAGCAGACTGCGCAATCCGTAGGCGAGACCGATGCCGCCGAGCAGACCGATGATGCTGCCGATGAGTCCGACCACGAGCGCCTCGGTGACCACCGAGCGGCCGACCTGCGCCCGGCTCGCACCGATCGCACGCAGCAGCGCCAGCTCACGAAGGCGCTGGGCCACGATCATCGAGAAGGTGTTGTAGATGATGAACGTGCCGACGAGCAGAGCAATCGCACCGAACGCCAACAGGAAGTAGTTGATGAAGCTCAGCGCCGAGTCGACCTCCGCCTTGGTTTCCTCGCGAACCTCGTCACCGGTCTGCACCTTGAGATCGGGGAAAACCTGCTCGACGCGTTGCTGCAGTTCCGTCTGGGACACGCCGTTGCCCGCGACGTCGATGTACTCGACATGTTGGCCGTCGGTGAAGAGTCCACGGGCCTGCTCGTCGGTGAAGAGCGCGCCGATGAATCCACCGGTGTCACTACCGGCGCCCTCGTAGATGCCGGACAACGTCACGTCCACGATTCCGCGGGCCGGTGCCAGAACCTTGGCGGAGTCCCCCACCTTCAGCCCGGCTCGCTCGGCGGCGCTGGTGTTGAGCGCCACCTGGCCGGTCTGCGTCGGAGGCGCGCCTTCGACGAAGGTGTCGGGTTCGGCAATCGCCTGGCCGGGCGGCAGGTAGGACTGACCGATACTCGGCGCACCGCCGGTCTGAACAGCGCCGCCGTCTGCATTGATCAGGACGATCTGCCCGCTGACGGCCGGAGCTACCGCTCGGACACCGTCGACAGCGGCAAGTTTGTCGACATCCTCGACCGGAACGCCGCTGGTGTTGCGCTCTTCCATCGACACCCGCACGTCGACGCCCTGGGCGGTGTTCTCGAAGATCGAATCGAAAGTCTTCTGGAGGGTGTCGGTGAAAACGAACGAACCCGCGACAAAAGCCGTGCCCAGCACCACGGACAGAACCGTCAGCGCAAGTCGCACCTTGTGTGCCGCCAAGTTGCGCAGGGAAACCTTGCGCATCGGCGAGTTACTTACCGAAGCCATGTGCTCAAGCCCCGGCTTCCACGTTCACGACCGCCTGCGGAGCGTCCAGACGCTTCATCCGGTCGAGGACCGAATCCGCCGTCGGCTCGCGCAATTCGTCGACGATCTTGCCGTCCGCGAGGAATACCACCCGATCGGCATACGCCGCTGCCCGCGGATCGTGTGTCACGATCACCACTGTCTGGTTGAACTCGTCGACAGCCGCCCGCAGGATCGAGAGCACCTCCCCGGAGGACTTCGAATCGAGGTTTCCGGTCGGCTCGTCGCCGAAGATGATCTCCGGCTGACCCGCCAGCGCACGCGCGCACGCCACACGCTGCTGCTGACCACCCGAGAGCTCTCCTGGCCGGTGATCGAGCCGATCTCCCAGACCCAGCTTGGTCAGGACGCTGTTCAGCCAGGTCGGATCCGCTTTGCGTCCCGCGATGTCGAGCGGCAGCGTGATGTTCTCGAGCGCAGTCAGCGTCGGCACCAGGTTGAAAGCCTGGAAAACGAAACCGATGCGATCGCGTCGCAGTTGGGTCATCTGTTTGTCGGAAAGCGTCGTGAGTTCCGTGTCACCGATGAGAACAGAACCCGAACTGGCGGAATCCAGACCGGCGAGGCAATGCATCAGCGTCGACTTGCCGGAGCCGGACGGGCCCATGATCGCCGTGAACTCACCGCGGGCAAAATCTGCGGAGACCGAACTGAGGGCGTGCACCTGGGTATCTCCGGTGCCGTAGGTCTTGGACAGGCCGACTGCGCGGGCCGCGACATCCTGGGCGTGCGAACTCATGATCGCCTTTCCTGTTCACTTCGTACTACTATGCGGGCGTGACGGGCGCCCGTGAAAACACGGACGCCCGCAATGGTTGGTTCCATCCTGTCGGGTGGCGGGCGCCCCCGCCATCGGGGACCACCCTGATATCCGTGGCAGAGCCGATCAGGGTCTGGGAGATCACGGCTCTCCGACTGGTATGCACTGGCGTGCATTGGAGAGAAACAGCGATACGAACGGCGGACGCACACTAACCTTGTGACACCAATCACACGAGAGAGGCGGCCGAATGTCCGACGCCACCGCTGGAATCATTTTCGATCGGCTAGAGCACTGGGCGACGGTCAAGCCTGATCAAGCAGCGATGACCTTCCAAGGAACCGAATACACGTGGGCCCAATGGCGGGAACGCATCTTGAAGATCGCCGCAGCACTCGCCGAATCCGGGATCCGCGCCGGCGATACTGTCGCCTTCGTCGACAAGAACCATCTGTCCTGCCTCGAAGTCACCTACGCCGCCTCACTGCTCGGCGCCGCGAATGTCGTTCCCAACTGGCGACTTTCGAGCGAAGAGCTGGATTACGTACTCGCGGACTGTGGCGCTCGCATCCTGTTCGTCGGCAGCGAACTACTCCCCCAGATCGTCGCCATGCGAGACCGCCTGACGGCCGTGGAATCGATCTTCGCCGTCGGCGGTGAACACGACGAATTCGAACCCTGGATCGACGAGGTCATCCCGCTGAGCTCCCGACCCGAGGTGAGCCCCGATGCCACCGCACTGGTTCTCTACAGTTCCGGAACGACCGGTCGACCCAAAGGCGTCCAGCTCACGCATCGAAACCTGTTCGCGCACAGCAACAGTGTTCTCGAGATCCTGCCGGCCCACGAGGATCATCGATTCCTGATCGCGATGCCGATGTTCCACGTCGGCGGAACGTGCTACGCCATCATGGGAATTCACGCCGGCGGACGCTGCTACTTCACCAGAGAAGCGGACGGCCCGTCGATCTTCGCTGGTCTGGCCGCCGGAGCCAACATCGCCTTTCTCGTCCCACCGGTCATTGCCGGAGTCCTGGCCGCAGGCGAGCAGGCGGTCGCCGCCTTCAAGGCATTCAAACGCATCACGTACGGCGCCGCACCCATGCCGCTCCCGCTGTTGCGTGCGGCACTCGCAGCCTGGCCGGACACCGAATTCGTCCAGGTCTACGGCATGACCGAGATGGCGGGCGTCGTCACGGCGTTGATGCCGGACGTTCACCGCGACGAGTCGCAGATCGAGCGCATGGCGTCAGCAGGCACAGCGATCCCCGGCGTCGAGATGCGCGTGGTGGACCCCGTTACGCTCGAAGACGTGCCTACCGGTACAACCGGCGAACTCTGGTGGCGATCAGAGCAGTGCACTCCCGGATACCTGGGTAAGCCCGAGGCGACAGCCGAAACGATCACCGCAGATGGATGGCTGCGGAGCGGCGACATGGGCCGCGCCGACTCCGGCGGTTTCGTGTTCATCGAGGACCGCCTCAAGGACATGATCATCACCGGCGGCGAGAACGTCTACTCCCCCGAGATCGAGCGAGTTCTGGTCGAGCATCCGGCGATCGCCGAAGTCGCGGTCATCGGCGTGCCAGACGATCGTTGGGGTGAAACCGTCAAGGCCGTCGTGGTTCTCACCGGCGATGCGCAGATCGACGAAGCCGAACTGATCACCTACACCCAGGAACGTCTCGCAAAGTTCAAGTGCCCGACCAGTATCGACGTCGTCGAGATCCTTCCACGCAATCCCACCGGAAAGATCCTCAAGCGCGACCTCCGCAAACCGTACTGGGAGAACCGCGAACACAAGTTGGTCTGAGACCCCGTGCTGTAATGGGGCGGTGACCTCGAGCCGCCCCACCAGACCTCGCCCGAACGATCCGTGCCCGTGCGGCAGTGGCAACACGTTGGCCGAGTGCTGTGGCAAGTACGTCAGCGGTGACGCGCACGCACCGACCGCCGAAACCCTGATGCGTTCGCGCTACACCGCATTCGCGTTGTTGGACGACGAATATCTCACGCGGACTTGGCATCCCGACCATCGCCCTACCGAACTCGATCTCGACCCCGACCAGAATTGGCTCCGCTTGGAGATCCTGGACACCGAACGAGGCGGGCTGTTCGATTCCGACGGCGTCGTGGAATTTCGCGCTCACTACGCATTCGGACGCAATCGGGGAATGCTCCACGAACGCAGTCGATTTGCGCGAGCAGACGGCAAGTGGCTCTACGTCGACGGCGATATCGGTTAGGTAACTCCGGGCACCGCCGCCGCGGATCCCGATTACGCGAGCCCTACGATCGAGTCATGACAACGAACCGGACGAGATCATTTGCCGCTGTCGCTGCCATCGCAGTGGGCGTGAGCCTGACTGCCTGTTCGCAGGACGCGGAGACCACTCCCACGGCAGCCACCTCGGCCGTCACCTCGACATCGAGTGCCGCAGCGTCGACCACAGAACCAGTCCCGACGGACAGCTCGGACAAGACGTCGGCTGCGGGTACCGAGTCCAAGCTCACCGTCGTCGACGTCCGCGTGGGCGAGCACGACGGATTCGATCGTGTCGTCTACGAGATGGGCGGCACCGGCACACCCGGATGGCGCGTGAAGTACGTCGACGCGGCGACGCAGGAGGGCAGCGGAAAGCCCGTGGACATCAAGGGTGCCGCAGTGATCCAGGTCCTGATCGACGGTTCCGCCTACCCCTTCGACAGCGGAGTCGAACAGTACTCCGGCCCCAACCCGGTTCCCGGCGTCGGCGGAGTCGTGACCGAGGTCAACGGGTCCAACGTCTTCGAAGGTGTCACCCAGTCGTTCATCGGGGTGACCGAGAAGCAACCGTTCACGGTGACGACGCTCAGCGATCCTCCGCGAGTCGTGGTCGACGTGGCCCGCTGAGGCCACACTTGACCTGAAGTTTGGTTTAGGTTCTACCTTCGTGTCGTACCGGCCACGTAATCTTCGTGGCCGGCGACCGGAGGGGCGAAGTCATGAGTATGGAAGTCACCGCGTGGAACGCGATGTACAACGCGATGCACGCGCAAGAAGATCGGCGCCCGTTCTCGAAGGCGACACTGAAGCGAATCGCGACGTTCGCGGTTCCGCAGAAACGTAACCTCAGCTGGTACCTCGTGCTGAGCGTCGTCACCGCTGCACTGGCCGTGGCAACCCCCGTCCTGGCAGGGCGCGTGGTCAACGCGATAGTCGGCGGCGACGCCGTGGACGTAGTCGTCAAACTTGCCGCACTGATCGCACTGGTTGCACTTCTCGAAGCCGCTCTGGGCCTGTCGACCCGGTGGCTTTCGGCCAGCATCGGTGAAGATCTGATCCTGCATCTGCGCACCACCGTCTTCGATCACGTCCAGAAGATGCCCATCGCGTTCTTCACCAGAACTCGAACCGGAGCGCTGGTCAGCCGGCTCAACAACGACGTCATCGGCGCTCAGCGCGCCTTCAGCGACACCTTGTCCGGAGTGGTCAGCAACCTGGTCACCCTGGTGATCACGCTGATCGTCATGCTCGGGATCTCCTGGCAGATCACCGTCCTCGCGTTGTTGCTTCTCCCCATCTTCGTCATCCCCGCTCGGCGGATGGGTGCAAAACTTGCAGCACTCAATCGTGAAGCAGCCAACCATAATTCGCTCATGAGCACCCAGATGACGGAGCGGTTCTCCGCTCCCGGAGCGACACTGGTCAAGCTGTTCGGTCGCCCCTCGCAAGAGTCTGCGGAGTTCGCGGTTCGTGCCAGGCGTGTGCGCAACATCGGAGTCCGGACCGCAATGCTGCAGTCCGTCTTCGTCACAGCGCTGACACTGGTCTCGGCCCTTGCTCTTGCCCTCGTCTACGGGCTCGGCGGCTTCTACGCGCTGCGCGGACAGTTGGACGCAGGCGCCGTCGTTGCGATGGCGTTGTTGTTGACGCGCCTGTACTCGCCGCTGACCGCACTGGCCAGCGCGCGGGTGGACGTCATGAGCGCTCTGGTCAGCTTCGAGCGGGTATTCGAGATTCTCGATCTGGCACCGCTCATCACCGAGAAGCCCGATGCACGCACGGTGCCGCAGGGCCCGGTGTCGGTCGAGTTCAAGAACGTCACTTTCGCGTACCCGTCAGCGGACAAGGTGTCTCTCGCCTCTCTGGAGGAAGTCGCGATCCTCGACACTCGCGGCGGCGAGGACGTGTTGCACGACCTGTCGTTCCGCACCGAAGCAGGACAGATGGTCGCCCTGGTCGGCACGTCCGGTGCCGGAAAGTCGACCGTTGCCCAGATGATTCCGCGTCTCTACGACATCGATTCCGGATCGGTCGAGTTGGGCGGCGTCGACGTCCGCGACCTCAGTGCCGATTCCATCCGCGAGACCGTCGGCATGGTCACGCAGGACGGGCATCTGTTCCACGAGAGCCTTCGATCCAACCTGCTCCTTGCCCGACCGGATGCCACAGAAGAAGATCTGCGTGAGGTGCTGGAGCGAGCACGTCTCACCGACCTGGTTGCGTCGCTGCCCGACGGACTGGAGACCGTGGTGGGTGAGCGCGGATACCGCCTCTCGGGCGGCGAGCGTCAACGCCTGACCATCGCGCGACTGCTCCTGGCCCAGCCTCGTGTCGTGATCCTGGACGAGGCCACCGCGCATCTCGACTCGACGTCGGAAGCCGCGGTTCAGGAAGCACTCGGCGAAGCACTCGCCGGGCGGACTGCAGTGGTGATCGCTCACCGTTTGTCGACGATCCGTTCAGCCGACCTGATCCTTGTCGTCGAAGCAGGCCAGATCGTCGAGCGCGGAAATCATGAGGAACTGCTGGCGCGCGGTGGTCGGTACGCCGAGTTGTACCGCACGCAGTTCGACACCAACGCCAGGAAGAACGACGCTCTCGCACCGACGCCGATCTGACTACCGTCCGGCGCGCTGAACTGGCCGACAAAAAACAGGCGCTGTCCTCCTCACGGAGGGCAGCGCCTGTTTCAGCTCTGTACGTCAGTCGTTGTAGCGATCGCGTCCGCCACCGCGGCGGTCGTCACGTCCACCGCGATCGTCCCGGCCACCACGGTCGCCACGGCCACTCGGACGTCCCTGGGGCGGGCCGAAATCAGGCTGCAACTGGATCAGGACGCCGGAGATGCGCGTACGACGCAGAGCTTCGAGAGTCTCGTTGGAGAGATCGGCCGGCAGCTCGACGATGCTGTGATCCGGGCGAATGCTGATGTGCCCGAAGTCGCTTCGACGAAGTCCACCCTCGTTGGCGATGGCACCGACGATGGCACCCGGAACGACGCGGTGACGCTTGCCGACGGCGATGCGGTACGCAGCCAACTCCTGGCCCTCGGGTCCACGCGAGCGAGGAGCCGGGCCGTCGTCGAAACGACGAGGGGGACGCGGTTCACGCGGCTCGCGCTCACGACGCGGCGGTGCCGGCGGCTCGGGAGAAAGCAAGAATGCTTCGCCGTCACGCGACTGCAGTGCCAGAGCGGCAGCGATGTCGATGAGCGGAACGTCGTGTTCCTGGTCGTAATCCTCGATCATCTTGCGGAACATCGCGAGATTCTCCGAGGCCAGGCTCTCGGTGATGGAGTCACCGAACTTGGCCACACGCTGGGCGTTGACGTCGTCGACACTGGGAAGCTGCATCTCCGCAAGCGGCTGACGCGTCGCCTTCTCGATGGACTTGAGCAGATGCCGCTCACGCGGTGCCACGAACAGCAACGCGTCACCCTGACGACCGGCGCGGCCGGTACGACCGATGCGGTGAACGTACGACTCCGTGTCATGCGGGATGTCGTAGTTGACGACGTGGGAGATTCGATCCACGTCGAGGCCGCGCGCAGCAACGTCGGTGGCGACGAGGATGTCGAGGGCGCCGCTCTTGAGCTGACCGATGGTCCGCTCACGCTGTGCCTGGACGATGTCGCCGTTGATCGCGGCGGCCGAGTGCCCGCGGGCTCGCAGCTTCTCCGCCAGGTCTTCGGTGGCCTGCTTGGTACGGACGAAGATGATCATCGCCTCGAATGCCTCGACCTCGAGGACTCGGGTCAGTGCATCGAGCTTGCGCTGGTGAGCAACCTGAATGTAGCGCTGCGTGATGTTCGAAGCGGTCGACGTCTTGGACTTGACGGTGATCTCGACCGGATTGTTCAGGTACTGCTTCGAGATCCGGCGAATCGAGCCGGGCATAGTCGCGGAGAACAGGGCGACCTGCTTGTCGCCGGGGGTGTCGCGGAGGATGCGCTCGACGTCCTCCTGGAAACCCATCTTGAGCATCTCGTCGGCCTCGTCGAGAACGAGGTACTTGAGATTGGTCAGGTCGAGGGTGCCCTTTTCGAGATGGTCGATGACACGACCCGGGGTACCGACGACGACGTGTGCACCGCGGCGCAGGCCGGACAGCTGGACGCCGTAGCTCTGGCCACCGTAGATCGGCAGGACGTTGAGTCCGGGGATGTGCGCGGAGTACTTGCCGAATGCCTCGGCAACCTGAAGCGCCAGCTCACGCGTGGGAGCAAGCACCAGCGCCTGGGTCTGCTTGATCGACGTGTCGATCCGCGACAGGACTGGAACTGCGAAGGCTGCGGTCTTGCCGGTACCGGTCTGTGCGAGACCGACGACGTCCTTGCCTTCGAGCAGCGGCGGAATGGTGGCAGCCTGAATGGGCGAGGGCGACTCGTAGCCCACGTCTGACAGTGCCTTCAGTACCCGATCATCGATGTCGAGGTCGGCAAATGTTGGGGGTTCGGGGTCACGCTCAATATCACTCATTTGACCAGCAGTTTAGCGGATAGAGTATAGACACGACGACATACCGGGGGTGCATTTACGACAGATCCACCCTCCCAGCGGGTTTCGCCTAGCGTAGGAAGCATGACCGAAGCCACCGCAGCCACCCCCGCCCAGACCGTTGTCGCGATTGCCCAATTCGCCCCGGGGACGGACAAGAAAGCCAACCTCGAATCGCTGCGATCACTGGCTTCCGATGCAGCAGCACGGGGCGCGAAAGTTGTCGTGGCGCCGGAATACTCGATGTTCACCGCACCGAAGACGGATGAACGGCTGATCGAGTCCGCAGAGGGCCTTGACGGCGAATTCGGTTCGGCACTGGCGGCGGTCGCCGCAGAGTTGGGAATCTTCCTCGTCGCGGGAATGAACGAGCGGATCGACGACGTGAGCAGAATCTCCAACACTCTCGTCGCGATGGACCCGAACGGCGAACTGGTGGCGACCTACCGGAAACTGCATCTTTACGACGCTTTCGGATACCAGGAGTCGGCCGTGATCCGTGCCGGCGACATCACGGAACCGCAGACTTTCGGGTGCGACGGCCTGACCTTCGGCCTCCAGACCTGCTACGACCTGCGCTTTCCGGAAGTCACCCGGCGCATTGTCGACGTCGGCGCGGACATCCTGCTCTTGCCCGCCCAGTGGGTGCCCGGGCCACTCAAGGAAGATCACTGGACCACTCTCGTACGCGCCCGGGCCATCGAGAACACGATGTACATCGCAGCGGCTGATCAGAGCGCGCGCGGCGGCGCTGGTACCAGCATGATCGTCGACCCGATGGGCGTCGTGATGTGCTCACTGGGCGAGCAGGTCGGGGTCGCCACCGCAACCGTGTCGGCCGCTCGCATCGCCGAAGTCCGGGAGAAAAACCCCGCCCTCGCCCTGCGGAGGTTCACGGTCTCGTCGCGGTGACGTGCAGCGAGTAGCGTCGAACTGGTCGGGGTTCGAGCTTCTCGAGGACAACGCGGTGACCCAGTATCGGGATCGATCTTCCGCCGGCAAATTTCTGGCCGGGCGGCTCGAGTCTTTGCGTATCGACAAGCCTGTCGTTCTCGGACTCCCACGCGGCGGAGTACCGGTAGCAGCCGAGGTGGCTGCGGCACTGAACGCTCCGCTGGACATCGTGGTGGTGCGCAAGCTCGGCAGCCCGTACAACCCGGAACTGGCGATGGGCGCCATCGGTGAGGGCGGCGTGCGAGTCCTCAATCACGATGTCATCGCAGCGGTACGCGTCTCGAAAAGTGAACTCGCCGCCGTCGAACGCGACGAGCGAACCGAATTGGACCGGCGGGCACGTCTCCTGCGCGAGGGACGGACCCCGGTTTCCCTCCACGGACGCACTGCGGTGATCGTCGACGACGGAATGGCTACGGGTGCGAGTGCAGCCGTTGCCTGTCGCTGCGCGCGCACCGCGGGTGCTGACTCCGTGATCGTCGCTGTCCCCGTCGCCTCCCCCGAAGCCATGAGAGTGATCGCATGCTCCGCCGATCGCGTCGTCTGCCCCTTCGTTCCTGCCCTGCTGGGCGGCGTCGGTGCTGCATTCGAGGACTTTCATCAACTCAGCGACGACGAAGTGCTGACCTTCCTCGCCTGAGTGCAGACCTCTCCAGCCTGAGCACAGACCAAGAGGATTCTGAGAATTTGTGATGTGTGCAACATTTCGCTCCTCGGTGCCGATAGGCCAAATGGAACAAAAAGAATTCGGCTTTCTGGAGGAACCGTGACCATCTCGACCGATACCGTCGACGCCGTCGCAGCCGCGTGCCGTGACCGCCTGGGCGACCCGTCCGCCTGGGTTGCGTCAGACGCTTATCGACAGAGCCTCGCCCTGTGCATCATCGAATCCGTTCAGTCCACGTCGGGTCACAGCGAAGTGACCGTCGTCGATCGCTACCTCGCCTACCGGCGAGCCCGCGAAGACAAACCCGTCACGGACGGCGCACGCGAACTACTCCGCACCTTCGAAGAAGCCGGGAGTTCGGACCAGTGGGCAGGCAAGATCGGTTCGTACAAGCGCCGCTACACGGCAACGGGTGTCCCGATCGAGGCACGGCACATCCAACAGGTCGCCGAGAAACTCCATCACTTGCGGATCAACAGCGTCGAGGATCTGCTGTCGGCCGCTGATTCCGACCACGCTCTCGACGCGGTTCACCTTGCCTGGGTGGACGCCTGCGGAGACGGTTCCGAAGTGACCTGGGCACACCTGTTGATGTTGGCCGGAATTCCACACACCGATCTGGGTACCGCTGCCGACACCTTCATCAGCGCAACACTCGGCACCACCGAGGTGCCGGGAGACACGTCGGAGATCCTCGCAGCTACTGCAGAGCAACTCGGAGTGGATCCGGACCGATTGGACTACGCAATTCGCCGGTGGTTGTCCGTGCACGGCCGCACGCTCCAACACGTCGCCTGATTACCTATAAACAGGCGGTCACACTAAACTGCAGGTCAGCGCCCGACCAGTTCTACCGAATAGTAACGACAGTGCAAAATGACGACTAATGTGATGCAATGCACATCAGAAATGTCAGTAGTCACTGGAGGGGTCAATAGTGCGCGAGTTCTCAGTTCCACAGTCGTTCTCAATTCCGGAGAACGTTTCCATGGCCGACTCCGTGTTCCGTCACGCCGAAGAAGACCCCACATTCGTGCCGTTCAAGAGGCCGTCGAACGGCGGATGGGTCGACGTCACTGCAGCTGAATTCGCGAAGCAGGTCTCCGCAGTTGCCAAGGGCCTGATCGCTTCGGGTGTCGAGCTCGGCGACCGCGTCGCTATCCTGTCCGCGACTCGCTACGAGTGGGTCGTTCTCGACTACGCCATCTGGACTGCCGGCGGATGCACCGTCGCGATCTACGAGACCTCCTCCCCCGACCAGGCGCAGTGGATCCTCGAGGATTCCGCGACGACACTTCTGGTCGTCGAAACGGCCAAGCACGCGGAGACTCACAAGGAAGTCACCGCCGGCGCAGAAGCCCTCCGCGAGGTTCTCGTCATCGAGTCGGGTGCGATCGACGAGCTGTCCAGTCGCGGTTCGGCAATCACCGACGAAGAACTGCACACTCGTCGTCACCAGGTCACCGCTGCCTCGCCCGCGACCCTGATCTATACCTCCGGAACCACGGGACGCCCCAAGGGTGTCCAGCTGACGCATTCCAACTTCTACGCCGAGTCCAACGCCTGCCGCCTGGCCATGCCGGAGTCGATGGTCCCCGGCAAGAAGACGCTGATGTTCCTGCCGCTCGCCCACGTATTCGCGCGTGCGATCTCCTTCGGTGCTTTCGACGCCAAGGTCACCGTCGCCCACACGTCGGACCTGACGACGCTCCTCGAGCAGTTCGCCGGTTTCAAGCCCAACTTCATCCTCTCGGTGCCGCGCGTGTTCGAGAAGGTGTACAACTCGGCTCGCCAGAAGGCAGTCGACGGCGGTAAGGGCAGCATCTTCGACAAGGCTGCCGCCACGGCCATCGAATACAGCGAATCCCTCGAAAAGGGTGGCCCCGGACTGGCACTCAAGCTCAAGCATGCGGTATTCGACAAGCTCGTTTACTCGAAGTTGCGCGCAGCACTGGGCGGCGAGTGCGAGCGTGCAGTCTCCGGTGGCGCAGCCCTCGGCGCGCGCCTCGGCCACTACTTCCGCGGCGTCGGCATCCCGATCTACGAGGGCTACGGACTCACCGAGACCAGCGCCGCAATCACCGTCAACACCTCGAGCGCGCAGCGCGTCGGCACCGTCGGCAAGCCGATCAACGGCCACGCCGCCCGAATCGCCGAGGACGGCGAACTCCTCCTGCAGGGCCCGGTCGTCTTCGCCGGCTACTGGCACAACGACAAGGCGACGGCCGAATCGATCGTCGACGGCTGGTTCCACACCGGCGATCTCGGATCGATCGACAACGAGGGCTACGTCTCCATCACCGGCCGCAAGAAGGAAATCATCGTCACGGCCGGCGGCAAGAACGTCGCACCGGCCGGCCTCGAGGATTCCCTGCGCGCGCATGCTCTGATCAGCCAGTGCCTCGTCGTCGGTGACGGCCAGCCGTTCATCGGTGCACTGATCACTCTCGATCCGGAAACCCTGCCCGGTTGGGTCGAGCGCAACGGACTGCCCGCCGGCACCCCGATCGCCGATCTGGTGAAGAACGCCGACCTGATCGCCGAGATCGATTCGGCCGTTGCCGACGCCAACAAGAAGGTCTCCAACCCGGAGCAGATCAAGAAGTACACGATCCTCGAGGTCGACTTCACCCAGGAGACCGGTGAATTGACGCCGACTCTCAAGCTCAAGCGCAACATCATTCACGAAGCTCACAAGACCAAGATCAGCGACCTGTACGCCTGATCGATCGTCTTTCACGAGTGTGGCCCGGTTCGAATACGAACCGGGCCACACTCGTTTCATTCTTCGGCGGCGAGTAGTTCTCTTTCGATCGCCGAGGGCAGTCCGTGCACAGCACGATCCTCCCGCTGGGTCGGGGCAGTTTCCCGTTGCATCCACTCCCAGGTATCTCGCACGGTGTCTTCGACGGGACGGCACTGCAACCCGGCCCGCGCTGCCTTGGTGGTGTCGGCTTCGAGGAAGCCGGCGAACTCGCCCTCTTGTGGAACCCAACACGGAAGTTGCGTCCACGGCTGCGCTCCCGCTGCCGCCAGTCGACCCTCGTCGATCCATACGAGTTCCGCGCCCGAACCGGTGGCGTCCACGCACGCCTCGAGGAGCCCGGAGGTAGTGGTGTGCCCGGACGCACTGATGACGTCGTACGCCCCGCTGATCTTTGCCGCCAGTCCGGACAGGACAAACGATGCGACGTCGCGAACATCGACGTACTGCAGCGGTCGAGTCGGCGCTCCCGGGGCCACGACACGTCCGCCCGCAGCGATGCGCCGTAGCCACCACGGCAGCCGCCCGATGTCCTCGTGCGGGCCGAGGATCAACCCTGCCCTCGCGAGCAGCACCTCCGGGAAGGATTCCAGGACAGCGAGTTCGGCCCCACGTTTGGCGGACGCGTAATCGCTGTTGTCATCGGACGTCGCAGATGCGGCAACCACCGGTGAGGTCTCGTCTACGTGCAAGCCCCACTGATAGGCCGATACGCTGGAAACGTACGCGTACCGGTCGACGTGGCCGCGCAAGATCCGGGCATTCTCAGCCACCACTCGGGGGCTACCCGACCACGTGTCGACCACAAAATCCCATCGACGATCACCGAGCGCATCAACCATCGCTCGCTGATCGGTGCGATCCGCGAACAGGACCTCCGCTGTAGACGGCGGCGCTCCGGTGAGCCCCCGATGGAGCACTGTCACTTCCCAGCCCCGAGCCAGAGCGTCGTCGACGAGAGCACGGCCGAGGAACCGTGTTCCTCCGAGCATCAACAGCTTCATGACGGATATCGTCACTCGAAAAGCGTCGTGCAGCAACACGTTCGTCTGGTAGCGCAATTCTCGACGAGTGAGGGTCGGACGAGGCGCTCAGATACCTCGTCCGGGATTGAGAATGTTCTTCGGATCGAATGCGGCCTTCACTGCAAGCATCATTTCGCGTTCGGTCTGGCCGACCATATCTGCCATGTACGGCGCTTTGAGAACGCCGATACCGTGTTCACCACTGATCGTTCCGCCCAAATTCAAGGCGCCGGCAACGATGTCGTCGAACGCTTGGCGCGCACGATCCTGCGCTCCGGGTTCGGCGGCATCGAACACGATGGTGGGGTGGAGATTTCCGTCGGCGGCGTGACCGAAAGTTCCGATCGTGACACCGTGACGCCCAGCTGCCTCGCGGATGCACCCCAGCATGGACGGCAACGCCGGAACTGGCACCGCGACGTCGTCGAGTAGCACCGTACCCAACGCCTCGAGAGCAGGCAACGCCATCCGCCGGGCGGCAGTGAACTCTTCACCTTCCACCGGATCGTCGGTGTGGAAAACTTCGCGCGCCCCGACGCTTTCGCACGCCGTGGCACAGTCCGCTGCCTCGGCGGCCGCTGACCTACCGTCGCACTGGATGAGCAGCATCGCCCCGGCCGATTCGTCCAGCCCCATCTTCGTCAGGCGATTGACCGCGCCGATCGTGACGTCGTCCATCAACTCCAGCTGACACGGTTCGGCCACTGCCGACACGGCGAGGACGGCATCGATTGCGGACTCCGCGGAATCGAAGAAGGCGACGACGGTGGTCGCGGCTGTCGGCGCTGTACGCAGACGCATCGTGGCTTCGACGATGACCGCCAGAGTCCCCTCCGACCCCACGAGCAGATGTGTCAGGTCCAGTCCCGCAACATTTTTGCGCGTCCGTGCACCGGTACGGATCACACGCCCGTCGGCCAGCACCGCCGTCAGGGCAGCGACGTGATCACCGGTGACGCCGTACTTGGCGCAACAGATGCCGCCTGCATTTGTCGCCAGATTGCCGCCGATACTCGAGATGGCCCGGCTTCCCGGATCAGGAACGTACCAAAGGCCCTGCTGTGCAGCCGCTTCCGCCAGGTCACCGTTGATCACTCCGGGCTCCACCGTGGCGGTACGTGCAGCGGGATCGATCTCGAGAATGCGATCCATCCCCGCGACGCTCAGAACGATGCATCCGTCGAGTGCGTTGGCGGCGCCGGCCAACCCGGTACCCGCCCCTCGTGTCACCACGGGAACGGAGAGTTCATGGGCCACGGTCATGACCGCGACGACGTCGTCGACAGTCTTCGCCTTGACCAACGCAGCGGGACTTCCGGCCGCGGTGAGCAGCGATTGATCGCGGACGTACGCGCCCATGCGGTCGGGGTCGGTTGTCGCCCTGTCCCCCAGCGCTTTCTGCAAGCGTTCACCCAACAGGTCGATACTCGTGGTCATTCCGTTCGTCCTTCGTAGAATCCGCGCACATGGCGCTCGACCAGATCGGCAGCCTCGTCGGCTGCGCCGCGCTCGATCGCGTCGGCGATGCCCTCGTGTTCTGCCAGCAGTGCGCCCAGAGTGGCTGCCGAATTCTCGCGCGAGTCGAGTTCGCTCAGCAGGTAGCCGGCAATGCTGTCGCGGAGAACCGTCATGACCAACCCGAATGCCTTGTTCCCGCCTGCTCCGGCGAGCGCGACGTGAAAGTCGACGTCTGCGTCGTGGAAGGCGACCGAGTCGTCGGCACGCGTCGCGACTCGCATCCGCTCGATCGCAACCCGGGCGTCGCCTGGCACGGCTACGAGTGTGCGCAGCGCTGCGGCTTCGAGCAGCACCCGCAATTCGACAAGATCGCCGAGCGGAACTGCCCCCACCTGCAACGCCGTACTGAGAGCGGTGGCCGCAGAATCGGCCGTATGCTCGTGCGTCACCCGAGGCCTGGCAGTCGAAGTAGTGTCCGCCCCGGTCAACAATCCCTGCGCTTGCAGCACGCGAAGTGCCTCGCGCACCGTCGATCGACCCACCGAGAACGTCTGCGCGAGTTCCTGTTCGGTCGGCAATGCCTCCCCGACGGGAAGCGAGCCGTCGAGAATGGCAGCGCGGATTCTTCCCGACACGGCAAGGCTGAGCGGCATGCGCGACAACGGAGTCGTATCCATGCCGCGACGCTACCACCCCTTGCCTGCTTGTCTGACAAACTGTTTAATTGAGAAGATTCGTGACCCGGACCACAACAGAGAAGGTGCCGACCATGACCGACAAGCTCGAACTGGATCCCGCAACCACCGCCGTCGTGCTCATCGAGTACCAGAACGACTTCACCACCGAAGGCGGTGTCCTCCACGAGGCCGTCGCACCGGTCATGGAATCGAACGGACTCCTCGCGAACACCGCCGCGCTGGTCGATGCGGCGCGCGCGGCGGGTGTCACCGTGATGCACGCACCGATCACCTTCGCCGAGGGGTACAACGAAATCACCTCGCATCCTTACGGAATCCTCAAGGGCGTCGTCGACGGCAAGGCTTTCGTGAAGGGTTCGTGGGGAGCCGCGATCGTCGACGACCTCACCCCGAAGGACGGCGACATCGTCATCGAGGGCAAGCGCGGACTCGACACATTTGCCAGCACCAACCTCGATTTCATTCTGCGCAGCAAAGGAATTCGCACGATCCTTCTCGGTGGCTTCCTGACCAACTGCTGCGTCGAATCAACCATGCGCACCGGCTACGAGAACGGCTACCGGGTCATCACACTCACCGATTGTGTGGCCGGAACGTCGGTCGCCGAACACGAGAACGCGATCACCTACGACTACCCGATGTTCTCGCATCCCGTCACGTCGAAAGAGGTGCTCGACGCGCTCTCCTGAGAGGACTACCTGGAATGCGCGAGAAGGAATTCACGGCTGACGTTGGTGACACTGGCGTGAACCTTCTCGTGCAGCAGGTCGTGACCGGCGTCCTCGAACTCGCGCATTTCGACGTTGCGCAGCGTCCGCGCCCAGTCTCGGACGGGATCGACCGGGGCGATCCGGTCGTCGGTGCCGTGAACGACCAGGACTGGGATACCAGCTTCGGAGAGTTCCGCCCACCCGTGTTGCTCCACCGCGCTGCGCGGAATGCCGCACAACACGGCGGACGCGAACTCGTGATCGCGGTGAGCCAGCACCGTCAGCGCCGTCACGGCACCTAACGAATGCCCCATCACCGCCTGCGGAACTTCGGGCAGTTCGGCCAAAGCGATGTCAGCCAGCGTGGCTGCATCGGCAGCAAGATCGGAGAGCGGAGCCCCGACTCCCGGATCACCCTCCGACAAGCCGTGTCCGGTGTGATCGATCGCCCACACGTCGATCCCCGACACCGTCATGGCGCTCGCGAAGCGGTGATACTGCCCGCTGTGCTGACCGAGACCGTGCAGAAAGATCAATGACACCTTCGGCGCCGCACCCCCTGCCGCCGGCCAATGCCGAAAGTGCACTTGACCGGTTCGTCCGTCGAAGAAAGGCATGATCGTCATTCTGCACTCCGTTGCCGGTATCCGCGGCGCGTGGGCGATTACTGGTGGGTTGCCTTGTCGGTCGGCGATGGCACAATCTCCGTGTGTTCCTACTCGATGATCAGATCGTCTACAGCGCCAGTGACCTCTCGGCCGCGGCCTCGTGCGAGTTCGCGCTGTTGCGGCAACTCGACGCCCGTACCGGTCTGATCTCAGCCGAGAAGGCCGAGGCGGATCCGATGCTCGAGCGGACGTCGAGCCTCGGCGACTCCCACGAGCGCGAACAGCTTCAGAAGTTCATCGATCAACACGGAGACGGCGTGGTCGTCATGCCGCGACCGGAACACTCGCGCGCAGGCCTGACAGCCGCCACCCTGGCCACCGTCGAGGCGGCCCGATCCGGCGCTCCCGTGATCTATCAGGGAACCTTCTTCGACGGCCGATTCCTCGGCTTCTGCGACTTCCTCGTCCGCGAGGGCGACACGTACGCGGTCTACGACAGCAAACTCTCCCGGCATGCCAAGGTGTCGGCGCTCCTCCAACTCGCCGCGTACGCGGACGCATTGGAGCGCAATGCAATCGCAGCCTCCGATCAGGTTCATCTACTTCTCGGCGACGGCAGCACGTCGTCACACGACATCGGCGACATCGCACCGGTTTTCGCGGCGCGCAGAGCCGAACTTGAACGAGCCCTCGACGAGCATCGCGCCGAGGGAAAACCCACCCAGTGGCTCGACGATCGATACCTGCGCTGCGGCCGCTGCGACACTTGCAGCGTCGAGGTCGAGAACCATCGCGATCTGCTGCTGGTTGCGGGCGTCCGCGGCAACCAGCGCGAACAACTGATCGTCTCGGGAATCACGACAATCGACGAACTCGCCGTGAGCACTGGACCAGTCGAAGGAATCCGCCGGGAAACACTCGACAAACTCCGTGCACAGGCTGCGGTTCAACTACGCCAGGAACAATCCGGCGACGCCGAATTCGAGGTCTACGAACCCTCTGCGCTCGGCGGTCTGCCCGTCCCCGACGACGGCGATATCTTCTTCGACTTCGAGGGGGACCCACTCTGGGCCGAGGACGGATCCACCGACTGGGGGCTGGAGTACCTGTTCGGCGTGGTCGAAGGCCCGGCAGACGACTACGTGTTCAAACCCTTCTGGGCACACGATCGCGAGGGTGAACGCCAGGCGCTCCTCGACTTTCTCGACTACGTCACCGCGCGCCGAGAAGCTCACCCCGGCATGCACATCTATCACTACGCCGCGTACGAGAAATCGGCCCTGTTGCGCTTGGCCGCACGTCACGGCGTCGGCGAGCAAACGGTGGACACGCTGCTCAGCGAGAACGTCCTCGTGGACCTCTATCCGATAGTCCGCGCCTGCCTGCGGATCGGACAACGCTCGTACAGCATCAAGAAACTCGAGCCGCTCTACATGGGTGAGCACGGCCGCGACGGTGACGTCACCAATGCCGCCGCTTCGGTCGTCGCTTATGCCGACTACTGCGAACTGCGAGACGGCGGACAGGCCGACCAGGCCAGGGAACTTCTTCAGGGTATCTCCGACTACAACGAGTACGACTGCGAATCCACCCTGCGCCTGCGCGATTGGCTCGCCGAGCGCGCCGCAGAACACGGCGTGGAACTGCGTGAGCCCACCGGACAGATCAAGATTCCACTCGAGGAACTCACCGAATCGGAAATCGCGCTCCGCGACTTCGCAGGCCACAAGGCCGGTTCGACACGCACCCCCGATCAGCAGGCTGCGGCGCTCCTGGCCGCTGCAGTGGGATACCACAATCGCGAACGGAAGCCGTACTGGTGGGCGCACTTCGACCGATTGGTCACTCCGATCGAAGACCTCGTCGACGTCCGTGACGTCATGGTGGTAGATCAGTCCGAGATCGAAGCGGACTGGCACAAGAGCACCCCGCGGCAGAAGAAGTTTCGTCGCCACATTCAGCTGACCGGAAGTTTCGGCACCGGAACGTCTTTGAGCCCGGGCAGTGATCTGTTCGCTCTCTACGCAACCCCCTCCCCCGATGCCGTTGCAAGCGAGAACCCCACCCAGCGCGGCACCAGCAGCGTCAAGGTCACCGCCGTGGTCAAGTCCGAAGGACTCGACGTGGTCACCGTCGAAGAACTGCTCAGCGGTGACGAATACCTCGACGCCCCCGTCGCATTGGCACCCGGTCGTCCGATTCCCACCGGACGCATGGAGAAGTCGATCGCCGCTGCCGCGTCCGGCGCCAGCGAGAGCCTGCCCGAGCTGCCACGCATCGCAGCGGTCGACATTCTCCGGCGCAGCACCCCGAGGACGCTCTCGGGTTCACCGCTCCCGCCCGTCGGAACCGACAACAACTACGCGGACGCCATCACCGCCGCACTTCTCGACCTCGATGATTCCTACGTGGCAGTACAGGGTCCCCCCGGTACGGGCAAGACCTACACGGGCGCCCGTGTCGTCAAGACACTGATCGAAAAGCATCACTGGCGAATCGGAGTGGTGGCGCAATCACATTCGGTGGTCGAGAACATGCTCGGCGGCATTCTGAAGGCCGGCGTGGACCCTGCACTGGTCGCGAAGAAGGGCAGCCGCAGCAAGACCGCAGAATGGCAGGACATCGCATCCGAAGAATATGCGGGATTCATCGCCGAAGCCGAAGGCGTCGGCTGTGTCATCGGCGGCACTGCGTGGGACTTCGCGAACACCGATCGCGTTCCGGCAGGCAGTTTGGACCTGCTCGTGGTGGACGAGGCCGGCCAGTTCGCGCTCGCCAACACCATTGCCGTCGCGATTTCCGCGCGCAACCTGTTGCTACTGGGCGATCCCCAGCAGCTACCCCAGGTCAGCCAAGGTACGCACCCCGAACCTGTCGACGAATCGGCACTCGGTTGGCTCGCCGAGGGACACGGCGCACTGCCACCCGAACTCGGCTACTTCCTCGAGAAAACGTGGCGGATGCACCCCGATCTGTGTGCGCCCGTGTCCGCACTGTCGTACGAGGGCAAGCTGCATTCCCAGGAAACCGTGAGTGCGGCAAGGAAACTCGACGGACTCGCTGCTGGAGTACACACGGTGTTCGTTGATCACCGCGGCAATTCCACGTACTCCCCGGAAGAGTCCCAGGAGATCGTTCGCCAGATCCAGAGCCTCCTCGGTACGCCATGGACCGACCCGAGCGAGTTCGAGGGCACCCGCCCCCTGGAGCAGTCGGACATCCTCGTGGTCGCGGCGTACAACGCCCAGGTCGGCACCGTCGAGCGCGATCTCACCGAGGCCGGTCTCACGGAGGTCGAGGTCGGTACCGTCGACAAGTTCCAGGGCCGCGAGGCCGCTGTGGCAATCGTGTCGATGGCCGCCTCCGCCGTCGAGGACGTTCCGCGAGGAATGTCGTTCCTGCTGTCGCGAAATCGCCTCAACGTCGCCGTCTCCCGCGGCAAGTGGTGCGCGATCATCGTTCGATCGCACGCATTGACGCAGTACATGCCGAGCACGCCCGCTGGATTGGTGGAACTGGGCGCGTTCATGAGGTTGACGAGCTAGGCGATGCCTGCCCTACCCGAAGCACTGCCCTACCCGAAGCACTGCCCTACCCGAAGCACTGCCCTACCCGAAGCACTGCCCTACCCGAAGCACTGCCCTACCCGAAGCACTGTCCTTCGCCACGGTAGGTGGGAACCGAGGTTCTGCTGCCGTCGGCTTCGACCACGTACACGCGGTCGAAGCGCTCGCACAACTCGCCGGCTTTGGCGTGCCGGAACCACACGCGGTCGCCGATCGCGATGTTTCCGGCTTCCTTTCCGGTGACCGGCGTCTGAACCTCGCCTGCGCCTTCGTTGCGGAGCAGTTTGAGACCGGAGGGCCAGACCGGCGACGGAACGCGGGTGGCTCCCGCAGGTCCCGACGCGATGTATCCGCCGCCGAACAGGGTCGTGACAGACGGGGTCGGCTTGCGCACTGCCGACAGCGCGAAGAACAGTGCCGGATCGGGACGGAAGGCGCGGTAGCGGTCGAACAGGGTCGGTACGTACAGTCCAGATCCTGCTGTTACCTCGGTCACCACAGGATCGGCCGAGCTGACCTCCAGTGACCCCGTACCGCCGCTGTTGACGATCTCGAGTGCACCCACGGCATCGGTGACTGCTGCAACCACTGCGCCCCTTCTGGACGCCAATTCTCGGGCGGACGCCTTCTTGACCCAACCGATCGGAGCACTGGTGTCCGGGAGGCCGGCGATCTGCGCTTCGTAGAACATCACTCCTGCGACGGAGAAACCGCGCTGGCGAGCACGCGCCGCGAGTGCGGCGACCGCGGCAGGTTCGCGCAGCGGTGAGCGTCGTACTCCCAGATGGATCGGGCCGATCCGCAGTGACGCGTCGACGTCGAGACACACCCGGACGGGCGCATCTCCTGTCGACGCAGAACGAATGAGATCCAACTGTGCGTCGTCGTCGATCATCAGTGTGATCGATGCGAGTGCGGTGTCATCGGCAGCGAGATCCGCGATGGCGCCGCGATCGGCGGTCGGGTATCCCATCAGGATGTCCCGTGCGCCGAGCCCGACGAGCCACAGAGCCTCACGCAATGAGTACGCCATGATTCCGCGGAATCCACCGGACGCGGTCAGTGTGTCGCCGAGAGTTTCGGCCAGAACCGTACGACAACGGACCGATTTGCTCGCCACGCGCACTGGAGTTCCACCGGCGCGGCGCACCAGGTCGGCTGCGTTACTGCGCAGTGTGGTCAGATCCAGAGCAGCCAGAGGCGGGTCGAGTTCTCGCGTGGCAGCAGTGAGTCGATCGAGGGTCCTGGTCACAGATGATCCAATCGTCGCGGCGTGCGACCAGTCAATCACCAATCCTGGACGTATGTCCAGGATGGCGGTTCTACTGAGGCGCGACCACTGCTTTGTTGGCGATTACCTGAACCATTTCTCCGAACTCCGCAATTGTCGCGTCGGAGTCGCGATCGACCAGCCATCGCAGGACGAGTCCGTCGATGAGCGCAAGACTCAGTCGCGCAATCGAACTCAACGGCTCGGTCCACACGGTGCCGGAAATCTTCGCGCATTCTTCGAGGAACGACACCGCGAGCTCGTCCATGATTCGGTACTGGTCGTGTGCGACGGCCCCGGCACGTTCAGCTCCGAGATTGCGACTACGGAGGGCCTGCGCGGTGATTTCGTAGGTCAACAACTGCCGGTCCGGCGTTGCTTCGATCGTGGGCCACATTCCCGTCAACCCGATATGCAGCAATTCCTTGAGCCCCTGCACACCACTGAGATCCGGAGCGTGTCGCACCTGCGCGAATGCGTACTGCATCGACGCACTGAGCTGCAGGATAAGCGTTTCACCCATCGCCGCGATCAGCGCTTCCTTGCTCTCGAAGCAGTAATGAACGACGCCGAGTGAAACTCCGGCCTCTTCTGCCACCGCCCTCACCGTCACAGAACTGACACCGCGTTGTTCCGCAATAGACAACGCGGACTCGACCAATTGTGTGCGGCGTTCGTCCGCCGGGAGCCTGTTCAGCATCCAATGATCGTAGAACGCAAATGACAAAATCTTCGCGCAATACTTGCCTGGACGACCGTCCAAGTACATTATTGCGTAATGGCTTCGGACACTTGGCAGAACTGGGCGGGCACTCAAAGCGCCGCGCCGCGTCGCTTTGCGACGCCGACAAATACCCGTGAACTTTCGTCTTTGGTCGCCGAGGCCGCGGCGCGTGGCCAACGCGTGAAAGCGGTCGGCGCCGGCCATTCGTTCACCGGTGTCGCGGTCACCGACGGTGTCCTCGTCAGCCTGGACAATCTGAGCGGAATCGATTCGATCACGCCAACCGACGACGGCGCGCTGGTGACAGTTTTTGCAGGCACTCGCCTTCACGCCCTCAACGACGCCCTGTGGCAGCGCGGATATGCCATGGCCAATCTCGGTGACATCGACGTCCAGTCACTGGCCGGCGCGACGTCCACCGGCACACACGGAACCGGCGCCCGCTTCGGCGGTATCGCCACGCAGATCCGCGGAATCGAGATCGTTCTCGCCGACGGATCCGTCGTTACCGCAAGCGCCGACGAAAACGTCGAATTGTTCGAAGCGGGCCGCCTCGGATTGGGCGCAATCGGCATCATTTCGAAGATCACTCTCGCCTGCGTTCCGCGATTCACACTCCGTGCAATCGAGGAACCCGACACGCTGTCTCACATATTGGACACCCTGGAGAGCGACCGCCTGGGCCTGGATCACTTCGAGTTCTACTGGTTTCCGCACACCGACCGTGTCCTCACCAAGAGCAACACGCGGCTGCCCGGAGACACCGAACCCGATCCTGTCGGCAAAGTCCGCGCATTCGTCGACGACGAACTTCTCTCCAACACACTCTTCGAAGGTGTCAATCGCGTCGCCACCCTGGCGCCGGCCGCGATCCCGAGAATCAACAACGTCTCATCTCGATTGCTCGGTGCCCGAGAGTTCACCGATCGCAGCTACCGAGTATTCGCGTCTTCGCGCCGGGTGAAGTTCAAGGAAATGGAATACGCGATTCCCCGCGAACACGTCACCGAGACACTCCACGAAATCGATCGCTGGATGAAGAAGTCCGGAACCAACGTCGCGTTCCCCGTCGAGGTACGTTTTGCCGCTGCCGACGACCTCTGGCTCTCGACCGCGCACGGACGCGATACCGCTTACATCGCGGTTCATCAGTACCACCGCCGACCCGAAACCGAATACTTCGCCGCGGTGGAAGCCATCGCGCGCGCCGTCGACGGCCGGCCGCACTGGGGAAAAATGCACAACCGGACCGTCGACGACCTGCGTCCCACGTACGACCGACTCGACGATTTTGTCGCCGTTCGAGACAAGTACGACGCGAATCGTGTCTTCGACAACGAGTACTTGCGTCAGGTACTGGGCGACTGACGGTCAGCGCCGCAGCAGTTCCGCTTTTCGCGCGTCGCTCGCAAACGAGGCTTTGATCGAATTCCGGGCGAGGGTGTCTCGCTCGGCCTCGGTCAGCCCCAGGGCTCGGCCGAGTTCGGTGAAATTGTCGTCGACGTATCCCCCGAAGTAGGCCGGGTCGTCGGAGTTGACCGTGACGATCAACCCCATCTCGAGCATCGATCGAAGCGGATGATCCGACAGCGAATCGAACACGCGCAGACGAACGTTCGACAGTGGGCAGACCGTCAGTGGAATCTCCTCGTCGACCAGACGCTCGATCAGGGCAGGATCCTCGAGTGCCCGGACGCCGTGGTCGATCCGCTCGGCGCCGAGGATGTCGAGTGCCTGCCAAATGTATTCGGGCGGTCCCTCCTCGCCGGCGTGAGCAACGACGTGCAAGCCCTCGGCGCGCGCACGTGCGAACACGTCCTCGAACAGTGAAGGCGGGTTGCCGACCTCGGCGGAGTCGAGTCCGAGCCCGACGATCGGCGCCTGCAAGCGAATGATTTCGGAGAAGATCTCTTCGGCGTCCTTGACGGGCTGATCACGGAGGATGGCGGCGATTGCCGCACTGCTGAGCCCGAACTCGCGCTCACTCGATGCCACCGCGTCCATGATCCCGTCCAGGACCTCGGTCAGCGGAACACCCCGGACCACGTGAGCCTGCGGATTGAAGAAGAACTCGGCATGCGCGACTCCGGCCGCCGCGGCCCGACGGAAATACGCCCGCGTCAGGTCGGCAAAATCCTCCGCGGTGCGCAGGACGGCCATGTTGGCGAAGTAGAGATCGAGGAACGACTGCAGGTCAGTGAACTCGTACCTCGACTTCAGATCGTCGATGTCCTTGTACGGCAAATCCATTCGATTTCGCTCGGCAAGCCGGTAGATCTGTTCGGGCTCGAGAGAACCCTCGATGTGCATGTGCAGTTCTGCGACGGGTGTGGCCATCTCGGTTTACCGCCCCTTCCAGACCGGGGCGCGCTTCTCGGCGAACGCCGTTGCGCCCTCGCGTGCGTCTTCGGATGCGAACACCGGCGCCATCACCTGCAACTGCTTCGCGAAAGCTTCGTCGTCGGACCAACCGCCGGCTTTGACGATGATCTCCTTGGTGACCGCAACCGCGAGCGGTCCGTTGCGCGTGATTCGATCAGCCAGCTCGAGTGCGCCCTCGAGCGCCTTGCCCGGTTCGGTCAACGTGTTCACGAACCCGTACCGGTAGGCCTCCTCGGCGGTGAAGCTGTCACCGGTGAGAGCCAGTTCCAACGCCTTCTGGTACGGAATCCGCTTGGGCAGGCGCAACAATCCGCCGCCGCCTGCAACCAGTCCTCGCTTGACCTCCGGGATACCGAACTTCGCTTCGGACGACGCCACCACCAGGTCGGTGGCAAGCACCAGTTCGGTGCCTCCGGCCAACGCGAAGCCCTCGACCGCCGAGATGATCGGCTTACGCGGCGGCCCCTCCGTGAATCCGAGACCGCGCCCCGGAACGAGTACGTTCTCGCCGGCCACGAACGCCTTCAGATCCATACCCGCGCAGAAGTTTCCGCCCGCACCGGTGAGCACCGCCAAGGACAGATCGTCGTCCGCATCCAGCTCTTCGACCGCAGCGGCCAACGCGTGACTGACCGCCGAGTTGATGGCGTTGCGCGCCTCGGGTCGGTTGATGGTGATGATCAGTGTCCGCCCGCGCCGCTCGGTGAGAACCTCGTCCGCCATGATGTCCCTCTCGTTTGTCGACCACGCCCGCGTGACTACGCGACGTTGCGCTCGACAATACGGACGAAGCCATCGGGGTCGATCTGCGCGGTGTCGTGAGTGCAGAACCACCCCTGGGTGAACCTCGTCGAGGTCGCTTCCGGCGAGTTCCAATACCGGCGCGTGACACTCGGTCCGCGGCACAGCAACTCACCGAAACCACCTGGAGCATCCGGGCCGTACAACGCCACTTCCATTCCGCCGAAAGCGATTCCGACGCTTCCGAGGTGAGTCGGTGCCGACTCGCTCGGCAGAATGAGACCGGCCCCACAAGTCTCGGTTTTGCCCCAGCCGATCACATGCCGAGCGGCCGGGAACAACGTCAGCAGCTTGGATTCCTGTTCCGCGGTGATCGGCGATCCGCTGCAGTCGATCCACTGCACCGACCTCGAACCGGCACGCGCCGCCGGCCCGAGCGTGAGCAACCGCGGTTCGAGCAAGTCCTCGGGCCGCCCGGTCACGATGTCGACGGTATGCACACTCTCGCGCCAGAAGTCGCCGGCGAGGACCACCGTTCCACCGACCACCAGCGTCGCAAGCACGTGCACGAACTGACGCACGGACTTGAAATCGTTGTCCACCAAAAGATTCCGAACACCTTCGACGCCGTAGTCGCGCGAGTGCAGGATACCGACGATGGCCGAGAGCACGTTCTCGTTGCTCAACTCGACGCCCAGCATCTCGCCCGAAGAATCGGCGGTGTACGCGAGGATCGCCATCTCGTCCGGGGCCGCACCGTCGTCGATGAACGGAACACCGTGTGGGAGTTCCCCGTCGAGCACCAACACCGAGCCGCTGTCCGCGATGACGAAGTCCGCCGCATCGTCACTCAGGTGAACACCCACGGAGACCGGTACACCTCCGGCGAGGATGACTCCGAGGCACGCCTCCATCCACCGCACCCCCGCGGCCACACGAATTGCCACGCGGTCGCCGATCTCGACACCGCGTGACTTCAGCCCGCCTGCGACCCTCGACGCCTCGGACCACAGTTCCGCGAAGGTGACCTGCTCGCCGTCGACCTCCTCGACCGCAATGCGGGAGGAAAATCGATGAACGGCGATATCGAGGAGTTCGGACAGCGAAGGGTCGAGTTGGCTGTACCGAAGCACCCCGTCACCCGCACGGGTGACGCGGGCGTCGGCGAGGAGCTGAGTCGAACACGGGTATTCCACGAGCGTCGACCGCATCGATACCTCCACGTCACTGACAAACCCACCGGCCCTTCGACTATATGACGTGGATCACAGTTCGTGGAGGTCTCTGGCGATAAAGGTCGCAAACTCACTTTCCCGAGTAGACGGCTTTACCTGGTCCCACCTCGAGGAAACTACGGACAGCGCCGCGCAGGTCGTCGGTGTCGAACAGCGCGCCGGACACCCCGGGAGTCACCGAATCCGCGTGGGCGATGCCGCCGGAACGCCACGCTGCCACGATCTGCTTGGTGGCGTCGTGGGCTCGCGTCGGTCCGTCTGCCAATCTGGTTGCGAGGGCCCGCGCCGCATTGTCGACATCCTCGTGAACTGCATTGACCACGCCCCAGGAGTGGAGGGTAGCGGCGTCGTACAGATCGCCGGTCATGACCAACTCGCGGGCCCGTCCGGAACCGGCGCGCTCGGCCAGGCGTTGCGGTCCACCCATGGACGGCGTCAGACCGACCACTGTCTCGACCAGCCCGAACTTTGCCTTGGGCGCCGCGAGGATGATGTCGCAGGCCAAGGAGATCTCGAAGGCAGCAGTCAGCGTCAGCCCGTGCGCCGCGTAGATGACCGGGCACGGCAAGGCCTCGAGCGGATGGCAGATCTGGGCGAACAGTTCGCGCCACAATTCCGCGCCCTGCTCCGGGTTCAGCCCGTCGAATACGTGGACGTCGACGCCGGCCGAGTTGACCTTGCCCTCGGCGCGCAGAAGCACTGCGCGCGGCGGGTTCTCGGTCAGCGCTGCAACATCGGCGATGACCGCGTCGAACATGGCCTGATCGAACAGATTGAGTGGTCCGTGCGCAAACGTCAGGACAGCCACCTCGGCACCACGATCGGTGGTGAAGCGCTCGAGACGGGTGGGGTGCGATTCGGGAGCAGTCATGCCGCCACACTGCCACATCGAACCGGCCTACGATCGTCGGGTGGACGGTCTGAGAAATGTGCTCGCGGACGTGGTGGGACACCGGTTCGTCGTCGACGACGCCGACGTGTTGGCGACCCGTTCCACCGACCAGACGGGGCGCTACCGCGGGCGTGCCGGCGCTCTGGTCCGACCGGGAAATACCGCCGAAGTCGCGGCGGTGCTGAACGCGTGCCGCTCTCGCGGAGTTCCGGTCACCGTCCAGGGCGGACGAACCGGCCTGGTCGCGGGTACGGTGCCCGAGCACGACGACGTCCTGCTCTCCACCGAACGCCTCACCACGATCGGCGACGTCGACGCGGCCACCGGGCTGATCACCGTCGGCGCGGGAGTGACACTCGCTCAGGTACATTCCGCGGCGGCCGCAGCCGGTCTGAAGTTCGGTGTCGACATAGCGTCGCGGGACACCGCGACGATCGGCGGCATGGTCTCCACCAACGCCGGTGGCCTGCACACGGTTCGATACGGGAACATGGCCGAACAGGTTCTCGGCCTCGAGGTGGTACTCCCCGACGGGACAACGGTGCGCCGGTCACCGAAAGTGTTGTCCGACAACTCCGGATACAACCTGCCCGCACTGTGGGTGGGCAGCGAAGGAACTCTCGGCGTGGTCACAGCAGTCGACCTGAAACTACGCCGGGTACCGGCTCATCGGGTCACGACGCTGACCGGTTTCGACAGACTGGAGGACGTCGTCGACGCGGGACGGATGTTGCGCACCCTCGACGGCGTCGACGCCCTGGAGTTGTTGGACGGCCGCGGACTCGAACTGGCCGCTCGACGGTTGAACGCGGCAGTGCCGACCGGGCGCGCGTGGTATCTCCTCGCCGAGGTATCCGCGGCTCACGATCCGATGGAAAGCCTGGCCGAAGCACTCGAACGCATCGACCCGCCGGAAACTCCGTCGGTGGCAGTCGACGGCCCGAGTTCGACGCGCTTGTGGGCGGCGAGGGAATGCTTCGCCGAAGTGGTCGGACTCTTCGGTCCCCCACTGAAATTCGATGCGGCACTGCCCCTGGACTCGCTCGCCGCCTTTGCCGAGGACGCCGCCGCGGTGATCGCGAGCCGAGCACCGGAGGCGATCCCCGTTCTCTTCGGACACATCGCCGAGGGAAACATCCACCTCAATGTCCTGAACTGCCCGAACGCCGACACCGTCTACCGCAGCGTCCTCGAACTGGTTCGCGATCACGGTGGAAACGTCAGCTCCGAGCACGGGGTGGGCTCGCTCAAACGCAACTATCTGGACCTGGCCCTCTCGGCGGAGGACATAGCCACGATGTGGGCGATCAAGCGAGCCCTGGACCCGAGCGACTATCTCAATCGCGCAGTGATGTTTCCCGACGCGCTTCGGCACTGACGGCCATCGCGTCGTCGTGGGCGTCGCCGCGTAGAGGCCGAGCGAAGCACACCGAGGCGACGAAACCGATGAGCAGCACACCTGCGGGCAGCCAGATCGACTCCGACATCGCCGTGCTGAACGGTTCACGGACGAACTCGGGGAGGTGACCCACCCCGGCTTCGGAGCTACCGCCGGTCAGACCCTGGGCAGCCAGTCGCGCGGTGATCAGAGCGCCGATCGCAGCGCTGCCGAGAACCGCACCCACCTGCCTGGTGGTGTTGTAGACACCGGCGCCCGCGCCCGCCTGCATCGGAGGCAGGTTGTGTGTGGCGGTGGCCGCGAGCGGAGACCAGATGCATGCATTGGCGAAGCCGATCAGACCGATCGGCAGAAGCAGTTCCCAGATCGCGACGTCGGGAGACATCACCAGTGCCAGCCAGCCCAAGGCGACCGCGAACAGCAGGAAGCCGGTGCCGGCGATGTAGCGCGGATGCGTCTTGTCGACGAGTTTGCCGATGATCGGGGCGAAAATACCGGTCAGCACTGCCATCGGAACGAGCAGCAACGCCGACTGCGTCGGGGAGAGTCCGCGAACTGCCTGTGTGTAGAACATCAACGGAAGGACCATCGACGTGATCGCAAAGCCCATGGCGGTGATGGCGACGTTGGCGAGTGAGAAGTTGCGATCCTTGAAGAGTTCCAAGGGAAGCAAGGGTTCGTTCTTGTTGCGCGACTGGTAGAACACGAACACCGCGAGCAACACCACACCGGCGCCGATCAGGCTCCAGACGAATCCGTTCCAGTCGTACGAGCTGCCTTCCTGGATTCCGAACACCAGCAGGAACATGCCTGCGGCGCTGAGAATCACGCCGGGAATGTCGAACTTGTGCTCGCTGGTCGGCAACGACGGAACGAGCTTCCACGCGAGGAGGAAGGCGATGACACCAACCGGGACGTTGACGATGAAGATCCATTCCCAGCCGAGATTGTCCACCAGGACGCCACCGGCGAGCGGACCGACCAGGGTGGCGACACCGGCGACGGCGCCCCACAGGCCCATTGCCGCGCCACGCTTGTTCGGCGCGAACGTGCGAGTGATGACGGCCATCGTCTGAGGCGTCATCATGGCAGCACCCAGGCCCTGGAAAGCCCTTGCGACGATGAGCATCTCGACGCTGCCGGACAGACCGCACCACAGTGATGCGCCGGTGAACAGTACGAGGCCGATCATGTACAGGTTCTTCGGACCGAACCTGTCACCGAGTCGACCGGTGACGAGCAGCGGCACCGCGTACGCCAGCAGGTACGCGCTGGTGACCCAGACGACCTTGTTGATGTCGGTGCCGAGGTCCTCCATGATCGCGGGGTTGGCGACAGCGACGATGGTGCTGTCCACCAGAATCATGAAGAACCCGATACACAGCGCCCACAGCGCGTGCCAGGGATTGACCTGCTTTTCCATCTTCAGTCCTTAGGTAGTGCGGACGAGCCTGCGGAGCCGGCCAGCCGGTCGAGAAGTTCTTGTGAGAGCCAGGGCATTTCGCCGCTCTCGATGTCTGTCACCAACGCGCCGATCCACTCTCTTTCGGCGATCGTGAGTGCGTGGGCGTAGTCCGCGCCCACCGTGAAGATTCGTGGTTTTTCCGCTGCCTTCACCGCTTCGTAGTCGGCCTCGAATTTCGCAATCGTCTTGTCGAGGTGCGCGAGACGTATCCGAAGCATCTGACACGCGGTGGATGCGGAGAGGTTGTGCATTTCGGCGAGCGCGAGCGGCAACCGCGGATACTCCCGCACCGGAACCGCCAACATCTCACGTAGTTGATGCTCGAGCGCCTCACGGCCTCGGGCGGTGATCTCGTACGTCGTCCGCTCGGGCCGATTGCCCTCACGATCGGTCCCGATCGAAGCCAGAAGTTCCTGCTTCTCCAACCGGGAAACCGTGTGATAGAGCGATCCCGGCTTGATCTTCACCAACTGATCGCCCCGACGAACCGAGGCAAGTTGATACATCTCGTACGGATGCATCGAACGCTCGGACAGCAGGCCCAGAACGGTGATTCCCAGAGGCGTCAGTGACACGTCACCCATGAATCCCCCTCCCTGACAAGCCGCTATTGACTATTTCTTGACTATTCCACCTGAAATAGTCCACATGGAATATACGACCTTCGTCCGTCTCGATCAACCCGTTCGAATCGGACTAGCCTGTAGCGAGTGGACGATCATCACCTCGACATCATCCGACTTGCCTGGGCACGTGAGCTGGGCCTCGGCGACTCGGCATTGCGCCCGGCACATACAGCCCGAGTCGTCGGCGACGACATCCACGTTCTCGAACTTGCAGGCTCCGGTGCGATCGTCGGGCCACAGTGGTTCATCGAGCGCACGGCGGACATCTCCGTCGACGCACTTCTGCAACCGGCGCGCCTCCTCGAGATCGCGGGCGATCACGGCGGCCGAATCACCGGTCCCGTCGATCTCGCCTTCCTCGGCGACTACACCGGCACGCCGCCCGACGAGCAACTGCTGATTTCCCACGAGATCGACGACGCCCTCGCCGTCGCTTCCCTGTGTCCACCCGACGACAGCACCACAGCCGACCTCGAGCGCCGAACGCGGTGGTTCACCGCCCTCACCGATTCCGACGAGGTGCTCGGATGCGCGGCGTACTCCGAATTCCAGGGATTCGTGGCAGATCTCACGACCCTGACGGCTCCAGCGCACCGCCGTCGCGGAATCGGCTGCGCAGTAACGCTTCTCGCTGCCGAGGACGCTCTGGATTCGGGTTTGATCCCGCAACTACGCACGAGTCGCGGCAGCGCTGTGGGCGCGACGCTTCCACGTAAAGCCAAATTCGACGTACTGGGGGCATACGCTCGAGTACACGTGCACCTGCCCAGTTGACACTCGAACGAGAGGGACCGCAGATGAGTACGAAAGACGACGCGAGCGAACCGACATTCGTCGAAGAAGGTCGCGAATTCACACGCGACACCAACTACATCCCGACCCGCATCACCGAGGACGGCCGCGACGGTTACCCGGTCGAACCAGGGCGATACCGGTTGATCGTCGCGCGCGCCTGCCCGTGGGCAAACCGCGCCATCATCGTCCGCCGACTGCTCGGCCTCGAAGACGTACTCTCGATGGGCATCTGCGGGCCGGTTCACGACAAGCGAAGCTGGACTTTCGATCTCGACCCCGGCGGCGTCGATCCCGTGCTGAAGATCCCGCGACTACAGGATGCGTACTTCGCCCGAGATCCCGACTACCCCAGAGGAATCACGGTGCCCGCCATGATGGAAATCGCCACGGGCAAGGTGGTCACGAACGACTACCCTCAAATCACCCTCGACTTCTCGACGCAATGGAAGAAGTACCACCGCGAAGGCGCACCGGACCTGTACCCGGAGCCACTGCGAAACGAAATCGACGAAGTTTCCGAGTACGTGTTCCGCGACGTGAACAACGGCGTCTACCGCTGCGGGTTCGCCGGATCACAGCATGCATACGACGAGGCATACGACACGCTGTTCGCCCGCCTCGACTGGCTCACCGAACGTCTTGCCCGGCAACGCTTCCTGGTAGGAGACACCATCACCGAAGCCGATGTGCGCCTGTTCACCACGCTGGCGCGATTCGATCCCGTCTATCACGGCCACTTCAAGTGCAACAGAAGCAAACTCAGCGAAATGCCGGTGCTGTGGGACTACGCGCGCGATCTGTTCCAGACTCCCGGATTCGGTGACACCATCGACTTCACACAGATCAAAGCTCACTACTACATCGTGCATTCGGAGATAAATCCCTCCGGAATCGTGCCCAAGGGACCGGAATTGACACACTGGCTCGAACCGCACGGCCGCGAACAATTGGGTGGCCGACCGTTCGGGGACGGGACACCTCCTCACCCGCCCATCCCGTCGGAAGTGGTTCCAGCAGAGCACTGGGCCACCCGATAGGTCGCAGCGAGGCTTACTCCCCGGCGTAAGTGCCGAAACTCCAGTACACACCTTCCGGGTCACGGCAGGTGAACCCCCGCGAACCGTAGTCCTCGTCGCGCAATCCTTGCGTGATCGTGGCGCCCGCCGCGACAGCGCGTTCGTGGAGTGCATCCGCGGCGTCGGCGTCGTCGAGGACGATGTACACCGAACCGATTCCCGGCGGCAGGCCGGCGATCGCCGAATCGGTGCGCGGCGAGCCCAGCATGATGCCGCCACCGCCCGGCCAGTCGAGTTGGGCGTGGTCCACCACGTCTCCCTCTCCGTAGACGGCCTTCTCCACGAACCCGAAGGTGCTCACCAGAAAGTGGATTGCCGCGCGGGCGTCGAGGTAGCGCAGTGTCGGCCAGATGGTCGTCGAACGAGATTCCGAAGTGGCGGTCATAACACTCGAACTCCTGCCTGGGAAAACTCACGGAGAAAATCAAGTCTCGTACGAGCCTATGGCCCCTGTGATCACCGCCGCTACCGAAAACTTCACCTATTCTCGAGATACGGTCCACCTCGCTTCAGAGGAGGACAACTGTGGAGGGGCAGCAATGAGCAAGTCGACGAACAACGACAGCGGGCGTATCGAGAAGGTCCTCGTTTCCGTTCTCGACAACGGAAGCCGCCTGCAAGCGCCCGCAGTGGCCAAGTACGTCAACCATGTCCGTAAGGCTCACCCCGACGAGTCACCCGCTCAGATCGTCGAGCGGATGGAGAAGATGTTCATTCTCGCCGTCACCGGAAGCGGCAGTGCCGTCGGTGCCACGGCCGCGGTACCGGGAGTCGGGACGGTCGCGTCCATCGCTGCCGTCGGCGCGGAATCGGCCTTCTTCCTCGAGGCGTCGGCGCTGCTGACACTGGCAATCGCGTCGGTGCACGGCATCTCCGTGCAGGATCACCAGCAACGACGCGCCCTGGTCCTGGCAGTCGCCCTCGGCGAATCCGGCATGGAGATCGTCCAGAAGGCCACCGGCATCACGGCCAAGAACTGGGGAACCGCGATCACGAGCAAGATTCCCGGACCCACGATGAAGGGAATGAACAGCACCCTCGTGCGGAAGTTCGTGACCAAATACGCCGCGAAGCGCAGCGCACTGATCCTCGGCAAGCTCGTGCCCGCCGGGATCGGTGCCGTCATCGGTGGCGCAGGCAACCGAGCCATCGGCAAAGGCGTCGTCAAGAACGCACGTGAAGCCTTCGGGCCCGCTCCCGCCAGGTGGACCGATCACCTGATCGTGATGCCTGCCGACGAGCCCGCTCTGGCGCCCGCTTCCGAGACACGCCGGGCCATCCGCAGATAGCTGTCCGGGCCGTAGGCTCGCATCACGTATTCGCCGCCGACCCGGGAGCAGCATTGACGAACACCGCAATGGGATCCTTCTTTGCGCCCATCGAGATTCGTGGGTTGACGAAGACGTTCAAGGCGGCGCGCGCGGTCAACGACCTGAGCTTCGACGTTCAGGCGGGCTCGATCACCGGGTTTCTCGGCCCGAACGGTTCAGGCAAGACGACCACGTTGCGGATGCTCCTCGGGCTGGTGTCGCCGACTTCGGGATCGGCCACGATCAACGGCGCGCCCATGCGTTCGCTGCCCAACCCGGCGCGAACCGTCGGTGCCGTCCTCGACGTCGGCAGTCTCCATCCCAAGCGGACAGCGCTGGCGCACCTCGAGATCTACGCAGCCGCCATCGGTATGCCCACTCAACGGGCCGCACAGGTGTTGGGAATGGTCGGTCTGAGTTCGGTCGGAGCCCACAAGACCGGCACCTTCTCGCTCGGGATGCGCCAACGCCTGATCCTTGCCACCGCGATGCTCGGTGATCCCGAGATCCTCGTGCTCGACGAACCCGCGAACGGGCTCGACCCCGAGGGCATGGCGTGGCTTCGTCAGTTCCTGCAGACGTTTGCCGGTTCCGGCCGAACGGTTCTGATCTCCAGCCACGCGCTCCGCGAGGTGGAAGCAACCGTCGACAGCGTGGTCATCGTCAGTGCCGGCTCACTCGTCTACCAAGGGACCATGGACGAACTTCGCCGCTCCCAGCGCAGTCGACTGCTCGTCTCGTGTTCCAACCCCGCGCTCCTCGCCACGGCATTGGCCGCTCGCGGAATCATCGACGCTCAGATCACCCAGGACGGACGGCTCGCCGTGGGCGGCACCGATACGTCGGTGCTCCCGCCGGTGGCATCCGCCGCCGGAGTCACGATCTTCGGTGTCGCAACCGAAGGCACAGATCTCGAGCAACTGTTCCTCACGATGACAACACCGCAGTACGCGGTTCCCCAGGTCGGATACCACCGCCCACCCGGTCCCGGTTCCGGACCGGGCTATTACGGCCCTGCCGCATACGGACCTTCCGGAGGACACAGATGACCACGCTCGTGCGCGCGGAGACACTCAAAGTTCTCACCTTGCGCTACTGGTGGGCACTGGCCATCGCACCGGTGGTCGTGGCCGTGCTGATTGCTGCCTCGACTCGGACGTTCGTCGAAGTTGTGGCCGATTCGGCAGACAACACATTCGACGTCGATGTCGTGTCCACCGGCGTCAGCCTCGGTGTCTCCAACACGCTTGTCCTGGTGTTCGCGGCCGTCTTCGGAGCACTCACCGCCGGATCCGAATTCGGCTACAAGACTCTCACGACGACGTTCCTCACAGCCCGCGGCCGCGACGGAGTTCTCGGCGCAAAACTTGCCGTCGTCGCTGTATTCGCCGTCGGCTACGCACTGGCGGTCGAAGTAGTCAGCATCGGCGCGATGTTGCTCTTCGGCCGGGACTTCAGCTTCACCACCGATCTCTTCGCCATCTGCGCCGCAGGCATTCTGGCGTGTGCGCTGTGGGCACTACTGGGCGCCGGGGTGGCCCTGCTCACCGGTTCGTCGATGGCCGGGGCACTCTCGGTCATCCTGTGGTTCGTCTTCGGTGAATGGATCGTCCGCGCAGTGCTGCTCGCGATGGATCTCGCTGGGATCGGGGCCGCGCTTCCGGTATCGGCCACGATCGGCACGATCGTCAATGCGGCACCGTCGATCGACGTCGACGCTTTTGCGTCCTGGCCGAGCGGCCCGATGATGCTGGCGGCTTGGGTGGTCCTGTTCTGCGGGCTCGGTTGGCTGCGAACCCGGACCCGCGACATCACCTGAAAAAGCTGTCTGGGGCCGGGTCTACCGTGGATCTCGATGAACACGATCAACACGGACAGTCCGGTAGCTGGAGAGGTCGATCGAACTCCGGGCTGGATCCGCCGCTTGGCCCACGCATGCTGGTTGCACCGAAGAGTTGCGATCGGCGCGCTTCTCGTGACCGTCATCGCTTCGGCGATCGACATCTCGTTTCCGCTTCTGACCCGCTATGCGCTCGACGCCGCCGGACAGGAGAACCCTGGCAAGGTGATCGGCTTCGTGGCGTTGGCGATCGCAGTGCTCGCGATCGTGCGGTTCGCGTGCCAGTACGGCCGACGGATGCTGGCCGGCCGACTCTCGCTCGACGTTCAACACGACTTGCGACTCGCCCTGCTCGGCTCACTCCAACGTCTCGACGGACGCGGACAGGATCAGATCCGCACAGGCCAAGTGGTTTCCCGGTCCATCACCGATCTGCAGCTCGTCCAGGGTCTGCTCGCGATGGTGCCGATGTCGGCGGGCGCGCTCCTGCAATTCGTGCTCGCGATCGGCATCATGGCTTGGCTCTCGCCGTTGCTGACTCTCGTCGCCGTCGCTGTCATCCCCGCGGTGGGACTCGTGGTGTTCCTGATGCGACCGATGCTCTTCGCCGCCACGTGGTCCGCGCAGCAGCGGGCCGCCGATCTCGCCCAACACGTCGAGGAAACCGTCACGGGCGTTCGCGTCGTCAAGGGATTCGGGCAGGAACAACGAGCGGTCGACCAACTCGAAAAGCACAGCCGCACGCTGTATTCGGAGCGCCTTCGCGCCGCGTGGTTGAACGCGAAATTCGCGCCGACCATGGCCGCCTTGCCCCAGCTAGGGCAGGTGGGAGTGATCGCCCTCGGCGGGTATCTCGCATTGCACGACAAGATCACCGTGGGAACGTTTCTCGCATTCGCCACCTACATCGTGACAATGACCGGTGTCACCCGAACTTTGTCGTCTGTCATCGTCATGGCACAGCTGGCGCGCGCGGCTGTCGAGCGCGTCTACGACGTCATCAACGCTCAACCCGACATCGCCGATCCGGACCATTCGGTGGACCTTCCCGACGGTCCGCTGGGCGTCACTTTCGACGACGTGGCATTCGGGTTCGACACCGAACGCGACGTCCTGACCGGACTGAACCTCCGCATAGAACCCGGCGAGACCGTCGCCGTCGTGGGTCCGGCCGCATCGGGCAAGACCGCGTTGTCCTTGCTTCTCCCCCGGTTCTACGCCCCGACTTCGGGTCAGGTCAGCGTCGACACCGGTGGCCAGAGCTTCCCCATCGGCGAACTGCGCAGTGAGCAGCTTCGTGCCGCCGTCAGCCTCGTCTTCGACGAACCTTTCCTGTTCTCCGACACCATCGCCGCCAACATCGCATTGGGTCGCGAGGACGCCTCCGACGAGGACATCCGCGCCGCGGCTGCATTGGCACAGGCAGACGCCTTCATCGAGGCACTTCCGGACGGATACGACACCGTTGTCGGTGAGCGCGGACTGACGTTGTCCGGTGGACAACGTCAGCGCATCGCGCTTGCGAGAGCTCTGCTTGTCGACCCACGGATCCTGGTACTCGACGACGCCACCTCCGCCGTCGACGCGGCAACCGAAGCGGCGATCTTCGACGCTTTCCGCGCCCGACGACGGCAGACCACGCTGATCCTCGCTCACCGGCGATCCACCCTGACGCTGGCCGATCGGGTAGCAGTTCTCGACGGCGGACGGATCATCGACTCCGGCACCGTGGACGAGTTGGAAGGGCGATGTCCGCTCTTTCGCGCCCTGTTCTCCTCGCCTCCGGAACTACCGGACCAACTCGACGAGGTCGGCCCCGATGCCTTCGGACGCGACGACCGCGAACCGACAGCCGAGCAGTTGTGGCCGCAGGCACCGGAATCCGAAGCCGACAACACCGCGGCTTCGACGCAGAGTGCAGGCGGACCGATGGCCGGAGCACTCAGCGGAATCGCGGTGACGCCCTCCCTGAGGGCAGCAGTCGACGCGCTCCCGCCCGCGCGCGAAGATCCCGGAATCGCTCCCGAGAGCCTGCGCGAATCGAATCCACAGTTCTCCCTCGGACAGATATTGAGGCCCGTCCGCTGGGTCCTGCTGGCAGTTGTCGTCTGTCTTGCTCTGGACTCGGCCGCAGCGATCGCGTTCCCCTCGCTCGTCAGATACGCCATCGACCACGGTGTCGTGACCGCGGACAGCAGCACGCTGTGGATCGCGACGGCATTCGGAGCGCTCCTGGTTGCCGCCGACTGGGTCATCGTCGCGGTCATGACGGTCATCACCGCCAGGGCCGGCGAACGCGTGTTGTTCGGGCTCCGCGTACGCAGCTACGCACACCTGCAGCGCCTGGGTCTGGACTACTACGAACGTGAATTGTCCGGACGCATCATGACTCGCATGACCACAGACGTCGACGCGCTCTCGTCGTTCATCCAGACCGGCATGTCGACGGCGATCGTGAGTGTCCTGACGGTCGGCGGAATTTCGATCGCGCTCCTCGCGACCGACGTGACGCTCGGCCTGGTGGCGCTGGCCGTCATCCCACCGCTCGTGGTTGCGACCGTGATCTTCCGCAAGATCTCCTCGGTTGCCTACAGTCAGTCCCGCGAGCGGATCTCGCTCGTCAACGCCGACTTCCAGGAGAACATCGCCGGCCTGCGAGCGGCTCAGGCCTACCGCCGCGAGGAAGGTGCCGCGCGCAGGTTCGCCGAGCGCTCCGAAAGCTACCGCCGATCGCGGATGCGGTCACAGCGAGCCATCTCGATCTACTTCCCGTTCATCTCGTTCCTGTCCGATCTCGCGTTGGCCGCGGTCGTGTTCGTCGGTGCCCACCAGATCGCCAACGGATCGACGTCGCCCGGCGTACTGATCGCTTTCGTGCTCTACCTCGGCCTGCTGTTCGGACCGATTCAGCAACTCTCACAGGTCTTCGACGGTTACCAACAGGCAAACGTCGGATTGCAGCGAATCGGCGATCTGCTGCGCACTCGCAGTTCGATCGAGACCGCCGACAGCGAGGATCTGATCCCGATCTCCGGACGGCTGGACGGCGCCGTCCATCTCGACGGTGTCGGGTTCCGGTACTCGGGAGCGGACGTCGACGCGCTCTCCGAATTCGATCTGCAGATCCCGCCGGGCACGACGGTCGCTCTGGTCGGCCGAACCGGCGCCGGGAAGTCGACAGTGGTGAAATTGCTCGCCCGCTTCTACGACCCGACGTCCGGATCCGTCGACGTGGACGGCACCGATATCCGGAACTTCCATCTCTCGCAGTACCGCCGTCGCCTCGGCGTGGTCCCGCAGGAAGCACATCTGTTCACCGGCACGGTCGCCGACAACATCGCGTACGGCAGGCCGTCGGCTTCGCACGAGGAGATCGAGGAAGCGGCGCGTTCCGTCGGCGCACTGAATTCGATAGCCGACATGCGTGGAGGCATGAACCATCCCGTCGGCGAGCGTGGCCAGGGGCTCTCGGCGGGCCAGCGCCAATTGATCGCATTGGCCCGTGCCGAACTGGTCGACCCGGACCTACTTCTCCTCGACGAGGCGACCGCGACGCTGGATCCCGCGACCGAACGAATGGTGCTTGAAGCAAGTCGGTCGGTCACCCGGAAACGGACGTCGGTCGTCGTAGCTCACCGCCTCGCCACTGCCGCCCGAGCAGACCTCGTTGTCGTAGTTGACCGGGGACGTATCGTTGAATACGGCCCGCACGATGTTCTGCGGTATGCCGGTGGTCACTACTCGGGACTCTGGGATGCATCGCAGGCGCGTGAGGGGAATAATCTGACGTCGAGAACTGTCATCGAAGGCAACCCCGTCGCGTGACAGTCGGCACGGATTTGTACCGCCGAGAGGGAGTGCGCGATCGCAAGATCACGGACTTCCGTGAGACAGCTCACAAATTGTGTGCCGCACAATTGCTCGTCACACGCTCGGGCTAATCTCATGTATATAGGCGCTCTGATCGGGTACCGAAATAGAAACGAGGCGAACACCTGCCGTGAGCAGCAGTTCTACATCCCAATTCGGACAGAACCAGTGGCTGGTTGACGAGATGTACCAACGCTTCCAGGACGACCCGTCGTCCGTGGATCCCAGTTGGCACGAATTCTTGACCGATTACTCGCCGGACTCGGCGAACACGGGAGGTGGAAACGGGACTGCCTCGAACGGCAACGCGGCTGCACCCGCCGCTGTTGTAGCTCCGCCTGCTGCTCCCAAGGCCACGCCTCCCGCCCCCAAGACCGCACCTCCTGCGCCACCTGCCAAGGCTGCTGCACCGGCCCCCGCGAAGACGGCAGCGCCCGCCGCGAAGGCCGCCCCGGCCAAGCCCGCAGCAACAAAGCCCGCGGCCGCTCCCGCAAAGCCCGCCCCCGCCGGTGGAGCCGAGGAAACCAAGGTTCTGCGCGGCGCCGCAGCCGCGGTCGTCAAGAACATGTCGCTCTCGCTCGAGATCCCGACGGCAACCAGCGTGCGTGCCATCCCCGCGAAGCTGATGTTCGACAACCGCATCGTCATCAACAACCATCTCGCACGTACTCGCGGCGGCAAGATCTCGTTCACCCATCTCCTGGGTTACGCGATCGTCCAAGCGGTCAACGCGTTCCCCAACATGAACCGGCACTTCGCCGAAATCGACGGCAAGCCGAACGCGGTCACACCCGAGCACACCAATCTCGGACTCGCGATCGACCTTCCCGGTAAGGACGGCAACCGCTCACTGGTGGTTGCCGCCATCCGGAACACCGAGTCGATGAACTTCGTCCAGTTCCACGCGGCATACGAGGACATCGTCCGCCGCGCTCGTGAGGGCAAGCTCACCGGCGAAGACTTCACCGGCGTCACCATCTCGCTGACCAACCCGGGCGGCATCGGTACGGTTCACTCCGTTCCGCGCCTGATGAAGGGCCAGGGCGCCATCATCGGTGCCGGCGCGATGGAATACCCCGCCGAGTTCCAGGGCGCCAGCGACGAGAAGTTGGCCGAGATGGGCGTCGGCAAGCTGATGACCCTCACCTCGACCTACGACCACCGCATCATCCAGGGTGCCGAGTCGGGCGATTTCCTGCGCACGATCCACAACCTGCTGATCAGTGACGAGTTCTACGACGAGATCTTCCACGCGCTCGGCAACCCGTACGAGCCGGTGCGTTGGCGCAAGGACGTGCCGGAAGGCGCCGTCGACAAGAACACCCGTGTTCTCGAACTGATCGCTGCCTACCGCGACCGCGGCCACCTCATGGCCGACACGGACCCGTTGCAGTTCGTCAAGGACAAGTTCCACAGCCACCCCGACCTCGACGTCATCAGCCACGGCCTGACGCTGTGGGATCTGGACCGCGAGTTCAAGGTCGGCGGCTTCCACGGCCAAGAGAAGATGAAGCTGCGCGACGTGTTGAGCGTGCTGCGCGACGCGTACTGCCGCCACGTCGGTGTCGAGTACACGCACATCCTCGAGACGGATCAGCGTCAGTGGATCCAGGACCGAGTGGAGGGCCATCACGCCAAGCCTTCGGTCGCTCAGCAGAAGTACATCCTGAGCAAGCTCAACGCCGCCGAGGCTTTCGAGACGTTCCTGCAGACCAAGTACGTCGGCCAGAAGCGCTTCTCGCTCGAGGGCGCCGAAGCCGTCATCCCGATGATGGACGCCGTGATCGACCAGGCCGCCGAGCACCAGCTCGACGAGGTCGTCATCGGCATGCCGCACCGTGGTCGACTCAACGTGCTGGCCAACATCGTCGGGAAGCCCTACTCCAAGATCTTCACGGAGTTCGAGGGCAACATGAACCCGGCGGCCGCTCACGGCTCCGGTGACGTGAAGTACCACTTGGGTGCCAGCGGCACGTACATCCAGATGTTCGGTGACAACGACATCGCTGTATCGCTGACCGCCAACCCGTCGCATCTCGAGGCCGTCGACCCGGTTCTCGAAGGCCTGGTTCGCGCCAAGCAGGACATCCTCGACAAGGGTGAAGAAGGCTTCACCGTCCTGCCGCTCATGCTGCACGGCGACGCTGCATTCGCCGGTCAGGGTGTTGTCGCCGAGACGTTGAACCTCTCTCTGCTGCGCGGCTACCGCACCGGCGGCACCGTGCACATCGTCGTGAACAACCAGGTCGGTTTCACCACCGCCCCGGAACACTCACGTTCGTCCGAGTACTGCACCGACGTCGCGAAGATGATCGCCGCACCGGTCTTCCACGTCAACGGCGACGACCCCGAGGCGTGCGTCTGGGTTGCTCAGCTGGCCGTCGACTTCCGTGAGAAGTTCGGCAAGGACGTCGTCATCGACCTCATCTGCTACCGCCGCCGCGGTCACAACGAGGGCGACGACCCGTCGATGACCCAGCCGGCCATGTACGACGTGATCGACACCAAGCGCAGCGTTCGTAAGAGCTACACCGAGTCCCTCATCGGCCGCGGTGACATCTCGCTCAAGGAAGCCGAAGACGCACTTCGCGACTACCAGGGCCAGCTCGAACGGGTCTTCAACGAGGTCCGTGAACTCGAGAAGTTCCAGCCGGAACCGTCCGAGTCCGTCGAACTCGACCAGACTCCGCCGGCTCGCCTGACCACGGCTGTGGCTCCCGAGGTTCTCGAGCGCATCGGCGACGCGTTCGTCAACGTCCCCGAGGGCTTCACCGTTCACCCGCGCGTCAAGCCGGTTGCCGAGAAGCGTCGTGAGATGGCTCGTGACGGGCATGTCGACTGGGCGTTCGCCGAGTTGCTCGCTTTCGGTTCGCTGGCCGAGCAGGGTGCCTTGATCCGCCTCGCGGGTCAGGACTCCAAGCGCGGAACGTTCACCCAGCGTCACTCGGTTCTCATCGACCGCAAGACCGGCAACGAGTACAGCCCGATCGCCAAGATCGCAGCCGACGCCGAAAACGGCGGCAAGTTCATGGTCTACGACTCCGCACTCACCGAGTACGCGGGTCTGGGCTTCGAGTACGGCTACTCGGTCGGTAACCCCGACGCTCTGGTCCTGTGGGAAGCGCAGTTCGGTGACTTCGTCAACGGCGCGCAGACCATCATCGACGAGTTCATCTCTTCGGGCGAGGCCAAGTGGGGTCAGCTCTCCGACGTCGTGCTGCTCCTGCCGCACGGTCACGAGGGTCAGGGCCCGGACCACACCTCCGGTCGCATCGAGCGTTTCCTTCAGCTGTGCGCCGAAGGCTCGATGACCGTGGCGGTTCCGTCGACTCCGGCCAGCTACTTCCACTTGCTGCGTCGCCATCACCTCGACGGCATCCGCCGTCCGCTGGTGGTCTTCACCCCCAAGTCGATGCTGCGTAACAAGGCTGCAGTCAGCAACGTCGAGGACTTCACGACGGGCAAGTTCCGTTCGGTCTTCGAGGAGCCGGCATACGAGAGCGGCGAAAGCGCTCGCGAATCGGTCAAGCGGGTTCTGCTGGTCAGCGGCAAGCTGTACTGGGAGCTCCTGGCGAAGAAGCACAAGGACGAGCGTGACGACATCGCCATCGTGCGCATGGAGCAGCTGTACCCGGTGCCGAAGCGTCGCCTCAAGGAGACCCTGGACCGTTACCCGAATGCGGATCAGTTCCGTTGGGTCCAGGAAGAGCCTGCCAACCAGGGCGCGTGGCCGTTCCTCGGACTGGCACTGCCGGAGCTTCTGCCGGAGACCTTGACCGGCATCAAGCGCATCTCGCGTCGTCCGATGTCCGCTCCCTCTTCGGGATCGAGCAAGGTGCACGCGGTGGAGCAGCAGGAGATTCTGGACGAGGCGTTTCTGCCGACCAATTGATCAGTGGCGTTCCTGCCGACCAACTGATCTGACATAGCGTTACTCGAGGCCGGGCCCCACATTCCGCAAGGAGTGTGGGGCCCGGCCTCTCTGCGTTCACGTCAATTCGATTGCAGCAGACCCAGATCCGGCCCGGCGTCGAAGCCGACGGCAGCCAGCGCCAACGCAGGCAACGACTGAACCGTCAGGTCGATCAGTTCCTCGCGGGTGATGGCCGGCGCACGGAGCCAACTGATGGTGGCTTCCTCGACGAACGCGATCCAACCGCGAACGGCCAGCTCCACCTGAGGCGTTCGAGTCAGGCCGATCTTCGGGAGCTGATCGAGGGTTCTCTTGGCCATGATGTCGCGGGTCTGCTCGAACACCTCACGCATCTGCGGATCTCCACTGGCGGTTCCCCGCAGCAGTGAAACGTAGGTATTGCGGTTCTCGGTCACGTAGTCGACGTACGACGCCAGCACCGAGCGGAGGGTGAGCATCGGGTCGTCCGATTCACTCGGTTCGGTGCGTTGGAGCATCTGTTCACTGCTGTGCCGGACGATGGCCAGGTGGAACTCGCTTTTCGACGCGAAGTAGTGGAACAGAAGCCCCCGCGAGACACCGGCCTGATCGGCGATGTCCTCGACGGAAATCTGTTCGAGCGGCCGTTCGGCCAGCATGCGCGCTCCGAGGTCGATGAGTTGCGCTCGGCGTTGCGCAGGGTCGAGTCGCGTTCGCTTCACTGCGTCCATGCCAATAGACTACTGAATATTCGTCAATAAGCTATTGACCGTGACTCAATAAAGGCATATCGTTCCCTACATGAGTCTTCCAGTTACAGATACCTCAGCACCTGCCGCGGATACTCGCCACGTCGGCACACTGATCATCGGCAGTGGTTTCGCCGGTCTCGGTGCGGCGATCAAACTGGCACAGGCCGGCATCACCGACTACGTCGTTCTCGAGCGCGGCAACGACGTCGGCGGAACCTGGCGTGACAACAGCTACCCGGGCGCCGCGTGTGACGTGCCGTCGCATTTGTACTCGTACTCTTTTGCACTCAATCCGGAGTGGACGCGCTCCTTCTCCACTCAGCCCGAGATCTACAAGTACATCCAGTCGGTGGCCAACCGCCACAAGGTGCTCGACAAGCACATCTTCGACTGCGACGTTCTCTCCGCCCGGTGGGACGAGACGTCTGCTCGGTGGCACGTCAGCACGAACAAGGGTGAATTCGTCGCAAAGATCGTCGTCTCGGCCGTCGGCGCACTGTGTGAGCCTTCACTTCCGGACATCAAGGGCATCGACGGATTCAAGGGCGAGATCTTCCACTCCTCGCGCTGGAACCACGACGCGGATCTGACCGGCAAGCGCGTGGCCGTCATCGGAACCGGCGCCTCCGCCATCCAGATCGTGCCGGCCATCGGCAAGAAGGTCTCACACCTCGACGTGTACCAGCGCACGGCGCCGTGGATCCTGCCCCGCGCAGACCGCGAGTACACCAAGATCGAGCACCTCGCGTTCAAGTACCTTCCCGGCTTCCAGAAACTGTGCCGTACCGGCATCTACTGGATGCGAGAGACGCAGGTCGTAGGCCTGGCCAAGGCGCCGGTGTTCATGAAGCCGCTGCAGTTCGCCGCCGAGCGTCACCTGAAGGCTCAGATCAAGGACAAGGATCTTCGCAAGAAGGTCATGCCCAACTTCCAGATCGGCTGCAAGCGCATGCTGATCTCGAACAACTACTTCCCCACTCTCGCCCAGGACAATGTCGATCTGGTGACCGAAGGCATCGAAGAGGTCACCGCCAACGGGATCGTCTCGAAGACCGGCACCACGCGTGAGATCGATGCCATCGTCGTGGCGACCGGTTTCCACGTCACCGACTCCCCCACCTTCGCGGGAATCTTCGGCAAGGACGGGCGCTCGCTCGCCGAGGTCTTCGAAGAGACCGGCATGCAGGGGTACAAGGGCGCGGCAGTTGCCAACTTCCCCAACATGTTCTTCCTCGTCGGACCCAACACCGGCCTCGGACATTCGTCGATGGTCTTCATGATCGAGTCGCAGATCAATTACCTGGTCGACGCGATCGCCACCATCGACAAGTACGACATCGGCACCATCGAGGTGCGCAAGGACAAGCAGGACAAGTACAACAAGGACCTGCAGGCAGCTATGTCCAAGAGCGTCTGGAACAACGGCGGTTGCGCCAGCTGGTACATGGACAAGCACGGAAACAACACCACCCTGTGGCCGGGCTTCACCTTCCAGTTCCGCAATGCCACCAAGCATTTCGACCTCGCGGCATACCGCAGCGTCGCCACCTCGGATCTCGGCGCCGTCGGCACCGCGACCACTTCACAGATCGACCTCGACGACGAGAAGGCAGTAGCACAATGAGTGATTTTGCAGGCAAGGTCGTAGTCATCACCGGAGCAGGATCGGGCATCGGTCGCGCTCTCGCACTGAACCTGGCCGGCCAGGGCGCCAAGTTGGCGATCTCCGACGTGGACACCGTCGGTCTGGCCGAGACAACGCGTCTGGTGGAAGCCATCGGCGCCGAGGTGAAGTCGGACCATCTCGACGTCACCCAGCGCGAAGCGGTTCTCGAGTACGCCGACGCAGTCGTCGCCCATTTCGGCAAGGTCAACCAGATCTACAACAACGCCGGAATCGCGTACCACGGCACCTTCGAGAAGTCCGAATTCAAGGACTTCGAACGCGTCATGGACGTCGATTTCTGGGGAGTTGTCAACGGCACCAAGGCATTCCTCCCCCACGTCATCGCCTCCGGCGACGGGCACATCGTGAACGTGTCGAGCCTCTTCGGCCTGCTGTCGATGCCCGGTCAGAGCGCCTACAACTCGGCCAAGTTCGCCGTTCGCGGCTTCACCGAGTCGCTTCGCCAGGAAATGCTGATCGCCAAGCATCCGGTGAAGGTGACCTGTGTGCACCCGGGCGGAATCAAGACGGCCATCGCACGCAACGCCACCGCAGGACCGGGCGAAGATCTTGCCGTCTTCTCCGAGTTCTTCGACCGCAAGCTCGCGCGCACCACTCCGGAGGACGCGGCCAAGACGATCGTCAACGGTGTTCGCAAGAGCAAGCCGCGAGTTCTCATCGGGATGGACGCAATCGCACTCGATGCCTGGGTTCGCCTCGTAGGATCGGGCTACCAGCGCATCGTCGCGATCGTCGCCGGTCGAATGATGCCCAAGTCCAGCTGAGTTCGTTTACAGCGCAGTTCGTATACAAAGTCAGGAGCCCTGCCGGTGAGCACGTTCACCCTTCCGCTGCCCGTGGTCGCGTTCTTGTTGAAGCCGTACTTCCGTCTGGCTTTCAACTCGAGACTGCCGTATCGGATTCAACGTCTGCTGCTCGAGGCCGGGGCACCACTACAGCAGGTCCCAGCGGGCGCCGTCGTGCGCCCGCTGGAGCTGGCCTGCCGACCGGCGGAGAAGATCACCGTCGGCGCAACCGAGCGACCCACTGCAGTTCTCTACCTGCACGGCGGGGCATACACGCTGGGTTCGCTGGCCACACACCGTTCTCTCGCAGCGCATCTCGCACGTGAGTCGTCCAGTGCGGTATTCACGCTGGACTACCGTCTCGCACCCGAGAACCCGTATCCCGCCGCGCTCGACGACGCGGTCTCAGCCTTCATGCAGTTGGTCACCGAGTTCGACTATTCGGAGGACCGCGTTGCCATCGCCGGCGATTCGGCCGGTGGCGGTTTGGCCGCCGCGACCGCTCTGCGTCTGATCGAGCGCCACGGCGTGACCCCCGGCGCGCTTGCGTTGATCTCACCGTGGGTCGATCCGGGCGATCGAGGTGCCACCAAAAAGGCCGACCTCGTCGTCAACACCGCGTGGTCCTTCGATGCCGCCGACGCTTACCTTGCCGGCGGCGATCGCACCGATCCCGGCTACGCACCGATGCACGGCAAGCTCGACGGGTTGCCACCCACCAGGATTCACGTCGGGTCGGAGGAAGTTCTCTACCCGCAGATCATGACGTTCACCGACAAACTCGCCGCTGCCGGCGTCGACGTGTCCCTGGTCGAGTACGCACGACTGTGGCACGTGGCTCACGCCCAGGCGTCACTGGTCAAGGAAGCAGCAGACGCTGTTGCCGACCTCGGCCATTTCATCGCCTCGAAACTGATTCGCGCCAAGGATGATTCGAGTTCAGCGGTGGGATCGAGCGCTCACTGACGGGTGGCCGACTCCGTCTATGTCACTGACGGGTGTCCCACGCCGTCCATGTCACTGACGGGTGTCCCACGCCGTCTATGTCACTGACGGGTGTCCCACCAGGTGCGGGCGACTTCCGAGGCTGACGCGTTGCCGGCCCGCACCTGCTCGATCATCGTGGCGAGGTCGGTGGTGGACAGTTCACCGGCGACGACGCTGAGCGCCTTGACAGCCGAATCTCCCAGTGCGCCCGTTCGGAAAAGCGGAACGACGTTCTGCGCAGCCAGAACGTGATTCGAATCAGCGAGCACTGTGACGGCATCGGATTGTGCCAGTGCTGACAGCGTCGTGGTTCCGAATACTTGTGCACCGGGCACGTCGACCGGAGTTACCAGATCGACCCCGGCGAAGACACACTCGGCACCCTCGGCCAACTGTTCCACTGCCCCGTCCTCGACGAATCTCGCGGAGACGAGGGGCGTTGCCGCGGCACACGAAGGGGCAAAGGCCTCTATCGTCTTCGCTCCCAACGACTGTGCGTATGCGGTGTCGAGTGCAACGACCGCACGGTCTTCGGCCATCGCATAGTCGGAGACCGAAAGACCCTCCGGCAGAGAGCGACTCAAGGCTTCGAAGACGTCGTCGGCCTTACGGGCCGGGGATGACGGGTCGTAGTGATCGAGCAGCGCACCGGTGAACTCGGGTACCAGCGTGACTCGCGCTGCGTCCAGAGCCTCGAGTGATTGGTTTCGGCCACCACCCACCGATTCGACGCGAGCCGACAGGCCGGACGAGGAGAGCACCGTCGAATACACTTCGGCCAACACCGAACTCTCCACTGATGCGTCGGCAGCCACCACGATCTGCTCGCGAGACTCCGCTCCGGCGCCCTCTACCACCGAATCACCGTTTGCGCATCCGCTGAGAATCGGCAGGACCATCAGTGCTGCAACAACAGTCGAATACTTCGTGCGTGTGCTCTTCACCGAAATCCTCACATCCAATCCCATGGATCGAAAACCGTGCCATGTCGGTACCTATCGTTACACTTGTCGGGCGATGCGCGGTAACCAGTCCTGACGCTGCCACTCGGTGGCGGCGCCGTCGAAGTCACCCAGGTGGCTTCGCCACAAGGGATGGTCACCGACGCCCGAAACACGGGACGCCCGAAAAACCGGAAGGACGCTCATGCGCACCTCACGATTTCGTTCCAACCGTTGGCTCGTAGCCGCGGCAACTGTCGTCTCTCTCACTGCACTGACAGCGTGCGGTAGCAGTGACGGTGACTCCAACAGCGATCCCAACGCGGTCGTCGTCGGCTCCGCCAACTTCACCGAATCCGAGACGATCGCCAACATCTACGCCGAAGCACTGCGTGTCAACGGGTTCGATGTCTCCACGTCGTTCAACGTCGGCAGCCGTGAGGCGTACATTCCGGCGCTCAAGGACGGGTCGATCAGCGTAATTCCGGATTACACGGGAAATCTCCTGCAGTACTTGGGTCCCGACAGCACGGCCACCAGCTCCGCTGACGTCCTCGCCGCCCTTCCCGCAGCTCTCGGGTCGGAATTGGCAATTGCGACGCCTGCATCCGCCGAGGACAAGGACGCCGTCGTCGTCACGAAAGAAACCGCCGACAAGTGGAACCTGAAGACGATTGCCGATCTGGCTCCGCATTCCGCCGAAGTCAAGTTCGGTGCTCCGGCCGAGTTCCAGGAACGTCCAGCCGGATTGCCCGGTTTGAAGTCCAATTACGGGCTCGACATCTCGGCTGCCAACTTCGTTCCGATCGCCGACGGCGGTGGACCGGCAACCGTGAAGGCGCTCTCGTCCGGTGACATCACCGCAGCAAACATCTTCACGACGTCGGCCTCCATCCCGGCGAACAACTTCGTGGTTCTCGAAGACCCGAAGAACAATTTCCCGGCTCAGAACGTGGTGCCGGTGCTGCGTGCCTCGAAGTCTTCCGACAAGCTGAAGACGGTCCTCGATGCGGTGTCCGCCAAGCTCACCACCGAAGAATTGTTGGCTCTCAACGTCCAGGTGTCCGGCGACACCAAGACGGAGCCGGCAGCGGCGGCCAAGGCGTGGGTGACGGCGCAGGGCCTCGACAAGCCGGTCTCGTAGTCACGTGATCACCTTCGAGGGTGTCACCAAGCAGTACCCGGACGGCACCACCGCCGTCGACCGTCTCGATCTCACCATCGAGGCCGAGTCGTTCACGGTGTTCGTGGGGCCGTCCGGGTGCGGCAAGACGACGTCGATGCGCATGATCAACCGGATGATCACACCGACGTCGGGCAAGATCTTCGTCGACGGTCGTGACATCGCCCAGACCGACGCGGTGAAACTGCGTCTCGGCATCGGGTACGTCATTCAGAATGCCGGCCTACTTCCCCACCGCACCGTGATCGACAACGTCGCAACGGTTCCGGTGCTGCGTGGTGAGTCCCGCCGCGCCGCACGTAAAGCCGCGTTGGGTGTTCTCGAACGAGTCGGTCTGGACATTTCACTTGCCACTCGCTATCCCGGGCAACTCTCGGGTGGGCAACAGCAACGTGTGGGAGTAGCCCGTGCGCTGGCAGCCGATCCGCCGATCCTGTTGATGGACGAGCCCTTCAGCGCCGTCGATCCCGTGGTGCGTGAGGATTTGCAGACCGAAATGCTCCGTCTGCAAAGCGAACTGAAGAAGACGATCGTCTTTGTCACCCACGACATCGACGAGGCAGTCAAACTCGGTGATCACATTGCCGTCTTCGGTCCCGGCGGACGGCTTCAGCAGGTGGCGGCGCCTCGCGACGTGTTGGCCGCACCGGCAACGGATTTTGTCGCCGGATTCGTCGGACGCGATCGCGGCTATCGGGGATTGTCGTTCCGTGCTGCCGACGAGGTTCCGCTTCACCCGGTCCGTACGGCCGTCGAGAACGAATTGAAGGCTCTGCGTCTCGAATTGGGCGAGTGGGTTCTCGTGGTCACGGACAACGGAAGTCCACAGGGATGGATCGACGTGACCGGCGTCGAAGGTCTGCGCTCGGGACGCACTCTTGCGCAGTCGACGTCGGCCGGAGGTTCGTTGTTCTCCCCCGGCGGCGATCTCCGCCAAGCACTCGATGCGGCAATCTCTTCCCCTTCCGGTATCGGTGTTGCCGTCGACGCAGAGGGCGCGGTGATCGGCGGGATCCTCGGTTCCGAAGTCGTCGCGAAATTGGCAGATCAGCGTCGACGCGAGGACGAGGAACGCAACCGAGTCGCCTTCACCGAGGGATTCGGGGCGTAGCGGCATGCGCTGGCTCATCGACAATTTCTCGACGGTCGTGGATTACTCGAAGACCCATCTGTATCTGGCGCTGCTCCCCTTGCTGATCGGTCTCCTGATTGCCGTTCCGGTCGGTACAGCGATCCGCAACGTCAGGTGGCTGCGCCGAATCACGTTGACCCTGGCGAGCATCGCGTTCACGATTCCGTCGCTCGCGCTGTTCGTCACGATTCCTCAGTTGTTCGGCCTCAAGACCCTTGATCCGCTCAACGTGGTGATCGCACTCAGCGTGTATGCGACGGCACTGCTCATCCGGGCTGTGCCCGAAGCACTCGACTCGGTGCCGGACAACGTCATCGACGCCTCCACCGCCGTCGGATTCACGCCACTACGACGCGCCCTGACGGTCGAGTTGCCGTTGGCGCTGCCGGTCATGATCGCGAACATCAGAGTTATTGCCGTTACCAATATTTCGCTGGTGTCGGTCGGATCACTGATCGGAATCGGCGGGCTGGGAGTTCTGTTCAAACAGGGCTACGACCGCGACTACCCGGACCAGATCGTTGCCGGCATCATCGCGATCGTGGTGCTGGCACTGGCGCTCGATCTGATCCTGTATCTGATCGGCCGATTCCTGACCCCGTGGACCAGGACCTCGACCTCGAACTCGTCGAAGGTTCCCGCCGTCCTGTCAGCCGAGGGGGAACCCGTATGAGCATCTTCACCGGAGCCTGGGACTTCATCGTCGATCCCGGAAATTGGAGCGGCGACACCGGAATCGGCACACGCATTCTCCAGCACCTGTGGTACAGCGTTCTGGCCGTGGCACTTTCGGCCGTGATCGCGGTGCCCATCGGATTGCTCATCGGCCATCTACGCCGCGGTGAGATCGTGGTCGTCAGTCTGGTCAACGCACTGCGGTCGTTACCCACACTCGGTTTGCTGACGTTCCTCGTTCTTCTCATGGGACTCGGGGTGATGCCGCCGATTCTCGCGCTCGTGATCCTCGGCATTCCCCCACTCCTCGCCGGCACGTACGCCGGAATCGCCAGCGTCGACCGTGGCGTCGTCGAGGCCGCGCGGGCGATGGGTATGACCGAACTCCAAGTACTCTTCCGCGTCGAGATACCCAATGCGCTGCCATTGATTCTCGGTGGACTCCGCAACGCCACACTGCAGGTGATTGCCACAGCGACGGTCGCTGCCTACGTCAACCTCGGCGGTCTCGGCCGGTACATCTTCGACGGTCTCGCTCTCTACAAGTACGACCGAGTTGTCGTCGGCGCAATCCTGGTCGCGGTGGTAGCTCTCGTCGTGGACGGCCTACTGGCACTGGTGGTCTGGGCATCGGTTCCCGGCACCGGCAGGCTGCGTCGAACACCCGACCTCGCTCGTCTGTAGCGCGAGAATCCCACGAAAAAGCCCCGATCGGAACCTTGTGTGCGGGTTCCGATCGGGGCTTTCGTAGTCCCTCTTAGCTGGTCACGCCCTCAGCATGCGCTGCGGCCGCGACGGCTTCCGCTACTGCGGGTGCCACGCGAGGGTCGAGTGGGCTGGGGACGATTTTGTCCGCTGCCAACTCGTCGCCGACCACCGACAGGATTGCCTCGGCGGCAGCGAGCTTCATACCTTCGGTGATGCGACGGGCGCCGGCGTCGAGCGCGCCCTTGAACACACCGGGGAAGGCGAGAACGTTGTTGATCTGGTTCGGGAAATCACTGCGACCCGTAGCCACGATCGCCGCGTACTTCGACGCGGTCTCGGGGTGAATCTCCGGGTCCGGGTTGGAAAGCGCGAACACGATCGACTCGGGAGCCATCGAAGCGATGAGCTCCTCGGGGATCTTGCCCGCCGAGACACCCAGGAACACGTCAGCACCCTCGAGTGCCTCGATGGCACCACCGTGCAGGTCGCGGGGATTGGTGCGGGCTGCGAGTTCTGCCTTCACGTCGTTGAGGTCGCTGCGCTCACCCGAGATGATGCCCTTCGAGTCCAGCACGATGACGTCGCTGATTCCGGCGGCGAGCAGGATGTTCGCGCAGGCAACACCCGCAGCGCCGGCGCCGGAGATGACGACCTTGAGTGTGGTGATGTCGCGGCTCTGGACCTTGACAGCGCCCTTGAGGGCAGCGAGGACCACGATGGCGGTTCCGTGCTGATCGTCGTGCATGACGGGGCAGTCGAGGGCTTCGATGACGCGCTTCTCGATCTCGAAGCAGCGCGGTGCCGAGATGTCCTCGAGGTTGACCGCGCCGAAGCTCGGGCGCAGACGGATGAGCGTCTCGACGATCTCGTCGGGATCCTTGGTGTCGAGAACCAGCGGAATGGAGTTCAGTCCGGCGAAGTTCTTGAACAGTGCCGACTTGCCCTCCATGACGGGCAGCGATGCGCGCGGGCCGATGTCGCCGAGCCCGAGAACCGCGGTGCCGTCGCTGACCACCACGACGAGTCGGTTGGTCCACGTGTATCGATCGGCGAGGGTTTCGTCTGCAGCGATGGCGCGGCTCACCTGAGCAACACCCGGCGTGTAGGCGATCGAGAGGGCCCGCTGAGTATCGAGCGGTGCTGTGGTCTCGACCGAGAGCTTGCCACCGACGTGAGCGGCAAAGATTTCTTCGTCGGTCAACTCGACCTTGGGTACGTTGATGGCTTCAGTCACGAGGGACACGATGACACTCCTGATTAGTCCAGCCTCAAGCGGGGCTGGGTTACTGGGAAGTAATCCTTCGGACCGCTGCGAAACCACGTTCACAACGGTCAGAGATCATTTCTTCCGCGAACGACTACTGAGAAGAAGAGCATTCGGCGTGCGCGAGAAAGTGGGCCGCAATACATCCGAAGCGTCATGGTGTGGGGCGGGTGAGCCCTGGCGTATCCATGCAATCTAGGTTTCGGGAGAAATTCTGACGAAACCTGCACTTCGGGGCCGGGCTGTGGCGCCGCCTCGAAGTAACTCCAGTTTGCCACCAGAGTCGGATCACAATCAAATCCTCCAAGCGGTCGGATTCCTCACCACACTCAAACCTGAGCCGTCATCCCCACGGTGTCATCCCCACCCAGTCATCCCCACCACTGCGTCACCAACAACAGCCCCGCCACCACGAGCACGACCACCGATCCGGCAACCGCCGCGATACCCCGCCTGCGGTCGCACCAGATCTGCGCTGCCAAAGCAACCACCGAGGCCGCAATGTGCGCGGCGATCGAGGTTGTTCCCGGTCCCGGGAATCCGCGGTTGCCGCCCAGATAAGCCGAACCGATGATCACGAGTGTCAAGACCACGATTCCGGCCGCCACGGTGCCACTCAGGGCGCGTAGAGCGCGGACCAGCAGCCATTGCCGTTTGTCGGCGGGATAGTCGTAGTCGTCTTCGTACTGATAATCCTGATAATCCTGGTACTGGTAGTCGTCCTCGTACCTGTCGTTCCGGTCGTTCCGGTCGTTCCTGTCGTCGTATGTCATCTCTTACGCTCCCGCGACGAATCCGCGGACTGATTCCGCAATGAGTTGAACCGCGATGGCGGCGAGCAATAGACCGGCGATGCGCGCCAGCAGACTGATGCCACCCTCGCCCAGTATCCGGATCAGTGCCGTCGAGAAGCGCAGGACCACGAACAGCACGAGGTGGATGGACAAAATCGCCAACGCGATCGCCAGATACGACGCCGCTTCACCGTCGGCCTGGGCGACAAAGACGATGACGGCCGCAATCGCACCGGGACCAGCCATCATCGGCGTCCCCAAAGGAACGAGTGCGACGTTGACGTCGTCGGCTCCCTGCGGACGGTTCGAGGCCTTTCCGGTCAGCAGTTCGAGAGCGATGAGAAGCAGGAGTAGTCCGCCGGCGCCCTGCAATGCCGGAATACCGATGTGGAGGTAGTTGAGAATCGCCTGACCGCCGACGGCGAAGACCGAGATGACCGCAAGGGAGACGGCGGGGGCCTGCCATGCCGCTCGATTGCGATCTTCACGGCTCTTGCGGCCGACCAGTGACAGGAACACCGGGATGACTCCGGGCGGGTCCATGATCACGAACAGCGTGATGAACACGGTGAGGTAGAGCGTGGTGTCGAGCATCAGCGCCCAAGTACCTCCACGCCGGTGGCAGCCGAGACGAGTTTGTCGAACTCCGCCTCGTCCGTGAGCTCGTCGCCGAGTCCGATCGTCTTGTTCTCCCCGTGGTAGTCCGAGGATCCGGTGACTGCCAGACCGAGGTCGACGGCCAGGCGGCGCAGGACGTCGCGATCGTCGCTGCGATGGTCCGGGTGATCGACTTCGAGACCCCCGAGACCCAGCTCGGCCAGATCACGGATGTGGTCGAGCGCAAGCAATCCGCCGCGCGAACGCGCCCGTCCATGCGCAAGGACGGTCACTCCCCCGGCTGCTGCCACCAGTTCGACGGCGTACTCGAGCGGAGTGTCGTACTTGGGAACGTCGTATCGCCCGCGACTGGACAACAGGTCGGAGAAGGCCTCGCTGATGCTCGACACCACTCCCGCTCGCATCAGGGCCGCTGCGACGTGCGGGCGCCCGACAGACGGACCGGCGTCGGCCAGGATCTGATCGGGATCGACGGGCAGACCGTCACGAGCCATCATCGTCGTCATCACCCGGATACGTTCGACGCGTTCGGCGCGCAGTCGCTCACGTTCTTTTGCGAATTCGGGGTGTGTCGGATCGAAAAGGTATGCCAGCAGATGAACAGCCACCGGCCAACCACGTTCACCTCGCCCCTCACACGACATCTCCATCCCGCGAACCAGGCTGACCCCGCTCGGCAAGGCCTGCGCCGCCTCGGCCCAGCCCGAAGTCGTGTCGTGATCGGTGATGGCGACGACGTCGAGTCCGGCGTCGGCTGCGGCGCGCATGAGGGCAGCCGGGGTATCGGTGCCGTCCGATGCGTTGGAGTGGGTGTGAAGGTCTATTCGCACTGTTCCAGTGTGTCAGCAATCGGCAACTTCATCGCGCTCCGGTAGGCGAGCCGGAAGCTGACGTACGATTACGCCGCAGCGGCAGCGCAATTCGATCAGGTGTCGCTGTAGTGCCGTTACTGCATCACAGGTTCACTGCACTACAGACCGAGAAGGAGCGAGCGTGCCAACCATGCCGTCACTGCCGAATTGGTCGAACGGCAAATCGACGCAAGCGGATGCACCCAAGATCCCCGTCCCGGCAGCCCGCGCGATCGTCGACTGCGCGGTCTACGTGGACGGCGTGCGGTTGCCGGGCAAGTACACGCACCGCGCCGCGTTGGCCGAGGTCCGTAGTCGCGACAACGCATTCGTCTGGGTGGGCATGCATGCACCCGACGAAGGCCAGATGCAAGATGTCGCAGCAACTTTCGGACTCCACGAGCTGATGGTCGAGGATGCCGTCCATGCACACGAGCGCCCGAAACTCGAACGCTACGACGACGTCATGTTCCTGGTGCTGCGCACGGTCGTCTACGTACCGCACGAGTCCGTGGCGACGGCGAGCGAGATCGTCGAAACCGGCGAGATCATGGTGTTCGTCGGTCCCGACTTCGTGGTGACCGTCCGGCACGGGGATCACTCCGAACTGGCAAGCGTGCGCAAGTCGCTCGAACAGAATGCCGAGCGTCTCGCCATGGGCCCGTTCGCGGTGTTGCACGCGATCACCGACCACGTCGTCGACAGCTATCTCTCCGTCATTCAGCTGGTCGAACAGGACGTCGACAGCATGGAGGAGTTGGTGTTCAACCCGCGGAACACCGTTGCCGTCGAGCATATCTACCTACTCAAACGCGAAATCGTCGAACTACGACGCTCGGTCACTCCACTCGGATTGCCACTGCTCCAGCTCACTCAGCCCGCGGGCGGCCTCGTCCCGAAGGAGATCCGGCGATACTTCCGCGACGTACGAGATCACCACACGATCGTGGCCGAACGAATCTCGGAATACGACGAGGTGTTGAGTTCTCTGGTCGATGCCGCACTCGCGAAGATCGCGGTGCAGCAGAACACCGACATGCGCAAGATCTCGGCGTGGGTCGCTATCGCCGCCGTGCCAACCGGCGTTGCCGGTATCTACGGAATGAACTTCGAGAACATGCCGGAACTCGGTTACAAGTACGGCTATCAGTCCATCCTGTTCCTCATCGCGTCGGTGTGTGTCGGCTTGTTCTTTCTCTTCCGCCGCAACAACTGGCTGTGAATCGCTCACCCTGACTCCCTGTACTTGCCACCGTCGCAGGCGGACAATGGATATGGGTACGCATTTTCATTCCGTTCCCGAAATCCATTTTGCGACAAGCAAATTCAGATCCAAAGAGAAGTGGAGGAGCAACCATGCCTACAGTCGAGCAATCCGTAGAGATCGCGTTGCCGCCCAAGGACGTCTGGGAGTACATCGCCGTCGCCGAGAACTGGCCCAACTGGGAGAATTCGATGGTCGAGTGCACACAGATCACCGACGGCCCGATGGGTGTGGGAAGCCGTTGGCACGGTGTCTCGAGAATCCTGGGCAAGCGCCTCGAGTGGACATCCGAATTCACCGAGTACGACCCACCGAGATCGTCGAAATCGACGTCCGTCGAAAGTCCGGTCAGCTTCTCCCAAACCACGACCTGCGAAGAAGTCGGTGACGGGACTCGGGTCACCTACCGACTCGACAGCGAAAGCGGACTTGGAGGCGTATTCGGCAAGATGGCCGACCCGATCGTCACGAAAGCATTTTCACGGACGGTTCGGGTGAGTCTCGAGAACCTGGCAGACATACTCGTGCACGCCGAATGATCTGACCGACAAAGCGCCAGGGCAGCCGGAACCACAGGGACAGCCGGAACCCTAGAGCGAGGCGGCCGAACGGTGCGGATCGCGTATGTCGATCCCCGCCTCGGTCCACGCTTCCCTCAGTGCCTCCGCGCCGCGCAGGCGCACCCAGGCGGCTTCGGTACCGGTCAGTGGGACCACGCCGAGGAAGCGAACCGGATCGAACGGCTCCGGCAGCGTCAGGTCGGCGATCCCGCTCTCACCGAGAAGCACGGCCGTGAACGCGGTGTCCTTCCACAGCGGCTCGCCCAGGTCCAGCAGTGCGTCTTCGAGCAGCACGACCCCTTCGACGGACGGCGCCGCAGCCAGCACCGCGAGCGTCCTGGCCACACCTGACGCAACACCCGTGCCACCGCGCAGGGTGAGCACCAACTCGGCGCGAGGACCGCGTGTGGGGTCTGCGACCAGTTCGTTGGGGTCGCCCATCGGATGACGTGAGCACCCCAGCGTGGCGTAGCGAACCAGGCCGTCGGGCGACTCGAAACGCAGCACGTCCAGCGGTTCGACCCCGAGGAACGTCACTGAGGCCGCGGTGGGGTCCGGCCCCTCGATACTGCTGACGAGGTGGGCCCGGACGGAAGATACGACGCTGTCTGACACTCGTCCATCTAAACACCGTGCCCGCGAGGTTCGCAGCGCAGATACCTCGCGGTGGCGGTAGCGTCGTCGAAATGGTCTCCGTTCTCGCTGTCAGCGACGAGACCGTCGAATTCCTGTGGAGCAGTCAGGTTCGTTCACTCGAAGTCGACGTGATCCTCGGCGCAGGCGATCTGCCGTTTGCGTATCTGGAGTACCTGTCCGATCAACTGAATGCGCCCTGCGTGTTCGTTCCCGGGAACCACGACGTCGATCTGTCCGGATATTCGAACAAGAGATCGGGTTGGATGCGGGCCGGGATGCCGGCGCAGTGGCCCGGGCCGACCGGCGCGGTCAACGCCGACGGACGCATCGTTACCGTCGCCGGTCTGCGGATCGCCGGCCTCGGCGGTTCCATCCGATACAACACGGGCCCCAATCAGTGGACCGAGCGCCGGCAGAGTCGACGCGCCCGCTCGCTCACCTGGCGAAATGCCTGGCAATCGCGGCTTCCCGGCGGTCGGGCGGGCGTCGATGTGCTGCTCACACACAGCCCTGCCCGCGGTGTCGGCGACGCCGAGGATCGGCCACATCGTGGGTTCGAATGCTTCACCTCCTTGATCCGCACCCTCGATCCGACAGTCATGATCCACGGACACATCCACCCGCACGGGCGAACACCTCTCGATCTGGAGGTAGGCCGGACTATCGTGCTCAATACCGTCGGCTTCACGCTGATGGAGATTTCCCCAGGTACTCCGCCGACGATCGTGAGGCGCCGACATGGCTCGTGACACCGGATTTCCCACAGCCGACGCGGAAAACGATTTCGCTCGTCAGCGCCGACGTGCCGACGTTGCACGTCTGGTCAGTTGGCTACGACGCGAACCGGACGACGTCAACGCGATTCTGCCGTTCGACGAAGTTGTCGCAGCTCTCGGCAAGGTCGGCGAGAAGTCTCTGGGTCTGCAGGTCGTCACCATCGAATCGATAGTCGGAAGTGTCGACCGCACAGGTGATTTCGACAGGTACTTCCGTCCGACGTCCACTCACTCGCGCGCTCGTTGGGAGCGACTTGCGGTGGCGCAACGACGCGGCGAATCGGTGCCACCTGTTCAGTTGTATCGCGTCGGCTCCATGCACTTCGTGATCGACGGGCACCACCGAGTGTCCATTGCATGTGCGATGCACCAGAAGACTATCGACGCGTACGTCACCGAGATCATCACTCGTATCTCGCCGGAAGGCATCACTCAGCGCGCCGATCTGCTCATCAAGGACCATCGCCGACTCTTCCTCACCCGCGTTCCGCTGCAGGGTTCACAACGCGAAGCCGTCCAGGTCACCGACCCGTGGGAGTACGCCGAACTCAGTGAGTGTGTGGAGGCGTGGGGTTTTCGGCTCATGCAGGAGAAGGGCGAGTTCCTCGGCCGAGACACGGTCGCCCGACGCTGGTTCGGCGAGGAGTTTCTCCCCGTCGTGCGGATGCTGCGGGGCGCCGACATGTTGCCCGAGCACACCGACGCCGAAGCGTACTTGTGGATCGCCCGGGAGCGGTACCGACTGGTGCGGCGTCACATGTGGAATGACGAGATCGTGGCCGAACTGCGCGATCGGGCACCACGAAAGCACAAGCCCGCTACGTAGCGACAGCGAACCGCACTTCGCGGTTCACGATATTCGGGTGCATGAACTTCAGCAACGAACGCGCTTCTTTCTCGATGGCCGCGAGCGCAGTCTTCGCTTGCTGCGCAAACAGAGTCGCACCCAACTCGACCGTCTCCTTGCCCGGCGTCACCGTCGCAAATCCCACCACCTTTCCGCGCACCAGGATGGCGGGCTTGATGATGCCGTTGACGGTGAAGACACGAGTTCGGTACTGCTCGTCCATGATTCGCGAGCGGTCGGCGTGCGAGAGCAGGATGTTGTCGAACGGAGCAAGGATTCTGACCGGCGGTGTTCCGGAGGTCGGTCGTGGCGCGTCCGGTAGATCGAATACCTCGGTCCCATTCTCGTTGACAAAGGTGATCAAGCCGGGGCGTAGCCTCTCGAAGACCTCGGTGAGTCTCGTAAGCCCTGACCACGCTTGCGCATCTTTCACACTTGCGGGCCCGAACGCAGCCAGATAGCGCAGCACCATCGCGTCGGTATCGGGAGATGAACTCACTTCTGTGCCAAGCCAATTCTCCAAGGTTGTCAGTGCCGGTGCTCCGGATCGTCCCCACAGACCTCGCGGTGGGACCTGGACCATCGGCAGAAGCCCTCGAACGCCGTGCGCCAGACCCTCGGCCGCGTGGCCGGGAAAGCGTTCTGCCAGTATCGGTCTCATCTGCATCTGGGTGAGCGGCCCGTCCGCTACCAGTTCGCGTCCCGCCTGCGCCAGCGCCTCGAGATCCAAACCGGTGAGCGCCGCACGCTGAGTGCTGTTGGTGTGGAGATCGCGTTCCATGATCGTCTGAACCGTGGCCCGGAAAGGACCCGCATCGGCGGCCGAGAGAGCAAAGACCGTGCCCCTCATGGCAACCAGCCGCACCACCTGGCGATTCTCGACAAGGGTGGAGAGGTCTTCTGCCGCAAAGTTCTTCAGCCGCGCCCACAGTGCCAGGTAGGGCGGATTCGGCGCCTGGGCCTGCAGTCCTGCCAGGTGCTCGATCGCATCCAACGCGCTTACCTCGGCGCGCCGAAGCAGGAACTGCCTCGCCAGAGTCGCCAGGTTGAGCTCGCGATCGGTGATCAGTGCAGCCATCGACAACTCCTCAACGATCACGGTCGGTGGCAGCGGCGATCTGGAACGGTATCTCGACTCGCGCGAGAGTTCCGGACTCTTCACCCGGTCCGACCGAGAACGAGCCACCCGCGGCAACCACACGCAGTTCGTGCGAGAGCAGTCCGATGTGACCGGCGGCTCGTCGTTCGGCAATCCGATCAGCGCTGATCCCCCGGCCGTCGTCCGAAACCACGAGCACCGCACGGTGGTCCAGCCGTGCAAGCTCGATCCGAACATTGTGCGCGCCGGCATGTTTGACGACGTTGCCCAGAAGCTCTCGAGCGGCACCGAACAGGACGTCGTCCGCGGACGTGCGTAGATCGTCGTTCCAGCCTGAAGTGTCGACGTCGACCACCACTCCGCCGCGTCCCTGTGCCGAGCGCGCGAGGTCCCCGATCGCGCGGGCCAGGCCCACATGAACGAGAACTGTGGGATGCAGTTCCGAGACGGACGATCTCAGCAGCGTTGTCGCTTCACCGAGCGCTTTCCCCGCTCGCGCCAACGCGACGGGCTCCGCACTGCCTGCCAATTCGTCGAGATCCATCCGCGCCGCGAGAACGTACTGGAGCGCCCCGTCGTGCAATTGCTCGGACAGTTCTGTGCGCTCACGCTGCTCCAACCCCATGAGCTCGGCCAGAAGGCTCGTGCGATGCCCGACGAGGTGCCCGATGGTCAACACACGCGATCGTTGGATCCGGGTCAGTCCGATTGCGCCCGCCCCCACCCCGACCAAGGCCATGGTGCTCAACAGGATCGACGGCCACGGCTCGGAATTCGAAGTCATCGTTGCCCAACTTGAAACGAAGAACACACCGATCGTGCAGGCAACGACGCCGACACACACGTCCGTCCGAAGCTGAGTACACGCCAGAACCGGTATGACGAAGAGCCCGTTGCTCAAGATGTCGGCGGTCCAACTCTGCTCGGCTGCGAGACCGGTCAGCAATGTCAGAGTTGCGAGAACGGCGAGGTCGACGAACAATCCGAGCCAGATCATCGTCACCGGGCCGGTGCCGCCCTTGCGGATCCACAGCGCCACGGCTGCCGACCAGAGCGCATACGCGCCCAGAATCGCGAAACACCATCCCGCATCGTTCATCGGCGGGACGAAGATCAGTGTCAGGGCGATGAACAGCACCAGAGCGCCGCGCACCGTCAGCTGCAGGTACGCACCGCGGTAGGCGTGTTCGCGCAGTATCCGTTCGAGGTCCGGGCCGCCGGGCAGGTGCTCGGTTCGTACCGAGGATCCGTTCATCTGTCCTCCTGTGCCGCCCATCCCAGTTCCCTGTGAATGAGCTTCGCACACGAGATTTCACAATCAACCCGCAATACCGTGAATGGCACAGCATTCACCGAACCTCGACACCACGCAGGAGTGCTCATGATCTCGACCCGAGCAAGCAAGCGCCGCATCGCCACTCGATTTGCCGTCGCCGGCGCCCTGGCAGCGGCGCCGATCGCCGTGGTTGCCGGGACAGCACAAGCTGCCCCGGCCTCCACCCATCACGAACAATTCGGCCGGTTGATCCCCCTGCCCGAGCCGGCCGACGTCGCACCTGGCCCCGAACAGGTACCGCTCCCCTGGGGCACGACGTATTCGGTCACCTTGCCCGGGTAGAGGTTCACAGCAGCAGATTGGCTCCCGTACCGCCGTCGAACACCGCGATCTTGGCGGGATCGAACCACAGATCGATCGACCTGCCCTGAGCCACCGTGGACTCGGACGAGAGCCTGGCGACCAGCTGGCCGCCACCAGCGACGGCGGTTCCCGAATCGGCGGCCAGTTCCTCGAGTTCACGAGAATTGACGGCGGGGCCGCCGGCGAGGAAATACGCGTACTTGTCGGAACCCATCGATTCCAGCACGTCGACGTCGACGGTGAACGTTCCGCCGTGCGGCTGCTGCGCTGCGTCGACCAGCGCCACGTCCTCGAAATGCTCCGGCCTGATTCCGACCACCACGTCCTTACCCGAGCCGCTGCCCGCGATCTTCGACTGCGCCGCCGCGGGCAGTCGAACTTCGCCGATCGGCGTGCTGACTCCGTCGGCCGTCAACTGTCCGGGGAAGAAGTTCATGGACGGGGATCCGATGAATCCCGCCACGAACAGATTGTTCGGACGATCGTAAAGCTCCTGCGGCGCACCGATCTGTTGCACGATTCCGCCGCGAAGCACGACCACCCGGTCGCCGAGTGTCATCGCCTCGGTCTGGTCATGGGTCACGTAGATCGTTGTCGTACCGAGCCGCTGCTGCAGACGGGCGATTTCCGTCCTCATCTGCACACGCAGTTTGGCGTCCAGGTTCGAGAGCGGCTCGTCCATGAGAAACGCCTTGGGGCTGCGCACGATGGCGCGTCCCATCGCGACACGCTGACGCTGACCACCCGACAGGTTCGCCGGTTTGCGATCGAGATGCTGGGTGAGGTCGAGCACCCGCGCCGCGTCGTCGACCTTGGCGTTGATCTCGTCCTTGGACATCTTCGCCAATGTCAAAGGGAACGCGATGTTCTGGCGCACCGTCATATGCGGATACAGCGCATACGACTGGAACACCATCGCGATGTCGCGGTCCTTGGGGGCGCGTTCGTTGACGCGTTCGCCAGCAATCCTCAGCTCGCCGGTCGAAATGTCTTCGAGCCCGGCAATCATGTTGAGCGTCGTGGATTTTCCACAACCGGACGGGCCCACGAGAATGATGAATTCTCCGTCGGCGATGGTGATGTCGACATCACTGACCGCCTTGGCTCCGTCCGGGTACAGCTTGGTCACCTTGTCCAGCACGATCTCGGCCACAGGTTTATCCCTTCACTGCGCCGGAAGTAAGCCCGGCCACGATACGACGTTGGAAGAACAGAACAAAGATGATGATCGGAATGGTGATGACCATGGCGGCCGCGGCGATCGACCCGGTGGGCTCCTCGAATTGTGAAGCGCCGGTGAAGTTCGCGATGGCAGCAGGGGCGGTGATGGAGCGTTCGGTCGACGTCAACGAGATCGCGAACAACAGATCGTTCCAGCAGAAGATGAAAACCAAGATGCCCGCAGTGACGATGCCGGGCGCGGCAAGTGGAGCCACCACCTTCCGGAACGCCTGACCCGGCGTCGCGCCGTCCATCTGCGCCGCCTTCTCGAGTTCCCACGGAATCTCCTTGAAGAACGCCGAGAGCGTGTAGATCGCCAACGGCAACGCAAAGGTGATGTACGGCAGGATGAGCCCGGCCCAGGTGTCGAAGAGTCCGAGTCGTCGTTCGATGTCGAAGAGCGGGCTCACCAACGAAATCTGCGGGAACATCGCGATCAACAGGGCGACACCCACCAACAGTTTCTTGCCCGGAAAATCCAAGCGCGCAATGGCGTACGCCGCCATCGTCCCGATCACAACGGCGATGACCGTCGAGATGAGTCCGATGCCGATGGAGTTGATCAGGGCACTGGTGAAGGCGCTGGTGTCGAAGATTCCTCGGTAGTTGTCCAGCGTCCACTTCTCCGGAATGAACTTGCCGTCCTTGATGGTTCCGGCAGGCTTGAAGGACAGGCTGGCAATCCACAGGACGGGAACCAACGCGTACAACAAGACCAGAAGGTTGACGACGGACCAGCTGATCTTGAGTCTGGGAGTCACGGTCATGTCAGCGTCCTTCCGTATCGGATCCGGGAGCCGAGGCACCGAAGAGTTTGATGAAGACGAAGGCGATCAACGCCACACACACGAAGATCAGCACACTGATCGCCGATCCGATGCCCAGGTTGAATGCCTTGAACAGGTTGTCGTACCCCAGGATCGACACCGATCCGGTGTCGTTCGCTCCCTTCGTCAGCACGTAGATGTTGTCGAAGATGCGGAACGCGTCGAGTGTGCGGAACAGCAGTGCTACGAGGATGGCGGGTTTCATCAGCGGAAGGATGATGCGTACCAAACGAGTCCACGCGCCGGCACCGTCCACCTGTGCCGCCTTGAGGAGGTCGTCCGGAACCAACGCCAAACCGGCGAGCAGGAGCAGCGCCATGAACGGCGTCGTCTTCCACACCTCGGCAAGGACGATGATCGCGAGCGACGGGATCTGGTCGGTGAGCGGCGCACTGCCGTCGGGCAGGAGATTGGCGAGGTAGCCGGTGCCCGGCGTCCACGCGTAGTACCAGCTGTAGGCCGCGGCGACGGTGACGATGCCGTACGGGATGAGCACAACGGTGCGGACGAGGCCTTTACCCACGATCGTTCTGTGCATCACCAGCGCGATGGTCAGTCCGAGAACGAACTCGATGACGACCGAGACAACCGTGATGGACGTCGTCACCGCGAACGCTTGCCACCAGTATCCGTCGGTCAGCACCGACACGTAGTTGTCGAACCAGACGAACTTTCGTTGATCCGGGAAGCGTAGGTCGTAGCGCTGCAAACTCAGCCAGACGGCGTAGACCACCGGATATGCGGTCACCGCGATCATGAGAATCGCGGCCGGGGCCACCAGCCACAGGCCGAGTCGACGCTCGGCGGCCTTTCCGTCCGACATCTTCGACTTGGCGGAGTGCTTCGGCTCCGGCGAAGGCGTCGCAACTGTTGGTGCAGCTCCCGAATTTTCGCTGTCGATCGTCACGGAATCAGCCCCTCGGAATTGACTGCCTTACGTACCTGCTCGGCAAGATCGTTCACGGTCGATTCCGGATCGATGTTTCCCACAGGGTTCAGCGTGGCAGTGATGAGCGTCGAAATACTCTGATAGGCAGGAGAAACGGGGCGGACCGAGGCGGTGTCCAGGCTGTCGCGAACCTCACGCCACGCCGGGTACGCCTCCTGGAACGCCGGGTCGTCGTAGAGGCTCTCGAGTGTCGGCGGGACACCACCGGCGACTGCATTGTTGCGCTGATTTTCCTCGTTACGCAGGCAGGTGAGTGCCTCGAAAGCGAGATCCGGATGCTGACTGGTCTTTGCCACCGCGACGTTGAAGCCACCGATCGTGACTTCCGCCGGTTTGCCCTCGATGACCGAAGGATAAGGAGCGGCAAGGAAATTCCGTTCACCGTTTACCGTGAGAACCGTATTTCCGGTGTTCTGGCTGGTGACGTTTCCCTTGTCGTCGATGTAGGGAAGATCGCCCTTCTCGGCGTTCTCCAGGATGCCCGGCAGCACGAACGGCCAGTTGACTTGGAAGGCAGATTTGCCGCTCTCCATACCCAGGCGTGACGACGCTTCGTCCCCCTGCGAGATCGAGGGGTCCGCACCCTTCGCGGTAGCCACACGCTTCATGACGGTCAGCGCCTGCTGGGCAGCATCACCGTCGGCGACTGTCACCGTGGTTCCGTCCGGCCCGACCACCGAACCTCCCGCGCTGGCGAGAAGGGTGTTGAACCAGACCATCAGTCCTTCGTACTGCTTGCCCTGCACACCGATCCAGCTGGGGCGCCCCTCCGCGGCCAGTCCTTCGGAGATGTCGATCATCTGATCCCAGGTTTGGGGTGGTTGCCCGTCCGGCATCAAATCCTTGCGATACCAGAGCAATTGGGTGTTGGTGTTCAACGGCGCCGCGTAGAGCTGGTCCTGCCACTTCGCCGACTCCAGCGGCCCCTCGAGAGTCCCGTTGCTCACCTCGGCCGCCACGTCGTCAGGAAGCGGCAATGCCCAACCGGCTTCGGCGAATTCGGCGGTCCACACCACGTCGAGCGTCATCAGGTCGAGTGACTTGTCGTTGCCGGTCAGCCGCCGCGCCAACTGAAGCCGCTGATCGTCAGCACCCTTGGGCAGAGTTTTCTGCTCGACCCGGTACGCGCCGTTCGACGCCGCCGAACAGTTGGCGGCGGCCTCTGCATACTGCTCGGCGCCGTCCGCGGCGGTGTAGAAGGACAGCACCACCCCGTCCTCGTTGTCCGATCCACACGCACTGAGCAAGGGCGCCAACAACAATGTCGCCGCGCCGAGCAGCCCCACCCGCAATTTCTTCTTCTGCCCCGCCCGCAATCTCTTGTTCTGCACAGCCGTCCTCCTCGGGCGGCGAGACGGCGCAGTCGTTACGGCTGGCCGACGCACCACACATCGGCACTTCTGCCGGAGAAGGGACCTATTTCCTTGTCCGGCAAACGGTCACGGGGAAGTGAGTGTCACCTCGCCCGCGTGTACACAAAGTAACCGAGATCACACGAATTGGCAGCCCGAGCAAGAATGTCAGATGGCGAGCTTGGCAAGTAGGTCGCGCGCCGACTCCGCCGTCTTGGGCTCACACAGAACGTCGTATCGTCCGGCGACCAACTGCATCGTCGAGGCGAAGTCCCGCTGCCCACGCGTCGCGGCATACGGAATGGTCGTCGAGATGACGCCGAAGATGATGCCGCCCACGATGCCCGCGATCAACGGCGCGAGGAAACCACCGGTGACGATCCCGAGCACCAGACCGAAGAAGACACCGAGCCAGGCGCCGGAGACGATGCCGCCGCCGATCACCTTGGCCCAGGTCAACCGACCGAGAACTCGCTCGACCTGCATCAGGTTCACGCCGACGATCGTGACGTCCTGAACCGGGAATTCCTGGTCGGAGAGGTAGTCGACTGCGCGCTGCGCCTCGGCGTAGGTGGGGTACGACCCGATGGGCCATCCCGAAGGCGGTGTCGGCAACGCTCCACGGCGCGACCCATTCGACGATTGACCGAGCGGATTGGACATGGCTGGCTGCGCTCCTCTTTTCGGGCACGTCATCCACATGGACGACGCAAGTACATCTACCCCTATTGTGCCCTTTACAGACCTGATTCGTTCGGCTATGCGAGCGTCAGGCGTGTTCGGGTGGGGTGAATTCCGACGTACGCGTCATCCCCGCGGCACGCCCCTTGGCCGAAATCACCAGCGCCATTTTGCGACTCGCCTCGTCGATCATCTCGTCGCCGAGCATGACGGCGCCCCGTCCTCCCCCGGCGGCCGAGGTGTGGAATGCGTACGCGTCCAAGATGAGTTCCGCACGGTCGTAATCGGATTGGCGCGGACTGAACACCTCGTTGGCTGCCTCGATCTGCGTGGGATGCAGAACCCACTTGCCGTCGAAGCCGAGCGCTGCCGTTCGCGCCGCCGAGCGAGTGAAAGCGTCGACGTCACGGATCTGCAGGTACGGACCGTCGATCGCCTGGACGCCATGCGCACGCGCGGCCATCAAGATGGTCATCAGAATGTGGTGATACGCGTCACCGCGGTCGTAGCCGTCCGGTTGCTCGCCGACGACCAGAGTTCGCATGTTCAGACTCGCCATGAAATCGGCCGGGCCGAACACGAGCGCCTCGACGCGGGGGCTCGCGGTGGCGATCGCGTCGATGTTGGTCAATCCGATCGCGTTCTCGATCTGCGGTTCGATTCCGATCTTGCCGACCTCGAGACCGTTGGCCTTCTCGACCTGCGTCAACAACAAATCGAGCGCCTGGACGTGGCTCGCGTCGGGCACCTTGGGCAGCAATATGGCGTCCAGATGCGCTCCGGCGCGGCCGACCACCTCCACGACGTCGGCATACGTCCATTCGGTGGTCCAGTCGTTGACCCGGACGACCTTGACCTGTGTGCCCCACCCGTCCTCGGCCAACGCGTCGCCGATCGACTCCCTGGCCGCTTGCTTCGCCAACGGCGCCACCGCATCTTCGAGGTCGAGAAAGATCTCGTCGGCGGGCAATCCCTTCGCCTTGTCGATCATCTTCCGACTGCTGCCGGGAACTGCCAACACCGATCGACGGGAACGGTTGCGTGAAGTCATTGCGGACTGCCCTTCTCGATTTTCGGTGGCGCCGTTGCAGATTTTGACGCTGGACGAATTAGCCTTGCAATCATGGCAGCAGCAGGCAAGGTATTTGCAGCCAGGCTTGCCGGCCTGGTTGTACTCGGCCCGGACGGCGAATCGATCGGTCGTGTGCGCGACGTCGTCATCACGGTCCGTATCGGACGCCAGCAACCCCGCGTTCTCGGTCTGGTGATCGAAATGTTCACGCGCAAACGTATTTTCGTTCCGATGCTCCGCGTGACGGCCATCGAACCGAGTGCGGTCACCCTCACCACGGGCAACGTCAGTCTGCGGCGTTTCAACCAGCGCCCGGGCGAAGTGCTCGCTCTGGCGCAGGTACTCGATTCGCATGTGCGCGTGGACGACCCGGAACTCGAGGAGCTTCACGGCGTCGACACGATTGTGGTCGACCTCGGGATCGAATCGACTCGAACCCGCGACTGGGTCGTCTCGAAGGTCGCGGTTCGCGGCCATCGTGGACGCCTCGGTCGACGCGCGGCGATTCACATCGTCGACTGGCAGCACGTCGCGGGCCTCACGCAGAGCGATCTCTCACTCCCCGGTCAGGGCGTCGCTCACCTCCTTCTGCAGTACGAAGGCATGCGACCCGCCGATGTGGCCAACGCCATGCGCGAACTGCCGGAGAAGCGCCGTCACGAACTGGCCGTGGCCCTCGACGACGAACGCCTTGCCGACGTCGTCCAGGAACTGCCGGCGGACGACCAGACCGATCTGCTGATGCACTTGGAAGTCGAACGTGCCGCCGATCTACTCGAGGCCATGGATCCCGACGACGCCGCCGACCTGTTGGGCGAGCTGCCCGAGACCGAAGCCGAATCACTGCTGCAGTTGATGGACCCTCAGGATTCCGAACCTGTTCGACGCCTGCTCGAGCACTCCCCGGACACTGCCGGTGGTCTGATGACGCCCGAACCGGTAGTACTGACGGCCTCGACGACCGTCGCCGAGGCCCTTGCCCGCGCCCGCAACTACGACGTGACCCCGGCGCTGTCGAGCATGGTCTTCGTCGTACGTCCGCCGACCGCGACTCCGACCGGGCGGTATCTCGGATGCGTCCACTTGCAGAAGCTTCTCCGCGAGCCTCCCGCGAGCCTGGTCGGCGGAATACTCGACACCGATATGCCCAGGTTGGCTCCGGATGACTCGTTGGCGTCGGTCACCCGATATTTCGCTACCTACAACTTGGTGTGCGGGCCGGTCGTGGACGACGAGAATCACCTGATCGGGGCCGTCACGGTCGACGACGTGCTCGATCACCTCCTGCCGGAAGACTGGCGCGAGGATTACTCCGACGACGAGGAACTACTCCGATGAGCGAACGGGCGTCGAGCACGACCGCACGGCAACGACTGGAAACGCCTCGCGGAAGCCGCCGGTTCAATCTCGATTTCGACGTCGAAGCTGTCGGACGCGTCAGTGAACGCATCGCCCGCTTCCTCGGTACCGGGCGTTATCTCGCGATCCAGACGATCATCGTGATCGTCTGGATCCTGATCAACGTGTTCGCGGTGGCTCTGCAGTGGGACCCGTACCCGTTCATTCTTCTGAACCTGGCCTTCTCCACCCAGGCCGCCTACGCGGCGCCGCTGATCCTGCTGGCACAGAACCGTCAGGAGAATCGCGACCGGGTCTCGCTCGAGGAGGACCGCTCGCGCGCCGAGCAAACCAAGGCGGATACCGAATTCCTCGCCCGTGAACTCGCAGCTCTGCGTATTGCCGTCGGCGAGGTCGCCACCCGCGACTACCTGCGGCGCGAGCTCGAAGAGATCAAGTCGATCCTTGCTGCCGACGGCGAACCGACCCCGAAGAAGAAGCACCGTGACTCGAATACTGCGAAACAAAGTCACAACTAGCTGAGCGTTCGCTGAGTTTTGCTGCACGCACCGTGACCGATATGTAACGTAAGTCACAGCAATATGGATATCACGGTGGGTACTCCGGAGCGGGAGCGCCAGCAAAGGGGAATCGTGCGAGTACGCGGAATGATTGCAGCATCCACACTGGTGGGGGGACTGCTTGTCGTAACAGGTCCAGCGGCCCTCACGGCCGGAAGCGCACCGTCCGGTGGGTCGCAGGTCCCCATCGCCCTCGCAGGCTCCGCCTCCGCTGCGCAGTCGGACTCTGTCGACTTCCTCCCGACGCCCCGCACCGTCCGAACGCAACGATCGGCCCCACCCAGCGATACGGTCGCCGGCGCTCCGGCAGCGCCCAACGCCGCGGCCGTCGTCCTCACCTCTCTGGGCATCCCCGAGATCGTTCTGAACGCGTACCGCTCCGCCGAACTGGTGATGATGACCGAGGCGCCGGGTTGCGGCATCCCCTGGCATCTCCTGGCCGGGATCGGACGCATCGAATCCGGTCACGCCAACGGCGGCAAGACGACCTCGGTGGGAACGACGGTCACCCCGATCCTCGGCCCCGTCCTCGACGGCCGTCTGGCGGGCAACGAAGTCATTCGAGACACGGACAAGGGCGCGATCGACGGCGACCCCACTCACGACCGCGCCGTCGGGCCGATGCAGTTCATTCCGGCCACCTGGGCCGGATATGCCAGCGACGGTAACGGGGACGGAATCAAGGACCCCAACAACGTCTTCGACGCGGCGCTCTCGGCAGCGAAGTACCTCTGCAGCGGCGGACTCAACCTGCGCGACGTCGCCCAGGAGACCAAAGCTGTTCTGCGATACAACAACTCGGCCGCTTACGCAGCGAACGTGATCATGTGGTCGACGGCCTACAAGAACGGCGTCATCCCTTCCGGTCAGCTGCCGTACACCTCCGGCATCAACACCGGCAGCTCGGCGATCAACGCCGCCGCCTCGGCGGACTCCGCAGCTTCGGCCGTTCTCGCTGCTGCTGCCGCTACCGACCCGGCGGCCGGTGACAAGGAATCTGCGTCGACGACGCCGACCCCGACCACCACTCCTCTCTTCCCCGGCCTGCCCGACATGCCGGCGCTCTCACCCGAAATCCAGGCACTGATCCCACCTGGAGTCATGCCGACCAGCCCCACTCCGGGACCCGACGCCGCCCGGAACGCAGCTCCCGGTCCGATCATCCCGCTCCCCGTCCTCACCTCACGGGGTCTCGTCTGGCCGATTCTGACTGCTGAGGGATGGCGCTGGCCCGACGACATGTGTGTGATCCTTCCGGACCCCGCAGCACTGGACGCCTTGCAGGACGGCATCCTTCTGCCGTGCACCGTCCCGGGCATGGCAGTGGCCGCCACGGCACCCGTCACCACCGACGCAGCCCCCGCGGAATCTTCACCGCCCGCCGCGCCCGCGCCTGAGCCAGCTCCGGCACCCGCCCCGGCTCCCGCGCCGGAGCCCGCCCCGGCGCCTGCGCCGGCATTCGTTCCGTTCTTCCCGGGCCTGCCCGGCATGCCCGCTCTGTAACCGAAAAATCACGAAAGAACAGTGCATATGCCCCAAACTGCCCTTCTAGATCACGGTTGAATAACGGAAACGCAACAAATCAGGTAGCCTCGACTCCGTCAGTTGAACGGAAAACCTCCTCGCGGAGGTTCAGGAGGCATACACAGTGGGTCGGCACAGCAAGAAGACAGATTCGCACATCCGTCGAAATTCGGTCATCGCGCTCACCGGACTCATCCCTATCGGACTCGTCACCGCAGCCAACACGGCCGGCGCCGCTCCCAAGGTTCCGTTCTTCAACACCAGCTCCGCAGAAACGGTGGACACCGCTGCGCAAGCCACGCAGGAACCGCAAGCCCAGATTCTGCCCGCCGTCGAAGCGATCGCCGAACCGGCACCCGCCCCCGCGCCGGAGCCCGCACCGTTGGCTCCCGTGCAGGCGACTCCCCCACTCCCCGCCTCCATGGCCGAGGGAGCACTCGGAATCCCGAGCGTGAGCGTCGCCGCGTACCAGAACGCTGAGCGGATCCTCGCCGTCGAGAAGCCCAACTGCAACATGCACTGGACACTCCTCGCCGGAATCGGTCGCGTCGAATCGGGCCACGCGAACGACGGCAAGGACGCCGACGCGAACGGCAACCTCTACAAGCCCGTGATCGGGCTGCCGCTCAACGGCAGCCTGCCCGGCCAGGCCGTCATCATGGACACCGACGGCGGCGCCCTCGACGGCGACACCGTCTACGACCGCGCCGTCGGCCCCATGCAGTTCATTCCGTCCACCTGGAACCAGTACGCCGGCGACGGCAACGGTGACGGAATCGCCGACCCCCAGAACCTTTTCGACTCCGCACTGACCACCGGCAAGTACCTGTGCGACGGTGGACTCGACATGCAGGACGTCACCCAGGTTGCCTCCGCGATCCACCGCTACAACAACTCGGCCGCCTACGTCGCCAACGTTCTGGCCTGGTCGCTCGGGTACTCCACCGGCATCGTGCCCGCCGCATCGGACCTGCCGCGCATCCACTGACCTACCTGGACTTACCATGGAGTCATGTCTGTACTGACCGAGTCCGACGTTCGCTCCGCGCTCGCGCGAGTTCTGGACCCAGAGATCCGCAAACCCATCACCGAACTGGGGATGGTCAAGGGGATCACTCTCTCCAGTGACAACAGCGTCGACATCGGCATCTATCTCACGACCGCCGGTTGCCCGATGCGCACCGAGATCACCGAACGCGTCACCAAGGCCGTCGCCGACGTCGCCGGTGTCGGCGCGATCCGCGTCGAACTCGACGTCATGGACGACGCTCAGCGAACCGAGCTCCGCAAGTCGCTTCGCGGCGATTCCGCCGAGCCCGTCATCCCGTTCGCCCAGCCGGGTTCACTCACCCGCGTCTACGCCGTGGCCTCCGGCAAGGGTGGCGTCGGAAAGTCCAGTGTGACAGTCAATCTCGCGGCAGCCATGGCTGCTCGCGGATTGTCCGTCGGTGTCCTCGACGCGGATATCTACGGTCACTCCATCCCCCGCATGCTCGGTACCGACGCCAAGCCGACTCAGGTCGAGCGCATGATCATGCCGCCCGTCGCACACGACGTGAAGATGATCTCCATCGCGCAGTTCACCCAGGGCAACACTCCCGTCGTCTGGCGCGGCCCCATGCTGCACCGCGCGCTCCAGCAGTTCCTCGCCGACGTGTTCTGGGGCGATCTGGACGTGCTGCTGCTCGATCTGCCGCCCGGCACCGGTGACATCGCAATCTCGGTGGCTCAGCTCATCCCGAGTGCGGAAATCCTCGTCGTCACCACACCGCAGCAGGCTGCCGCCGAGGTCGCCGAGCGCGCCGGCGCCATCGCCCTGCAGACCCGTCAGCGCGTCGCCGGCGTCGTCGAGAACATGTCGTGGCTCGAACTTCCCGACGGCACCCGCATGGACGTCTTCGGTGAAGGCGGCGGGCAGACCGTCTCCGATCGCCTCACGAAGGCCGTCGGAGCCAAGGTTCCGCTTCTCGGACAGATTCCGCTGGATCCGTCCGTCCGCGAGGCAGGCGACGCCGGGACGCCGATCGTTCTCAGTGCTCCCGATTCACCCGCAGCGATCGCACTCAAGGACATCGCCGACAAGTTGGCCGTCCGTCAGCGTGGGCTGGCCGGAATGTCGCTCGGTATCAATACGGTTCGCAACCTGTAGAACGCCCTCATACGAAAGGGCGCCTGTCACCGATCGGTGACAGGCGCCCTTTCGTAGGTCGAATCTAGGTTGCGTCGAAGTCCACAGGAGGACGTTCGCCCGCGGTGAGTGGCTTGTCCTTCGACAGCGTCTTCGGCTCCTGCACTCCACTCTGCGGCTTCTTGTCGAAGTTGCCCGTGAAGATGGAGTCGTCGCCGTCGAGAAGATGTTGGGTGATCACGGCGCGCGGCGTCATCCCGCGCAGCTTGTTCAGATCTGCGAGTGGTTTACGCAGATCCTCGAAATCGGTACCCAGTTCTTCCTTGAGCTGATTGGAAGCGCCCGAAGCATATTCGCGCACCTGCCTCAGGGATTTCGTGACCCAGGAGACCGCACCAGGAAGCCGCTCAGGTCCCAAGATGACCAGAGCCGCTACGAGGAGGATCATGAACTCGCCCCAACCGATGTTGCCAAACACAGGGTCAGCCTACTGTGTGCTCGCTCGGTGCGCGCATGTCCGGATCAACCTCACAGGAAGATCGCAGGGTCCGATCAGTCGGACACCGGCGTGACCGAAATGTCCACCTGCCGTCCGTCGCGGATCAACTGGACGTTGACCGGCTGATCGACAGTCGTCGCGTTGACGGCAACCACCAATTCGTCGGCACTGGTGACCGGGCGGTCACCGACCTTGACGATGACGTCACCCTCGACGATCCCCGCACGTTGCGCTGGGCTGCCATCGCGGACGTTGGCCACGGCAGCGCCGCTGGTCGCGTCGTTGACCGCGGTACGGGCATTCACGCCGATGTCGGGATGATGAACCTTGCCGTCGCGGATGATGGTCTGCGCCACCTCGGTGACCGTGTCGATCGGAATCGCGAAGCCGAGCCCGACCGAACCACCGGACTCGCTGAGCATTGCGGTGTTGATGCCGATGACGCGGGCTTCGTCGTCGACGAGCGCACCACCGGAGTTGCCGTGGTTGATCGCCGCGTCGGTCTGAACGGCGTCGATGACGGCGTTGGTGTCGGTGCCTTCACCCGACAACCGCAGCGGCCGGTTCAACGCACTGACGATTCCGCGAGTGACGGTCTTGCTCAACCCGAGCGGTGAGCCAACGGCGACGACGTCGTCACCTACCTGGACGTCTTCGGATTTTCCGAGCTGGGCGACCGTCAGATTGTTGGCCGAGACTTTGAGCACCGCGAGGTCTGTCTTGACGTCTCGGCCGACGATCTGGGCGTCGGTCTTGGTTCCGTCGGAGAAGATCACCTGGATCTTCGCGTCTTGTGCCGGCGGTACGGCCGAGGAGATCACGTGGTTGTTGGTGACGATGTATCCCTCACCCGAGATGACAACACCGGATCCGGTACTTCCCTGGTCACCGACGGCGACCTGAATCGACACCACGGAAGGCAGCACCGCGTCGGCGACCTTCGCCACCTGCGACTCCGGCTGTTCGCCGCCGCCGGATTGAACGAGCGTGACACGTGAGCTGGTGAGCGAACTGCGATCGGCAGTGATGACCGTGGCGAGTAACCCGCCGACGAGCGCGATGACCAGCGCCATGCCTGCAAGCGCTGCCAGTGCCGAAGGGGCGACCTTGCGACCGAACAACAACTCACGCACATCGAGTTTCTGGGCGGGAGGCAACTGCACCGGCGCCTCGGACGCTCCTGGATTTCCCAGTGAGACCGCGGATTCAGGATCGCGCCACGGATCACGCGGCGGTTCTTCTTCGGGAGTGTTGTCGGCCGACGCCTCGGGATCGCGACCGATCGACTCGGTTGCGTCTGCGGGTCGACCGAACGCTTCGGCCAGAACCGGATCCGGAGTCCCGATCACGACGTCGGAAGACGGGGTCGATCGCGCGGCAACCGGAGTGAACGAGCCCTCGACTCCGCTCGGCCGACCGAACACCTGGCGCGAGGCCGGATCGATCTGAGGTCGGTACACCGGGCGGGGGTCGAGTACCGGCGCATCTGCCGGTCGATCCACCGAACCGTTTGCCGAAGAATCCGAGCTCACTCCGGAGTGCCCCCTTTTTCCGTCAGTCACGTCGTCCAGTATCACTGATCCGCGCCGGGAAGCAGGCGCGCGGCGTCATTTGCGCCAGCGACGGGACAACCGCTTGCTGATGGTGGAGAAGCCCGCAGGCTGATTACCGACGGAACTGTCGGCGTTTTCCGAATTGGGTCCGGTAGTCGGACTGTTGCACGAGGGAATCTGACTGAGAAGTCCCACCAGGGACAACGGCATCGTCATCTCGCCACTTCGACGCAGTGCACCACGTGCCTGCTGCTGAGCATCGACGGCCGCAGCGCACTCGGCGCAGATCGAGATGTGATGCGAGGCCCGCAAGTAGGCCTGCATTCGGAGTTCCCCGTCGACGTAGGCAGCGATTGCCTCGCTGGCCAGATGTTCGGTCGAACCGAACTGGCGATGTGCCCGCGCCTCCGTCATTCGTCCCTCCAGGTGATTGACCACGTCCCGCTCTGTAGCTCGAACCCGACCGTCAGAAACCGACGAGTTCGGATTCGGCTGCGCGCTGCGCTGCCAGATGATCACGAATCGCCTGTCGCCCACGATGGATACGGCTACGAACCGTTCCGAGCTTCACTCCCAGTGTGGCACCGATTTCCTCGTATGACAGACCTTCGATGTCACAGAGCACGACAGCAGCGCGAAATTCAGGTGCGAGTGAGTCGAGCGCGGCCTGCAGACCTGCGTCGAGGCGCGCGTCGTGGTAGATCTGCTCGGGGTCCGGGCCGGGTGATGGAACGCGGTCGTAGTCCTCGGGCAGTGCTTCCATACGGATGCGGTTGCGTCGGCGAACCATGTCGAGGAACAGATTTGTCGTGATGCGGTGCAGCCAGCCCTCGAACGTTCCGGGCTGATAATCGGAGAGCGAGCGGAACACCCGAATGAAGGTGTCCTGCGTCAAGTCCTCGGCGTCCTGGGCATCGCCTGACAACCGGTAAGCCAGGCGGTACACCCGGTCACCGTGCTGACGCACGAGTTCGTCCCAAGACGGCATGGAGGACTTCTCACCAGTTGCATCGAACACAGCTGTGCCGATCAATTCGGAATCCACAGCCGATTCCGTCGTCAAAACTTCCGACTCTCGAGGGCGAGGCTCGTCGTTGACCTGGTAAATAAGTTGATCCTCCTGCTCGGGATCGCGTAGTTCGATCACCGCGTTGTCCGAATCACGTGATGCGCGATATTCGGGAGAACCAGCCGATGCTGTGATTTGTTCCCGATCACCGAGCTGCGAAAGACCAACTTGGTAGAAATCGATACCGCCGTGCGATCTTCGATCCGGCGATGTATACACCTTTTCTCATCGCGGTGTGCACGCCATATGAGGAGCCTGAGGGATTCCTGAGAATCCTGGTGACTGCGCGCCTTGCAGCGACAATCCGAACCGCCCGATAACCTCATGAGCGTGACCCACGCCGAACAGATACTCCGCCACGTCGAGGACGTAGTTTCCGAGGACGAGATTTTGACCGCGGCGCGAGATCGAGCGCTGGATCTCGGAGCCCATCCGGTGACGCCTGCCGTCGGCGCGACTCTCGCCATGTTCGCGAGAATGCTCGACGCGAAGACGGCCGTCGAGGTGGGTACCGGAGCCGGCGTGAGCAGCCTGTGGCTTCTGCACGGAATGCGTGACGACGGCGTTCTGACCACGATCGACAGCGAACCCGAACATCAGCGGGCAGCCAAGCTGACCTTTCGCGAAAGCGGCATCGCTCCGGCACGCACTCGCCTGATCAACGGACGGGCTCTCGACGTCCTTCCCCGTCTCGCCGACGGTGGCTACGACCTGGTCTTCGTCGACTGCGCCGCAATCGACCACCCGCATTACGTCCGCGAAGGTGTCCGGTTGCTGCGCTCCGGCGGTGTCATCGTTCTGCACAACGCCCTCGCCGACGGCCGCGTTGCCGACAGCTCCGCCCGCGACGCGACAACTGTCGCGGTCCGAGAAGCGGCAAAGGCCGTAACCGAGGACGAGCGACTCATTCGAGTCCTGCTCCCCCTCGGCGACGGCCTCCTCTGCGCGAGCAAGCTCTAGATCCAGACGCCCTTACCGATGGCGACGACGCCGCCCTGACTGACGGCGAATCGTTCGCGGTCACGTTCGAGGTCGACACCGATGATTTCGCCGTCACCGACGACGACGTTCTTGTCGAGGATGGCGCGCCGCACGACGGCGCCCTTGCCGATGCGCACACCCGGCATCAGCACACTGCCCTCGACCGTCGCGCCGTCTTCGATCATGACGTTGGAACTGAGCACCGAATTGCGCACGGTCGCGGCAGACAGGATCGACCCCGCACCGACCACCGATTCCTGTGCGAGTCCGCCCTTCACGAACTTGGCGGGCGCGAGATTCTCGGTGGCGCCGCGGATGGGCCAGCGGCGGTTGTAGAGGTTGAAGATCGGGTGCACCGACACGAGGTCCATGTGAGCGTCGTAGAAGGCGTCGAGGGTACCGACGTCACGCCAGTAACCACGGTCGCGATCGGTGGCACCGGGAACGACGTTGTCCTTGAAGTCGTAGACCGACGCCTCACCCGCAGCGACCAAGGCGGGAATGATGTCGCCGCCCATGTCGTGATCGGAATCGGAGTTCTCCGAATCGGCGCGGATGGCGTCCACGAGCACCTTGGTGGTGAACACATAGTTACCCATGGACGCGAACGTCGAATTGGGGTCGTCCGGTGTCCCGGGAGGATGGGCGGGCTTCTCGAGGAACTGGGTGATGCGTCCGGACTCGTCGCTGTCGATGCAGCCGAAAGCAAAAGCCTCGCTTCGCGGTACACGAATACCGGCGACCGTCACCCCTGCCCCGGATTCGATGTGGTGCTGCACCATCTGTTCCGGATCCATCCGGTACACGTGGTCGGCACCGAAAACCACGATGTACTCGGGGTCCTCGTCGTAAACGAGATTGAGCGACTGCAGGATTGCGTCGGCGCTGCCGGTGTACCAGCGCGGCCCGAGCCGCTGCTGGGCCGGGACCGGAGTGATGTACTCACCCGCGAACCCGGACAATCGCCACGTCTGCGAAATGTGGCGGTCGAGTGAATGTGACTTGTATTGCGTCAACACACAAATACGCAGATATCCCGCGTTGACAAGGTTGCTCAACACGAAGTCGATAAGTCGATATGCACCTCCGAAGGGCACTGCGGGCTTCGCTCTGTCCGCGGTCAGCGGATACAAGCGTTTGCCCTCGCCCCCGGCGAGCACGATTCCAAGCACATGCGGCTGGCTTCTCACACCGCTAACCTATCCGCACTGGTGAACTCCCGCTAGCGAAGCAGTCCGAGAGGTCCGATCGTGTCCCCTCCGGGCGGACGGGGTTACGTTCGATCGGTAGCCGGATCGACCACGGGCGGTTAGGTTTAGCGCGTGCGAGTCGCGATGATGACCAAGGAATACCCGCCGGAGATCTACGGCGGCGCAGGAGTACACGTAACCGAGCTTGTCGCTCAGATGAAGCGGTTGTGCGAGGTCGACGTGCACTGCATGGGCGCCCCGCGCGAAGGCGCGATCGTCCACTCACCCGACCCCGCTCTCGCCGGATCCAACCCCGCCTTGACGACGCTTTCCACCGAGCTGCGGATGGCGGATGCCGCAGCCGGCGTCGACATCGTCCACTCCCACACCTGGTACACCGGACTGGCCGGGCATCTCGCCTCGGCGCTCTACGACGTACCGCACATCCTCACTGCCCACTCACTCGAGCCCAGACGCCCGTGGAAAGCTGAACAGCTAGGTGGTGGCTATCGGATCTCGTCGTGGTCCGAACGCAACGCCGTCGAGCACGCAGACGCGATCATCGCCGTCAGTTCCGGTATGCGACTCGACGTCCTCGACGCGTACCCCGCTGTCGATCCGAGTCGCGTGCACGTCGTACGCAACGGAATCGACACCGAGGTTTGGCATCCCGGTGGAGCGGCACCGGGAGCGCAGTCCGCACTCGCGTCGATCGGCGTCGACCCGGCGAAACCCGTCGTGGCCTTTGTCGGGCGGATCACGAGACAAAAGGGCGTCGGGCACCTCGTCGCAGCAGCACACCACTTCGATCCGGAGATTCAACTCGTGCTGTGCGCCGGTGCGCCCGATACACCGGAGATCGCCGCCGAGACCGAGAAGGCGGTGGCCGAACTCGCCAGGCACCGGGGCAATGTCTTCTGGGTGCGCGAAATGCTACCCACGGAGCAGATCAGGGAAATACTCTCGGCAGCAACGGTATTCGTCTGCCCTTCGGTCTACGAGCCCCTCGGGATCGTCAATCTCGAAGCCATGGCGTGCGAGACCGCCGTGGTCGCTTCCGATGTCGGCGGCATCCCCGAGGTGGTCGCCGACGGCGTGACCGGACGACTCGTGCACTACAACGCCTACGAGCCGAACGCATTCGAGGAGTCACTCGCGGCCACCGTCAATGCCGTTGTCGCCGACCGAGAAGGCGCAGACGCGATGGGTCGTGCAGGCAGAATCCGTGCGATCGACGAGTTCTCCTGGGCCGAAATAGCCAAGCAGACGCTCGAGGTCTACGCGGACGCCGTCACGAGACGCTGATCCGCATCAGATCTTGCGATAGGTCGAGACCGTCGCAGATGCGGTGACGGTGCTCGGCTGCGGCAGTTTCGCGACGGCGGCAGCCAGATCGGCGGGCGTCAGGTGTCTCGCCGACGGTCCCATCCCCACCAGGTCGAGAACATCCTGGTGCGAGAGCGACATCGTGAACTCGACCTCGTCGCTACTCACGCGCTCGAAATAGCCGGCCATCGACGATTCGAGACGTTCCACCTTGCGATCGTCGACCTTGACCATTGCGAGAATGTCGATCAGTTCACGCAGATGCCTGTCGGTGGGCGTCAAGACCACCAGGACGCCGTCATCGGCGAGAACTCGATGGGACTGCGGACCGTTGCGTGGTGCGAACACACAGAGCACGTGAGAGAGCGCTCCGTCCCGAATCGGCAGTGGTTGCCAGACGTCCGCGACGATCGAGCCGATCCTTTCGTGGACCTTCGCTGCTCGCCGTGCCGCAAATTTGGACACGTCCAAGGCTATCGCCCGAGAATCGGCAAGCGAATCCACGACGTGTGCGAGGTATTGTCCTGTGCCTGCACCGATTTCGACAATCCGCGCCGGTTCCGACCCTGCCGTCGTCACGCAGGCCCGCGAGACGGCATCCATCAGCGGACCGAAGTGGCCGGCGCCGAGCAACCGTGCACGCGCGGCGATCATCTCGGCACTGTCGCCGGTGAACTTCGTGGCACCGCCACTGATCAGGCTCACGTAGCCCTGGCGAGCGACGTCGAATCGATGCCCGCGGTCGCACTCGACGGCGCCGTCCACCAATTCCAACTCGGCAGCACACTGCGGGCAGGACAGAAGATCGATCACGGTGGCAAGCATTGATCCGTCCTTTCGGCTACCGGTGGTGCGCACACACTTCAGGCCCCGTACCGAATCGGATACGGAGCCTGCGTGCAATCACGTGCTGTTGTTCGTACTGCTACAACCTGGACCCGACTAGCTGGTGACGTTCGTGAGTTCCACACCGAGCGCTGCAGCTTCATCCGGGGTCAGCTCGACGACGAGGCGTCCGCCACCCTCGAGTGGAACCCGCATGACGATTCCTCGTCCCTCTTTGGTTGCTTCGAGGGGACCGTCCCCGGTCCGGGGCTTCATGGCCGCCATCCTCTGCTCCCTCCAGATCTGCGCTGCATTGCTCTGCGCCTCGACTAACGGTGCGCCCCGCCAACAATCAGCGAGGCTCGTACCCTCCATTGTTCCCTATGGATGCGGGAACCGGGAATCTGAGTCACATTTAGGGGTGTTCAGTCGACCGTCACACCTGCGCCGGAACCCAGCAATCAGCCACGTGATCGTCGACCATTCCGGTAGCCTGCATGAGCGCATAAGCCGTGGTAGGACCCACAAACTTGAACCCGCGCCGCTTGAGTTCCTTGGCCATGGCAGTCGACTCGGGAGTGACCGCCGGAACCTCTGCAATTGATGTCAGTCTTCTGGTGCGTCGAGGCGGCGAGAACGACCAGAGTAACGAATCGAGGTCCAGATCGGGTGAATTCACGAGCACTCGGGCGTTGGAAATCGTCGCCTCGATCTTCGCGCGATTGCGGACGATCGCGGCATCGGAGAGCAGTCTCTCCACGTCCGCAACTCCGTACGCTGCGACCTTGTCCGGATCGAACCCGTCGAAGGCTTCGCGGAACGCCTCGCGTTTACGCAGAATCGTGATCCACGACAGTCCCGATTGGAATGCTTCGAGGGCGAGCCGCTCGAACAGTTCGTCGCGCCCGTGCAGCGGACGCCCCCACTCCTCGTCGTGATAGTCGCGGTACAGCGTGTCACCGGGCGTGTCACCGGGCGTCTCGACCACCCAGCCGCACCGAACCAGTCCGTCTGTCATCAGCCCTGGGAATCCTTCGATTCGGATTCGGTCGCAGGCGCCTCCTGCGATGCTTCGGCCTTGGCCGGAGCATCCGCCTTCACCAGGACCTCAGACCGCTCGTCACGGCCCAGTTGTGCACGCAGAGAATCGATTTCCAACCCGAGGCGATGCAGGGCCCAATCCACTTCACTCGCCTTGTAGCCGCGCAGCACCTGCTGAAAACGCAGAGCGTCGACATCCGCACCGGTGACATCCTCTGCCGGGAGTACGGTCGCCGTCGTGCCAGGAGGCAGCGGCGGCAGCTCTTCCGAGCGCCCGAACACAGCACTGGCGGCAAGGAAGATCATCGCGCCGACCAGTGCCATGACAATCAGGTACAGGAGGATCGTCATCATGGACCGATACTCCCATACCCGAGTGTGAGCGGTCAGACCCCCGCGGTGCGCACTATCGAATTCATCGGGGGTCGATCGAGCAGCGATACCTCCGTGGTCTCGGGCACGAAAGAATCACCGTCGACCAGGAATTGGGTCAACCCCGCGCCCGAATCCTCGATCCCGCACCGCCTGAGCATCGTTCCGATGATCTGCCGACTCATCACGCCGAGATCGGCGAGCGGCCGGTTGCGATGCTTGCGCACACCGAGATTGACCTGACCGATCGCCGCCAGTCCCAACGTGTCGTACGTGTCGAGCAGCAAGCCGATCTCGACGCCGTAGCCGGGGGCGAACGGGACAGCCGAGAGCAACTCACGGGTGCCGGCGTATTCACCGCCGAGTGGTTGCAGTACGGACGTGAGTTCGGGCCGCAGCGCAGCCAACATGGGCCGCGCAACCAATTCCGTGACTCGTCCGCCGCCATTGGCGTCTTCCGTGCCGCTCACGCGCAGCGGGCGGCGGTAGTAACCCTTCACCAGATGGATGCCGTCCACCGTGAGCAACGGGCCCAACAGTTTGGGCACGAACGCCGGATCGGGATTGATGAGGTCGGAATCGACGAATGCGATCAGATCGCCCGTCGTTGCGGCGACCGAACGCCAGAGCACCTCACCTTTGCCCGCGGTCGGCGGGATGGACGGAACTGCGCTCTCACGACTGATCACCGTCGCTCCGGCCGCGCGCGCACGCTCGGCAGTACGGTCGGTGGAACCGGAATCGAGAACGATCAATTCGTCGACCAAGCCCCCGAGCAAGGGATGAATGGTGTCGACCACCGCAGCAACGGTGTCTTCTTCGTTGAGCGCGGGCAACACCACCGAGACGGTTCGGCCACCCTTCGCCCGTTCGAGTTCGGCGACCGTCCAACTCGGATGGTCCCAACTGTTGGCGTCTGCCCATACGCGGGTCGGGCCCGCACCTGTGATACTCATGCCAGACCTCGAACCGTACGTACCGGGGCGCGGCGTCCCTGGATCGCGGCCACCATGTCGACTACTCGACGGGTGGACGCCACCTCGTGAACACGGAACACCCGGGCGCCGCCCGCCGCGGCCATTGCTGTCGCTGCCAATGTTCCCTCCAACCTCTCGGAAAGCTCCACACCAAGAGTCTCCCCGATGAAGTCCTTATTACTCAGCGCCATCAGCACTGGCCACCCGGTGTTTACAAGAACGTCCACTTTCCGCAACAACTCGAGCCCGTGGAAGGTGTTCTTACCGAAATCGTGGGTGGGATCGATCAGAATCGCATCGCGCGGAACTCCGAGCGCCAAGGCGCGTTCTGCTGCCGACACCACCTCGGTGACCACATCTGCGACGACGTCGTCGTAGCGGACACGGTGGGGGCGCGTGCGCGGAACTGCGCCGCCGGTGTGCGAGCAGACGATTCCGGCACCCGTCTCGGCGGCGACCACGACGAGTTCGGGATCCGCACCGGCCCACGTGTCGTTGATCAGGTCGGCACCTTCGTCGCGTGCCAGCCGTGCGACGCCACTTCGCCAGGTGTCGACGCTGATGATCAACTCGGGGTACTTGGCTCTGATCGCGGCGACGAACGGAACGACTCGCCTGACCTCTTCGTCGGCGTCGACGAGGTCACCGGGCCCGGCTTTCACTCCCCCGATGTCCACCAGATCGGCGCCTTCGCCGACGGCCCGATCGACGGCAGCCATCGCTGCCGAGTCCGAGAACGTCGCGCCCTGGTCGTAGAAGGAATCGGGAGTGCGGTTGACGATCGCCATCACCAATGCACGGTCGACCGCGACCGGACGCCCACACAGGGTGGGCGCCGGGCCTGGCTGCGCGGTCGAACCGGAGAGTGAAGACATGCCACTCATACTGGCATGACGGAACTCGGTCTACCCCTTGGGTACCGAGCCTGCCGCGACCTTTCCGACGTATTCGTCGTACGAGTCCACATAACCACCCTCGCGGCCTTCGAGAACGTGCAGAGTGTCGGCGCCGACGTCGTAACCTTCGTTGCGCAATTCCACCTTGCGCGACTTGAAAGTGCTGGTGTGTTCGAGTGAGTCGACGATGCGGATGAACAGCGGGACCGCGTAGTTGGGGAGCTTGCCGTAGAGGTGAGCCGCGACTTCGGTGCCCTCGAAACTCCCGCCGTCCCGCAGCTTGACCGCTGCCATGCCCGCGCGACCGTCGGTGCCCGGAATCTCGACGCCGTAGACAACTGCTTCCTCGACGGCCGGGTGCGAACTCAGCGCGCCCTCGACCTCCGTGGTGGCTACGTTCTCACCCTTCCACCGGAAGGTGTCACCGAGGCGGTCGACGAAGGCGACGTGGCCCCATCCCTGCTTGCGCACCAGGTCTCCGGTGTCGAACCAGGTGTCGTCGTCCTTGAATCCGCCGCGTACCAGCTTGCTGTTGCTCGCCGCTTCGTCGGTGTAGCCGTCGAAAGGTGCTCGGTCGGTGACCTTGGACAGCAGGAGCCCGACCTGACCCGTGGAAACCTTGCGCAGTCGACCGTCGGCTCCCCGCAACGCTTTTCCGGTGTTCTCGTCGAACTCCACCACGGCGTGCGGCAACGGGCAGATACCTGCTGTCTTGTCCACGTTGAGTGCGTTGACGAACGCGATGTTGCATTCGCTCGCACCGTAGAACTCGGCGACGCGGGGAATGCCGAACCGCGCAGTGAACTCGGCCCAGATCTCCGGGCGCAGACCGTTACCCACCATCAGCCGAACTGCGTTGTCGCTGTCGGTCGGCTTGGCCGGCTGGTTGAGCAGATAGCGGCACAGTTCACCGATGTAGGTGAATGCGGTCGCCTTGTTGAGTGCGATGTCGTCCCAGAACCGCGAGGCGGAGAACTGACGTCCGATCGCGATGGTCGCACCGGACGCGAGCACCGACGACAGCGAAACCGTCAACGCGTTGTTGTGATAGAGCGGCAGGCAGCAGTACAGAGTGTCCGAGCCCCGCAAGCGCACGCCCATCAACCCGAGACCGGACATCGACTTCAACCAGCGGAAGTGAGTCATCAAGCTCGCCTTGGGCATTCCGGTGGTGCCCGAGGTGAAGATGTAGAACGCCTTCTCCTTCGCCAGCACCTCGGCGGTGACCGCCGGGTTGGCCGGATCAGCCGTCTTCGCCAGATCGGAGAGTTCACTGACAAGAAGTTGATCGGGCCCGGTAAATCCGGCGGGCAACGATTCGAGGGCTTCCTCGCACTCGTCGGCGACCACCAGGACGCGAGCGTCGAGCAGCGTAAGGCTGTGTGCCAGAACGTCGTCGCGCTGGTTGTAGTTCAGCATTCCTGCCGCGGCACCGAGTTTGACGGCAGCGAGTGCAACCAACAGGGCTTCAGGAGTGTTCTTTGCCAGAACGCCGACGACGTCTCCGCGGTCGACGCCTCGGCCACGAAGAACATCCGCGTAGCGATTGACCAGTTCGTTGGCCTCCGCGTAACTGGTCGCGTGGCCCTCGAACCGGATGAACGGGCGCGACGGGTGCGCGTGCGCGGCCTTCTGGAAGATCAACCCGATCGATTCCTTGGCCGAAGGCTTGCGTGTGAGCCCGGCGGCCCCCCGCGCCAGGATCGGCACCTCGGTGATCATCGACGGCAGTTTTGCCGCCAGATCCAGCAGGCCGACGGTCGAACGGGCTTCCGAACTCATGGCTCCCCTAACACGTATCCGGCGCCCATTCGGCCGCCCAGTCTGCGGCCACCTTACTGCACGGTAATAAAGCCCGCCATGCCCCAGGTCAGCCTTTCACGCACGCGTCGAGCGCGGCCTCGACATCCGTTCTCACCAGCAGGGTGTCCAGCGCCTGACGCCCGACGAAGCCGGTCCCGTCGAGCTTGTTCAGCCACTCGAGCAGGCCGGTGAAGTGTCCGACGGGATCGAGCATCACCACCGGCTTCTCGTGCATCCCCAGGTAACCCGCGGTCCACGTCTCGAACAGCTCCTCCAGCGTCCCGATCCCGCCGGGCAGCGTGATGAACGCGTCGGCGTGATCTTCCATCAGCTTCTTGCGCTCGCGCATGGTGTCCGTGACGATCAGCTCGTCGGCATCGACGTCGGCAACTTCCTTGTGCACCAAGGCCTTCGGAATGACGCCGACGGTCCAAGCACCCGCCGTGCGAGCGGACTCGGCGACAGCGCCCATCATCGAGACATTGCCGCCGCCCGAGACCAACTGCCATCCGCGTCGACCGATCGCGGTGCCCACCTCCGACGCCAACGCCAGGAACGATTCGTCCACCGGACCTGACGCGCAGTAGACGCAGATCGAGTACTTCTTGTCGGAATCGGTCACCATTCTTCTTCTTTCCCCAGATCTGCGGCCTCGTCGACGCCCTTGTCGGCGTTGAGGACGATTCGTACTGCTTCTTCCACGCTGTCGGTGACGTGCAGCAAGTTCACGTCGCCTTCGGAAATCTTGCCGTCACGCTCGAGGGTGCCGCGAATCCAGTCGACGAGTCCGGACCAGTACTCGGTACCGAACAGGACGATCGGGAAGCGCGTGACCTTGTGGGTCTGCACCAGAGTCAGTGCCTCGAACAGCTCGTCGAGTGTTCCGAAGCCGCCCGGCAGGCAGATGAATGCCTGGGAGTACTTCACGAACATCGTCTTGCGTGCGAAGAAGTAACGGAAGTTGATTCCGAGATCCACCCACTCGTTGAGTCCCTGCTCGAACGGCAGCTCGATGCCGAGGCCGATCGAGTATCCACCGGCCTCGCTGCAACCGCGGTTGGCAGCCTCCATGACTCCTGGTCCACCGCCGGTGATGACGGCGTACCCGGCTTCGGCCAACGCGGTTCCCAGCTCACGGCCGGATTGGTACTCGGGATGATCGACCGTGGTGCGTGCCGAACCGAACACCGTCACCGCACGCGGAACCTCGGCGAGCGCGCCGAAACCTTCGATGAATTCGCTCTGGATACGCAACACACGCCACGGATCGGTGTGGACCCAGTCCGTGGGTCCGCGCTTGTCGAGCAAGCGCTGATCGGTCGTGGTCTTCTCGTCCTTGCGCTTGCGGCGAAGCTGTACGGGCCCGCGGTGCTTGATCGACGAGCTCTGCTTCTTCGAAGCCGAATTCTTCTCTGGTGCCATGCGGCAAGGCTAACGGTCAGGCCGACAGATATTTCCTCAGCACGGCCGCGACGTCGGTGATCTGTTGCACCGGAACATGCTCGTCGCGCTTGTGCGCGAGGTTCGGATCCCCTGGTCCGTAGTTCACCGCGGGAATACCGAGTGCCGAGAATCTGGACACATCGGTCCACCCGTACTTCGCGCGGAACTGACCACCCGCCGCCTCGATCAAGGCGGCAGCAGACGGGTTCGCCAAACCGGGGAGTGCGCCGGGCGAGGAGTCGGTGACCTCGAATCCGAGGCCCAGGCCGTCGAACACTTCGCGCACGTGCGCCTCGGCTTGCGCCTCGTTGCGATCGGGCGCGAATCGGAAGTTGACGTCCATCTCGGCTTCGTCCGGGACCACGTTTCCGGCGACACCGCCGGATATCCGCACCGCCGACAATCCCTCGCGGTAACCACAACCGTCGATGTCGACCGAACGCGGCTGGTACACCGACAACCGCTCCAACGCTCCGCCGAACTTGTGAATGGCGTTGTCCCCCAGCCAGGACCTGGCCGAATGTGCGCGTGTTCCCGAAGCCGTCAACCGAACCCGCATCGTGCCCTGGCACCCGGCCTCGATGAAACCGGCCGTCGGCTCACCGAGAATTGCGACGTCGGCGGTGAGCCATTCCGGAATCTCGCGTTCGATCCGACCGAGGCCGTTGAACGTCGCGGCGATCTCTTCGCAGTCGTAGAAGACGAGAGTCAGGTCGTGAGCCAAGTTCTCGATGGTGGCCGCCAGGTGCAGGAACACCGCATCGCCCGACTTCATGTCCACGGTCCCGCAGCCGTGCAGAATGTCGCCGTCGCGTCGCGAAGGAACGTTGTCGGCGATCGGCACCGTGTCCAGATGTCCGGCGAGCATGACGCGGCTCGGCAGCCCACGCGACGTACGCGCCAACACGGCGTTGCCGTTTCGGATGATCTCGAAGCCCGAAGTCTGCTCACGCAGCGCATCCTCGACGGCCTGCGCGATGACGGATTCGTCGTGCGAGACGCTGGGGATGTCGACCAGGGCGGCCGTCAAGTCGATGGGGTCCGAAGCAAGATCGAGGATGCTCACACACACCAGCCTAGGCCGGTGCACCCACCACCCAGTAATCTCTAGTCCCGTGAGCGCACAGGGAGCAACAGCAGTAGGTATCGCCAACGTGACCGCGGACGGAACCGTCCTCGACACCTGGTTCCCGGCACCGGAGCTGGGAACATTCGACAAGACCGGTACCGAGAACGTCGAGGGAACAGACATTCCTTCCGATCTTGCACTGCTGGCAGGCACCGACGACGCTCGCGAGGTCTCGCAGGTCGTCGTCCGCACCACCATCGCCGATCTCTCCAAGGCGCCCGTCGACGCACATGACGTCTACCTGCGCCTCCATCTGCTCTCGCACCGCCTCGTCGCGCCCCACGGCGTTAACCTCGACGGTCAGTTCGGCCTGCTCAGCAACGTCGTGTGGACCAACTTCGGTCCGTGCGCCGTCGAAGGCTTCGAGCAGGTTCGCTCGCGTCTGCGCATCCGCGGAGTCGTCACCGTGTTCAGCGTCGACAAGTTCCCGCGCATGGTCGACTACGTCGTGCCGTCCGGAGTTCGCATCGGTGACGCGGACCGAGTCCGTCTCGGTGCACACCTCGCCAGCGGAACAACCGTCATGCACGAAGGCTTCGTCAACTTCAACGCCGGCACCCTCGGCAACTCGATGGTCGAAGGCCGCATCTCCGCGGGCGTCGTCGTCGACGACGGATCCGATGTGGGCGGCGGCGCCTCGATCATGGGCACCCTCTCCGGCGGCGGCAAGGAAACCATCTCCCTCGGCAAGCGCTGCCTCCTCGGCGCCAACGCCGGCCTCGGCATTTCACTCGGCGACGACTGCGTCCTCGAAGCGGGCCTCTACGTCACCGCGGGCACCAAGGTCACCGGCCCGGACGGCACCGTCGTCAAGGCCAAGGAACTCAGCGGCAAGTCGAACCTTCTCTTCCGTCGTAACTCGGTCTCGGGTGCCGTCGAGGTCGTGCCGTGGAAGGGCACCGGCGTCGAACTGAACGCTGCTTTGCACGCCAACGACTGATGAGCAGCACCGACGTCTCCGACGGAACAACCACTGCTCTCGGCCACGGTCTCAAGGTCCGACATCTGACGATGATGGGCCTGGGCTCGGCCATCGGCGCCGGCCTGTTCCTCGGAACCGGCGTCGGTATCGCCAAGGCCGGCCCGGCCGTCCTTATCTCCTACATCCTTGCGGGCGCCGTCGTGGTGTTCGTGATGCGCATGCTCGGCGAAATGGGCGCAGCGATTCCGGCCAGCGGTTCCTTCTCGCACTACGCGCGCCTGGGGATCGGCGAGTGGGCCGGCTTCGTGATGGGCTGGCTCTACTGGTTCATGCTGATCATGGTGCTGGGCGCCGAGATCACCGGGGCCTCGGCGATCGTGAACGACTGGGTGCCGTCGATCCCGCAATGGGTCGTCGCCCTGGTCTTCGTGGTGTTCTTCGCCGTGGTGAACCTGGCGAAGGTCAGCAATTTCGGCGAGTTCGAGTTCTGGTTCGCCGCAATCAAAGTCACCGTCATCATCGCCTTCCTCGTCATCGGCGTCCTGCTGGTGTTCGGCATCCTCCCCGATACCGATCCGGTCGGTACGAGCAATCTGTTCGGGCAGGGCGGCTTCATGCCCAATGGGTTGTCCGGCATCGCCGCAGGGCTTCTCGTCGTGGCGTTCGCTTTCGGTGGGATCGAGATCGTCACGATCGCCGCCGCTGAATCCGAGAATCCGGAACGCTCCATCGCCGTCGCTGTCCGAAGCGTCGTGTGGCGCATCAGTGTCTTCTACATCGGCGCCATCTCGATCATGGTTCTGGTGCTGCCCTGGAACGATCCCGAACTCGAGAGCGGACCGTTCGTGGCCGTCTTGAACAAGGCGAACATTCCGGGCGTTGCCGGGTTCATGGAACTCGTCGTCGTGGTGGCCTTGCTTTCCGCGTTCAACGCCAACATCTACGGCACCTCACGGATGGCGTTCTCACTGTCGCGCCGCGGCGACGGACCCGCTTTCATGGCGAAACTGTCGAGCACCGGAGTTCCGACCAATGCCGTTCTGCTGTCGGTGTTCTTCGGCTTCGTCAGCGTCCTGCTCAACTGGCTGCTCCCCGACGACCTGCTCGGCATCCTGCTCAACGCAGTCGGCGCTGCGCTGCTGGTCATCTGGATCTTCATCGTCGTCTCGCATCTGCGACTGCGTAAACAACTCGAAGCGTCGGGCAAGCTGACAGTTCGTATGTGGCTGTTCCCGTACCTGAGCTACGCGACACTCGCGATGCTCGGCGTCTTCGTCGTCCTCATGCTCTTCGACGCCGATGCCCGTGCACAGTTGATCTCGACCACAGTGTTGTTCCTCGTGATCGCGGCATTGGGTTTCCTGAACGCTCGCTGGCGTAAGCAGAATCAGCCCGCGTGATCTTCGCGCCTATGCATCTCGTCGGTTCACGACGAGGATGCTGAGACCGAAGACGACGAGCACGAAGAGGGCGAAGTAGATCAGGCTGCCCCAGGGTCCCCAGTGGAAGTCGACGCTACCGCCGGAACCGAGAAAGTTATTGGCGTTCATGAACGGCAGGAACGGCATGATCTTCTCGCCGATACTGCCGAACAGGTTGAACAGATTCTCGATGAGCAAGGGCCACAACAGTAGTAGCGCGATCGCACCGGCGGACTGCCGCAGCAACGCTCCCACTCCTACAGCTAGAACTACGCAGCAGAACGCGTAGATCGGCGTTCCGTAGACGATCCGCCAGTTCTCGTCGCCGGACAGAGTGAGGAATCTTCCCGCGTCACCTGACGTCGCCTTCGTGAGAGCGAAGGCGCCGAACGACAATACGAGAGTCAGTACAGCTCCGAACCCGCCGATGAGACCTGCTTTGGCGATCAGAACCGAGGCACGGTTCGGAACTGCCTGGAATGTGGTTCGGATTGTCCCGAAGCGATACTCGCTGGTGATCGCGAGGGCAGCCATGATCATCAGAACCAACACACCGAAGCCGGTGACTCCACTGAGCGCCCCCGACACGGTCGGCATCATTACACCGTCCGGTCTGTTGAGCGACGACTTGGCGCTCAGTCCGAAAACTGTGGCGAGCCCCAACCCGAGCACGATAATGATGACCGTGCACCACAGCGGCGACTTGGTCGTGGTGATCTTGATACGTTCAGCACTGAGAACAGCCATTACAGTGCACCTCCCATAGCCTGCTGTGTGTTTGCGTGGTGGGCTCCGGCACCCGGATCGACACCGGACGCGTGGTACTGGACATCGTCTCCGGTCAACTTCATGAACGCATCCTCGAGCGACCCCTGCTGGGACGCCAACTCGTACAACACGATTCCCTGTGAACCAGCCAGACCACCGATCACATCGGTCGTCGAATCCACGACCACCAACGCCGGCGCAACACCCGAACCGTCCTCACGCACCGTCAACCCCTGCGAGAGCAACACACTGCGCAACGCATCGAGCTGAGGACTACGCACGCGCACCGTCG
>NZ_QAJJ01000037.1:0-25381 GCF_003852455.1 Rhodococcus sp. KBW08
CGGTGGAGGAGATCGTTGCCTCGGTGTTCGCTGAGGTGTTGGGTGTCGATCGTGTGGGTCTCGATGACGATTTCTTCGCACTCGGCGGCAACTCCCTCAACGCCACTCGCACGATCAAGCGAATCGCCGACGCTCTCGATACCGAACTTTCGGTTCGAGTTCTGTTCGAAGCGTCCACGGTGCAGGATCTCGCGGCACATGCCGAAAGCCGGACCGGTTCGGGCGGGCGAGTCGCGCTGACCGCTGTCGAGCGGCCAGAGCGGATTCCGCTTTCGTTGGCGCAGCAGCGTATGTGGTTCCTCAACCGATTCGACGGGAGCGCTGCGGCATACAACATCCCGATGGCGCTGCGCCTTCAGGGTGATCTCGATGTCTCGGCGCTGAGCGCGGCCATCTCTGATGTGATCGGGCGGCACGAATCACTTCGAACCGTCTACCCGGAAATCGGAGACGGTCCGGTGCAGGTCGTCAAGCCTGTGTCGAGTTGGTCGGACGAAATCGTCGCAGAACCGACCGGCGTGGACGAACTCGAAGGTGAGTTGGTTGCACTGGCGTCGACGCGCTTCGACGTCACGCGCGAGATTCCGATTCGTATCCGGTTGTTCCAGTTGGCTTCCGACGAATACGTACTCGGTGTCGCGATTCATCATATTTCCGCCGACGGTTCCTCGATGGCGCCGTTCGCTCGAGATGTGGTGACCGCATACGCCTCGCGGGTTGCCGGGTACACGCCGTCCTGGGCTCCCCTCGACGTTCAGTACGCCGACTACAGCCTGTGGCAGCGAGAGGTGCTGGGCAGTGAGGAAGACCCGGGATCTATCGCTTCGCAGCAGATTGCGTACTGGAGCGATGCTCTCGCCGGGCTGCCTGATCAGCTTGCACTTCCCGCCGATCGGCCGCGCCCCGCGACGCAGTCCTTCCGCGGCGGTTACCTGCACTTCGATATCGAGGCAGAGTTGCATGCTCGGCTGAGCAGTCTTGCCAGGGCAAACAATTCGACGTTGTTCATGCTCACGCACACTGCGTTCGCGATGTTGTTAGCTCGACTGTCCGGAACCGAGGACATCGCGGTGGGTACGCCCATTGCCGGACGTGGCGAGCGGGCACTCGACGATCTCATCGGCATGTTCGTGAACACCTTGGTGTTCCGTACGCAGATCGACAGCGGTGCGCCGTTCCTCGATCTGCTCGGACGTGTCAGGGAGACCGACCTTCAAGCGTTCGCACATTCGGACGTTCCGTTCGAGCGACTCGTGGAGGTGCTCAACCCACCGCGCTCGACCGCTCGTCATCCGCTCTATCAGGTCGGCTTCCTGTTCCAGAACATGGAAACCGGAGGGCTCGAGCTTCCGGGACTTACCGTCAAGGGCGTCGATATCGACAACGGGGTCGCGCAGTTCGATCTTCAGTTGATCGTCAGTGATCGGTACGACGCCAACGGATCTGCAGCCGGCATCACGTCGATGTTCAGCTACGCGCATGATCTGTTCGACGAGTCGACCGTGCAGGACTTCGCCGATCGATTCGTGCGATTGCTCGGGGAGATCGCGTCGGATCCGTCGTTGACCGTCGGCGACTTCGCGCTGCTGGACTCGTCCGAGAGCGACCGGATCCTGAACCGCTGGAACGACACCGATCACTCCGTCCCGGGAGCGACTCTGGTCGAACTGTTCGACGAGCAGGTCGGTTCGAACCCAGGTGCGGTGGCGTTGGTCGCCGGGAACACGTCGCTGACCTACGCCGAGTTCGATGCACGTGTCAACCGTCTCGCACGCCATCTGATTGCAACCGGTGTCGGTCCGGAGTCGTTGGTCGCGTTGGCAATCGAGCGATCGGTCGAACTGCTGGTCGCCATGTACGCGGTGGTGAAGGCAGGTGGTGGATACGTGCCGATCGATCCGAACCACCCGGCGGATCGCATCGAGTACGTGTTGACCATGGCAGATCCGGTCTGCGTCCTCACTGCCTCGACCACTGCGAAGAATCCGGCGTTCGGTGATTCCGTGATCGAGGTGGACACGATCGATCTCGCGTCCTACGCGGAAGCGGCGGTCACCGATGCGGATCGCAGTGCTCCACTGCGAGTGGACAACACCGCCTACGTGATCTTCACGTCGGGATCGACGGGGCGGCCGAAGGGCGTCGCGATCTCGCATCGGGCGGTGGTCAACCAGATTCTCTGGAAGCGCGATCAGTACGGCCTGGACCGATCCGATGCGATGGTGCTCAAGACGGCGGCAACCTTCGACCTCTCGGTCTGGGAGTTCTGGTCGGCACTGACTTCCGGTGCACGACTGGTGATCGCCGAACCCGAAGGTCACAAGGACCCGAGTTACCTGCTCGACCTGATGACGCGGGAGAAGGTCACGACGCTCCACGTCGTGCCGTCGATGCTCGCGATGTTGCAGTCGGCGTCGGAAAATGGCCTTCCGGAATCGCTTCGTCAGGTGCTCGCGATCGGTGAAGCGTTGCCGGCCGCGACCGCGACCGAGTTCGCAGAACTCAGCGACGCGCAGTTGGTGAATCTGTACGGGCCGACCGAGGCCGCGGTCTCGGTGACAGCGCACGTCGTCGGTTCGGGTGATGCGACTGCGGTTCCCATCGGTGCGCCCGAATGGAACACGCAGCTGTTCGTGCTCGACACGCGTTTGCATCCGGTCCCCGTCGGAGTCACCGGGGAGCTTTACCTCGCCGGTGCCCAGCTTGCTCGCGGCTATCACGGGCGCGCGGATCTGACGTCGGAACGATTTGTGGCCAACGTCTTCGGTGACGCGGGTTCGCGGTTGTACCGCACGGGCGACCTTGTCCGGTGGACGGAAAACGGTGAACTCGACTACGTGGAGCGCGCCGACTTCCAGGTCAAGATCCGTGGCTACCGCATCGAACTCGGTGAGATCGAAGCGCTTCTTCGCAAGCAGACCGGTGTGGACTCCGCTGTGGTGGTGGCCAAGTCGGATGCGCGTACCGGTGATCGACTTGTCGGCTATGTCGTTCCTCAAGGCGGGGACAGCATCGATGTCGAAGCATTGAAGCGGACTCTTGTGGCGGAGTTGCCGAGTTACATGGTGCCGGCGGCGTTGATGGTGTTGGACGAACTACCGCTCAACATCAACGGCAAGGTCGATCGCAAGGCACTGCCCGACCCCGAATTCGAGGCGACCGAGTTCCGTGCGCCGACCAACCCCGTCGAAGAGATCGTCGCAGGTGTGTTCGCTGACGTACTCGGTGTCGCGAGGGTCGGACTCGACGACGATTTCTTCGAGCTCGGCGGAAACTCTCTCGTCGCGACGCAGGTCGTGTCGAGGCTGGGTGAGGCGTTGGATGCGCAGATTCCGGTCCGTGTGATCTTCGAGGCGTCGACTGTCGGTGCATTGGCGTCGAGGGTTCTCGAACACGCGGGATCGGGTGGCCGCCCACCGTTGGTGGCTCAGGTGCGTCCGCACGAGATTCCGCTGTCGTTGGCGCAGCAACGTATGTGGGTGCTCAATCAGTTCGACAAGACGTCGGGTGCGTACAACATCCCGGTCGCGATTCGACTGTCCGGCGCACTCGATGTCGACGCACTTCGCTCGGCGGTTTCGGATTTGATCGAGCGACACGAAGTGCTCCGGACGGTGTACCCGGACCAGGGCAACGGACCGGTTCAGATGATCGTGCCACGCTCCGCGGCGACCGTGGGCCTGGAAGTGATCGCAACCGACGAAGCGTCGGTCGCCGAACAGGTGGCTGACACAGTTCGCGAGGGCTTCGATGTCACGACGGCCGTTCCGTTGCGAATCCGTCTCTTCGAGGTCGACGAATCCGAGCGGGTTCTCGTCGTGGTCGTTCACCACATCAGTGGCGACGGCTTCTCGATGGCTCCGTTGATCAGAGACACCATGGTCGCGTACACCGCACGTACCGGCGAGGAGACGCCGGAGTGGGCTCCGCTCGAAGTGCAGTACGCCGACTACACGCTGTGGCAGCGTGATGTCCTCGGATCGCCGGAGGACGCGAACAGTCAGCTGGGCCGTCAACTCGCGTACTGGGTGAACGAACTCAAGGGCATTCCGGAGCTTCTGGAACTGCCGACCGATCGGCCGCGGCCGGCGCGCGCGAGCATGCGCGGTGCGGAATTCGAGTTCGCGGTCGATTCCGAGACCACGGACCGGCTCGCGACGATCGCACGGGAGCAGAATTCGACAGTCTTCATGGTGGTTCACACCGCCCTGGCCGTTCTGCTGGCGAAGATGAGTGGATCGAACGACATCGCAATCGGAACACCGATCGCAGGTCGAGGTGAGCGAGCTCTCGACGATCTTGTCGGGATGTTCGTCAACACGCTGGTCCTGCGAACGGAGATCGCTCCTGCTTCGACGTTCGTCGACCTTCTGGCGCACGTGAAGGACAAGGACTTGTCGGCATTCGCCAATGCCGACGTACCGTTCGAGCGGTTGGTCGACGAACTGGGGCGAGAGCGCTCTCACGCATACTCGCCGCTCTTCCAGGTCATGCTCACATTCCAGAACATGGCTCTCGGTACGTTCCAACTCCCGGGTCTCGAACTCTCTGCGGTCGACAACGGTTTCGACCAAGCGATGTTCGATCTGCAGCTCACCGGTATCGAGCAATTCGACGATGCCGGGGTGCTGTCCGGGCTGAGGATGCGTTTCACCTATGCGACCGACCTGTTCGACGAATCGACCATCGCGCTTTTCGCGGCGCGATTCGGGCGGGTGCTCGAAGAACTGGTGACCGATCCCGAGGTCGTGATTCGTACGATCGACATCGTGACCGAGCAGGAACGCGAGGAAGCGAGCGCTGCCGAGCCGAAGTCCGCGGCAGATCTACCCGACCTGGCAGCCGCAGCGGCGGCCGCCGATCCTGAGGCAGTTGCATTCACTCACGGTGATCAGGCGGTCACCTTCAGTGAGTTGTCGACCAAGCTCGTTGCCATGCGTACCGCCATGGGAGCTGCTCTGGCCCCCGATGCTCTGGTGTCAGTGTCCCTCGCCGGCCTTGTTCCGGGCATCCTGCCGGCACTCGGCGTCGACGGTCTCGCCACACTTGTGAGCTCGGTGATAGCTGACGCACAGTCGGTGTCAGCGGGCCGTGGGGGTACGGCCGGGTAACATTCAGTATTTGCCCAGTGAACGCCTCCGGCCGAGCAGAACGCTGTGCTCGGCCGGGGCGCACTTCACGAAAGTCAGTTGGAGGAAGTGTAGATGTCCGTCGGTATTCCGGGACCGCAGTCGCTGACGATCGAAGATCTGCCGAAGTTGGTAGCTGCAGTTGCGGCGGTAGATCCTGATCGTGTGGCTCTGAGCCACGGTGGAACCGAAATCAGCTACGGACGACTCAATGACGAGTTGGTCACTCTCGACACCGCGATGGGTGGCGCGTTGGGGGCGGATGCCCTGGTTCCTGTTGTCGTTTCCACGGTGCTGCCAGAGTTGATCGCCAGCGAGGCCGACGGTCTCGGCGCGGTGGTCGACCGGCTCATCACTGACGGCACTTCGGTCGTCGAGGTAGCGTCGGAGTCCGATGCCCACGTGACCCTCGCAGGACTCTTCGACGAGCAGGTCGGGCGGACGCCGGACGCGCTCGCGCTGGCTTACGACGGAACTCAGCTCACCTACGCACAGTTCGACGCTCGAGCGAACCGCCTCGCCCGTGAACTCGTCACGGCAGGTGTCGGACCGGACAGCCTCGTCGGTCTCGCAATGCGCCGATCGATCGATCTCCTCGTCTCGATGTACGCGATCGTCAAGGCCGGCGGCGCGTACGTTCCACTCGACCCGGATCATCCTGCCGACCGTCTCGCTTACGTGCTCGAGATCGCGAAGCCGACGGCCGTGCTCACACGTACGGCCGATGCAGTGGTACTCCCGCTCGGGACTCCGACGCTCGACGTCGACACTGTCGACTTGTCCGTTCACGCCGAGACAACCGTCACCGATGCCGACCGGTTGGCGCCGCTGCGCGCGGACAACACTGCGTATGTCATCTTCACGTCCGGATCGACCGGACGCCCCAAAGGCGTTGCAGTCTCTCACCGTGCCATCGTCGCGAACCTGCAATGGCGCCAGGCCGAGTACGGATTCACTTCCGACGACGTGATCTTGCAGAAGACACCTTTCACTTTCGACGTGTCGGTGTGGGAGTTCTTCTGGCCGCTGCAGGTCGGTGCATCGTTGGTGATCGCAGAACCGGACGGACATCGTGATCCGGCGTACGTGGCTCGCACGATGATCGAGCGCGGGGTGACGGCGGTGCACTTCGTGCCGTCGATGCTCGCAGTGTTCGTTGCCGAACCCCTTGTCGCGCAGGTCGAAACCCTTCGCTACGTGTTCGCTTCCGGTGAGGCGTTGCCGGCTCGGACCGCGGCACGTCTGCGCGCGGTCAGCGGTGCTGAACTCCACAATCTGTACGGCCCGACCGAAGCTGCCGTCGACGTGACGTACTACGAAACCGGTGAGCGAGATCAGGTGTCGGTGCCGATCGGCGCGGCCGTGGCAGACACCGAGCTCCTGGTGCTCGACGACGCGCTCCGGCCGTCGCCTTCGGGAGTGGCAGGAGAGCTCTATCTTGCCGGGATTCAGCTGGCCAGAGGATACGTGTCGCGACCGGATCTCACGGCAGACCGCTTCGTGGCTCGGCCGGGCGCTACCGACGGATCGCGGATGTATAGAACCGGAGATCTGGTGCGCTGGCGCGGCGTCGGAGCGAACCGCCAGCTCGAATACATCGGCCGCACCGACTTTCAGGTCAAGCTCCGCGGTCTGCGCATCGAGCTCGGTGAGATCGAGGCGGCACTGCTCGACTGTGACGGTGTTTCCCAAGCCGTGGTGGTCGTCCATTCGGACGAAACGATCGGCGACAACTTGGTCGCGTACATCGTCGGCGAGGCTACCGATTCAGCGATTCTGACGTCGTCGCTGGGTGAACGGCTACCCGAATACATGGTCCCTGCCATGTTTGTCGAACTGGACGAGTTTCCGCTCAATGCCAGCGGCAAGCTGGATCGAAAGGCCTTGCCGGCACCCGAATTCGCGTCGAAGACGGTTGAGTACCGCGAGCCCGCGACACCCACCGAAGCCGGTGTGGTCGCGATCTTTGCCGATCTACTCGGACAGGATCGGGTAGGGGCAGACGACGGCTTCTTCGAACTGGGCGGCAACTCGTTGCTCGCCACCCGCGTGGTTGCGCGTATCAATGCCGAACACGGCATCTCCATCGACATGCGTAATTTCTTCGACGCACCCACGGCCGCGGAACTTGCCGTCTTCATCGACGAAGCGAAAACTTCAGAAGACCGCAAGGTTCACGTTCCCCTGATTGCTCGCGAGCGCCCCGAGTTGGTTCCGCTGTCCTTGGCGCAGCAGCGCATGTGGTTCCTCAACCGATTCGAACCAGAATCGGCAGTCGACCATATTCCGGTCGCGCTGCGGCTCAGCGGAGCGCTCGATGTCGATGCGTTGCAAGGCGCACTCGAGGATTTGATCGAGCGGCACGAGATCCTTCGGACTGTGTACCCGGAGGTCGACGGCGTCGGATATCAGCGCCTGGTCGACATTGCAGCCGTGGTACCGAACCTGACTCCCATACAGGTAGACGAGTCGGCGATCGTCGAGCGCGTAACCGACTTCGTCACTCCGGGATTCGACGTGACCACCGAGGTTCCGATTCGGGCGGCGCTTTTCCAACTCGCCGCCGACGAGTTCGTCCTCGTGTTCGTCGTCCATCACATCAGCGGTGACGGGTTCTCCATGGGACCGTTGACCAAGGATATCGTTACGTCCTATGTGTCTCGGACACAGGGAATTGCGCACGATCTGGCTCCGCTGCCCGTACAGTTCGCCGACTTTGCACTGTGGCAGCGCAAAGTTCTCGGCAGTGAAGACGACCCGGATTCTCTGATCACTCGCCAGGTCGACTACTGGCGCCACGCGTTGGCCGGTATCCCCGATCAGCTCGATCTCCCGTCGGACCGCCCGCGTCCGCGCGTCGCGTCGAACCGGGGAGCCGGGCACACTTTCACGATCGAGCCTGAGCTCCACCAGGCTCTCGATCGAATTGCGCTGGCCAACAACGCATCACTGTTCATGGTTTTGCACAGTGCTGTGGCGATTCTGCTGGCGCGGTTGTCCGGGACTTCGGACATCGTGATCGGCACTCCGGTCGCCGGTCGAGGCGATCAAGCTCTCGACGACCTGATCGGAATGTTCGTCAACACGCTCGTCCTCCGCACGGAGGTTGACCTCGCAGCTTCGGCAAAAGACATGATTTCGCGGGCCCGCGAATCCGACCTCAACGGGTTCGGGCACGCCGATGTGCCATTCGAGCGACTGGTAGAGGTACTCAACCCGGCCAGGTCTCAGGCACGGAACCCTCTGTTTCAGGTGATGCTCTCGTTGCAGAACCTGGGACAGAGCATGCAGCAAAGTCTCGAGGTTCCGGGACTGCGCATTTCCGGACTGGACGTAGAGTCGTCGGCTGCGAAGTTCGACCTCCAATTCACTGTGTGGGAATCGGATACCGCGGACAAGGTCGGTGGGTTGACCGTCGCGCTGGTCTATGCGACCGACCTGTTCGACGAGTCATCTGCCAAGTCAATCGGAAAGCGGTTGATTTCAGTTCTCGAAGCAGTGGTTGCCGATCCGTCGGTTCGGGTTGGTGATGTGGATTTGTTGGATTCGGGTGAGCGTTCGTTGGTGCTCGAGTCGTGGAATGACACGGAGCATGAGGTCGCGGATGCGTCGTTGGTGGACGTGTTCGATGCTCAGGTGGTGCGGTCGCCGGGGGCGGTCGCCGTGTCGTTCGACGGTGTGTCGTTGTCGTATGCGGAGTTCGATGCTCGGGCGAATCGTGTTGCCCGGTATTTGATTTCGGTGGGTGTGGGGCCGGAGGCGCTGGTTGGTGTGGCGGTTCGTCGGTCGGTTGATTTGTTGGTGGCGGTTTACGGTGTGCTCAAGGCTGGTGGTGGGTACGTTCCGGTGGATCCGGACCAGCCTGCCGAGCGCAATGCGTACGTGCTGGGGGCGGCCTCGCCGGTGTGTGTGATCAGCACTTCTGATGTTGGTTTCGATGCTGGTGTGGCACCGGTGGTCGAGGTTGATGTTGTTGATGTGTCTGGTTTTTCGGATGCGCCTGTCTCTGATGTGGATCGGGTTTCGCCGTTGCGGTCGGAGAATACGGCGTACGTGATTTTCACCTCGGGGTCGACGGGGCGCCCGAAGGGTGTGTCGGTTTCGCATGCGGCGATTGTGAATCGGTTGGCGTGGATGCAGAGCGAGTACGTGTTGGGCTCGTCGGATGTCGTGTTGCAGAAGACGCCGTTCACGTTCGACGTGTCGGTGTGGGAGTTGTTCTGGCCGTTGCAGGTTGGTGCTCGGTTGGTGGTGGCGGTGCCGGACGGGCATCGTGATCCGCAGTATTTGACTTCGGTCATTGTGGGGGAGGGCGTGACGACGGTGCATTTCGTGCCGTCGATGCTCGAGGTTTTCGTGGCGGATTCGTCTGTGGCTGCATGTGTTTCGTTGACTCGGGTGTTTGCGTCGGGGGAGGCGTTGCCGGCGAGTGTTGTAGCTGATCTGTGGGCTGTGTTGCCGGGTGTCGGTGTGCATAATTTGTATGGTCCGACCGAGGCCGCAGTGGATGTGACGTTCCACGAGGTGGTGGCGGGGGATGTTGCTGGGGTGCCGATCGGTGCTCCGGTATGGAATACGCAGGTATTTGTTCTGGACTCTCGGTTGAATCCGGTGCCGGTGGGTGTTGCGGGTGAGTTGTATCTGGCGGGCGTTCAGTTGGCTCGTGGGTATATGGGGCGGCCGGATCTGTCGGCGGATCGGTTTGTGGCGAATCCGTTTTCGGGTGATGGTGCGCGGATGTATCGCTCAGGTGATGTTGTGCGGTGGACTGCGTCGGGTGAGCTGGAGTACATCGGGCGTAGTGATTTTCAGGTGAAGTTGCATGGTTTGCGAATTGAGCTCGGTGAGATCGAGTCGGTGATTCGTGAGCACGAGTCGGTGTCGTCAGTGGTTGTGGTGGTGCGTGACGAGGTTTTGGTTGCGTACGTTACCGCCGCTGCTGTTGGTGGTGTGGTGGACGTTGACGAGTTGAAGAGGGTTGTTTCGGGTCGGCTGCCGGGGTACATGGTGCCGGCGGTAGTGATGGTGTTGGATGAGTTGCCGTTGGGTGTTTCGGGGAAGTTGGATCGGAAACTTCTTCCGGATCCGGTTTTCGTGGCGCGCGAGTTCCGGGCACCGTCCACTGTCGCCGAAATCGCGGTGGCCGGAGTCTTCGCAGATGTTCTCCGGTTGGAACAGGTCGGTCTGGATGACGACTTCTTCGCGCTCGGCGGAAACTCTTTGGTCGCAACGCAGCTGGTGGCTCGCGTAGGTCAAGCGCTCGACACTCAGGTTCCGGTGAGGGTGTTGTTCGAGGCTTCGACTGTCGAAGGTTTGGCAGCGCAGGTTGAGTTGATAGCAGGGGCAGGAGGGAGGGCCGCGCTCGTGGCCCGCCCACGGCCGGCGTTGATTCCACTCTCACTAGCTCAGCAGCGAATGTGGTTCCTCAGCCGCTTCGATCCTGATTCTGCTGTCAATAACATTCCGATCGCCTTGAAAATCAACGGGGTCCTGGATGTTTCGGCGCTGAGGCATGCGATCTCGGATGTAATCGAACGCCACGAGTCGCTCCGGACCGTCTACCCGGAGCAAGGTGGACAAGGACAGCAGGTAGTCCTCCCGTCGTCCGAAGTGCCGGTTGAACTGACACCGAAGGTCATCGACGCCTCGCGCGTTCACAACGAACTTCTGAGTTTCGCGCTCCAGGGCTTCGATGTGACGTCAACGGTTCCGGTTCGGGTCGGGTTGTTCGAACTTGCCGAGAATTCGTACGTTCTGGCCTTCGTTGTGCACCACATCGCAGCGGACGGGTTCTCGATGCGTCCGTTGACTCGGGATGTCATGGTTGCCTACGCCGCTCGGGTTTCGAACGGCGTTCCGAATTGGATTCCGCTCGAGGTGCAGTACGCCGATTATGCACTCTGGCAGCGGGAGGTCCTCGGCGACGAGGACGACCCGGATTCGTTGATCTCGGCTCAGTTGGACCACTGGCGCTCCGTCCTCCGTGATTCTCCGGAAGTGCTTGCGTTACCGGCTGACCGCCCCCGTCCGGTCGTCGCCTCGAATCGTGGCGCTACGTATCGCTTCTCCGTCAGCGAAGAGATTCGGTCGAGCTTGGACTCACTCGCACGCGAGCGGAACGCATCGCTGTTCATGGTGATGCATTCGGCCCTCGCCGTGCTTCTCGCAAGGTTGTCCGGTACCAGTGACATCGTGATCGGTACTCCGGTTGCAGGGCGAGGCGAAAAGGCGCTCGACGATGTGATCGGTATGTTCGTGAATACACTGGTCCTGCGGACTCCTGTTGACCTCGCCAGTTCGTTCAGTGCGCTCGTCTCGGCAACGCGGAGGACAGACCTTCAGGCGCTCGGCAACGGCGATGTTCCGTTCGAGCGGTTGGTCGAGGTGCTCGATCCCACCCGTTCGCAGGCACATCACCCGCTGTTCCAGGTCGCGCTGTTCTTCCAGAACATGTCGCAGGATGCTTTGGAGCTTTCGGGATTGGAGGTCTCAGGCGTCGAGTTCGATGCTGGTATCGCGAAATTCGATCTTCAACTTACTCTCGCTCCCCGCGTCGAAGATGCGCTCGAAGACGGCATGTTCGCCGAGTTCGCATACGCCACAGATCTGTTCGACGAGTCGACGATTCGTGGATTCGCCGATCGGTTCACCAGGATCCTCGAACAGGTGGTCGTGGATCCGTCGATCACCGTGGGTGACATCGAACTGTTGGAGGAGGCCGAGCGCGAGTCGCTGTTGACTGCGCGCAACTCCACCGCACATGACGTCGGGAACAGTGAGACATTGGCTTCGCTGTTCGACACTCGCGTTGCGTTGGCACCCGATGCTGTTGCCGTGGTGTTCGACGGCCAGTCGCTGACCTATGGCGAGTTGTCGGAACGTGTGAACAAATTGGCACGCAAGCTGATCGAAGATGGTGTCGGGCCCGAATCGTTGGTGGCCTTGGCGATGCGTCGATCGCTCGATCTCGTAGTAGGTATTTACGCGGTGATCGCCGCGGGCGGAGCCTACGTGCCCTTGGATCCCGATCACCCCGCCGAGCGAATCGGGCACATCCTCACGACGGCCGATCCAGTCTGTGTGCTGTCGACGACGAGGGATGCTTTCGTAGCGCCGAACGGCGCCGACGTGTTGTTGATCGACGGTGTCGATCTCTCGAGCTACTCAGCTTCAGTCGTTTCCGATGCTGATCGGCGTGGTCGACTGCGTGATGTGAATGCCGCCTACGTGATCTTCACCTCGGGTTCCACGGGGAAGCCCAAGGGCGTTGCGGTCTCGCATCACGCCATCGTGAACCAGGTCCTGTGGATGCAGGATCAGTACGCCATCGGCACGGAAGACGTCTATCTGCAAAAGACTGCAACGACATTCGACGTCTCGTTGTGGGGATACTTCACTGCGCTTTTGTCCGGTACGAGAGTGGTGCTGGCGTCTCACGACGGACATCGAGATCCCGCGTATCTGGCTGGTCTGATCGAAGATCATCGGGTGACGTTGACGGACTTCGTTCCGTCGATGTTGACCGTCTTCGCGACGTCGGTTCCGGAACACGCATTGGTGTCGCTGAGGGACGTATTCGTGATCGGTGAGGCATTGCCGCTCGAGACGGTGCGTGCATTCGCTCGGGTGTCCTCTGCAGGTTTGCACAATGTGTACGGCCCTACCGAGGCTGCGGTCTCGATCACCTACTACGAGGTCGACGGATCGGAGTCGACAGGTACTCCGATCGGTGTGCCAGAGTGGAACTCGCAGGTCTACGTGTTGGACAGTCGGTTGCATCCGGTGCCGGTAGGCGTTGCAGGTGAGCTGTATCTGGCCGGTGATCAACTTGCGCGCGGTTATGTCGCGCGACCCGATCTCACCAGTGATCGCTTTGTCGCGAACCCATTTGTGGAGGCGAGCGACACGAACAGTGAAGTCAATGCCGGTGGCAGTCGGATGTATCGCACCGGGGACTTGGTGTGGTGGAACACCGCAGGCGAGCTCGAGTATGTCGGGCGTACCGATTTTCAGGTCAAGTTCCGTGGTCAGAGAATCGAACTGGGTGAGATCGAATCCGCTCTGTTGGCGCAGGCTACGGTGGCTCAGTGCGTGGTCGCAGTGGTGCACACGGACACCGGCGACCAGCTCGCTGCGTACGTTGTCGCATCACCGAGTTCGGTCATCGACTTGGCTGTTTTACGGGCATCGCTTCCGAAAGTTCTGCCGGCGTACATGATTCCGACGGCAATCGTTGTGCTGGAAGAATTGCCGCTTAACTCGTCAGGGAAGCTCGACCGGAAGTTGTTGCCTGAGCCGAAGTTCGAGGTCGCGGTGTTCCGAGCTCCGGCGACCCCTGTGCAGGAGATCGTGGCGTCGGTATTCGGCGAGGTCTTGGGTGTTCCGAGGGTGGGCCTCGATGATGATTTCTTTGCTCTGGGTGGGAATTCTCTGATCGCCACGCAGGTAGCGGCGCGGTTGGGTGAGGCTCTGGATTCGAGGGTGGCGGTTCGGCTGTTGTTCGAGGCGTCGTCGGTCGAGTCGTTGGCAGCGCGGGTGGAGTCAGAAGTCGGCTCAGGTGACCGGGTGGCTTTGGTTGCTCAGGTCCGGCCGGAGCGAGTTCCGTTGTCGTTGGCGCAACAGCGAATGTGGTTCCTGAACCGTTTCGAACCTGAATCTGCAGTGAACAACCTTCCCCTGGCCATTCGATTGACGGGCAGCTTGAATGTCGCTGCCCTGCAAGTTGCTGTCGCTGATCTTGTTGCACGGCACGAAATTCTGCGGACCGTGTATCCGGAATTCGATGGCGAGGGATACCAGCGAGTTCTTTCTGCAACCGAGTCTGTGTCGCTTGCGGTTCCAGTTGAAATCGCCACGGACGACGTCGTGAAGGTTGTGACCGAGTTCGTATCGGTGGGTTTCGATGTCACCAGTGAGGTGCCCGTCCGCGCACGACTGTTTCGCGTAGATGATCACGAGCACGTACTTGTTTTCGTGGTTCATCACATTGCGGGCGACGGATTCTCCTTCGGGCCGCTGTCGCGCGACGTGATGGCCGCGTACGCAGCGAGGCTGTCGGACGACGCCCCGAATTGGGAACCCTTGGCAGTGCAGTATGCCGACTACTCTCTGTGGCAGCGACAGGTATTGGGTGCAGCGGACGACCCTTCCAGCGTCCTGTCGCGTCAGTTGCACTACTGGACGCAGACGTTGGCCGGCGCTCCTGATGTTCTCGATCTGCCTGCAGACCGAGTTCGGCCGAAGGTTGCATCGAATCGGGGAGCCGACTTCGCATTCCGGATCGACCGACGGATCAACGAAGCCATGAATGTGATAGCCCGGGAACGTCGGGCGTCGTTGTTCATGGTGGCGCACGCGGCACTGGCAGTTCTCTGCGCGAGATTATCGGGGACATCGGACATTGCGATCGGTACACCCGTTGCGGGGCGTGGTGATCGAGCACTTGACGACATGATCGGAATGTTCGTCAATACCCTGGTGCTTCGCGCAGATGTACCTTCGGACGACTCGTTTGAAGCGCTACTGGATCGAGTCCGCACGGCGGATCTGGGCGCATTTGCGCACAGTGACATACCGTTCGAGCAGCTGGTAGACGTACTCGACCCGGAGCGTTCGCAGGGGCGTCATCCACTTGTGCAGGTTGTTCTGACGTTCCAGAACATGGCCCCGAGCGTCTTCGAGTTGCCTGGGCTGTCAGTTTCGGGCGTGGACCCGGACACGGAGTTCGCGAAGTTCGACTTGCAGTTGACGTTGGCTGAGCAGTTCGACGAATCCGGAGCCGCTGCTGGATTGGCAGCGAAGTTCACTTATGCGACAGATCTTTTCGACGAATCGACCGTGGCGTCTATGGCATCGCGCCTCGTTCGAGTGCTCGAGGCCGTGGCTGACAATTCGGGTGTTGTGGTAGGCGACATCGAATTGCTGGAGCCCTCCGAGCGTGCGGATGTGTTGGGCGAGTGGGCCGTTCCAGGTGTCAACGTGAACGCGGATGCGACTCTCGCGGCGATGTTCGAATCGCAGGTTCGCGATACGCCGGATGCGATTGCCGTGGTTTTCGAGGGTCGGCGCCTCACATACAGTGAGCTGGATTCCTCGGCGAACCGGCTGGCGCGCAAGCTCGTTGAGTTTGGCGTTGGTCCGGAATCGCTGGTGGCCGTCTTGTTGCCGCGTTCGGTCCAGTTGGTGGTTGCACTCCTGGCAGTGGTCAAAGCTGGAGGTGGATACCTTCCGGTGGATCCGTCGTATCCGGCGGAGCGTATTGCGTACACACTCGCTGATGCGCGGCCTTTGGTTGTGCTCGGATCGGCAGATCTCGCGATCGATATCGAGGTGCCGGTTTTGGACGTCACCACCGAAGATCTTTCCAGCTACGACGCGGCCGCTCTCACCGACGCAGACCGTTGCGGACGACTGCGCGCCGATGACGTTGCATACGTGATTTACACATCCGGTTCGACCGGTCGTCCGAAGGGCGTCGCGGTTACCCACCGAAATGTCGTCGAGTTGTTCGCGAACTCTCAACCGAATTTCGAATTCGACTCGTCAGATGTGTGGACGTTGTTCCACAGCTACGCATTCGACTTCTCTGTATGGGAGTTGTGGGGTCCGTTGTTGTACGGCGGTACTGTTGTGGTCGTCGACTACCTCACCTCGCGATCGCCGGAGCAGTTCCGCGAGTTGGTTGTACGCGAGAAGGTAACCGTCCTCAACCAGACTCCGTCTGCGTTCTATCAATTTGCCGAAGCTGATCGCGCCGTTGGCGATTCTGCTGGCTCTCTGTCCTTGAAGCATGTGATTTTCGGCGGCGAAGCGCTGGATCTGTCTCAACTGACGCGCTGGTACGACCGGCACGGCGATTCGTCGCCACGGTTGGTGAACATGTACGGCATCACCGAGACGACGGTTCACGTCTCTTTCCTGGGCTTGGATGCGGAGATGGTCCGTGGAACGTCGGCCTCCGTGATCGGCCGTGGGTTGGGTGGGTTCTCGGTGTTCGTGCTCGACGACAGATTGCGCCCTGTCCCTGTCGGAGTGCGCGGCGAGATGTACGTTGCCGGGGCGCAACTCTCACGTGGTTACGTGGGGCAACCCGGATTGACCGCAGGGCGATTCGTGGCTAATCCTTTTGTCCGCAACGGTTCTGGTGGGCTTATGTACCGCACTGGAGATGTCGCGCGTTGGAATGTGGACGGAATGCTCGAGTATGCCGGACGCAGCGACTCACAGGTCCAACTGCGTGGTTTCCGTATCGAGATCGGTGAGATCGAGGCTGCCCTTCTTCGTGTAGAGGGTGTCGCCCACGCCGTGGCGATGGTCCGTGCGGACGATACGCTCGGTGAGCGGTTGGTGGGATACGTAGTGCCCACGGCCGGCAGGGAGCTCGAGGTGTCCGATGTTCTGGCCTCCGTGTCGCAGTTCCTGACCGGATACATGGTTCCGGATTCGCTGGTTGTGCTTGACGCACTTCCATTGACGGTGAACGGGAAGCTGGACCGAAAGGCGCTGCCTGATCCGATCGTTCAATTGCGTGAGTTCCGGGCGCCTGTTACCCCGGTCGAGACTGTCGTGGCAGAAGTGTTCGCGGATGTGCTCGGGGTGGAACGAGTCGGCCTCGACGACGATTTCTTCGCCCTCGGGGGCAATTCGCTGGTAGCCACCAGGTTGGCTGCCAGATTGGGGCAAGCGTTGAATACGCAGGTGGCCGTGCGGATCTTGTTCGAGAACTCGACTGTCGCGAGTCTGGCGCGATCGGTTTCGGCGCTGGCCGGATCCGGAGCTCGGAAGGTGTTGGAGGCCCGCGACCGTCCGGAGCGCATCCCGCTGTCGCTGGCTCAACAGCGTATGTGGTTGGTCAACCAGATGGATTCGGCATCGCCGGCGTACAACATCCCGTTGGCGCTGCGATTGAGTGGTGAGTTGGATGTGGAGGCGCTCCGGGCGTCGCTTCGAGATGTTTTGGTGCGGCACGAATCTCTTCGCACCAAGTACCCGAGTGATGTGGATGGTCCGACACAGGTGATCGTCACCGTCGACGACATCGCGCCGGCTCTCGAAGTCGTCCAGCTCGAAGATGGCGGAGAAGCGTATGAACGAGTGGCGCAGTTCGTGTCGCGCGGTTTCGACGTAGCTCGGGAGATCCCAGTGCGAGCTGAGTTGCTGCAGCTCGCGCCTGGTGATTTCGTCTTCGTGCTCGTCGCACATCACATCGCTGCAGATGGCGAATCCATGGCACCGCTTGCGAGAGACATGATGGTTGCGTACGAGTCGCGTGCGCGAGGAGCCTCTCCCACGTGGGCCGCCTTGCCTGTGCAGTATGCGGACTTCGCTCTGTGGCAGCGTGAGGTGGTCGGTTCGATCGACCAGGTGGGCTCTCCGGCTGCGAAGCAACTGGAGTTCTGGCGCCGAAACTTGAGTGGACTCACCGCGATCGGCGGATTACGGGCTGACAGACAGCGCCCGGAGCACATGTCGACCAAGGCGGGCGTTGCGGAGTTCACCGTCGATGCTGCGACTTCGGCCCGTCTCAACGAGATCGCTCGCGAACACAACGCGACGCTGTTCATGGTGGCGCACGCAGCCCTCGGTGTCCTGATCACGAGGATGGGTGGCAGTCGGGATTTTGCGATCGGCACCGTTGTGGCCGGTCGGGGCGAAAAGCATCTCGACGACGTCGTCGGCATGTTCGTCAACACTCTGACTCTTCGAACCGCGCCCGATCTCGATGCAGGCTTCGGTGAGTTTGTTTCGTTGGTGCGCGACACCGATCTCGAAGCGTTCGCGAACGGAGACGTGCCGTTCGAGGAGGTGACCGGTGCGCTGGGTGTTTCAGCGAACGACCTGTTCCAGATTGCACTGTCGGTCGAACCGATGGCCGGAGCCGAATTCAGCCTGGGCGGGTTGAAGATCACTGCCGTCGAGGGCGTCGAAGCAACAGCGAAATTCGACCTGCAACTGACACTCACATCGGATCCGCAGACGGAGGGGATGGTCGGGCACTTGGTCTACGCTGCGGATTTGTTCGATCAGCACACAGTCGACGGGTATGCCCAGCGCTTTGTCCGCGTCATTGAGCAGGTGGTCGCAGATCCGTCGCGTCCTATCGGCGACATCGAAATCATGAGTGTTGAAGAGCGGGACGCACTGATCGGTCTGTCAGAACCGGTGAGTACTCGGTCGGGCGAAACTTCGACGCTTCAGTTGCTTCCACAGCTCTTGGCTACGGCGGTAGAAGCCGACCCCGAGGCTCCGGCTCTTGCAGTTGACGGAGAAGAGTTCACGTATCAAGACGTTGACATGCGCTCGTCCCGACTTTCTCGCGAAGTAATCGGTGGCGGAATCGGCCCGGGAGATTTGGTAGCTCTGGTCGGTTTGTCAGGCTTGGACGCGGTTGTAGCAATGTGGGCGCTGTCCAAGGCAGGCGCTGCGATTGTCGCGGCGCCTGGTGGACATTCCATCGAAGGAGAAGTATTGCCGGATGCTGTTCGGATGGTAATCACATCTGTCTCGTCAGCAACGTCGATCAGTAGCCCCGACGTCACTACATTGCTACTTGACGACCCAGAAGTCATGGAAAGAATCGCTTCTCTCTCCGCTCGCCCAGTGAACTACGCAGATCGGACTCGTCTCCTCGGAGTCGACGACGTTGCGTTATCGTCGGTGACAGTAGACGCTGACAGCGTCAGTTACGGACAGCTCACCGAGATCATGGCGAAGCTTCGCAGCGCACACGACGTCGACTACGAATCGCGGCTTATGTACGCAGGGCCTATCGGTGACGAGTTAGCGGTGAAGACGGTGTTCCTCGCAGCCTCCACCGGTGCTGCGGTGGTGTTGCCCCCGAAGATACTCAACGGTACGGATATCAACCAGATATTGGCTGACGAATGGGTTACGCACGTGGTTGCGCCTTCCGAACGGCTCTCGTCGATCGAGTCTGAAAGTTTGCCCGATTTGAGATTCGTTGTCGACAGTGCCGACTGGGACAATTCCTAGGCATGTCTCGCGCCGTTCGTAGGCAAGGGGCTACTATTCGGCTCGAATAGTCGACCGGCTTCCACGCACAATCTGACGGGTTCGAAGCGCTGGTTCGGGACCCCTTTGTGCGCAAGGAGAAGCAGTGTCGGAGCATGTTGACGTCCGCGTCCCCAAACGGGAACGGCGTACACGCCGTTCCCGTCTCGTCACCCCGTTACTTCATCAGTTGATGGCAGCTGCAGTCGAAGCGAACCCTGAGGGGATCGCAGCAGTGTACGCCGGTCGGACGATGACCTACCAGGAACTCGACGAGCGGGCGTCGGTGATGGCGCGGGGTTTGATTGATCAAGGGATCTCCCCGGAGGACAGGGTTGCACTCGCGATGCCGCGGTCGCTGGAGTTGTTGGTGGCCATCTGGGGTGTGGCCAAGTCGGGTGCGGCCTTCGTTCCGATCGATCCCAGCTACCCTGTCGATCGAATCCGCCACATGCTCGACGATTCACGCGTTGTCGCCGGAGTGACAACTGTCGGCGTAGTCAGAGATCTTCCGACGAGTAGTGTCAATTGGTTTGTTGTCGAACTGGATTCGATATCTTCGGCAACGATGGATGCAGATCCGCACTACGAACGTGATGTAAGAATCCGCGCCGATAATCCCGCCTATGTGCTCTACACATCGGGGACCACGGGGGTGCCCAAGGGCGTAGTGGTCACGCACTCCGGATTGGCGAATCTCGTTGCGGAGCAAGTAGTGACGTTCGGATTGACGCGTCGATCGCGCGTTCTGCACGTGGCATCGCCGAGTTTTGACGCGTCGATCTTCGAATTCTTGATGGCTATCGGTGCTGCCGGGACGCTGATCGTCTCACCGCCGGCGGTGTTCGGAGGCGCAGATCTTGCGGAATTGATCTCTCGAGAAGGTGTTACACACGCTGTAATCACACCCGCAGTTCTGGCAACGATCGACCCTCACGCACTCGATAGTTTGGAAGTGGTGTTGTCGGCCGGTGAGGCGTTGCCCCCGGAATTGGTCGACCACTGGGCCGTGCCATTGCCGGCAGGCGGTAAACGCCGTCTGCAAAACGGATACGGGCCTACGGAGGCCACGGTCATGAGTACTTGTTCAGAGCCTTTGTCGCCGGGCGATGCAATCGTGATCGGTTCTGCGGTGCGGGGCGTATCCGTGGTAGTTCTGGACAAGCGGTTGCAGAAAGTTCCGATTGGCGCGGTGGGTGAGTTGTATGTTGCGGGCGCGGCAATTGCGCGGGGATATCACGGAAGAGCGGATCTCACGGCCTCCAGTTTCGTTGCTCTGCCGAATTGCTCGTTTGGTGAACGTGCATATCGCACAGGTGATTTGGTTCGATGGGTGCATGTTCTCGATGTGGGGGGTAGGCCGCAACTGGAGTATGTGGGTCGTGCGGACTTTCAAGTCAAAATCAGGGGGATGAGAGTTGAACCGGGCGAGGTCGATGCGGTCATCAGCGGCCACCCAGACGTTGCATTTGCTGTAACGATTGCCTGCGCACGTGGTAATGGCGACACTGTGCTTGTTTCGTATGCTCTCGCGCGACAGGGATGTCTGCTCGATCTATACGCGGTCAAATCGTGGGTCTCGAGTCGGCTGCCGAAGCACATGGTCCCCGCAGTCCTATGTCCGCTCGATCGGATTCCGCTGACGCCGACCGGAAAGCTGGATCGACTGGCCCTCCGCGCACCGACCTTCGACTCAGTGCCCTTGGTTGCTCCTCAAACCCAACTCGAATGTGAAATCGCACGTGTATTCGAGGAAGTGCTCGAACTCGACGCCGTCGGACGCGATGACAACATCTACAGTCTCGGTGGCAACTCGCTTTCAGCGCTGCGGATCTCGGCCAGGCTAGGCGAGACGCTGAATACGGTCGTGAGTGCCCGACTACTTTTCGAGTCCGCTTCCCTCAAAGATCTTGCTGTCGCGATCGAGCCGACGCTCGGGAGTGGAACGCTACCGGCGATCACCCGAGTAGTCAGGCCCGATCTGATTCCACTTTCTTTCGCCCAAGAGCGGATGTGGGTGCTCAATTGCTTGGGCCCGCAGTCTTCGGCGTACAACATTCCGCTCGGGTTGATGATTGACGGCCACCTTGATGTGAGTGCTTTGGAATCTGCTCTACAGGATGTCATCCGCAGACATGAGGTTCTCAGAACGATCTACCTCCAAATCGACGGTCTTCTAGGTCAGCACATCCTGTCTCCTGAACATGCGGGGCTGTTCTTCGAACTCCAGCAGGTCGATGAGGGCGAATTGGCCGATGCTGCGGCGGCGGCGGCCTGCCTGCCTTTCGATCTGTCGAAGCAGATACCGTTGCGGGTCAAACTCTTTCAATCGAGTCCTTCACATTATGTGCTGGTCCTTGTAGTGCACCACGTCGCAACTGACGGTCTGTCGATGGCGCCCTTGGCGGGAGATCTGGCGGCGGCGTACTCGAGTCGCAGATCCGGGACCTCGCCGTCGTGGATTCCGCTGGACATTCAGTATGCGGATTTCGCCTTGTGGCAGCGCCAAATCATGGCTGATCAAGATGGGAACTCGCCGCGGGTCGGCCGTCAGCTGCAGTATTGGGTCAGAACACTGGACGGCATTCCGGACGTTATCGACCTTCCCCGGGACCGGCCACGCCCGACTGTCTTGACGACGGCAGGGGGCGTTGTCAGCTTCGAGCTCGGAGCGCGGGTCCATCAGAGGATGTTCGATCTCGCAAATGCTGCCGGAACTTCGCTTTTCATGGTTCTGCATGCGGCGTTCGGGATCTTGTTGGCCCGTCTGTCCGATAGCTCCGACGTGATCATCGGTACGCCTGTTGCTGGTCGTGACTATGCTGCTCTCGACGAAATGATCGGGATGTTCGTCAACCTCCTCGTGCTGCGACTACGAGTTGACCTGGACGTGGACTTTTCGGAAGTTCTCGATCGAGCTCGCCGCGGTGACTTCGACGCGTTCGAGAACTCGGACGTCCCCTTCGACCGGTTGGTGGACGAACTCGCCGTCCCGCGTAGTCCGCATCGCCATCCGCTGTTTCAGGTCGCACTAGCTTTCCAGAACATGTCCGAGCCGAAGTTGGAGCTGCCGGACCTCGTGGTCTCGCCCATTGCTATAGGCGGTGTGGTGTCGAAGTTCGAACTTCAGCTGACTGTCGTGGAGTGTGGCAACCCCGGCGGAGGCCATGTAGGTCTGGCCGCGTCGTTCACGTACGCCACCGACTTGTTCGAGCACTCCACGGTGCTTGCGATGGCAGATCAATTCCAGCGAATAGTGTCCGCGATATGCGAGAACCCGAACGTCATAGTTGGGGACATCCCACTCCTTGACAAGAGCAGCGAAGCCGCGTTGACGAGACGAGCGGGGAGTTGCGAAGTCTCCCCGCGAACACTTGCGGACCTGCTCTGGCATGCGGCGGAGGTCGACTCGTCACGGGTTGCAGTGGTCGATGGGCCCAGATCGATGACCTATCGCGATTTGGTATTTCGATCGTCGGCAATCGCCCGAGAACTTACAAATCGTGGAATCGGCGCCGAAGACTGTGTGGCAGTGTGCGTGCAGAGGTCAGTCGAATCTGTGCTTGCCGTGTGGGCTGTCAGCGCTGTGGGTGCGGCGTTCCTACCGATCGATCCTCGGTATCCAGCCAGGCGCGTCGGTTACATGCTGGGTGATTCATCTGTCGCATACGGGCTCACGACCGCGCGGGACTGCGTCGGTTTGCCGCAGACCGTTGACTGGATTCACATCGACTCAATTCCCAGCGATTCGAACGGGGCCTTCACCGCGTCCGATCGTGTTCGTCCGGTTGACACGGCCAATTCGGCGTACGTCATCTACACCTCAGGCTCAACCGGGCAGCCGAAGGGCGTCGTCGTCTCGCACCGAGGGCTCGCCAGCTTCGCGAGTGAGCAAATGTCTCGATACCGACTTCGTCCAGAGTCACGGACACTCCACTTCGCTTCGCCGAGCTTCGATGCGTCGGTATTGGAACTTCTGCTGGCAGTAGGGGCAGGCTCGACCATGGTCGTTGTTTCGCCGGAGATCCTCGGCGGTCAGGAGCTGTGGGACGAGCTCGCGCGCAACAAGATCACTCACATGTTTGTGACACCGTCAACACTCGGATCACTGCCCTCCACCGGACTGACGGATCTGGACGTGGTAGTCGCCGGTGGAGGGAGTTGCCCATCGGAGCTTGTTGATCGCTGGTCGCGGGAGGTTTCGTTCTTCAACGGATACGGTCCGACCGAAACTACCGTGATGGCGACGATAAGTGAGCCGCTTACGCAGAACCTACGGGTGGATATCGGTGCACCTATCGTCGGGGCCACCGCGTACGTGCTGGATCGGCGGTTGCGGCCTGTGCCTGACGGCGTGGTCGGCGAGTTGTATCTGGCTGGCGCCGGTGTCGCCCGTGGATACCATCGCCGTTTCGGGTTGACCTCGTCACGATTCGTTGCAAATCCGTTTGGTCCGACGGGCGACCGGATGTATCGGACCGGGGATATGGCGCGCTGGTGTGTGGGGGGAGTGATCGAATACGTCGGTCGGTCAGACCTCCAAGTTTCAACTCAGGGGAATCAGAATCGAACTCGGCGAGGTGGAATCGGCGCTGCTGGCCGGCCCAGGGGTTGCCCAAGCTGCGGCAGCAGTCCGGGGGAGTGCCGCGTCCCCCGATCGATTGATCGGATATGTCGTGGCAGAGCCAGAGGCCGGACTGCATTCCGACTCGCTTGTCGCGGCCGCAAGGGCGGCCCTGCCTTCGCAATTGGTTCCTGCGGAAGTCGTTGTTCTGGCAAGTCTTCCGTTGACGAGAAATGGCAAACTCGATCGCGAGCGGTTGCCCTCGCCGACTCCGAAGTCGCGCCACGTTCGTCCTCCCATAACTCCGACCGAACGCGTTGTCGCATCAGTGTTCGGAACCGTTCTAGGGCTCGAGTCCGACGTCATGGTCGGACTGGACGACGATTTCTTCAACTTCGGCGGAACTTCGTTGCTTGCAACGTGTCTCGCGGATTCTTTGCGCACAGCAGCGGGGACGAGCGTGCCGGCTCGTTTGGTGCTGGAATTCCCACGGGTTTACGATTTGGCTGCAGCGATCGATCGCGGAACGGATTCGGGTCCCGATCGAGCACTCGAGGTACTTTTGCCGATCCGACCGACGGGTGCGTCCACACCCGTCTTCTGTGTCCATCCGCTCTCTGGGTTTGCCTGGTCCTACGCGGCACTTTCGCCGTTCATCAACGCCGACACTCCGATCTACGGACTTCAGAGCCCGTACATCCTGGAGTCGGAGGGGTTGCCGACAAGTTTGGATGAATACATTTCCCGGTATCTGGCAGAGATCGTGGCCGTGCAACCCGAGGGCCCCTATCGCCTCCTCGGATGGTCGTTCGGGGGATTGCTCGCTCACGGGCATTGCGACCAGACTGCAAGAGAGCGGGCGGACGGTGGAATCCTTGATCATGTTGGATTCGATGCCGACCCGAGTAGGCGGATCCATTTCAGACATGCTCGTGGATGAACTTCGATCCGCGGGGATCGAAGTAGGCGACCCGGAGCACGCAGGATTCTCGCGCCATGCCATGACAGATTTGTACGAGATGATTCGCGATCACGCCGAATCGTTGACGGCTGATCGGCTCGGGCGTTTGATGAACAGTCTTTCGTGCCTCGGCGACTGCATTGACAACTACCATCCTCAGCTATTCGCCGGTAATCTCAGTTACATTAGCGCCGCGGAGCATCCAAACAGCAAAGATGCAGCGCTCCTATGGCAAGTATTCGTCACTGGTGAGATCCAGAACGTGTACGTGCGCGTTCCCCACGGAAGCCTCCTCGGCCCGACAGGTATTGCCGTCGTTGGCCCTGTCGTTGCGAGCTTTACCAACAATGCCCTTTGACCGCCCATTAGTTGTGGTTGCTAACCATCGAGCGCCACATCGAAATAACATCTCCTTTGTGTAACGAATCCACCCCCTAGTCGATATCTCCGACAAGTCCGGAGTGTCCGACATCGACCAGCCAGGGTGAGTGGGGGCCACTAGCTACCCGTGAACCGGTTGACGGCTATCTTGATTAACTTGGAACGCGCAAAGATCGGAACGGCCGGTATGCGCGCGGGTAGTTACGTTCGAAACGGGAGACACGATGGCCGGCAGTACAGGGAACTCTGACGTCACTTCCGCTCGCTCCGTGCGAGCTCCCCGGAGCCGAACTCCGCGCAGTCGAGGTTCGAGGGCGTTGTTGTTGCCGCAGTTGT
>NZ_QAJJ01000038.1:0-1822 GCF_003852455.1 Rhodococcus sp. KBW08
GTCAACGCCGCACGCGAACCACCACCGACATGAGAACCCAAACGAGCAGCCAACGCCTCCACCGTCGACGCCTCGAACAACTCCCGCACCGACACCGAAGCATCCAACGCCTGACCCAACCGAGACGTCACCTGCGTCGCAATCAGCGAATTACCACCGAGAGCAAAGAAATCATCATCCAAACCAACACGCTCAACGCCCAGAACATCCGCAAACGTCTGCGCCACAACCTCTTCCACCACCGACGTCGGAGCACGGAACACCGCAACCTGCAACGACGGAACCGGCAAAGCCCGACGATCCAACTTCCCGTTCACCGTCAACGGAATCGCATCCAACACCACAAACGCCGACGGCACCATGTACTCCGGCAACAACGAACCCACCGACACCCGAAGGTCGTCGATCGACACGCTCACACCCGCAGCCGGAACCACATACGCCACCAACCGCTGATCACCCGGAGAATCCTCACGAACAACCACCGCCGTCTGCGCCACGGACACATCTGCCAACACCGCAGACTCGATCTCACCGATCTCGATCCGGAAACCACGGATCTTCACCTGATCATCCGCGCGACCCAGATACTCCAAATCACCAGCACTGTTCCACGACGCCACGTCACCCGTGCGGTACAAAACCTCACCAGCAGCAAAAGGACTCGCCACAAACCGCGTCGACGTCAACCCCGCCTGACCCAGATAACCCCGAGCCAACTGCACACCAGCGACATACATCTCACCCGCAACACCAACCGGCACCGGAGCCAAACGCGTATCCAACACGAACACCCGCAGACCCGAAATAGCCTGACCCACAACACTCGCCGACGCATCCGCCGCCAACGCAGCATCCAACACACGATGGCTCACATGCACCGTCGTCTCCGTGATGCCGTACATGTTCACCAACGTCGGCGCACTGTCACCGCGGCGGCCGTACCAATCCGACAAGCGACGCAGCTCGAGCGCCTCGCCACCGAAAACAACCCACCGCAACGACAACTCGGCAGCCCGACCGGATTCCGACGCCAACCGATCAGCCTCAGCCAACTGATAGAACGCCGACGGCGTCTGATTGAGCACCGTCACCCGCTCAGCAGCAAGCAACTCCAAGAACTGCTCCGGCGACCGCGACGTCACATAATCCACAACCACCAACGTGCCGCCGTACAACAGCGGACCCCACAACTCCCACACCGAGAAGTCGAACGCATAACTGTGGAACATCGTCCACACATCGGATTCGTCGAACCCGTACACACCCTCGGTATTCGCGAACAACTTCGCCACCGTCGTGTGCGGAACCTGCACACCCTTCGGGCGACCCGTCGAACCCGACGTGTAAATCACATACGCAACATTCGACGACCGCAACGGCGCAACACGATCCGCATCCGTCACCACCGAACCATCGAACTCCGACACATCCACCGCGTCGACATCAACCACCGGCAAACCAACAGGCAACACCAACTCACGCCCGGACCACGAAATCGCAGCCACCGGAGCAGCATCGGCCAACATGAACTCGACACGATCAGCCGGATACGACGGATCCACCGGCAAATACCCCGCACCGGACTTCACCACCGCCAACAACGCCACCACAAGATCCGCCGACCGCGGCAACGCCACCGCCACCAACGACTCCGGACCACAACCCTGAGCAATCAACCTGCGCGCCAAACGATTAGCCCGCACCGACAACTCACCATACGACAACGACTCGCCACCGAACCGCACCGCAACCCGATCACCAAACCGCGCAGCAGCATCATCGAACCACGCCGACAACGTCGAATCCACACCACGATCGA